>JAYWGR010000001.1:0-204830 GCA_043778145.1 Rhizobacter sp.
GATGCACACGGCCACCGCCGACAAGGCGTCAAAAAGCCCTCTCAGGCCGAGACGGATGATCGCCCGCAGCAGCCAGCGGATGTTGTAGCCCGCCGCACACGACAGCGCATGTAACGCATCGCCCACCGCGCCTTGCAGCCAGCACCTGTCCATCCGGTGATCGGCCTTCGTGTGGCCGATCATCGGCTCGATCGCCTGGCGCCGCTTGAGCAGCCGCTTCTCATGGTCGCTGAGGGCTTGTACTTGCCGCGGTGGATGATCTGCACACCCGGGTTGTCGGCGACCACGCCGCGGTAGCCGAGGTCGACGATCAACTGCCTGGGACGGCGCCCCAGGTGTTGCAGCAGGTTGCCCGTTTGCTCGAGCTGGGCGCTCAGGACGTGGCCGTCGTACGGGTTGCCGGGGAAGCTGCGCGCGCCCACCATCAGGCCTTGTTTGTGCGTCACCGCCAGGCTGACTTTGACGCCGAACTCATAGGGGTTGCGGGCCTTGCCTTTGGAGATGCACTCCACCTCGGGTGCGTGCAGCGCGTAGAGCTTGTTTTTGCTGTTGCGCTGCTGGGTGCGGATACGCTCGGCGCGCTCGAGCCAGAGCCCCAAGTCGCTGAGGGCCTTCGCATTGCCGGGTTCGTTCGCCGGGGCGCCGCCTACGGCCACTGCGGCTCCTCCCGCATCCATCTTGCGCCGCACCTCGCGCATCACCACGCCGAGGATCGTGCGCTGGCGCTTGACGCTCTTGCGCAGGCGCTTGAACTGCTTTGCATGGGCGTAGCCGCCGGCCTTGCGGCGCAGTTGCTTGCTCTCCTTCGCGTAGGTCTGCTTGCACGCGATGTCGGTCCGCTTGGCCGCACTCACGACTTTGTGACAGGCGATCTCAAGCAAGCGGCTGTCGACAGGGTGGGCGATGGCCTTGGATTGCACGGTGCTGTCAACGATGACGCGCTCGAGATCGGCGGGTCTCACGGCCTTGAGGTCGACCGCGCATTCGATCGTTGCCTTGAACAACTGCTCCAGGCCATCCTCGCCGAGCAGACGCCGGAAGCGGCCGATCTGCGTGGCGTCGCATGGCAAGCGGGGCTCGCAGTAGTCCATGCCGCTTCAGTCCCGCCACTGTACGTTCTCGGCCCAGCGTTCGACCAACTCTTCGTCGCTGAGGTTGAAGCTGTTCTTGAGGTGCAGCAGGCTGACCATCAAGCGGATGGGCAGTCGTGGGCGGCCGGCCGGGCTGAGGCCGCCGCCGAATTCACCGTCCAATGCGCCGGCTAAATCATCGCCGATCACGCGCTTGGCTGGCTTGGCCCGGTGGGCCAACTTGGGCGCTACGGCCGCTTCGATCGCGGTCCAAGGCAGTCGGGTCGACAGCACCGCCAGCGGGTGCCGCAAGTCGATCATCTGGTCCAGCCGCGAGCGAAAGAAGTCCGGCGTGCTCATCGTCAAATCCCCCAGAAATCCGGCCAGTGCAATATGGTTCTCGAGGTTTCTGGGCAGCAAGATTCACGCCGGGAAGTGAGTTTTCATGCGGGGCGTAGCGAATTTGCAGGGCAGCCTTTGTAGGCCCGTGGCGGGGTTTAAGAGAAGGGCCGAGGACCTTTTGCGCTACCCCCTGGTCCGCGGGGGGTTTGGCCGCAGATGACGTGAAGTGAGGCAATGTTCACAAATGGCAAGCCGCGATATGTTCAGAATGCCTCACTCCAGAGGTGTTCCCGCGGACGCATTGAAATGCCATGCAGATTCATCGAAACGAAAGCTGCCACGCCAACGAAAGCCCATTGCATGAAGCCTCAATGTGGCAGGCCCGGCTTATCTTGGCAGTTAGAACACCCTTCCGGGGCGACCATTCGCCCAGCGGTGCCTTTTCCCAGCGGCACCAGATCACCTTGTGCTAAGCACTGAATTGGAAAAGAAATTACGACCATGAGCCACTTCCTGAAAATGAGTCTTCTGAGCAGCGTCATGCTGTCAGCCAGTGCCCACGCATCGGACATTCTGAGTTCCGGCCAAAGTCTGACTGCCGGTCAAGCCCTTGTATCAAGCGATGGGCAGTACAAATTCAATGTGCAAGGTGATGGCAATCTTGTTCTTCGCAATGCAGCTGGTGCAACGCTCTGGGATTCGAAGACAAGCGGTTCCCGAGGTCAACGATTGACCATGCAGAGCGACGGTAATCTGGTTTTATACACAAGCTCAGGCGATGCGGTTTGGAGAACCGGTACGTCTGGATCCAATGCCGTCAAGCTGGTCATGCAAACCAACGCCAACTTGGTAATGCGCACTGCAGCAGGCGGTGCTGTATGGGACACCAAGACCGGGAACGGCACGCCAATCGATGTGGTGAAACCCGTCATTACGCTCACGGGCGGTGCGGCCCTGTCTATCGCACAAGGCCGTGATTTTGACGATCCCGGCGCTACGGCAAAGGATGACCGTGACGGCAACATCACAAACAAGATTGCAGTGTCGGGCAAAGTGAATACTGCCACGGCCGGTACCTACACCTTGTCTTACAACGTCAGCGATGCGGCGGGAAATTCTGCCACCACTGTCAAACGCACCGTCACCGCGACCAGCGCCGGTGTAAACGATCCCGTAGATACTTTGCCGATCGAAGTATTGGGGCCCGCTGGCACTAAGAAGACGGTTAGTTTCAATCTTGAGGGCGTTGCCCGTATGACCCACCTGTACGTGCGATGCAACGCATGCGGATACGAGGATATCGCTCACAACAAAAATACGTCGTTGATCAAAGCAACCGTGCGTATCAATGGCGGCGCTGCGATCGCATTGAAGCATTTCACGGAAGACGGCAACGTATACGGCAACGGTCAAATTAAGATAATTGGTGGCGAAGCAAACTACGGTGGCATTGGCGGCGCGTTCCGAACCGTGCGTTTCACAGTGCCGATCAGCGGGCTCAAACCCGGCATGAACACGGTGACGTTCGAGCACGTGAGTCCGCGAGCACCCAGCATCGGTTTTCGCATCATTGACCTGAATTTTCTGGAATATGGCGACATCAACCGCAAGGTTCTGAATAACACCGATTTGGTGCTGGATGACCCGAGGCAGTGGCGTGCACCACGCGATAATCTCACCGATATTGTGAAGGGAGCCGAGTTGTGGAGGCAGCGCAACAAGCTCTACGACATCTCGCGCGATCTGCTCGATGGCAAAGGCGGTGGCCAGGGATCATTCAGCGGGCGCATGAAAGCATCATGCAGCGATTGTCATGCGGTCGACGGGCGTGACCTGAAGTATTTCAATTTCTCGAATGAATCGATTGTGCAGCGCTCCAAGTTCCACGGATTGACACAAGTCGAGGGCGAGCAAATTGCCTCGTATATTCGTAACCTCTTTTTTGCTGTGGTGAAGCAAGCGCGACCGTGGAATCCCGCCTACCAGCCTGGCGTGGGCATGGATGCCAGGCCCGTATACGAATGGGCGGCGGGTGCCGGTGTAGATGCCATATTGAACAAATCCAGCGACATCGCGCCCTACCTGTTTCCTCGTGGCACATCACTGACCGAAGTGCGTGCCGTGGTCGATCGCTACAAAACACTGAATTTGCGCGAATTGCCGATCAACCTTCCCATGCCAGAGTGGAACCAGTGGTTGCCGCCGATCCATCCGGACGATGCGTTCGATACCTCGGCTGCGGCAATCAATGAGGATAGCCAGGGCCGCAATGTCGGTATGCCTTTCTACCAAAAGATGTACAACGACGCAAAGGCCAACCCAACGCCAGACAACCTGGGTGGGTTGTCAAGAGATATCAAAACGTGGCTTCAGCGCGATCTGACCTGTGTGAGCAATGGCCTTGGAAACACCGATCCATACCGCGCTTTGAATGGTGCGGTGATGACTTCGCTCAGTATTCCAAGTCCGAAGGTGACAACCAGCAACTGCACAAGCATTGATAAGTCGACGCTGGACAACATTGAAGTCGCCAAACGTGGGCTGACCGCGTGGGCTACCGTCAAACTGTGGGAGATCAATCACGGCCAGGCACTCGAAGAACGCTCCCAGAAAGTGGGCAAATCGATCTGCTCCGGCGGACGCTGCATCGATGCGAGCGAGAAGCGCGGCTGGCATGCCGATGGACGCAATGTTTTTGATCGTCCGCCTCACTTCACTGGGGTAGATCCAGCGCGCAAGTACCTCACGCAAAATGAGATGCAAGGCATTTTTGAATCCAACAGCTGGTATCACCTCAACATGATATTGAACCCTGGGTACCGCGTAACAATGCCTTCGCATTTCGCCTACACCTACAGCCATGTTGAGCTGTTGGGGCAGTATTCAGCCTTGAACCAGAGTCACCTCTTTTGGGCCACCATGATCAAGCAGCGTCAACTTCAGACCAACGGCCAGTATGGTGTTGAAGAAGGCTTAGATCTCCGTACCGCACAGCCGTATGTCTACTACGGTACGGCTCGGAACAAGACAATGACCGCCACTCAGGGAGGTGTCGGCCAACCCTTGTGGGGTCGTTTGGCTCAGGCCATGGTGGAAGACTTTGTGGAAGACGCCAACAACGGCAGTGCGCAGGATTGGGCTGGCGCCACCGGCAACAGCAAAGTTCAGGCCCGTAACAGTACTGACTTCTCTCCGTGTAGCGGTGTATGCTCTTTCGAAATAGGTGAATTTCAAGGCAAGAACACGTACCGCGCGATACCCGAACTGCGCAAGATTGGTGTGGAGGAGCCAGCGCTCCAGCGGCTGATCGATTGGGGCGCAAAAACTTGGCCGAACGGCCCATGGAACAACGTGCGGTAATCAACTGGCGGAGTTGTCGCGGTCGATGTCGAACTCGGCAACGCCGCGTGATCGGAGGCCGCGCCCATCGACTTCGTCATGGGCGCTTGGTCGTCAAAATCAGTGGAGCGTAGGTTGCCCTTGAGCGGGCGAGACGCCAGGGACAATCAGGCCGCTTGTGGCATTCTTGCGCCTGACGAATGGTTTGCAGATTCGATAAGAATCAGCTTTCCTGCCCGAATACTCTCTAAAGATTCGATCGGGTTACTCTGCCGCTTTGAAATTCTTGAAGACGTCTGAGCCGATGCTGTCGACTTGCTGCGGCGTAACTTTTGAAAATATCCCGCCCCACGCGCTTGAGCTGGTATTGAACTGCTGCTCGCCGAAGCTTGTTCCAGTCTTTAGGTTCATGTATTTGACTCGGGCATCAATATAGGCGTTGCCAGTCATGATCCCCATCATGATGCGAGCGCCGATGCCGACCATTCGATAGTCGGCCACATTAACGGCCAGTATGGTTCCATCTTGTCCGGCAGGTTGAGCATCCCCTTCGATGAAGGTGAACGTGATGTTGGCTGCCTTGGCATATTCTGAAAACGTATCTTTCCATTCGCGCTTAAACTCGCCCCAGTCTTTTGACTCCGTGACCTGTTTGGGCCCCGTCATTGACATCACGATTCGCTGAGCTGATGCCGTAGGGATGCTGACCGGCGCCAAAGAGCCCGCGGTGACTTGTACTGCAGGCGATGTCTCACTGGCAGGCTGCTTCGAGGCGCAGCCGGCCAAGATGGCTGAGGCAATTATTAATGTGTGGGTAATATATCTCATGATTTTGATTGGATTGTTTTGGCGACGGCAGGTGTGGCGAGTTGATCTGATGATTTGAGTTCAGGAACAAAAATTGATTCGAGCTGCATGTCTTTATGGCGCTTTATTTTTGGAAAAACACTGGTCGTCCGGATTTGTCATGTGGCATCCTGCTATTTGCGATGGTTACTTTTTAGCCCGCGAACGGTGACTCAGTTGGCGGTGTCAAAGGCGGTGGGAGCGCGGGATTATTAAGAGTTCAGGCGCCGGCATCCGCCACAATGAATGCATAGTCGCCCGCGTTTGATTCGTGCTGCAAGCGCACAGCTTCGAATTCGCCAGAGTTAATATCTTGCTCCAAAGCTGTTAGCCCCGCGGTCAATTCGCTTGGTTCGCAAAGCCGCACAAACGAGCTGATGTTGTGTCGCACCGATTCGTTCAAATAGATCTCGGGCCGCAGCTTCCCGGCGTACAGAAAGAAATCCTGCAGAGAGTTGGTCACAACGAACGGAAATGTGTCCACGCGGTTGAAGCCTGCGCGATGAAGTGACCTGTGCAAATGCGCTTCGGTTGGCATCGCTTCAATCGATTTGCGCATCATTTCTGGGAAGTAGTGACCAAGCCAGTAGTTGCGCATTTGATCTGCCAGGCCGGTAAACAAAACGAATGCACCAGACTTGAGAACTCTTCTCGCCTCACGAAATGGCTGGTCAAGAGAGTGGAAATGATGGATGGCAAGTGTGCAAATTGCACCAGAAAAAGCGTCATCTTCAAACGGTAAGTTTGACGCTTCTGCCAATCGCCATTCGATTTCCGTCGCGCGTTCCTTCGCCTGCGACAGCATGACTTCTGATGAATCTATTCCGGCCCAGTGCCCGCCGATTTGGGCCAGCGCCGCTGTGTAGTTTCCAGTGCCGCACGCGATATCGATGTATCGTCGGTTTGGTGCGATCGACAGGAATTTAGATATGCTGCCAGCTATTTCTGGATCGGCGGCGCGTGAGAGTTGGTATTTCGATCCAATCTGGTTGTAGTAGGCTGTCATGGTTGCTGCCTGTCGTGAGGTTGATGTCGACCGGGTTTGTGGTGCAAATATGCGGTCGTGAAATTGGCAATCCAGCCCTATTTGTCAACTTCCTTTTGATCGCCAAGATCCAGGCTGGAAACCAGATGCGCACTTCAGCACAACCGCCGGCGTGGCTCCTAGGCCCAGTTGATCGCTGGCCACTCCCGGTGGTTTTGACGTGACCGGATATTGCCGAAAATTGGTGCGTTGGCGGCCCATCGGAGGCGTGCCAGCTGACGAGTCAAACGGCGCGTCCCCAGCCCGGAAGTTTGACTTCGAGGTTATTCGCTTCTGTCTGCGCCGAAGTGAGTTGGGCTGAAAAAAAGCGCTCGCTTTCGAAGGGTGACGTACGCCGTTTGCCAGCGGTTGTCACCGCTGATTCATGTCGACGTTGTTGCTGATGTGGAGTGTTCGGCCAGGCTGCATGCGAGGTCGCTGTCGAGAGTTTCACCACATCGACGATTCACTGCACGAGCGTGCCCAGCGCTCAGGATTCGGCGTTCAAGGCTCAACGAGCCAGCTGCATGGCCGGCGCCTTCACGGGGCTCACGTCCAGCCGTCGGCTCGGGACCGCGGTGACGTCTCTGCTGGCGGCGTTGGTCGCTGCGCGGGGAAGCGGGAGTTCCCCCCCCAACGCTCTTACCCAAGCACGAACTTGGCGACGCTACCCCCACCGTATGCAGCGAACATTACTCCGCGGCAACGATGGTCGCCTGCGTGACGCCCGACGGGACGAACGCGGCTTGCGGTGATTCAGCCACGGCGGCTGGTGCACGCGTTCAGCACGGGATCACCTATTGCCGGCCGCGGTGCGCAGCGCCGTCTCCAGCGCCGCCGCATCACGCTGCTTGACCACCGCCAACAGCCTGATGCTCGCTGCAACGCGCGCGGCTGCTTGGTCGCCGATCTCGCCGGCAAGGCGCCGCTGGTCGGCGAGCAATTGCGTGGCGCGGGCGTCGTCGTTGAAGTCGCCTGCTGTACCCGGCAGCAACCAGGGGCGACCAAACATTGAGTTGCCGGCGAGCTTTGACATCGCATCCCAATGCTGGATCACGAAGTCGTACGCCAGCGCGCCGTTTGGCGAGGCCTCGCCCACCATGCCGGGCAGCGCGACCGCGATGTTCGGCGGCACCGCGCCGGCCATCGCTGCTGTCAACAACTCGGGCACGCGCGATGGGTCGCTGCCGGCCGCGAGTGCGCTGGCGTAGACCCAGCGGTCTTCGTCGTCGCCGGCGCTTTTCAGGCGCGCCAGCAGCAGATCGAATCGCGCGCGATCGGCGTCGATGCCCGTGGCTCGCAGCACAGCCGCGCGGATCGACGCACCGAGCGGCGCTCGGCCGGCAGCGTCGTCATCAAAGCGGGCTTGCGCTTCGGCGCGGACTTGCGCGTCGTCAAACCGCGCGAGCAGCTCGATGAGCGTGGCGCGTTGCTTGATCGTCTCGGAGTCGTCAGTCGGGCGGTCGCTCCAGCCGAGTCGGGCGAGCTCTGGCGCAAACAAGCGGCGGCCCGCGGCGCGCACCATGGCTTGGGTGCTTGTGCCGGCCATCGCGCGGTCGAGAAAGCGAAAGCCTTTGCCGGCCAGCTCGAAGAGGCTGGTGCGCGCCGGCCCGTCAACCTGCGGCACCTGTGTGACGAGCGCGAGCCAATCCGCCATGCCTGATGCGCCTGATGCGCCTGACGCGCCGGCCTTGTCGGCCTCACCCGCCTGCGCGAGTGCGAAGCTGTCGCTCAGCAGGCTGATCTGGTCGGCGGGCGCCAGGCGGGTGAATGCGCGCGCGAGCGCATCGCGCCCGGCGCTGTCGTATTTGACGCGGTAGTAGCCCACGCCACCTGCATTGGCAACCAGCGGCTCGGGAGCGCATCCGGCCAGCTCGATGGTTTGCTGCGCGCTGCTGAGCAGCACGGTCGCGCGGGTGTCGCCGCGCGCAAGCACAACGGGTATCTGCCAGAGCGCGCCGCTGTTGCCGGCCGCTGCCACGCCGTCGCTGAAGCGGTGCTGCGACAAGCTCACCTGCGTGTGCCCGGCGCCGTCGCATGCGCTTGCCACCTCAACGAGCGGAAAGCCCGGTTGATCAGTCCAGCTGCCGGCGACTGCCGCCACCTCGCGCTGGGATGCCGCGGCCATGTGGAACCACAAGTCGCCCGCCGTGGCGTTGGAGAAGCGCCGTTCGCGCATGTAAGCCCCCAAGCCTTGGCGGAATGCTTCGGTGCCGAGCCACTGCTCGAGCATGCCGAGCACCGCGCCGCCTTTGCCGTAGGTGATGTTGTCGAACACATCGCCCACGGCGGCCTCGCTGACCGGGCCGGAGCGGATCGCGCGGGTGGCGCCACCGGCGTCGCCCGCCATGGTGCGATCCAGCTGGAGCCGGTCGGCAAACGGGACTTGCCACCCGGGGTTGAAGTGCGCCGTGGCCTTGCTGGCGAGCCAGGTCGCAAAGGCTTCGTTCAGCCAGATCTCATCCCACGACGCGGCGGTGACGAGGTTGCCAAACCACTGGTGCGCAATCTCGTGGGCCACTGTGTCGAACACATTTCGCTGTGTGCGCGGGCTGCTCTTGGCGGCATCGAACAGCAGGGTCGACTCGCTGTACATGATGAGCCCCCAGTTCTCCATCGCGCCCTCCAGAGAAGACGGCACGGCGAGCTGGTCGAGCCGCGGCAGCGCATAGGGCACGCCGAAATAGTCGCCGTAGAACGGCACGATCTGCTGCGTCGCCTTCATGGCGTAGCCCGCCTGCGCGCGCTTGCCGGGCTCGGTGAAGATGCGCAGCGGCACCGCGCCGGCGCGAGCTGTGAGCACGTCATACCGGCCCACCGAGAGTGCGACCAGGTAGCTTGGCATCGGCGGCGTCAACCCAAAGCGGTGGACGACCGCGCCGCGGTCAGCGCGCGCCGAGACCTCGGGCATGTTGGCCAGCACCGTCAAGCCCTTGGGTGCCCGCACTGACACGGCAAATTCAGCCCGAAACGCCGGCTCGTCAAATGCCGGAAAGACGCTGCGCGCATCGATCGATTCGAACTGTGTGGCAAGCATGCGCCGCGGCTGGCCTGCGCTCGGCACATCGGCATGGAACAGGCCCGAGCCTTCGTTGTTCACGCGGCCGCGGTAGTCGATCCGCAGCACATAGCGGCCAGGGGCGATGGGCGCGCCACCCGCCGCACTGAGCGACCAGGTTTGCGCCACCTCGCCAGGCTGCACGCTCAAGCTTTGCTGCCGCTGGCCCTGGCGCAATGTGGCCGCGGTGGCGCTGAGGTTGCGCGCGTGGAGCACGACGGCGTCAACCCGGCGGCGAACGGTGATAGCGATCTCGGCTCGGCCGCTGAAGTCGTCGCGGGCGGGGTCCAGATCGAGCGCCAGCGTGTAACGGGTGGGCACCACGCTCTTCGGCAAGTTGCCCGGCGTGGCGTCGAAATCAAATCGGGCTTGGGCGCGGGCGCAAGGCGCTGTGCTGATGAGTGTGCTGGCAGCCAGCAAGGCCATCCGGTAGGCGATCGAACGGAGCATGGGCGAGTGCTTTCGATTGGGCGGGGCCGATGGCCTCGGGCCGCCAAATGGTAGGCGCTCGGGATAGGCGCTCGCAGTGAGCAGGGCTCAGCTCAGGGCCGGATCGCTCGCGCGCAGTTCGGTCTGCGTTGAGTGCACTGATGCTGGTGCTTCAGGGCGCTCAGCTGGCTGTGCCTCGGCCGCAATGCGCACGACGCCGCGGCCGGCGGCTTTGGCGGCGTAGCAGGCGGCATCGGCTGCGGCCAGCCACTCATCGGCGCTTTGCATTTCATCGGTCAGGCAAGCGAGCCCGAGGCTCGCGCCCACGCTCAGCGTGCGCCCGTTCCAGCCGAGCGCAATGGCGCTGACGGCGGCGCGCGCGTTCTCGGCAATGCGCGCTGCCACCTCGATGTTGCAGTGCTCCAGCAACAGCGCGAATTCGTCGCCACCCAGGCGCACGACCAAATCTCGGTTGCGCACCGTGCTCGAGAGTGCTGCGGCCACGGCACGCAGCATCGCATCGCCAGCGGCATGGCCGGCGGTGTCGTTGATGGGTTTGAAGCGGTCGAGGTCAATGAATACCACCGTGGCCGGCCGGGCTGCTGCGCCCCCGGCCACGATGCCCGCGCTGCGCTGCTCGAAGAGCTCGCGGTTGGCCAAACCGGTCAAGGCATCGTGCGTGGCCGACCAGGTCAGCTGCTCGGTTTGCTTGCGTTGGTCGCTGATGTCGGACACGGTCCAGATCGTGCCGGCGGTGGGGTCATCGGCGGCGACCGGGTTGCCGCGCAGGCTGGCCCAGAACGAGGTGCCATCGGCGCGCCGCATCTCCCAGTCGCCCAGGTAGGCGTGGCCTGCGCCAAAGGCTGCGCCGATGAGCGGGCCGAGGCGGGCGTAGTCGTCATCGGAGGCGTAGATCATGCGAGCCGGCTGCCCGAGCATGGCGCGCTCGTTGTGGCCGAACAAGCGGCAGAACTCCGCGCTGACGAGCTCGAAGCGCTGCGCCCGCGTGAAGGCAATGCCGATCGGCGCCGCGGTCATCACCGAGCCCAACTTGCGCAGCACTTCGGTGTTGAGCGCTTCAAGCTGCGAGCGCTCCGCAGCCACTTGCTTGAGCATGCGCGCGAGCCGGCCGATTTCGCCAGTCGCCACAGGCCAGCCTTCTTGCGCGTCGAGTTGGCCGCTGAACAAACGCTGCGCTCGCCGCTCAAGCAAATCGAGCGGCCGCAGCAGCCACCACAAGCTGCCGAACAGCAGCGGCGACAGCGCCGCAATCAACCCCGCCGCCCAGCCGATGGCCTCGCGCCGCGCGGCCCGCAAGGGCTGCAGCAGCTCGGCTTCTGAGCGCACGCGCCAGACCATCCAGTTCGGCCCGGCCGCGCCTGCGGCGCTCACCACCTCGCCGGTCTGCGGCAGATCCACGCCCGAGGGTTCGACCGGGCTGCCCTGCGCAACCCACGCTGCAAACGCCTGCGCGAGCCGAGGTTCATCGCTCAGCGAGTGCGTGACGCGGCTGCGCTCCGGGTGCGCCAGCACCTGCCCGCGCGCATCGGTGACGATGAGCATGGCTTGGCCGTCAGCCTCATGCACCGTGATCAGGTCAGAGAGCAGATCACGATTCGCCAGCCGCAAGCTGCCCGCGAGCACGGCGACGATGCCGCTCGGCCCGCGCACTGGCTGCGTCAACACGATCACCGGCTCGCCGGTGATGCGCGAGGCGATGGCGTCCGAGACGATCGGCCTGTCTTCGGCCAGAGTGCGGCGGAAGTAGTCGCGGTCGTTGAGTTGCAGGTTCGGGTGCTGGGTGCCTGCCGCGTCAACGAGCAATCGCATGCGGCCTTCGGCTGATGCGACAAAGAGCGAATCGAACCGAGCGCGCAGCACCGGGCGGTTGTCGATGAAGCGTTCTAGCGCGGCATCGTCATCCAGCGTTGCGCGGTCGAGGCGGCTGACGGCGGCGTTCAAGTCGCGTTGCAGATCAACGATCGTGCGCGAGAGCAGGGCCGCAGTGCGCGCGGTGTCGCTCAACTCCCGCTGCCGCTGAGTCTGCAGCGTGTCGTGCTCGGCCCGGTGGACCAACAGCGCGGTGATCAAGCCGATGCCGAAGACGAGCGCGACGATGCCGCCGAGTGTGACCCGACATTTCAGCGAGCCGAACGCCGATGCCACCTGGCGGCGCCACGCGCGGGCTTGCCGCGCGCCATCGGGGGCGCTGGCGGGGTCGGGTTCAAGCATGGCCATCTTGGATGGCTATCGGCAAAGCCCGGCCCGGGCTTGAGGCCGATCCGGCAGATTGCTCGTGTCGCTAGCTGGCAGCCAACAGTTGCGCAGCCGCCTTCTCGTTGCCTTCAGCCGTCTGCAGGCTCTTCATCTGCGCCTCGAATTGGCGCGCAGCGGAGATCATCGCCACCATGGTCTCGACGGCGCTCACGTTCGAGCCTTCGAGCGCGCCGTCTTGCAGCCGCGCCCTGGCGTCTGCGGGCAGATCGGCGCCATCGGCTGTGCGAAACAAGCCGTCCGCGCCGCGCAGCAGCGGTGCCTCGGGCGTCACCAGCTTGAGCTTGCCGATGGCGGTGCTGCGGCCGTTCAGCGGCTTGGCGTTGACGGTGCCATCGGGCGCAATGCTCACCTCGGTGTTGGGCGGCGCCTGAATCGGCCCGGCATCGCCAAGCACGGTGATGCCGCCGCTTGAGACGAGCGTGCCATCGGTCATCACATCAAGCGAGCCGGCGCGGGTGTAGGCCTCGGTGCCGTCAAGCCCCTGCACGGCGAGCCACGCATTGCCGCGCATCGCTACATCGAGCGGGCGTGCCGTGTTGCTGACGACGCCGGGCGAGTTGTCGAACCCCGGCGTCGATTCGAGCGCATAGACCCGCGTGCTCGCGCCACTGCCTTCGACCGGCACTGCGCGAAACGCCTGCAACTCGGCACGAAAGCCCACGGTAGAGACGTTCGCGAGGTTGTGCGCGAGCACGTCTTGGCGCTGCATCGTGGCCTTGGCGCCCGACATCGAGACGTAAATCATGCGGTCCATGGGGCGCCTTCTGGGTCAGTTGCGTCGAGTCAGATCAACGCAGGTTGACCAAGGTTTGAAGGATCTGGTCTTCCGTCTTGATCGTTTGTGCATTGGCTTGGTAGTAGCGCTGCGCGGTGATCATGTTGACGAGCTCGGAGGTGAGATCGGTGTTCGATTCTTCGAGCGCGCCCGATTGCAAAACGCCCAGGTTGCCGTTGCCCGGCACGCCGACGATCGGGTCGCCAGTGGCGTAAGTGCGCGCCCAAGCGTTGCCGCCGACCGGCTGCAAGCCCTGGGCGTTGCGGAAGGTCGCGATCTCGAGCTGCCCGGCCGACTTGGACTGCCCGTTCGAGTAGCGCGCCGTGATGATCCCGTTGGTCTCGATCACGATGCCGCTCAACTGGCCCGGCGCATAGCCGTCTTGCGTGAGGTTGGTGACGCCGAACTTGGCGCCGTACTCGGTTGCGCCACTCACATCGAGCAAGACGCCGGGGATCGCCAGGCTGAGTGCGCCAGCCGCGTTGGTGACGGAAGGAATGTCGATCGAGACCGGGCCGACGGGCGAGGTTGGCGCGCTGCCGTTCGACGGGAATGTCATCGACGTGCTGGGCGCAGGTGAGCCGTCAGCGTTGGTCGCCAGCGGCGTGCCGTTGGCCGTGACAAAGACATTCCAGTTGTCGGTCGCCGACTTCTGGAAGTAGTAGGTCAGCGCCACGTCTTGGCCCTTGGCGTCATAGACGGTCAGCGAGGTCGCGTTGTTGTAGGTCTTCGGGTCGGCCACGTTGATGGTCGGCGTGCCGACGGGGGCGGTGACGGCCAGACGCGAGTCGAGGTTCAACTCCATCGTCACATTCGCCGTCGTGTTCGGCTTGATGCCGGAGGTCGGCAACTGCACCGGCTCTGCCGTGCCGGAGAGGATGGCGCCTGTCGCGCTCGCTGGGTAGCCCATCAGCTTTTGGGTCTGGTTGTTGACGATGAAGCCGTCGGAGTCGAGCTTGAACTGGCCGTTGCGGGTGTAGAGCGTCTGGCCGGAGTGGTCATCCACTTGAAAGAAGCCGGCGCCGTTGATCGCCAGATCCATCGGGTTGTCGGTCGAGGTGATGTTGCCCTGCGTGAACTGCTGCGCCACGGCACCGAGGTTGACGCCGATGCCCGGCGAGTTGCTGCTCGCGCCGTTCATGGCCACCGCGTACACATCGGCGAATTCGGCGCGCGATTGTTTGAAGCCAAAGGTGTTGGCGTTGGACACGTTGTTGCCCACCACTTCCAGGTTCCTGGAAGCGGCATTGAGCCCGGAGAGACCTTGCTGAAAGCCCATGGAGTTCGTCCTTTGAAAAAGCTCAGTTGAATGCCTTGACCGAGCTGTACGGCACGGTGCCCGCATTCGCCAGTTCGAGGTTGAAGCTGTTGCCGCTGGTGCTCACCGCCTTGACGGTGTCGCTCACCAGCGTGGTCGCGGCGCTGGAGGTCTCGCCGTTGGTTGCGGTCACACGAAAGCTCAGCCCGCTGTCGTTCGTGTAGGCGCCGGCAGGCCAGGAGAAGGTGTGGATGCCGGCGTCTTGCTGCCCGAGGTCGAGCTTGCCGACGACCGTGCCCGACGGCGACAACACCTCCATCGTGACCGCCGATGCGCCCGCGGTGAGCTCGTAGCCGCCTTGGCCTTTGGCGTCGGCAATGCGCATGTCGTTGCCGGGCACGACCACGTCGTGGCCGACCAGCGATGCGCCTTGCAGCGCCTGCATCTGCACGAACTGCGACGACAGGCCGGTGACCGTGGTGTTGAGCTTGTCGATCCCGCTGACGGTGTTGATCTGCGCGATCTGGCTCGTCACCTGGGCGTTGTCCATTGGGTTCAACGGGTCCTGGTTTTGCATTTGCGCCACCAGCAGCTTGAGAAAGCGGTCGGACGACGACGCGGCATCGGTGGCCGATGCGGCCAGCGTCTTGCTGGGGTCGGTCGTGGCTGTGGTGGCGCTGACTTGCATGATGACGCTCCGAATAAAGGTTAGCTCTAGCCCTGGCCGAGTTGCAGCGTTTTCTGCAGCAAGGTCTTGGCGGTGGTCATCACTTCGATGTTGTTTTGGTAGGAGCGCGAAGCCGAGATCATGTTGACCATCTCCTCCACCGCGTTGACGTTGCTGTAGGTCACGTAGCCCTCGGCATCGGCGCCGGGGTGCTTGGGGTCGTACACATGGCGGCCTTCGGTTTGGTCTTCGCTGATGCGGCTCACGGTCACGCCGGCGGCTGTGGGGTCGTTGCGATTGGCGCCCATGAGCTGCGTCTGGAACGTGACCTGCCGCGCCTTGTAGGCGGTGCCGTTCGGGCCGGCCACGGTGTCGGCATTGGCGAGGTTGCTCGCCACGATGTTGAGGCGCTGGCTTTGGGCGCTCGCAGCACTGCCAGAGACATCGAAGATATTGAGGAGCGACATGAGGGTTTTCCTTGCGATCACTGGCCGGTGATGGCGCTCAGCATCGTGCGCACGCCGCTGTTGATGAACCTCAGCGTGGCTTCGTATTTCAAAGAGTTGTCGGCAAAGCTGGCGCGCTCGCGGTCCATGTCGACGCTGTTGCCGTCGAGGCTGGTCTGGCTCGGCATCGCGTAGAGGAGGGTGCTGGCGGTGCCACCGGCCGCGCTGCTTGTGATGTGGCCTGGGCGATTGGCGGCCAGGCGTGTCGGCGCGGTGCTGCCCGATGTGGTGCCTGTTGCGTCGCGCAGGGCGCTGGCGAAATCGAGGTCGCGGGCCAGGTAGCCGGGCGTATCAGCATTGGCGATGTTGCTGGCGATGAGGCGTTGCCGCTCCGATCGCAGATTCAAGGCTTGGGCCTGGAAATCGATCGTTGATGTGAGCGAGCTGTTCAGTCCGATGCCCATGGCCTGCCTTCAGTCACGCGCCGGTCTTCGAGAAGAAGACCCCTGAGGCGACGTGTCGTGATTCTGGACAGCTGGCCTGCAAACATAAGCGGGAATAAGCTGATCTAAGGCTGTCATTTCAGCCTGTGTGCGATGTGCATGCCGCTCTAGAGTCGCCCGATGAACATGCTCCGTCTGATTGCGATGTTGTGCTTGGCGCTCGCCGTCGGGTTCGCTCACGCGCAGGAGGCGGCGAGCGGGCTACCGGCCGAGTTGGAGCAGCAAGTGCGCCGCATCGCGCTCGATGGCACCCACGCCGGCGCACCCGGCGTGCCGCGTGTGGAGGTGAGTGTGGGCCAGCTCGACAGCCGCTTGCGCTTGGCGCCTTGCGCCCGCATCGAACCTTATCTGCCAGCAGGCACGCGGCTTTGGGGCCGCACGCGGATTGGCTTGCGCTGTACTGAAGGCGCATCGAAGTGGAACGTTTACTTGCCGGTCACGGTCAAGGTCTATGGGCGGGCTTGGGTCACCACGAGTACTGCGCCGGCGGGCGGCGTTCTGGCAGCAGCCGATCTGATTCAAGCCGAGGTTGATTTGGCCGAAGAAAACTCTGCCGTGATCACCGACGCCGCGTTGGCCGTGGGCCGCACGCTGCTGCAACCGATGAAGGCGGGGCAAACCCTGCGCATCGCGCACCTGAAGCCGCGGCAATGGTTTGCCGCGGGCGAGATGGTCAAGGTTCGTGCTCAGGGGCAAGGGTTCAATGTGGAGAGCGAGGCCGAAGCCATGACCAACGGCATCGAAGGTCAAACCGCGAGGGTGCGCACCGAAGGCGGCCGCATCCTCACCGGGCAACCTGTGGGCGAGCGGCAGCTGGCGCTGTCGATGTGATGAGGGTCGGCGGCATGTGCGGAGTGGCTTATGGGCGGCTGATGGGTGGCGATACCCCGAAACGCGGGGGGTACTTCACAAAATCCCTCAAGTCGCCGAAAGCGCCGCCGAAATACCGTCCATGTTGAATGGAAAGGGCTCAAACCCCTGACCTTTGGAGAACACCATGAAGATCGGCAACCCTGCAGATAAACCCCCACCCGTCGTCAGCAACGGCAACGCTGGCCATGCCGGCGAAACCGCCAAGACAACGGCTCACGCCCCGGTGGCTCACGCGGCCAAGCCCGAGGCGAGCGCGAAGATCGAGCTGTCGAGCGCAACCTCGACGCTGCTCGCAAGCGGCTCCACGCCTGAGTTCGATGCCGAGAAAGTCGCTCGCATCACGCGATCGATCAACGATGGCTCCTACAAGGTCCATCCAGAAATCATTGCCGACAAGCTGATCTCCAACGCTAGCGAGTTGTTGAGCCGCGCGCGTCACTGACCCAGATTTGACCTGCGGCGTGCCGAGGGGCCCGCCGAAATAACCAACGCCTTCCTCGTCGCGGCCGCATCGGCCCGGCAACCGGGCCAGCGCCATTTCGCTGACCCGTCGTTCCCCTCACCTCGGACGCGCTCCCCATGTTCACGCCGGTGCCTCCCCGCTTGGAACCCTCCGCCGGACCGGAGCTCGAAGAGGCGCTCGCCGCCGTCGAGCAACGGCTTGCCGCGCTGGGGGAGGCTTTGCGCTTGCGGGATTTGCCCGGCATCGATCTGCACGCCACCGAGTTGCACCGGGCGCTTGCCCGCGCGATCGAATGCTTTTCCAGCGCAGCGCGCAGCGGCCCGCTGCCGCCTGCACTGCGCCGCCGTTTGGCGAGCGCTGGCGGGCAAGTCGCCGCACAGCGCGAATCGCTGGCCCGCGCCACGGCCGCGCTCGACCGCGCCATTGATGTGCTGCTGCCGCGCGACAGCGCCGCGCTCTACTCAACCACCGGCGGCGCCGACCGCGCTGCACGCGGCGGTGTGATTCAAGCCTGATCAGCTCGTCCGGCGGCAGGCGCATGGCCGGCCGCCGTACAGGCTCTGCATCAGCGCGACCATGGCCTTCCGCCGGCCACCACTCGCCTCGCTCACCATCTGAATATCATCAGGTTCCCCCTCGTTGGAACCTGCCGCGATGTCCATGGTTCAGCTCGCGCTGAGGCGCCCATACACCTTCATCGTGATGGCGCTGCTGATCGTGCTGGCCACGCCCTTTGCGCTGCTGAAGATGGCCACAGACATCTTCCCCGAGATCAACATCCCGGTCATCAGCATCGTCTGGCAATACAACGGCTTGTCGGCTCAAGAGATGGGCCAGCGCATCTCGGCCCAGAACGAACGCAGCTTGACGACGACGGTGAGCGACATCGAGCACATCGAGTCGACCTCGCTGGCTGGCATCTCGGTCATCAAGGTGTTTTTTCAGCCCAACGCGAACATCCAGACGGCGATCGCGCAGGTGGTGGCGGTTGAGCAATCGCAGCTTCGCCAGTTGCCGCCCGGCATCACGCCGCCGCTCATCATCAAATACTCGGCGTCGAGCATTCCGGTCATCCAACTGGGCTTGTCGAGCCCGGTGCAATCGGAGCAGGGGCTGTTTGATGCGGCGGTCAACACCTTGCGGCCGCAGCTGATCACGATCCCCGGCAGCGCGGTGCCGTTTCCGTATGGCGGCAAGAGCCGGCTCGTCTCGGTTGATCTCGACACACAGGCCTTGCAAGCGCGCGGCCTGGCGCCGGCCGATGTGGTCAATGCGCTCAACCTGCAAAACCTCATCTTGCCGGCTGGCACCGCCAAGCTGGGCGACACCGAATACACCGTCCGCATGAACGGCTCGACGGACGACGTGGCCGGCCTCAACGACTTGCCCGTGCGCACCGCCGGCGGCACGACGACCTACCTGCGCGACGTGGCCTTCGTGCGCGACGGGTTCTCGCCGCAAACCAATGTTGTGCGGCAAGACGGCGTGCGCGGCGTGCTGCTCTCGGTGTTGAAGAACGGCGGCGCCTCCACGCTCGACATCGTCTCCAACCTGCGCGCGCTGCTGCCGAAGGTCACGCAAGTGATGCCGGCTGACATCAAGGTCACGCCGCTCTTCGACCAATCGGTGTTCGTGAAAGCGGCGGTCAAAGGCGTGGTGATCGAAGCCGTGATTGCCGCCGCGCTCACCGCCGCGATGGTGCTGCTCTTTCTCGGCAACTGGCGTAGCACGCTGATCATTGCGCTGACCATTCCGCTGTCGATCTTGAGCTCGGTGCTGGCGCTGCAAGCGCTCGGCGAGACGCTCAACATCATGACGCTCGGCGGCCTGGCGCTCTCAGTCGGCATCTTGGTCGATCAGGCGATCGTCACGATCGAGAACATCGAGCGCCATCTGCACATGGGCACCGCACTTGACGACGCCATCCTCACCGGCGCCAACGAGATCGGCGCGGCCGCGTTCGTCAGCACGCTGTGCATCTGCATCGTGTTCGTGCCGATGTTCTTTCTCTCGGGCGTGGCGCGCTTCTTGTTCGTGCCGCTGGCCGAGGCGGTGGTGTTCGCGATGATCGCCTCCTACCTGCTCTCGCGCACGCTGGTGCCAACCCTGGTGATGCTGTTGATGCGCGGCGTGGCGCCGGTTGAGGCGGCCGAATCTCGCCAGCGCGCGAGCTTGCTGCAGCGCGTCTACCGCAGCTTTGACCACCAGTTCGAGCGCGTGCGCGGCGGCTACACCGCAGCGCTCGCTTTGCTGCTCGAACAGCGCCGCGCCTTCGCGATCGGCTTTCTCGGCTTTTGCCTGCTCTCGTGCGCGCTCTATGCGGTGCTCGGCCGCGATTTCTTTCCGAGCGTTGATGCGGGCCAGATCCGCCTGCACATGCGTGCGCCCACCGGCACGCGCATCGAAGAAACAGCGCGGCTGGCCGATCAGGTTGAGGCGGTCATTCGCCAGCTCGTACCCGCCGAAGAGCTCGACACCATTCTCGACAACCTCGGCGTGCCCAACAGCGGCATCAACCTTTCGTACAGCAATGCCGGCACCATCGGCACGCTCGACGGCGAGATTCAGCTCTCGCTGAAAGAGGGCCACCGCCCGACCGAAGAATTCGTGGCGCTGCTGCGTGCCGAGTTGCCCAAGCGGTTTCCTGGCACCGAGTTCTTCTTTCAGCCGGCCGACATCGTCACGCAGATCCTCAACTTCGGCCTGCCAGCCGCGATCGACGTGCAGTTCACCGGCAACAACCTCGCCGCCAACGCCGCGCTCGCGGCGCAGCTGACGACCGCGATCCGGCAGATTCCGGGCGCGGTTGACGCCCACGTTCATCAACGCCTCGACACGCCCGTGCTCGACATGACGATGGACCGCACGCGCCTGAGCCAAGTCGGCCTGACTGCCAACAACGTTGGCCAAAACGTGCTGATCGCGCTCTCGGGCAGCTCGCAAACGGCGCCCGCGTTTTGGCTGAACCCAAAGAACGGTGTGGTCTACAGCATCGCGGTTCAAACGCCGCAATACAACGTCGATTCACTCGATGCGCTGCTCAACATGCCTGTGGCGGCCACGGGCGGTGCGGCCTCAGGTGCATCGCCGCAGTTGCTGGGCAATTTGGTCGATGTGGCGCCGAGCCGCCAGCCGGCGATTGCCTCGCGCTACAACATCCTGCCGGCGATCGATGTTTATGTGAGCGTGCAGGGCGCCGATTTGGCGAGCGTGGCGGCCCAAGTGCAGCAGCGCATCGATGAGATTCGACCGAAGCTCGCACGCGGCAGCGAGGTCGTCATGCGCGGCCAGGTGCAGACGATGCAAGCCTCGTTCACCGGCCTCCTTGTGGGCCTGGCGATGGCGATCGTGCTCGTCTACCTGCTCGTGGTGGTGAACTTCCAGTCGTGGATCGATGCATTGATCATCATTGCCGCGCTGCCCGCCGCACTCGCCGGCATCGCGTGGATGCTCTTCATCACCGGCACGACGCTGAGCGTGCCGGCACTCACCGGCGCCATCATGACCATGGGCGTGGCCACGGCGAACAGCATCTTGATGGTGTCGTTCGCGCGGCAGCGAATGATTGAAAACGAAACGCCGGTGCAAGCCGCACTCGACGCTGGCGCAACCCGCCTTCGCCCGGTGTTGATGACGGCGCTCGCCATGATCATTGGCATGATCCCGATGGCGCTTGGCCTCGGCGAAGGTGCCGAACAAAATGCGCCGCTCGGCCGCGCGGTAATTGGCGGGCTGCTGTTCGCCACCGTCTCCACGCTGCTCTTCGTGCCCGTGATCTTCGCTGGTGTGCATGGCCGGCTGCAGCGTCGGCAGGCTCGCCAGCAAGGCCGCCAGCAAGCTCGCCAGCAAGCCCCGAACTCGCCGCTCTCACCCCAGGAGTCTTGACCAATGACCACCGCCCGCCGCCTGCAGATCATCACCGCGGTGGTCTTGCTGCTGTTGGCTGCAGGCGCTGCGCGCACGCTCATCAGCCGCGCCGCCAACGCCAAAGCGCTGGAGGCCGGCACGGCCGAGCGCGCCCGCGTCTACGTGAAGACCACCTTCGCGCAGCGCAACACGGCCGGCCAAACACTTGCTCTGCCCGGCACGCTGCAAGGCGCCGTGCAATCGCCGATCGCCGCGCGCTCAAGCGGCTACTTGAAGCGCTGGACGAAAGACATCGGCGCCCGCGTCGAGAAGGGCGATTTGCTCGCCGAGATCGAGGCGCCAGAGGTCGATCAGCAGCTCACGCAAGCCGTGGCCGCGCGGCAGCAAACCGCTGCCACGCTGGCACTCGCGCAAAGCACCTTGGCGCGCTGGGAAGGCCTGCGCACGAAAGACGTGGTCTCGCAGCAAGAGCTCGATGAGCGCCGCAGCGCTGTCGCACAAGCCCAGGCCAACGTGGCCGCGGCCGATGCCAATGTGCAGCGCTTGCGCCAGACCGAAGGCTTCAAGCGCGTGATCGCCCCGTTTGCCGGCGTCATCACGCGGCGCAATGTTGACGTTGGCGATTTGATCGATGCCGGTGGCGCCGCCGGCCGCGCCCTCTTCGTGCTGACGCAAACGGAGCAGCTGCGCGTCTACGTCAACGTGCCGCAGGCTTATGCGCAGCTAGTCAAAGCCGGGCAGCCGGTGGTCGTCACGCAAAACGAGTTGCGCGGGCAGAGCTTCAAGGGCGAGGTGGCGCGCACGGCAGCGTCAATCGATGCGGCCACGCGCTCGATGCAAGTCGAGATCGCGTTGCCCAACCTGGCCGGCGAGCTGCTGCCCGGCGCTTACGTTCAAGTGCAACTGCCGCTTCCGCTTCCGCTGCCGCGCGCGGGCGGCGCCGATTCAACAGGCGCGCTCACCGTGCCCGCGAACACGCTGCTGTTTCGCGGCGAAGGCCTGCGCGTTGCGGTGCTCGATGCGCAAAGCCGTGTGCGGCTGCGGCCCATCAAGATCGGCCGCAATCTGGGCGAGCGCGTCGAGGTGCTCGATGGCCTGACCTCTGCGGATGCGGTGGTGCTCAACCCGTCGGACTCATTGGCCGATGGTGATCAGGTGAGCGTGGCGCCGGCCGCTGCAGCGAGTGCCGCCGCGGGCAAGGAAGCAACGTGATCGCTGGTCGCCGCTGCGGCGCTGCTGGCCTGGTTGAGAAGGTGCTCGGCGCGCAGATCTGTCTGCTGATCAGCTTGCTCACCGCTTGCGCCTCCGCCCCCGAGTACCAAAAGCCGCTGCTCGATCTGCCGCCGGCGTGGAAGGTCGATGCGCCTTGGCGCGAGAGCGCACCGAACGATGCCGCGGCCAAAGGCCCGTGGTGGCTGCGCTTCGGCGATGCGCAGCTCGCCGCACTCGAAGAGCGCGCGCTCGCCGCCAACCCGACGCTGCAGATCGCCTCGGCGCGCCTGGCGCAAGCGCGCGCAGCCCTCGCCGCAAGCGCTGCGGGCGCGTACCCGCAGATCAGCGCCGGCGCCCGCGCCTCGCGGCTCGACATTTCGGCCAACCGCCCGCTGACCAACTACTCGGCATCGAACCTCTCGACCGTGCAGAACGACTTCGCGCTGTCGCTCACCGCCAGCTACGAGGCGGATTTGTCGGGCCGTGTGCAACGCAGCATCGAAGGCGCTCGTGCATCGGCCGAGCAATCGGCCGCCGACCTCGAGAACACGCGGCTGCTGCTCACCGCCGATCTGGCCACGGCCTACTTCAGCCTGCGCGGAACCGACGCCGAGCTCGATGTGCTCTCCCGCTCGATCGCCCTGCAGCGCCGCGCGCTCGACCTCGTCACCGCGCGGCGCGAGGGCGGCGCCGCCTCGGGCCTGGAGGTGGCGCAGCAGCAGGCCTTGCTCGACAGCACGCTCACGCAAGTCGACATCTTGCGAAAGCAGCGCGACCAAGCCGAGCACGCCATCGCCACGCTCACCGGCACACCGGCGCCGCAGTTCTCGCTCGCGGCAGAGGCGGTGCCGCTCGTCCCAATCGCCTCGCCGCTCGGCGTGCCGTCAGACGTGCTTGAGCGCCGCCCCGATGTGGCGAGCGCCGAGCGCGCGATGGCCGCTGCCAACGCACAGATCGGCGTGGCGCGCGCGGCCTACTACCCGAGCATCTTCATCGGGCCCTCGGTCGGGCCATCAGTCGGCCTCGACAGCCGCTCGATCGGCAGCTTGTTCAATGCGCCCAGCTTGTTGTGGTCGCTCGGGCTGTCGGCCACGCAGGCGCTGTTCGATGGTGGCCGCACCGATGCCAACGTGGCTTCGGCTCGAGCTGGCCATGAGGCCGCGGTCGCCAGCTATCGGCGCGTGGTGCTCACGGCGATGCAGGAGGTTGAAGACGGCATCACCGGCTCGTCGGCCCTCGACCGTGCGCATGCGCAGGCCGAAGCCGCGGTGGCCAGTGCGCGCCGCGTGCTCGATCTGGCCACCGCGCGTTACGAAGGCGGCGCATCGACTTACCTTGACGTCATCACCGCCCAGCAAAGCCTGCTCAGCACCGAGCGCCAAGCCGCACAGTTGCTGAGTCAGCGGATGGCAACCTCAGTGTTCCTCGTGAAGGCGCTTGGCGGCGATTGGATGATCGGCCGGCCACTCGCTGAGCGCGGCGTCAAGCTCGGCTCGGAGCGCTGAACGCATGACCGCCCGCTTACCGCCGCCGCGGCGGCGCGGCCTGCTCGCGTTGCTGTGCGTGGCCGGCTTGCACCTCGTCTTCCTGAGCTGGTTGACTCGGCCGGTGGCGCCGCGCAAGTCGTCGCCCGCAGGCGTGACGGTGACGCTGCGGCTTTTGCCGCTCGCCGAACCCCGGATTGAACGCCCGCCAGTCAACCTGCCCGAGCGACGCGCGCCCCGCAAACCCGACCCCATCGCACCGCGCCAGCCCGCGGCCATCACCCAGTCCAACGTGCCAACGGCGCGGCCTGCCATGCCGGCCAATGCCGACGCGATCACCGATCCAGCAACCACCGCCGCCGCGGCCACCGAAGCGGCCCCTTCGCCGCAGCCAGCAGCCTCGCAGCCGCCGCGCCCACTCGATCTGAACCTGCCGCGCGGCTACAGCTTGAAGCCCGACGCGCGCAATCCGGCGATCGACGATCCGCGAGCCACCACGGCCAGGCTCACGCCCGAGCAGCGCATGGCCGGCGCGCTCGACACGCGCGAGATTCAAGACCGCCTCAGCGACGGCAGCTTGCGCATTCGCCGAGGCGCCGAGTGCCTCATCGTGAAGCCGGCACGCACGGGCCAGCTGTTTGCGATGGACCCGTCAGCAGCGCGTGCGCCAGGCACCGTGAGCCAATGCCCGTGAACGCGGGGATTGAACCCTGCTCAAGCCACCGCCGGCCGCTCCAGCCACAAGTCTTTCGCCAGCCGAACGCTGGCTTCCACGCCTTGGTAGTAGCGCTGCACGAGCTGCACCTCTTGGTAGCCGTGCAGCTTGTAGAACGCCCGCGCCGCGGCATTCGTGACGCGCGATTCAAGGTAAACCTGGCCGATGCCGGCCACCAGCGCCGATTGCTCCAGCCAGCGCAGCAAGGCCGAGCCGATGCCACGCCGGCCGAAGCGCGGGTCGACTGCGAACAGCAGCAAATGCGCCTCCTCGTCTCGGTAACTCATGATCGCAAAGCCCACCGTTCGCCCGTGAAAACTGGCGATGAGCACGTTGGTGTCGGCGTCACGAATGCAGCGCAAGACGCGGTGGCCGCGCCAGCTCCAGCCGAGGCCTCGCTCGATGAGGTCGCGCGACATGTCGGCGATGCGCGGCGCATCTGATTCGTCGGCCACGCGCAAGAGGAGGGCGGTTGTCATCGGCGGTTCCCGGTAGCAGATCGAATGTCAGATGAGCCCAAAAAAACGTTTGCTGAGCGGTTGGGTTGCCGATGAGCTCGCGCCCAAACAGTTCGCGGCGCCCGAGGGGCACGAGGCAGCATGCCGACTCGCACTCGCACTCGCACTCGCACTCGCCAGTCAGGCCGAGTTTCGTCTCGCTCTGCACGCCTTCGCAATACCTACCCGCTCTCAGGCAAGGTGGTCACTAGCATGAGCTGCGTTGCCAACCTGCTGCGAGCGTGTCATGACTATCCCTGCCTCCGTCCCGGTTAACGCCCCTGCGGTGGTTGACGTTGCGCTTGCGCCGAATGCCACCCAGAGCCTGTTGCAACCGCCTGCCGCGCGGCCACAGTCGATCAGAGCCGGTGCTCGTGAGGGAGGTTTGGTGCGTTCAAGTTCGGCCGACGCCGCTCTGGGCGCGCCGCCGCCAAGGCCGCGCGGTCATTCGGTCGATGGTGGTGGCGCGCCTCCGAGCGCGCACCCACCAGCACCGGTCACGCCGAGCCTGCCCTACGAGATGTGGTCCGAGGTGGCCAGTTATGCAGACAAGCCGAACAAGTTGGAAATGCGCTCGGTGAGCCATGTCGTCAAAGACGGCGCGACTGCAGCCCTGCGGGGCCTGAGGGTCTACGAAGCCGAAGAATTGGATCACGCACTGGCGGCCGTTGAATTCGGCGGTTTGGACTCTGTGATTGCCCACCACGCCGAGTTTGGAGCGGCCGAGGTCCAGCGCCTTGCGAGCTACGCGTCGATCGAGAGACTCGAGTTGGGTTCCAACCTGCTCGGCGACGCTGCCGCGCAAGCGCTGGCAGCAAGCGCCTCGATCAGCCAGCTGGGGCTTGAGTACAACTACATTCAAGATGAAGGAGCACGGGCTCTGGCGACCATGCCGGCTCTCCAAAGGCTCAACCTGCAATGCAACGGCATCGGGCCTGAGGGCGCGGTTGCCCTTGCCGCCAGCAAATCAATTGCCACGCTCATCCTGAGTTCGAACCCCATCGGAGACAGGGGCGCGTGTGCCCTTGCGAAAAGCACCACGCTGCGCCGGATCGAACTCGATTCGAGCGGCATCAGCGCGGAGGGTGCGCGAGGATTGGCGACCAGCGTCTCGATCAATTCGGTTGTGCTGAATTCCAATGCGCTCGGCGATGAGGGCGCGCGGGCGCTAGCGACGAGCCGCTCCATCGAATTGCTTGAGGTGCAAGGCGCTGGCATCGGTGACATCGGCGCGCAAGCTCTCGGCGCGAGCAGATCGATTTCCGTGCTCTTCCTGGGAAACAACAACGTGGGATGCGAAGGCGCCCGGGCGCTGGCGCGCAGCACGTCGATCACCAGGCTCGAGTTGGATCTCAACCATGTCGGTGATGAAGGTGCGATCGCGCTGGCAGCCAGCACGTCGATCACTGCGCTCGACCTGAGCAACAACGAGGTGGGCGACGATGGTGCCGTGGCACTTGCGGCGAACGCTTTGATCACCGAACTCGACTTGACTCGCTGCGCCATCGGCAGTCGCGGCGCCCTCGCTTTGGCGGCCAACCGCTCGATTTCCAAGCTCGATCTGAGCTGCAACCGCATCGGCAACGCCGCCGCGATGGCGCTCGCCGCCAACCCCGCGATCACGTCACTTAGCTTGATGAGCTGCGGCCTCAACGAGCAGACCAAGCTTGCGATCCGAAACCTGGGCACGCACTTTGAACTGCTGGAGCTCTGATCGCGGCAGCCGAATCAGCGCGGGAGATCAAGCCAAACAGCAGGTCATTGGCCAGATGCGCCACAGCGTTCGTGCCGCGCGGTTGCAGGTACACCTGCCCGATTCGACCTGCACGGCAACGACATCGGAGACGACGCCGCGATCGCGCTGGCCGCAAATACCTTGCTCACCTCACTCGACGTGAGATGGTGCGGCATCAGCGAGCGCGACATCCGGGCGCTCGAAGAGGTTCGCGCGCGCTTTGTAACGCTGCGGCTCTGAGCGTGGCCGCTCACAAGGCGCAGCAGCTGTCGATCGATCGCGTCTGATCAGCGAGGCGCGCCATGGTCCGCAGCGACCACGGCGGCCTGCTGCGGCACGGGTGACTTTCGCGACTGGCCTCGCGGAGAAACCGGGCGCCGCCAGGTTGATTTGAATGCGGCACATTGCATGACGTCGGGCGGTAGCTTGGCTGGCGATGCGTCGCGCCATGCGTCCCTTCGCGTCGCCCGCTGGGCGTTGGGATGGAGCACACCCAGCATCCACTTGTCATCGCCAACCGCCATCTATCGCGATGAAAACTCCATCGCCTGACCGAGCTGCCTGCAATCCCCATGCGTTGCGCGGCTCCGGCGATTCGCACGTCGGCCCAACCGCCCATGTCGACGCCAACGCGAGTGCGCCACAGCAAGCCGGCACCCGACTCGCGAGAGTCGGCGCCGGCCCGATCGATGCAAGGCGCATCGCGTCCGCGGATCGCCCGAGACGTTGTGGGCGATATCTCGGCCAGGCGGCTGGCCGCCTTGGGCGAGGTGTGCGTGCCGATTGAGCCGCGGGCAGCGGCCGCGTCGACCCTTCCACAAGATATGTGGTCACAGGTCGCCAACTTTTGTGATCAAAGCAGCGTGGCGGCATTGCGCTTGTTGGATAAAACCACCAGGGAAGGCGCCACGGTGGCTGCGCAGGGCTTGGTGGTGAGCAGGGTGCAAGAGTTGGATGCGGCGCTGTTGGCGTTCGGTTCAGGCGGTGTGAGCGCGGTGACCCTTCGCAATGTACCGATCGGCATCGCCGAGTGTCAGCGCTTGGCGGCCAATCGCTTCGTCTCCAAGCTCCGGCTGCGAGGCAATGTCATCTGCACCGAAGGCGCTCGGGCTCTGGCGGCCAACAAATCCCTTACTGCGCTCGAACTGCCAAAGAACTTTGTTGGGGATGAGGGTGCGAGATTGCTGGCCACCAGCACCTCGATCACCGAACTCGACCTCGAGAACAACTACATCGCCGATGAGGGAGCGCAGGCCCTCGCAGTCAACACGCTGATCACCAAGCTCAACCTGAGCGACAACGACATCAGTGACGAAGCCGCGCGCTTTTTGGCCGACAACACGAACAGCAACTCGCTGGATTTGACCGAGAACATGCTGGGTGAATCCGGCCGCCAAGCGCTCGAACACGCGCGCTCGCGCTTTGAATCGCTGCAGTTTTGATCGTCTCTTTCATGTTTGCGCAAGTGATCTTCCCTGAACATGGCACTGCCCATGCCAGGCTGCGCTGTCCAGGCCGACACCTCCCACGCCACGGTCCTGCACACGGTGCAGCCAGCAAGCCTGCGCCGCCCGCGCGCGTTCATCGCGGCTCAGCGACTCAGAGTTGAACGTCGCGCCTGAGGCTGCTACGCTGGATGGATGTACAGCATTGAACCCGCGCCACCGAGGCGCCTGATCGCTCACCTCGACATGGACGCGTTCTATGCGTCAGTCGACTTGCTCCGCTACCCGGAGCTGCGCGGCATGCCTGTGGTGATTGGTGGCGGGCGGCGCCACCAGCCAGTGCTGCGTGACGACGGCACGCGCGAGTTCTCGCGGCTGCGCGACTACGTAGGCCGCGGCGTCATCACGACCAGCACTTACGAGGCGCGTGCGCTCGGCGTGCATTCGGGCATGGGCACGATGAAGGCCGCCGCAGCCGCGCCGGATGCAGTGCTGCTGCCGGTCGATTTCGATGCTTACCGCAAGTACTCAAAGCTCTTCAAAGCGGCGGTGCGCGAGGTGGCGCCGATCGTCGAGGACCGCGGCATCGACGAGATCTACATCGACGTGACCGCCATTGCCGGCGCGCAGGCCGACGCGGGCCGCAGCATCGCGCAAGCCTTGAAAGACGCGGTGTTTGCCGCCACGGGGCTGACGTGCTCGGTAGGCGTCACGCCGAACAAGCTGCTGTCGAAAATCTGCTCCGAGTTCGACAAACCCAATGGGCTGACCTTGCTCGCCGAGCACGAGATTGCCGAGCGCATCTGGCCGCTGGCCGCAAAGAAGGTCAACGGCATCGGGCCCAAAGCCTCGGCCAAGCTTGCTGCGCTTGGGCTGCACACGATCGGCGACATCGCCGCGGCCGACCCGCTGTATTTGCTTGAACACTTCGGCAAGAGCTTTGGCGCGTGGTTGCATGCCGCCTCACATGGCCGAGACGATCGGCCTGTGGTGACCTTCAGCGAGCCAAAGTCGATCAGCCGCGAAACCACGTTCGAGCGCGATCTGCACGCCGTGCGCGACCGCAGCGAGCTCGGCCGCATCTTCACCGAGCTGTGCGTGCAGCTCGCCAGCGACCTCACGCGCAAGGGCTACGCGAGCAAGACGATCGGCATCAAGCTGCGCTTCGACGATTTCAAATCAGTCACGCGCGACATGAGCTTGCCCGCGCACACGATGGACGCGCCCACCATACGCCGTGCCGCCGGCGAGTGCTTAAAGCGGGTCGACCTGACACGGCGGCTGCGGCTGCTCGGTGTGCGCGCCGGGGCGCTGGCCGCGGTCACAGAGCTGGTGGCGCCAAGGCCGGCCGAGGCTCGCGCGGCTGCGGCAACCTACCGCGTGGCCGAGCCCGCTTCGTGGTCGACATTGCCCTTGTTCGACGATCTTTAAGAGGGCGTTGCCACACGGGCTTAGCATGGGCCGTCGCCACCGCAGACCGCCACGCCCATGCCTGTCATCACCGACATCGAAGACCTCCGCGTGCTCGCGGAAAAGCGCGTGCCGCGCATGTTCTACGACTACGCCGATTCGGGCTCCTGGACCGAGAGCACCTATCGCGCGAACGAGAGCGACTTTCAGCGCCTGAAGCTCCGCCAGCGCGTGGCGGTGAACATGGAGAACCGGTCGCTGCGCACGCAGATGATCGGCATTGATGTGGCCATGCCCGTGGCCATTGCGCCCACCGGCCTGACCGGCATGCAGCATGCCGATGGCGAGATGCTGGGCGCGATCGCGGCCAAGAAATTCGGCATTCCGTTCACGCTCTCGACGATGAGCATTTGCTCGATCGAAGACATTGCGGCGGCCACCAACGCGCCGTTTTGGTTCCAGCTCTACTGGATGCGCGACCGCGATTTCATGGACCGCCTGATGGACCGCGCCAAGGCCGCGAACTGCAGCGCACTCGTGCTAACACTCGATCTGCAGGTGCTCGGCCAGCGCCACAAAGACATCAAGAACGGCCTGACCGCACCACCGAAGCCGACGCTTGCGAACATCTTGAACCTGATGACCAAGCCGCGCTGGTGCCTCGGCATGGCGGGCACACGCCGGCACGGCTTCGGCAACTTGATCGGCCACGCCAAAGGCGTGAGCGACATGACTTCGCTGAGCACCTGGACGAAAGAACAATTCGACCCCAAGCTCGACTGGAACGATGTGGAATGGATCAAGAAGCGCTGGGGCGGCAAGCTGATCCTCAAAGGCATCATGGACGAAGAAGACGCGCGGCTCGCGGCTGACAGTGGCGCCGATGCGTTGGTCGTCTCCAATCACGGTGGCCGGCAGCTCGATGGGGCGCCATCGTCGATCGAGGCGTTGCCGGCGATTGCCGATGCGGTGGGCTCGCGCATCGAAGTCTGGATGGACGGCGGCATTCGCTCCGGCCAAGACGTGCTCAAGGCCTGGGCGCTCGGCGCCCGAGGCACGATGATCGGCCGCGCCTTTCTCTATGGCCTCGGCGCCATGGGCGAAGCGGGCGTGACGAAAGCGCTCGAGATCATCGCCAAGGAGCTCGACATCACGATGGCCTTTTGCGGCCACACCGACATTCGCACCGTCGACCGCAAGATCCTGCTGCCTGCGGCACGATGAAACGCGCGCCGCGGCGCGGCGCCAAGATCAGGTGGGCTTGCTCGCGAGTGGCAGCGCGTTGAGCGGAATCCGCAGGTAAGCGACGCCGTTGTCATCCGCCGGTGGCAGCTGGCCAGCGCGCACGTTGACCTGGATCGACGGCAGGATCAGCGTTGGCACATCGAGCGTGGCGTCGCGGGCGGTGCGCATCGCGACGAACGCGTCTTCGGTGATGCCGTCGCGCACATGAATGTTGTGGGCGCGTTGCACGGCCACCGTCGATTGCCACGCCGCCGCGCGCGAAGGCGGCGGGTAGTCGTGGCACACATAGACCACCGTGTCGGGCGGGAGGGTGAGGATGCGGCGCATCGAGCGGTAGAGCGTGCGCGCATCGCCGCCAGGAAAGTCAGCACGGGCGCTGCCGACGTCTGGCATGAAAAGCGTGTCGCCAACGAACACGCTGCCGTCAACGAAGTAGGCCATGTCGGCCGGCGTGTGGCCCGGCACGAGCAGTGCGGCGGCGGGCGTCTCGCCGATCATGAAGGTTTCACCGTCTCGAAAGAGGTGATCGAACTGGCTGCCATCGGGCAAGAAGCTGCGCTCGAGGTTGTAGAGCTTCTTGAAGGTCGCCTGCACGGCCTGAATGTTTTCGCCAATCGCAATGCAGCCGCCGACTTTGGCTTGCAGGTAGCGCGCCGCCGAGAGGTGATCGGCATGCGCATGCGTCTCGAGAATCCAGTCGACTCCCAACTGCTCGGCGGCCAAGTACGCGAGCATGGCATCAGCCGAATGGGTGGCGGTGTGGCCGGATCGGAAGTCGAAATCGAGCACCGGGTCGATGACGGCAGCGCGCCGCGTGGCGTGGTCGCTGATCACGTAGCTGACGGTGCCGGTGCTGGCGTCGTAGAAGGCTTGGGTGGTCGTGGTTCGCGCGGTCATGGGGTGGAGTGCTGCAAGCCTTGCGCCACTCTTGCGCCAGAGCGCGCGCTGAGCGATTCAGCGCGCGCAATCGCCAGTGCAGTGGGGCTCGGTATCCTTGTGGTCAATGCGGTCTGCATTGTCTTCGGGAGTCTCGGCCATGGCCATCGACTGGAATGCGTACACACCGTCGACCTCGCTCGCAGGTGGCATCTTGATCGGCGCTGCGGCGGCAATGCTCGTGTTGCTCAATGGCCGCGTGGCGGGCATCAGCGGCATCGTGGGCGGCTTGCTCAAGCCGGTGCGCGGCGAGGTGGCTTGGCGCGCGGCTTTCGTGATCGGTCTGGTCAGCGCGCCATTGGTGTATCGGCTTGCGAGCGCCGCGCCACAGCTGCGGATCGATGCGTCTTACGGCGCGCTGGTGCTGGCTGGCCTCTTGGTTGGCTTCGGCACGCGCTTGGGATCGGGCTGCACCAGCGGCCACGGTGTGTGCGGGCTCTCGCGCCTGTCGCTGCGGTCGCTCGTCGCCACGCTCGCTTTCATGGGCGCTGGTTTTGCGACGGTGTTCGTCGTGCGTCATCTGTTGATGAATTGAGCGCCTGACCATGCTGCTTGTGTTGACGTCGCTGCTCTCGGGCCTGGTCTTTGGATGCGGCCTGATCGTCTCGGGCATGGCCGACCCGGCCAAGGTGCTGGGCTTTCTCGACCTGGCTGGCGCGTGGGATCCGTCGCTCGCGCTGGTGATGGGCGGCGCAGTCGGCGTGGGGCTGATCGCGTTTTTCGTGGCTGGGCGCCGCAGCCTGTCGTGGCTTGGCGCAGAGATGCGCTTGCCGACGGCTCGTGAGATCGATCGCCGCTTGGTGGTGGGTGGATTGCTCTTCGGCGTGGGCTGGGGCGTGGCGGGCTTCTGCCCAGGGCCGGCAGTGGTGGCACTCGGCCTCGGCGAGCCGAAGGCGCTTGTGTTCGTGGCAGCCATGCTGGTCGGCATGGCGTGCTTCGAATGGGCCATGCCCAAGCGGGCGCCTAACTGACAAAGCGGGTGGGTGTGCGCTCTGCCGTCCTACTGCCGTCCTACTGCCGTTCGCGGGCGCGGCCGACAGGCGGAGTGGCCGAATTTCGGTAGTGTCGATCAGCAATCAGGCCGCCGGCCAAAGTCGATTGGAGAGGGGAACGTCGCATGAGATCACAAGGCGAGAACCTGGTGAAGATGGCAAACCAAATCGGCAGTTTTTTCGCGTCTCAACATGGCGACGATGTTGATGCGGCGGCAAGTGCCGTCGCCGCGCATCTGAAAAGCTTTTGGGCGCCGACCATGCGGCAGGGTTTGATCGACCTGCTGGAGCAGCCGGGTGCGAGCCAGATGCTCCCCGTTGTCAGCCGCGCTTTGAGCCAACACCATGCGGCATTGACGACCGCCACGGAGCGTGTTGGCGGGCAATCGAGCGAAGTGCACCCGGCCGGCGGCGGCGACGCGGGCTGACGCTGGCAGCGCAGCCACCAGCTGCCACCAGGCTCAATTCATCAGTTCATCAGCTTCTTCACGGCCAGCTCGCCGATCTGCCGGCCCAACTCGGCGCCCACTTCAGTGGAGTTCCGGAAATGAACGCCGTCATAGACCCGGGCGTTCGACACTTCCTGCACGAAGTCGGCAACGCTGTTCCAGGAACGGGTCGCGCCGGGAAGGGTGGGGCTGGTGCCGCTGAGCTGCGGCATCGGGCCGCGGCCAATGTCGGCTTGCATGACCGCGCCATAAGCACCGGCAACCGTGCAGTGCGCGCACGGGTATTCGGGGTGCATGGGCGTGTCGATGAAGGGTAGCCAGGACGGGTCGCGCTCGGTCGCGTCGTTGCCGTCTTGGTCGCCGTTGCGGATGGCGGTGAACGGGCGCCAGAACTGGTATCGGTACTTGGCGTCAAACACAGCGTCGGCGGCGTCCACGCCGACTTGCGCGAACACCGCGAGGAAGCGCGCGTTGCGCGTCACGTCACGGCCGGGTTGGTTCGCCACTGAGCGCGCGAGCGGGAAGAAAACGGCAGGGCCAGTGGTGGCCCAAAAGCGCGCGATGTTGGTTTGCTCCAAGTTGCGCCGGCTGCCCGTGCGAGCGCCCATCGCCTTGATCTCGTTGTAGTCGCGCGCCCAGGTCTCGCTGCTCAAATCCGGCAGCGGGCCAGGGCGAAACTGGTCGACGCGGTCGAGCACCCAGCAGAGCGTCACGGGCACCGCATCGCCGCCGATCGGCACGACGGTGGGCACATACATGCCGGGCTGCGTGACTGGGCGGTAGTAGACCCGCTCGGCTGCCTTGGCGGTGCGCCGCGCAAGCAGATCGGCCACGGCTTGCTCGCCCACCGCCACGCCATCGGTCTTGGCCTTGCCGAAGGGAATGGCAGCCAGCGCCACTTGGTATTGCGCTTCGATCAGAGCCTGCTGCGATGGCGCCAATTTCAGCAGCATGACGTGGTTTGCCGCCGCAACCGCGGCCTGAACCGATGCGCCTGGCGCTGGCTTCAGGCTCGCAATCACTGCGTTCGGATACTGCTGCGTGATGGCATTGACGGCGTCATACACAGCGGTTTGCACGAGGGCCAGCGTGGCGCTGCCGGGTGGCCCTGGCTGATGCGCGGCGACGATCTCGCCGGCCTTCAAGTTCCACTCGGTGATCACGTCAGCTTGCGCCGCGAATGGAAGCAGGGCCAGCAGCGGCACGGCGAGAAGAGCTCGCGAGAGCAGTGGCGAGACATTGCGCATCAGTCACTCCAGCTTGGCCGGGTGCCGGTCTCTGATCTTGAAATCAAGCCCAGATCGGCGAGGCGCAGTCCATGCCGCCCGGCCGTGTTGTTTTTGGCGGAGGCAGTAGGATTCGAACCCACGATGCCTTTGCAGGCATGCTTGATTTCAAGTCAAGTGCAATCGACCACTCTGCCATGCCTCCGCGGCATCTGTTGAAGTGTAGCTTCAGCATCTGGCAATCCTTCGCTGCCGTGCATGGCAGCGAACCGAGCTCTGTCTCTGATCTCTGTCTCTGATCGGCTACGCGCCGGCCTGCGCCGCGACGCCCTTGAGGGCCGAGACGATGTCGGCCACTGGCGGCATTGACACCGTTCGATGCGCGAGCTCGCCACGCCGATTGATGATGAACACTTGCCCCGTGTGCGGATCGGTGCCGCGCGGCCGCTGCTCGCCGCCTTGGCCCAGCCACGCGATGAGGCGCTCGACGTCATTGACGCGGGGTGCCGCGGCGAGCCAGCCGGGTTTCGCGTCGAAGCGGCGCAGCCATGCGGCGAGTACGGCCGGCGTGTCCGAGAGCGGGTCGATCGTGAGCGAAACAAACTGCGCGCCGGGGAGCCGATTGCCGAGTTCGCTTTGCGCTTGCGAGAACAGCGCGCCCTGGATCGGGCAGGTGGCGCTGCAGCCTGTGAACATCAACTGAACCGCGCTGATGCGCCCGGCAAGCAGTGCAACCGCGTCGGTGGCAAGGCCCGCCTGGGTGCGCAATGGCAGCATCGGTGCAGGCCGCTTCGGCAGCACCGGGCCGAATGGAAAGTGCTGCGTGGGCGTGACTTCGGGTGTGACTTCTGCAGTGGTTGGCGCTGCGCTCACACCACCGGTTTGAAAGAAGCCCGCGAGTGCCGCGGCGAGCAGTTGGCGTCTTGTGTGTCGGGTTGTCATGTCGGTTGCGCTTGGTCGCTCAGCTGACCCATTGGCGCTTCGACAATGGGTCGTTAATGGGTCGGTTTCAGGGAGCGCGCTGAAGGTAGGCCCAGAGGTCGGCGCAGTCGCTCGGCGCTGCCGTGTAGCGTGGCATGGTGCTGGCGATGACGATCTGCGCTGGGTCGATGCCTGTGCGCAACAGTTCGCAAAAGCGCGTGGCGTCGTACGCCGAAGGCGGGCCGCCGCGTCGCGCGCGAATCACCGTCAGCGCCTCGCCTTGAATCACGCCGGCGTAGGGGCGCGGCGCACTCGCAATGCCACTCGCGCTGACTTCGGCGCTGAATGCTGCTGATCCTGCCGGAGCGCGGTCGACTGCCTCGTGGCAGTTGCTGCAGCGCACTGCCATCGGGGGCAGGGCTTGGGCGTGCCCTTGCAGTCGCGCTGCAAGCGGCAACTGCCCGTGGAAGAGCGCCCCGCCGCGCGCGAAAGACTGCTGCGCTTGTTGCTGCCGCTCATACCAAACCCGGCCGGCCCAGAGCAGCAGCGAGGCGACGAAGATCGCCGCGGCCACCGAAAGCGGCCGCGGCAGCGCACGCATCACCGCCCGAAGACCTGCACCTCAGCGAGGCTGAGGTAGTTGGTCCCGCTGAGTTGAACGCGCACATAACGTGCATTGAATCCGCCGAAGGTGAGGCCCAGCGTGGCGTTGCCGTAGAGCGAGGCCACCGGCACCTGTTTGACCGTTGGGTCGGCGAGCAATTGCGCCAGCGTCTTGCCGGTCATGTCAGACGGTGAGGCGAGCACGTAGAAGTTGGCGAGCCGTTCGGCGCAGCAATCGGTGCGGTTCCACAGCTGCACGGCATCGATCGCCGCGAGCTTGCCCAGATCGACCTGCCACCAAGCTTGCGGCGCGGTGATGTCGGTGTGGGTGACCGAACCGTTGGCCCAGGTGCCGTCCGTGCGGCCATCGACTGCCCTGGCGGCCGCGCCGCTGTGCGCATCAGACGATTGCTTCGCGGCCTTGCCCGCTGCGAGGTTGACCGAAGGCGTGCCCAACACGCGCACCTCGGCGAGGCTCAGGAAGTTGCTGCCGGTCAGCTGCACGCGGACAAAGCGGCCTTTCGATGCGAGCGCCAACGACACATTGGCCGCGCCATTGAGCGACGCCACTTGAAGCTTGGCCACGCTGGCATCGGCCTTCAACTGGTCGAGCGTGCGCCCGGTCATGTCGGCGGGTGAGACGAAGACGTAGAAGTTCGCCAATCGTTCGGCGCAGCAATCGGTGCGGTTCCAAATTTCCAGGGTTTGCACCGTGCTCTGCTGGCCCAGATCGACTTGCCACCACGGCTGGCTCTGCGTGTTGGTGTGGCTGACCGAGCCGTTCCAGAACGCACCGTCGGTGCGCCCATCCACAGCCCGCGACGGCGCGCCTTCAAATGCGGTGGACGATTGGCTCGCAGTCTTGCCGTAGGCCAAGTTGCCCACCGGCTGCGGCTCCTCGCTGCCGATTTGCTGCATGTAGGCCACCACGTTGGCCAGGTCGGTGGCATTGAGCGTGCCAGTGTTGTGCGCCGAGACTGCGGCCGACAGCGTCGTGGCCGAGCCATCGTGCAGGTAGGGCGCGCTGGCCCAGACGTCTCGCAGGGTCGGGATGTCGATGCCCGCCAGCGTGCCGTTCAAGCGCTTGCCGCTGCTCGGCTTGATCGTGCCGACATTCTTCAACTGCGAGCCGTCAGCGCTGGTCGTGAAGCCGGTGCCGCCGTGGCAGCTGGCGCAGCTGTTGCTGAAGACGGTGCGCCCGGCCAGGGCTGCCGAGGTCATCGTGCCGTCGGTGTTGCGGTAGGGGCTCGGTGCAAAGCTTGTGAATGAGCCGAGGTAGGCCGCAAGCGCATCGAGGTCGGCGGAGAGCCCGGCCTTTTTATCGCCCAGCGCTTGGCTGCGCGTGCCGACGTTGAAGTCGGCATCGGCCATCAAACCGGTGCCGCCCGAGAACACGCGGATCTGGCCTTCGAAGTCTTGCACCTCATCGAAGTTGGCGCTCCAGTGCATGAAGCCTTGGCCAATGCCAGCGCGGCCTTTGAGTGCCGTGGTGTTGCGCAGGCCTTCGCCGAGGCTGGTGAAGTCCCAGGTTCGGCCGTCGTGGCCGCCATCGTTGTGGCAGCTTGCGCAGCTCATGTAGCTGTCGCGCGCCAAGCGCGGATCGCGAGCGTCGTAGAACAACTGCTTGCCCTTCAACACCGCGGGCGAGAGTTTGTCGGCGCTGATGCTGACGAGCGTGGCGGTCGGCGCAGCGCCGGTTTGGCCAGAGCCAACCAGCGGCAGCAGGTCGATCACGCTGACACTGCGGCTCATGAAGTTGTTGACGTAGAGCTTCAAGCCGTCGTCAGACACCACCAAACCTTGCGGCGCAAAGCCCACCTCAAAACGGAACAGCTCCCGCTTGCCCGAGGCATCGAGCACCGCGACTTGCCGGTTGGTCTCGAGTGCAACGAACAGGTAGGCGCCAGTGGGGTGATAGGCCGCCGCGCTCGCCACGCTCGCGTTGTCGTGGTCAACGCGGCCGGCTTCGTCTTCCGTGAGTGTGGTGAGGTCGATGCGCGAGCTGATCGAGCGCACGGTGCTCTGGAAGTTCAACGCGAAGTTGTCGCGCAAGCTGCCGCGCTTGATGTTGTCTTGTTTGCTCGGCACCCAGGCCGTCTTGCCATCGGGTGAGATGGCCGGCGCACCAAGGTAGTTTGGAATGCCGCGGCCTTGGTTTTCGGTGTCGGCGCGGTCGCTGTGCGCCAGCACGGTCGTGCGCTGCAGCACCAGCTTGACGGGGTCGATGGTCAGCACTTCGCCGCCGAGCTTGGCGCCGGTCGGATCGGTCGTCAGCACGTTGGCCGTGCCCTCGCCGGGGAGTGCCGGGGTGATGAAGCGCGAGACGAGCAAGCGGTCGCCCGACGCAGTCATCGCCATCTGGCGTGGGTTCTCACCCACCGCAAGCGAAGCGATGACCGCGCCGCTGCTGCCGTTGAGCTTGAGCACTTTGCCGCTGGCTTCGAGCGTGACGAAAGCGCTGCCGTCAGCGGGCGCCACGACGATGCCGTGTGGCTGAGATGCGCGCGGCAAGCTCAGTGTTTGAGCCACTGCGAGCGATGCTGGATCGATGATGCTGATCGACGCGCTCTGTTTGTTGACGACCCAGATGCGGCCATCACCAGCGCGGGCCAGCGTGCGCGGCGCGTTGCCGACGTTGATTTCAGCCAACTTGGCGTTGGTGGCGGTGTCGAACACGCTGACCGAGTCGTTGTCGGCATTGACCACCCAGAGCCGCGCCGCGCTGCCGCTGCGCGGCTCGAGCATCACGGTGCTGGAGGCCCGTGCCAGCGCGGTGGCGCCGGGTGCGTAGATGGCCTGCGAGATGCGCTGGGTGGCCGTCTGGCCGTCGCTGGTGCGGATGCTCAGCGTCACGGTGTAGACGCCGGGCGAGGCGAAGACGTGGGTCGTCGCGGCGCTGCTGTCGAAGGGCGTGTCGCCACTGCCATCGCCGAAGTTCCAGCTGTACTGCGAGCTCGCGCCAAGGCCGAGCACGGGGCTGTAGCTCACGGTCGAGCCGCTCACTGCAACCGGCGCAGGCAGCGAGACGACTTGCGGCACGCCGCCAAGCACCGTCCAGTTGAAGCTTGTGCTGGCGGCCAGGCCGCCGGCGTTGGCTGCACTCACCGTCACATTGCTCGTGCCGGCCGTGGTGGCCGTGCCGGTGATGACGCCGCTCTGCGCATTGATCGACAAACCTGCAGGCAGGCCGCTCGCAGCGAAGGCCAGTGCATTGCCGCCAGGGTCGGTGCCATTGACGGCGAGCGACACGCTGCTGCCGAGCGGCGTCTGCTGGTTTGTGATGGCAGCAATGCTGGGCGTTTGGTAGGCAGTTGCATCGCCGAACACTTGCACTTCGGCGAGCGACAAGAAGTTGGTGCCGATCAGCTGCACCCGCACGAAGCGGGCAGTGGCGCCAACGGGAATGCCGATGGTCGGCGTGATGCTGGAGACGCCCACTTGCCGAGCCGTCACAGCCGGGTCGGCTTTGAGCTGATCGAGTGTGCGGCCGGTCATGTCATTGGCCGATGTGAACAGCATGAAGTTGTTCAGGCGCTCGGCGCAGCAGTCGGTTCGGTTCCACAGTTGGACCAGGTCGATGCGGGTGCTGCGGCCGAGATCGACCTGCCACCAGTCTTGCGCGGCTGTGCCTGCGGTGTGGGTCACCGAGCCGGTATCGCCGTCAACCGCCAGCGGCGCGACAGCTGCTTCCCACGTTGAATTCTGTGTGGCCGGCTGGCCGAGCGCGAGGTTGGTGGCCGATGGTGCCGTGGCCGGGTAGAGGCGAGTCAGTGGAATGGCTGTCATCGAATCACCGGGCGGTTGCCACAGCAATTGCAGCTGCGGTGTGCTCGTGCCCTGGAAGTACTCAATCATCACGGGGTAGCGCTGCCCGCTCGTCAGGTTGACGGTGGCGAGGTTGTTCGCAGGTGCATGGGCGAGCCAGTTGTCGATCACCAGTTGCCCGTTGATCCAAACCCGCACGCCAGCGCCCGATTGGCTTTGGAATTGCGTGGGGCCGGTGGCCACGGCTTCGAGCGATCCGCTCCAGCGAGTGGAAAAGTTCGTCGAGGCGACGCCGTCTGGCACGCCGCTGACGCCAACAAAGCAGGCCTTCGCGATGCCCGGCACAGGGTCGCCGAACACTTGGTTGTTGCAAGCCACGCTGCCAGTGACCGCCTTCGACACAACGCTGCCGCTCGCGCCGTAACTCACGAGTTGCGTGCCGGCCACGGTGCAGGTGCCGCCTTCGTCGGCGCACTTGAGCTGGCCAATGCCAACCCCTGGCAGTTCAATGCGTTGGGCCGTGGGCAGGCCGCTCAGCGTGGTGTTGGCGAAATATTGACCGAGCAAGCCCGTGCCTGACGCTGCTGAATCGATCCGAATGACCAAGTCAGTGCTGACGGTTTGCGTGCCGTTGCCGGCGGTCACGCTGACGAGATAGCGGCCTGCCGTGGCCGCTGTGCCGGTGATCTTGCCGGTGCTCGAATCGATCGCCAAGCCGGCCGGCAGCCCGCTGGCGCCGTAGGTCAAGGTGCCGGTGGGCGTGGTGGCTTGCACCGAGATGCTGACCGCAGCCCCAATCGCTGCCGATGCATCGCCGGGGTTTTGCAGCACGGGCGCAGTGGCATTGCTCACAGTGATCAACTTCGCGACCGACGGCGTGCCGTTGGCGTTCATCGCGAACAACATCCATTGGCCTGGCAACAGGATGCCGGGATTGGTGAGCACGGCAATTTGGTAGGTGTTGTTGCCGCTCGCTGTGAAGTTCACCGACACGCGGCGCTGGTCGTTGTTGACCGTGTGCGTTGTGGCGCCCAAGCGGATCAAGGAGAAAGCCGTCACGGTGCTGTCGGTCGTGACGTTGACCTTCGCGCCATAGCTCAACTGAGCAGGCGCACCAGTGATGACCGGGCGCGTGGCCGCGCTGCCGTCAGCATTGAACAAGTAGGGCGGCGACAGGATCTGCATGTCGGCATGGTCGCCCGGGCAATTGCACAAGCCGCCGCCGGCCGAGACCACGCGCGCATCCGGCAACAGCATGCCGATGCTGTGGTAATTGCGCGGCACGCTCATGGCGGGCAGCACGGTAAAGGTTTCGGTTTGAGGGTCCCAGAGCTCCGCGGGCAAGACGGAGTTGTTGTCGGTGAACGCGGCGACCACCGTCTGCCCGCCGATCACCACCACTTGCCCGTTGGGCAAGACCACGCTGTTGGAAAACGCGCGTGCATAGGCCATCGGCGCCAGCGCGCGAGCTTGCGCTGCGCCGCTGGTGGTGTCGATCAGCGTGGCGTTGCTTTTGGAGATGGTGCCGTTGTCGTAGTTCACGCCACCGCCGAGCGTCAGCACTTTGCCGGCGTCAAACATCACGGCGTTCCCGCTCATGCTGTCGGTGTCGTTGGCGCGCAGGCCAGCGTTGGTGGTGCTGCCGGTTCCGCGGGTGTCGATCCAGTTCATCTGGCGGCTCGGGCCGGCGTGCAGAACCTGGCCGTTGCCCATGGGGATCAGCCACATGTGGTTGTCAGAGCGGTAGTAGCCGCGCGGGTCGGCTGTCAGGAAGCCGGTGTTCGAAGTGCTCACGCCGCTCAGGGTGCGCCAGCCGATGCCGGGTGTGAACACCTCGCCGGGCTTGGGGCCCACGCCGCCTTTCCACGAGCCACCCATGGTCAACACCGAGCCATCAGACAGAGGCACGCTGGCGTTGTAGGCGCGTGGGCTTGCCATGTCGGCCACGCGCGACCAGGTGTTGTTGGCCGGGTCGTAGATGCTGGTCACGGCAGCATCGAGCCCGCCATTGACGAGCAGCCGGCCATCGGCGAGGCGGGCCGTGCCGGGGCAGAACATGTCGTGCTGGGTTTCGGTGACGGTGTGATTGGCAGCCGAGTTGTCGGCCGGATCAAACAGCGTCGAGTAGGTGCGGCCACTGCCGCCGAAGCTGGTGGGCATGTCAGCCGACCAGAACAGCACCTTGCCCGAATCGAGCACCGCGCCAGAGGCCGGCACGAGCGAGAGGCTGATCGGGGCCGTCCATTTAGCGAGTGCCGCTTGCACGGGTGTCATTGCCAGCGCATGCGAACGCGTGGCACGGGCCGGCGTTTGACTTGCCGCGTCTTCGCCACCACCGCATGAGGCCAAGCACAGCACAGCCAAGCCCGCCATCGCCCAACGAGCGCTCAAATTTCGATTCAACTTCATTCCCACCCTCTGTGTGGCGAAGCCTTGTTTTGGCGACGCCGTTCCGATGACTTGTTAGTGCTTTGTAACAACTGGCGCCGGATGATAGTGACGCTTTCATGCCGCGAAATCCCACGCTCGTGGGGCGCCGTGCCGCAGCGAGTGCCTGGGCCACAAGAGGCGGTTGCTATTGGCAGCCGATGCGCGCCAAAGCCATTCGGGAACGTCCTCATTTCGGTCGATTCGTGCGGGTCACGTCAGCCCGCATACTGCGTGCAGGCCTCGTCAGCGCTTGGAATCCACGAGCCGCCATCCCGCCACTGCCGCCCGAATCTATGCACCCATCTGCCTATCTGCGCCAGCCCACTTTGCAAGGCGACTTGGTCGTCTTCGTCACCGACGATGACCTCTGGAGCGCCAGCACCAACCCCGCGCAGAGCTCGGTGGCGCGCCGCCTGACGGCCGGGCTCTCAGAGCCGAGCACGCCGTGCCTTTCGCCCGATGGCCAGTGGATCGCCTTCGTCGGCCGCGATGAGCAGCACCCCGAGGTCTATGTGATGCCGAGTGCCGGCGGCCCGGCGCGCCGGCTCACCTGGCTCGGGCCCGATGTGCAAGTGCGCGGCTGGACGGCCGATGGCCACATCATCTTCGTCACCACCCACGGCCAGCCCTTCTTTCGCAACTACCGCGCGCACACGGTGTCACCAACCGGCGGCATGCCGCAGCGCATGCCGTGGGGCCAAGTCAATCACTTGGCGTTGGGTGGGCCAAACGGCGCCGTCGTGATCGGCCGCAACACTGCCGATCCGGCCCGCTGGAAGCGCTACCGCGGCGGCACGGCCGGCCACTTCTGGATCGATACTGACGGCAGCGGCGCCTTCCGCCGCATGAGCGAACTCAAAGGCAATCTGACGAATCCGATGTGGCTCGGCGGCCGGCTCTACCACCTCTCTGACTTCGAAGGCGTGGGCAACCTCTACTCCTGCCTGCCCGATGGCTCCGACCTGCGCCGCCACACCGACCATGAAGACTTCTACGCCCGCCAAGCGCAGACGGACGGCCAGCGCATCGTCTACCAATGCGGTGCGGAACTCTGGTTGTTCGACCCCGCCGCTGGTGACGCGCGCCGGCTCGTGATCGATACGCCCGCGCACCGCACGCAGGCCACGCGCAAGTTCGTCTCGGCGGTCGATCATGTGGGCGATCTGCACGTGCATCCCGCTGGCCACAGCCTGGCGGCCGATGTGCGCGGCAAGCTCTTCAGCTTTGCGCTGTGGGAAGGCGCGGTGCGCCAGCACGGCAAGCCCGACCAAGCCGGGCGCCACCGCCACGGCCAATGGCTCGCCGACGGCACCACGCTCGTGGCCATCAGCGATGCCTCGGGTGAAGAGGCCGTCGTGGTGTGGAACGACGCATCAACCGGCGACGCCGAGCGCGTGCTGCCGTGGGAGATCGGCCGCGTCATTGCGATGAGTGCGGCGCCCCGCGGCACGCAAATCGCCATCGCCAATCACCGCAGCGAAGTCTGGCTGGGCGATGTGGCCTCGGGCGCTCTGGTGAGGGTCGATCACAGCGAGTTCGGCCGCACCGAAGATCTCGCTTGGTCGGCCGATGGCGCTTGGCTCGCCTACTCCTACCAAGCCGATGCGCGCCACGTGGCGATCAAGTTGTATGACGTCGCGGCCAAGCAGAGCACGCTCGTCACGCAACCCGAGTTTCGCGACTACTCGCCGGCCTTCGACCCCGAAGGCAAGTACCTCTACTTTCTCTCGTACCGCACGTTCGACCCGGTCTACGACAGCGTGCAGTTCGACCTCAGCTTCCCGCGCGCATCGCGCCCGTTCCTGATCGCGTTGCAGGCCGGTGGCCGCCCGCCGTTTGACCCCGCGCCCAAAGGCTTCAAAGGCGACGAAGGCGACCCCGCGAAGGACAAAACCAGCACCACGCCGCCCGCGCCGCTGCACATCGATCTGCAAGGCATCGCCCTGCGTGTTGCGCCGTTCCCTGTGCGCGAAGACCGCTTCGCAAAGATCGCCGGTGCGGCCGGCGGCAAGGTGCTCTGGACGGTGCAAACGATGGTCGGTGCGCACGGCCGCGGTGGCCACAAAGAGGAGCCCGGCAAGCTGGAGGTCTTTGACTTCGTGACCGCCCGCACCGAGACCATGATGGCGCGCGCCGACAGCTTCACCGTCTCCGCCGATCAAGCCACCGTGGTCGTGCGCGAGGGCAAACGCGTGAGGGCGCTCGGCGTCAAGCGCCGGGCCGAGCCCGAGCATGCGCCCGTGGCCGACGCGCCTTCGCGCAAGACTGGCTGGATCGATCTTGCGCGCATCCGCGTGTCGGTCGAGCCGCGCCTGGAGTGGCAGCAAATGCTGCGCGAGGTTTGGCGCCTGCAGCGCGACCAGTTCTGGCTCGCCAACATGTCGGGCCTCGACTGGGACGCCGTCTATGCGCGCTACTCGCCTTTGCTCGAACGCGTTTCCACGCGGGCCGAGCTCTCCGATCTCATCTGGGAGCTGCAGGGCGAACTCGGCACCTCGCACGCCTACGAGATGGGTGGCGATCACCGCCGCCCACCGCAGATCGCCCTCGGCTGCTTGGCGGCCGATCTGCAGTTCGTCGAGGCTGACCAAAGCTACGAAATCACCCGCATCGTGCGCGGCGACACCTGGGAGGCCAGCGCCGATTCGCCGCTGAACGCCGTTGGCGTTGAAGCCCGCGTGGGCGAGCGCATCGTCGCCGTCAACGGCCAGCGCGTGTCACGCGAGCTGCCGCCGCAAGCGCTGCTCGTGAGCCAGGCCGGCGCCAAGGTCGAGCTGACATTGGCCACGGCAGAAGGCGCCGCCCTAACGCGCAATGTCGTCGTCACGCTGCTGGCCGACGAAGTGCCGGCGCGCTACCGGGAATGGGTCGAGAAAAACCGCGCCTGGGTGCACGAGCAATCCGGCGGCCGTGTCGGCTACTTCCATTTGCCCGACATGATGGCCGCGGGCTTTGCCGAATTTCACCGCTACTTCAGCACCGAGTGCGACCGCGACGGCTTGATCGTCGACCTGCGCTACAACCGCGGCGGCCACGTCTCGCCGCTGCTGCTAGAGAAGATCGCCCGCAAGCGCATTGGCTACGACATCAAACGCTGGGGCTTGCCGTCGTCCTACCCTGACGAAGCCGTGGCTGGCCCGGTGATGGCCCTCACCAACGAGCATGCCGGCTCCGATGGCGACATCTTCTCCCACGGCTTCAAGCTCATGGGCCTCGGCCCGCTCGTCGGCAAGCGCACCTGGGGCGGCGTGATCGGCATCTGGCCGCGCCACAAACTGGTCGACGGCACCGAGACCACGCAACCCGAGTTCTCGTTCTGGTTCAAGGACGTCGGCTGGGGCGTTGAGAACCACGGCACCGATCCCGACATCGAGATCGACAACGCCCCGCAAGACGCCGTGGCCGGCCACGACCGCCAACTCGAAACCGCACTCGCGACCGTGCAAGGCCTGATCGGCGAAGGAACGCGAGGCCTCCCAGATTTCGGACCGCCACCCGATTTGAATCGGCCGCCGCTGCCGCCGCGGCGGTGACGTTCTGCAACTGATGCGCTGTGAGCTTGGCGCTTGGCGGTGTCGACCTGCGCCGCCCTTCGTCAGATCTGGCTTGGCCGCTCCATGCGCGCTTCTTGGCCCGCCCGCAACTCAAAAGTTTGCGGTCAACGTGACGCGCGCGCTGCGCGGCTCGACGGGGTGAAAGTGGATGTCGTTCTGGCCTTCAGCTTCGCCGGGGAGGCGCGAGGCGTAGTAGTAGTCGATGTCGCTTGCCCGGCGGTCGAACAGGTTGAAGACGTCTAAAGAAAGCTTCAAGTCGCTTGCGAACTTGAAGCCGACGCGCAGGTACGCAAGCACCGTTGATTTCGATTGTTGGCTGTTGTCTTCGATCAGCGGGCGCGGGCCGAAGTAGCGCACCTGGAACTGGCCGAACCACGGTCCGTGATCGGTGAGCGTTGCGCCGAGCGACACGACCTTGTCGACCGAGCCGGGAATGAAGCGGCCATCGTGCGGCGCATCGCCCTGGTTTTCTTTGAAGCGCGCCCGCGAGATGGCGATGTCGGCATCGAGCAGCAGCCAGGGCGCTGCGACATAGTGGTTGTTGAACTCGATGCCGCTGCGCTGGCTTGCGCCGCTGGCTTCGGTGTCGCCGGCATCGCCAACGAAGATCAACTCCGAGCCGAGCCGAAGTGCCCAGAGTGAGAGCGACGATTGCAGCCCGGGGATGATTTCGCTGCGCGCGCCAAGCTCGGCACCTTTTGCGCGCACCAGCGGTGTCGATGATTGGGCGGGGTCGATACCGTTTGGCGCGACTCGGGCGGTCACGCCGCGCGCATCGTTGCTGTGGTAACCCGAGCCGATGTTGGCAAACAGCTCCGTCTGCGACCACGGGCCAAAGATGAGCGAAAGCTTGGGGCTCACGATGCTCGCATTCTTCTTGCCGCTGTTGGCGGCGATGGAGTTCATCACGTCGAAATCGAAGTGGTCATAGCGAACGCCGGCCACGCTGCGGAACCAAGGCGCCCAGGTGGTCGCGCTTTCGGCGTAGGCACCGATGCTGGTTTCTCGCACGGTCGATTCTTGTGTGGACTGCGGCGTCAGCGATTGCCGCTGCCGAGCCAGCGTGCTGTAAAGGCCGACGGGGTCGAGCCGGTCGTGGCGCAACTGCAAACCGACCGTGTTGACGGTGTCGAATGGCCCCAGCTTGCCGTTGAGGCTGCGGCTCACGCCGAGGCCGAACACGCGCCGGTGCTCGGCTTGCTCGAATTGGTCGGCATTCGCCGGCATCTCGTGGTCGAGGTTGTAGGTGAAGTCTGAGAAGAGATCGAGGCGCGACTGAATGCCGTAGGCATTGAGCCGAAACACGCCGTTGTCATCCGTGTGATTCAAGTTGTATGACAGGCTGTAGCGCGAGGTCTGCCCGCCATCGGTGGGGTCAATCGCGCCGAAGCGACCAATCAAACCCTGGTCGACTGCGCGTTGCGGGATCTGGTCGGTCGAGTTCCATCCGGCCGAGTAGCCCATGGCCGTGACCGACTGCCGTGTGCTGCCAGTGCCGAGGCTGTAGCGCAGCACGCCGTTGATGCGGTGAAACTTCTCCGGGTTGTCCCAGGGGCCGTTGTTGTGTGCACCTTCGAGCGCGTAAAGCAGGTCGCCGCTGCCACCGTAGGCGGCCAGCGGCAGTGATTTGGTCACCAGCGCACGCACGTACTGGTGCTCGCCGAGAGTCACCGAGGCGATGCCTTTGGGAAGCGTGCTGGAGAGTCCAATGTGGGCCGCGCCCGCCGAGGAAAAATCGCCCTCGCTGGCGTAATACGGGCCCTTTCTGTAGTCGATGCGGCTGACCAATTCGGGGATCAACCAATTGAGGTCGCTGTAGCCATGGCCGTGCGCGTGTGTCGGCATGTTGATTGGCATGCCGTCGACGAAAGTGGCGAAGTCAGTGCCGTGATCGAGATTGAAGCCGCGCAGGAAGTATTGGTTCGCCTTGCCGTCACCGCTGTGCTGCGTGACGATCACGCCCGGCACAAATTCCAGAACTTCGGCGGAGCGCAAAGTGGGCCGGCTCTCCAGCAGTTTTGCGTTGACCGTGCCTTGGCTCGCAGCATCGGATGTACCGACCGCGTTGTCATAGTTGCCTTTGACTGTGACTGTGCCGAGTTGCTCAGCCGGTGTGGCCGCCACCTGCTGCGCAGGCGCGAAGCCCGACCATGCCGATAGCGCCAGGAGAAGGCCTCGAGATGCTGCGAGTTTCGTCATGATGAGAAATAAGATGAAAACATCTTACGTATGAAGCTGTGCAGATCGCGAGCTTACGCAGCGGTTCATGACTTGGATGCGACTGCTGCGTGAAACCGCGCGAGCACCGCGCCGGCCGGCGCTCAGGTCGACGGTTTGACGTGCGTGTGCGGGCGCTTTTGCGGGTGCTTGTGCGGGTGGCTGTGGCCCGCAGCGTCAGGGCCCTGTTTCGACTTGGCGCGCGCGCCTTTGGCCGGCCCGTGCGGCTGGTGCGAGTCGACACTGATCAGATTGACCTTGCCATGGTGAACGCCGCGCTCCGCGCAGACGGCATCGGCAAAGCGCTGCACGTCGGTGACTGGGCCCTTCAGGATCACCGTTTCCATGCAGTGGTCGTGGTCGAGGTGGGCGTGCATCGTCGAGACAGTGAGGTCGTGGTGCTCGTGCTGCATGCTCGTCACGCGTTCGGCCAGGTCGAGTTCGTGGTGGTTAAAGACATACGACAGGCAGGCGATGCACTGGCCTTTGGCGCCCATCTGCTGGCGCGTGGTCTCAAGCTCTGCGCGAAGCAGGTCGCGCACGGCCTCGGAGCGGTTGGCGTACCCGCGCAGAGCGATCCAGGCGTCGAAGTCACGAGCCAGCTTGTCGTCGAGTGAGATCGTGAAGCGTTCCATCGCAGGCTCCGTCTTGAGTCGTGGCGAGGATAGCGGGGCGATCACGCCGCCCGAATGCTCAAGGTGCGAGCTTCAACTCGATCTTCGCGTTCTCGGGCGAGAGCACGGCAGTCGATGTCTCGGCGCCGCTGCGCATCACGAGAATCGCGCGGTGCGAGGGGTCGATCTTGAAGAAGAGCGAGTAGTCCATTGCCACGCGCGTCAATGCGGCACCTTTGACTGCGCCAGCGCAGTCCACGTCGAAAAACAGGGCTGCGTATGCGCCGTCGGCGTGGTTGTCGACGAGTTGCTTTGTTGGCTTCACCGTGCACGCCTTGCCGCCAGCTTCAAAGCGCAAGCGCGGCATGGCGTAGCGCACGATTTCGGGTTGATGGCGGCGCAGCTCGGCCCAGGTGATGTTGCCGTCGCCGTCGTCATCGAGCTTCATCGCGAAATCGAGGTCGCGGAGTGCCACGTCCCACTGACCTTGCAGCGTGGCCGACTTGCTGGGCTCTTGAGCCGCGCTCAGTGTGAGGTAGGCGTCGCTCGCTGAATGTGCCTGGGCGAGCGACATCGCACTTATCAACGCGAGGGCTGCCGAAAGAATTCGCCAATGCGCGTTCATGGCGTCGCTCCGGTGGGTTTGCTGGTGCTGCTGCGCAGCTGTTTCGCAAGGCTCTCGATCACCGGGTCTTGCAGCTTGTTGCGGTCGATGAAGTCGAGCGCGGGCAGCGCGGCCTGCGGCTGCTTCGCGGCGAGTGCGGCTTGCAGCAAGACGCGCGTGTCCCAGGGTTCGCGCTGCACCTTCCAGTTGTCTTGCGCGAGGGCGAGCGCGGTCTTCGGGTCTTTCTGGAGATCGAGCGCAAAGCGCACTTCCTCGCGGCCGAAGTACTCGCTGCCGCGCTGGCGCAAGGCCTCGAAGCGGGCCGACATCGTCCATACATAGCGGCCGAGCTCAGGGCTTTTGAGGGCGGCTTGCGCCAGCACGATGCGAAGGAACGCGGTGTCGGATTGCGTGTGGTCGGCCAGCAGCGTCAGCACTTCTTTCGGGCGATCATGGTCGAGCAGGAAGTCGGCGTAAGCAACGAGCAGGAAGTTGTCTTCAGGCGTTTGCGCGAGTGCGTCTCGGTAGTGCTTTTCAGCCTCCGGCGCTTTGCCGAGCCGCTCAGATGCTTCGGCCTGCAGGCCCGACAACCAAGCTTTGAAGTCTGGCGTGAGGCCAGGCGTGTCGTTCGCGAGCACCTTCAACATGGCCAAGCTTTGCTGCGCCTGGCCGATGTAGGTGCGCAGGTTCGCGGTGCAGGCGATGCCCACGCTGACGTTGCCGCTGTTCGTGACCTTCGCGCAGTTACGGCTGGCCGCGGGGTAATCACCCTGGACCATGTCGAGCGTTGCGAGCGTGAGCCAGGCTTGATGATTCTTTGGGTCGCGCGCGACCGCTTTGGCAAGCGCTGCGCGAGCCTCGCTGAATTGATGCCGGTACTGGAGGATGTTCGCAAAGATCACAAGAGTTCGCGCGCCGGGCTGGGGCAGGGCGAGCCACGGTGCGAGCACGGCCTCGGCATAGCCGGCGTAGTGCGCATCGCCCAGCTGCCGGCCAAAGGCCACATAGGCTTCGGCCAGCTGATGCGCGGTGTCGGCATCGATGGGCGCTTTGTCGAGCCGGGCGCGCAGCGTGCGCATCTCCCGCACCTTTGGGTCGGACGCGGGCGGCACCTGCTGCAGCACTTGCGCATCGGCCGTGGGCGTGAACGGTGGCGTGTAGGGAGCGGGCGGTGTGGGCGGCGATGCATCTGCCGCGCTGACCATCACCGAGCTGGCGCACAAGACCAGCGCCAATGTGGTTCTAGGCCATGTCAAGCGAGGTTTTGCACGGCGGCGGCGGCCAGTGGGAGTTGAAGCAAACATGCGGCCGATTGTGGTGCTGCAGCGCTGGCTGCAAGCCGACAACCCTGCGCGCTTGCATCCATTGCATCTCGTTTGACGTACCCTCCGCATGTCTCAAAGACCAACAAGCCGGGCTTCGACGTGATCCACGACTCCGCCATCGCCGCCCCCAGCACCGCAACCTCCAGCGCAATCGCCTCATCGCGAAGGCGCCTCTCGTTCACGGGGCCCGAGTGGCTGAGCCTGGCGGGCTTCTACAGCTTCATCGGCGTGCTGCACGTGCTCGGCTGGGGCCTTTATCTGCATTACGCGGCGGCTTATCCGTCGCTGGTGGGGCTTGGGCTTGCGGCCTACATGTTCGGCCTGCGTCACGCCTTTGATGCCGACCACATCGCAGCCGTTGACGACACCGTTCGCTACCTCATCCAGAAGGGCCGCAACCCGCTCGGCGTGGGCTTTTACTTCTCGCTCGGCCACTCGACCATCGTGTTGGCGCTGGCCATTGGCATCACCTTCGCTGCTGCGGCGATCAAGACGCATCTGCCAGAGTTCAAGAACGTGGGCGGCCTGATTGGCGCGAGTGTCTCGGGCGGCTTTCTCTGGATCATCGGCATCCTCAATCTCTTGGTGTTGCTTGACATCCTTGATGTGTGGAAGAAAGCCAAGACCGGCCACCACAGCCACGCTCACCTTGAAGACTTGCTTGCCAAGCGGGGGCTGATGAACCGCCTCTTCGGCGGGCGGCTGCAAAAGCTTTTGAACCACAGTTGGCAGATGTACCCGCTCGGGCTGTTGTTCGGCCTCGGGTTCGACACGGCATCTGAAGTCGCCCTGCTCGCCATGACCGCCGGCGCATCGGCTGGCAACCTGCCGGTTGGTGCCGTGCTGTGCTTGCCGATTCTGTTTGCAGCCGGCATGTCGGTGATGGACACGACCGATGGCGTGCTCATGGCCAAGGCCTACAACTGGGCTTTCTTGAATCCGCTGCGCAAGATCTTCTACAACATCGCGACGACGAGCCTTTCGGTGGTTGTGGCGCTCGTCATCGGCTCGATCGAGCTCCTTCAAGTGATGATTCACCTGCTGGGCTTGAGCGGTGGCTTCTTTGACCAGATCGCCACAATCGACTTCGGCGCACTCGGCTACTTCATCGTCGGCTTGTTCTTGTTTGGGTGGGCTTTGTCGTTTGCGCTCTGGAAGTTTGGCCGGCTCGAACAGCGCTACAGCCCGCCGATGCCGGCGCACAGCCACGCCCATACCCACGACAGCGACGTCAACCATGCGCACGGGCATTGGCACTGAGATACACACCATTGATGACTTCACTTTTGCGGATACTTTTCCTGGCTTTGACGTTCGTGCAGATGGCCGTGCTGCCAAACGCAGCGCGGGCCGATACGGTGGCCAGCTTGCTTGGCGACTTCACGATCAATCAATACACCGGCCTCGAATTGGCTGGTGGCGACGTGAAGCTGCACTATGTGGCGGTCTTTGGTCAGCTGCCGGCTTTGCGCGAGCTGCGCGAGGCCGATGCCAATGCCGACGGCATCACCTCGCAAGCCGAGCGTGATGCGCATGTGCAAAAGCTTGCGCCGGGCATTGCCGAGCAGTTGGTGCTCAGCATTGGCGGCGAGCCCGTGCCGTTGCGCGCCGTGCGCTGGACGAGCAGCCTGCCAACCGAGCAGGGCGGCTTTTCAATGCGGCTCGAGATTGACTTCGAAGGCACGCTGCCTGCCACTGCCAATCCGGCTGACCAACCCCAGGCGCTCGCCTTCGAAAACCGCAACTACCCCGGCAAGATCGGCTGGCATGAAATCGCCGTAGCTGCCGGCCCCGGCATTGCCGTGTTCGACACCAACGCCTTCGCCAACTCACTCACTGCCGGGCTGACGGAGGCATTGAAAGAGCTGCCGGCGAGCGGCCCGCTGGATGAGCGCGCCGTGCAATTGAAGTTCGCGCGCGGCGCGGCGCCGGCCGGTGCGCAGCCGATCCAGGCGCGAGTCGGCACAGTTGCGGCGGCGATGGCGGCTGCGTCCGCTGGGGTCGCGCCCGGCATGGATGGCAGCACGTCTAACAGCACCGCCAACGGCACCGCCCCGAGCAGCGCGGGGAGCCCGTGGCTGCAAATGCAAACCCGCCGCTTGATCGAAATCATCTCCGCGCCCAATGTGCCGCCGCACATCTTGGTCATCGCGTTGCTGGCCGCGATGGTGCTTGGCGCCTTGCATGCCTTTGCGCCCGGCCATGGCAAGACCGTGGTGGGCGCCTACCTCGTGGGCTCGCGCGGTACGCCGCGGCATGCGGTGTTTCTTGGCGTCACAGTGACGATCACGCACACCTTGATCGTCTTTGCGCTCGGCCTCGTGACCTTGTTCGCCTCGCGCTTCATCTTGCCGGAGAAGGTGTTCCCAATCCTCAGCCTGCTCTCGGGCTTGCTCGTGTTCGGCATGGGCATCGTGCTGCTGGCCCAACGCTGGCGCGGCTTTGCCGGTGCGCATGGCCACAGCCATCCGCACCCGCACGAGCATGCGCATGAGAACTCACACGACGGCCACGGCCACGGCAACGGCAACGGCAACGGCCATCAGCATGCCCACGGTGATCATGGCCAGCACGGCCATTCGCATTCCCACGCGGCCGACGCCGCGCTGATGCATTCGCATGGCGGCGTGATGCACTCGCACCTGCCGCCCGTCACGCCCGCAGAGGCGGTGAGCTGGCGCGGCCTGCTCGCGCTCGGAGTCTCGGGCGGGCTGTTGCCTTGCCCATCGGCGATGGTGCTGCTGCTGGCTGCGGTGGCGCTGCACAAAACGTTCTACGGCTTGCTGCTGGTCGTCGCCTTCAGCATCGGTTTGGCGCTCACCTTGACGGCTGTGGGCCTGGCTTTCCTGTATGCCCGCAACCGCTTTGCCGGCTCACTCGGCGATGCGCGCTGGGTGCAGGTCTTGCCGGTCCTGAGCGCGGCGCTGATCACCGGCCTCGGCGCCGTGTTGTGCTACGGCGCGCTGGCCGCAGGGCCGGCTTGATCTCGCGCCATCACCCTGGTCGTTGCGCCTGTTCGCACGCGACCTGAATCACCTCGCGCCGGCCGCCGTCAATGCGCACGGCGGTGAGCTTGCCGCCCCAGACGCAGCCGGTGTCAATGGCCAGCAACTCGGGCCGATTGATCAAGCCCAGCGTTGACCAATGCCCGAAGGCGATCGGCACGCCCGCCGTGCGGCGGCCTGGTGCCTCAAACCACGGCACGAGGCCTGCTGGTGCGGCACCGGCCGCCTCCTTGGTCTTCAAATCGAGCGTGCCGTCGGCCTCGACGAAGCGGATTCGTGTCAACACATTGACGACGAAACGCAGCCGCACATCGCTCTCAAGCGCATCGTCCCAGCGCGTGGGTTCGTTGCCGTACATCACGACCATGAATTCGGCGAAGCGATCACCGCGCAGGCGCTGTTCCACCTCGGCAGCCAGGCGCAGTGTGAGCGCTGCATCCCATTGCGGCACCACGCCCGCATGCACCATCAGCCAGCCGTTCTCAAAGACCGCGAGCCGCCGGTTGCGCAGCCAGTCGAGCCAGGCGTCGCGGTCGGGCGCATCCAAGATCTCGGTGAGGGTGTCGCCCTTGTGCAGCTTGCGGTGGCCGTGCGCTACGCCGAGCAGGTTGAGATCGTGGTTGCCCAGCAGGCAGGTCGCAGCGGCGCCAAAGCTGCGCAAACGGCGCAATGTGCCAAGCGAGTTGGGGCCGCGGTTGACGAGGTCGCCGAGCACATAGAGGCGGTCGCGTGAGGGCGAAAAGGCGATTTTCGCGAGCAGCTGATTGAGGGCATCGCAGCAGCCTTGAAGGTCGCCAATGAGGTAATCCATCACGGGATTCTGCTACGCTGACCAGCCCTCGATCGACGTGCGCAACGCGCGCCCCGCATGGACGTTGCCCTTCTGCTCTTTTTGATATTCCTGAACGCCTTGTTCGCCATGTCTGAGATGGCGCTGACGGCGAGCCGCAAGGCCCGCCTTCAGGTGATGGTCGAGGCCGGTGATGCCGGCGCTCAAGCAGCGATCCAACTGCACGATGATCCGACCAAATTTCTCTCGGTGGTGCAGATCGGCATCACCTCGATTGGCGTGTTGAACGGCATCGTGGGTGATGCGGCTTTCTCCGCACCGTTCGGCGCGTGGCTGCAGGCCACCTTTCCGATCAGCGGCAAAGCGGCCGAGATCAGTGCGACCGCCATGGTCGTCATCAGCATCACCTTCATCACCATCATCTTTGGTGAGCTCGTGCCCAAGCGCATCGGCCAAACGCATCCTGAAGCGGTGGCGCGATTGGTGTCGCGGCCGATGGAGTGGCTCTCGCTGATTGGCCGGCCGTTCGTGATCTTGCTGACCTTGTGCACCGACACGACCTTGCGGCTGCTCGGCATCCAAAGCGGCAACAACCGCGGCGTGACCGAAGAGGAAATCGCCGCCAGCCTGGAGGAAGGGCTGGATGCCGGCGTGATCGAAGCGCAAGAGCACCAGATGGTGCGCAACGTGTTCCGGCTCGATGACAGGCAAGTCGGCTCGATGATGATTCCGCGCACCGAGATGGTCTGGCTCGATGTGGCCGGCTCGCATGAGCACGTGCTCGAGACCATCGCCCGCGAGGAGCATTCGCGCTACCCCGTTTGCCGCGGCGGGCTCGACGATGTGCTCGGCGTGATCTCTGCGCAAAACCTGCTCCAGCAAGCGATGCGCGGCCATGTGCTCGCGCTGGGCGAGAACCTGCAGCCACCGGTCTTTGTGCCCGAAACGCTCTCGGGCATGGAGTTGCTGGATCACTTTCGGGCGTCGAGTGCGCAGATCGTTTTCGTGGTTGACGAATACGGCGAAGTGCAGGGCATGATCACCGTGCGTGATGTGCTGGAGGCCATCACCGGCGAGTTCACAACGCCAACCTCTGACGACGCCTGGGCCGTGCAGCGCACCGATGGCACCTGGCTCTTCGATGGCCTGATTCCGGTGCCCGAATTGAAAGACCGGCTTGAACTGAAAGAGCTGCCCGAGGAAGACCGCGGGCGCTACAACACGCTCGCCGGCATGATCATGCTGCTGCTCGGCCGGCTGCCGCACACGACCGATTCGGTCGAGTGGGAGGGCTGGCGCTTCGAGGTTGTCGACCTCGACGGCAAGCGCGTCGACAAGGTGCTGGCTTGCAGGCTAACGGTTGATGTGAACGGAGAGATTGACTGATGCAAGAGAGCAAAAACAACGGCAGCGAGACCGGCGGCGCCACGGCCAAATCAACCGGCGTGGTGATGCTCGACTCGCTCACCCACCGCCGCCTGCGCATGCAGCCGCTGACCGACTACTCGATCACCGCCGGCATGCACTGCGCCTTCATCGCGGCGAGTGAGTTCATGCTCGCGGCGATCGAATTCCCGATCGTCTTCATCCACAACGAACAGCGCGACGCCGAGGGCAAGCCCGTGCTCTCGCCCGTGGTGATGCTCGGCCTCACGGTTGGCGAGAACCTGCACCTCGACGGCACGCGTTGGGATGCCGGCTACCTGCCGGCGGTGATTCGCCGCTACCCGTTCTCGACGATGCTGGTCGAAGGCAGCGACGCGCCGGGCGTCTTCATCGATTCAAGCTGGGCGGGTTTCTCAGAGTCGGCCGGCGAGGCGCTGTTTGATGCGGCTGGCGCACCGACCGAACTCCTCGGCAATTCGATCGCCTTCTTGCGCGCCTTCGAAGCGGAGCTGCAGAAGACGCGGGCTTTGTGCGCCGCAATCAACCGGCTCGATCTGGCCCGCGCCATGAAGGCTGATGCGGCCTTGCCCAACGGCGAGACGCTCTCGGTCGAAGGCTTCATGACGATCGACGAGGCGCGCCTGCGCGAGCTGCCCGATGCCACTGTGATCGAGCTGCACCGCAACGGCGTGATGCCGTTGCTGCAAGCGCACCTCTTGTCGCTGGCCAACTTGCGCAAGCTCGTCGATCGCAAAGCGCGGCGGATCGCGGCCGTGAGCTAAATATGCCGGGCGCGATCTTCGAGCGCTTTTTGTCGACGCCCGAGATGCTGGGCGTCTGGCGCACCGAAGCGGTCGTGCAAGCGATGCTCGATTTCGAGGCGGCACTGGCGCGCGCGCAGGCCGCTTCAGGCGTGATCCCACCGGCGGCAGGCGAGGCGATCGCCGAGGCTTGCGATGCGGCGCGTTTCGATCTGGAGGCGATCGTTGGCGCCAGCACGAGCGCCGGCACGCTGGCGATCCCGTTGACCAAAGCGCTCACAGCCGAAGTCGCGAAGCAAGACGCCGCTGCCGCCGGTTACGTGCATTGGGGCAGCACCAGCCAAGACGTGATCGACACCGCCATGGTGCTCACGACACGCCGCGCCCTCGCGTTGATCGATGCTGATCTGGCCCGGCTCACCGAAGCACTGTTCGATGTGGTGCAGCGCCACGGTGACGCGCCGATGCTCGGCCGCACGTTGATGCAGCCGGCGCTCGTCATCAGCGTTGGCTTCAAGCTCGTGGCCTGGATCGCGCCGCTGGTGCGCGCACGCGAGCACCTGCGTTTGGCGGCCAACGCGGCGCTGCAGCTGCAACTCGGCGGCGCGGTGGGCACGCTTTCGGTGATGGGCGACAAAGGCGGCGACGTGGCCGCGCACATGGCGGCCGAGCTCGGCCTGGCGCTGCCACCCGGCGCATGGCACACGCAGCGCGATGCCTGGGTGCGGCTGGGCTGCGAGGTCGGCGTGCTGTGTGGCTCGCTCGGCAAGATTGCAGCCGATATCTCGCTGCTCGCGCAAGCCGAGATTGGCGAGATGAGCGAGCCCGCAGCTGGCGCTCAAGGGCAAAAGCGCGGCGGCTCGTCGGCCATGCCGCACAAGCGCAATCCGGTGGCATCGATGATTGCGCTGGCGGCGGCGCTGCGCACACCGCAACGCGTGGCCGCATTGCTGGCCGCGATGCCGCAGCAGCACGAGCGCGGCCTCGGCAATTGGCAAGCCGAGCTGGCTGAATGGCCGGGCTTGTTCATCTCGACCCACGGTGCCTTGGCGGCGCTGGCAGATGCTGCCGCCGGCCTCGGCATTGACGAAGCGCGCATGCGCGCCAACATCGATGCGCTGCACGGCTTGGTGTTCGCTGAAGCGGCATCGATGCTGATCGCGCGGCACATCGGCAAGGCGGGCGCTCACGCATTGCTCGAGCGCTTGTCACGCCGCGTGGTGGCCGAGCAGCGCGGTCTTTTGGAGATCACGCTGGAAGCCGTGGCCAGCGATGCCCAACTCGCCGCGCTGATTCCCGCCGACGAGCTGCGCGCGGTGTTCGATGCCGATGCCGTGGCCCGCCGCGCCAGCGCCATCGCCCGGCCGCAGCTCGATGCTTTGCGGCACCCGGCCGTCCACCCGAACCAGAGCGCTGACCATGAATCCACTTGAAGACGACTTCGACCGTGGCGTGAAGAACCGCCGCGCGGTACTCGGCGATGCCTGGGTCGATAAATCGCTCGCCAACGCGACCGCGTTCAACGCCGACTTTCAAAGCCTCATCACGCGGTACGCCTGGCACGACATTTGGGGTCGCCCCGGGCTCGACCACACCACGCGGCGGCTGCTCGTGCTCGGCATGACGATGGGGCTGGCGCGCTGGGAGGAGTTCGAGCTCCACTGCGGCGCGGCGATTCGTGGCGGCGTGCCGCTCGAGAAGATCCGAGAAACTTTGATGCAAGGCGCGATCTACTGCGGCGTGCCGGCGGCCAATACCGCATTCAAGATCACGACCGACATCCTGCGTGAGATGGGCTTGCTGCCCGCGCGTGAGCCGCTGACGCCAACTGCGCGCGTGCAGTACCACCACACCTTCAGCCAGCCGCAATTGCGCGTGGCCGTGCAGGGCGCACCCGATGGTGCCCCGATCGTCATGGCCCACGCGCTTGGCCTTGATTTGCACATGTGGGATGACTTCGCCGCCACGCTTGCCAGCTCCCACCCGGTGCTGCGCTACGACCAACGCGGCCACGGCGGCTCAGGCGTGCCTGCCGGCCCGTACGCGATGGACGATTTGGTCGACGATGCGGCGCGCCTCATCCGCGAATGGGGCCGCGGCCCGGTGGTCTGGATCGGGCTCTCGATGGGCGGCATGGTTGGCCAAGGTTTGGCGATTCGCCACCCCGAGCTGGTCAGGGCGCTGGTGCTCGCCAACACGACCTCGCAGTACCCGCCGGAGGCGCAGGCGAACTGGGCGCAGCGCATCGCCACCGTCGAGGCCAAAGGCATGGTCGCCCTTGCCGACACGGTGATGGAGCGCTACTTCCACGCAGGCCACCGCGCGGCGCAACCGGCTGAGGTGGAGCGCTTTCGGCAGACCGTGTTGCGCAGCGATCCGAAAGGCTATGTCGCGTGTTGCCACGCGGTCGCGGCGGTCGATTGGCTCGACCGGCTGGCCACGATTTCTTGCCCGACGCTCGTGATCGCCGGTGCGCGTGATGTGGGCGCGCCGGTCGTGATGTCAGAAGCCATGGCCGCCCGCATTCCGGGTGCGACGCTGGTGGTGGTTGACGAAGCCGCGCACATGAGCGTGGCCGAGCAGCCGGCCGCGTTCGGCAGCGCGGTTGAGCGCCTGCTCAGCGGTTTGTAGCCGGCACTGCAGCGCTGCTGATGGCCCGTGCGCCGCCGCGCGCACCTGCGTTGGCCACCGCCAGCGCCGTCATGTTGACGACTCGTCGCACCGTGGCCGAGGGCGTCAAGATGTGCACCGGTGCCTTCACGCCAAGCAGCATCGGGCCCACCGTGACACCGCGGCCACCGGTCATCTTCAGCACGTTGAAGAGGATGTTGGCGGCGTCCAAATTGGGGCAGATCAGCACGTTGGCTTCGCCGCTCAGCGTGGAAGCCGGCATCAGGCTGTGGCGCAGGTCTTCATCGAGCGCAGCGTCGCCGTGCATTTCGCCATCGGCCGGAACGTCAGGCATGAGGCGGACGAACAAGTCTCGCGCCGCGCGCATCTTCACGGCCGATGGCCGCTTGCTGCTGCCGTAGGTCGAGTGCGAGAGGAAGGCCACCTTCGGCGGCAAGCCGAAGCGCCGCACTTCTTCGGCGGCCATCACCGCGATGTCGGCAAGCTGCTCGGCTGAAGGGTCGTCGTTGACGAAAGTGTCGGCGATGAAGAGCGTGTGCTTGTCGAGCATCAGCGCGTTCATGGCGGCAAAGCCGTGCGCGCCGGGTCGCAGGCCAGTCACTTCGCGAACGTGCTCCAGGTGGCCATCGAAGCGGCCGACCAGCCCGCACAGCATGCCGTCGGCATCGCCAAGGTGGACCATCAACGCGGCGATCGTCGTGTTCGAGCGCCGGACCGTGGCCTTGGCCATCTCGGGCGTCACGCCGTCTCGCGCGTTGAGCTCGTGGTACGCCTCCCAGTATTGGCGAAAGCGCGTGTCGTCTTCCGGGTTCACGATTTCGAAATCGCGGCCCGCGACCAGCCGCAAACCAGCGCGTTCAATGCGCGTGGCAATCACCGCTGGCCGGCCGATCAAGATGGGCTGCACGAGCTTTTCGTCGAGCGCGATTTGCACGGCGCGCAGCACGCGCTCGTCTTCGCCCTCGGCGTAAGCGATGCGCTTCGGCGCGGCGCGGGCAGCACTGAACACGGGCCGCATGAACATGCCGGTGTGGGTGACGAACCGGCCGAGCGATTGGCGGTAAGCCTCCATGTCAGCGATGGGCCGCGTGGCCACGCCAGAGGCTTCGGCAGCCTTTGCAACTGCCGGCGCAATGCGCAAGATCAACCGCGAATCAAACGGCGTCGGGATCAAGTAATCGGGCCCGAAGCGCAACTCCCGGCCGGCATACGCCGACGCCACTTCAGCGCTGATCTCGGCCTTGGCGAGATCAGCAATCTCGCGCACGCAGGCGATCTTCATCGCCTCGGTGATGCTGGTTGCGCCACTGTCGAGCGCGCCCCGAAAGATGTAGGGAAAGCACAGCACGTTGTTGACTTGGTTCGGGTAGTCCGACCGGCCTGTAGCGATGATGCAATCCGGGCGCACCTGCCGAGCGAGCTCGGGCCGGATCTCCGGCTCCGGGTTGGCGAGCGCCAAGATGATGGGCTGGCGCGCCATGCTCGTCACCATCTCGGGCGTGACGGCGCCTGCTGCCGAGCAGCCAAGAAGCACATCGGCGCCGCGCACCACATCGGCCAGCGTGCGCGACGAGGTTTTTTGCGCATAGCGCTGCTTCGAGGCATCGAGCTTGTCGTCGCGGCGGTCGTGGATCACGCCTTTCGAATCGCAGACGAAAACGTTCGCCCGCGACACGCCAAGCTCGATCATCAAATCAAGGCAGGCGATGGCCGCTGCACCTGCGCCCGAGACCGCGATCTTCACCTCGCCGATCTTCTTGCCCACGAGCTCCAAGCCGTTGAGCAAAGCCGCCGCCGAGATGATGGCGGTGCCGTGCTGATCGTCGTGGAACACCGGAATCTTCATGCGCTCACGCAGCTTCTTCTCGATGTAGAAGCACTCGGGGGCTTTGATGTCTTCCAGGTTGATGCCGCCGAGCGTGGGCTCAAGTGCCGCAATGATCTCGACAAGTTTGTCGGGGTCGCGCTCGGCGAGCTCGATGTCGAACACGTCGATGCCGGCGAACTTCTGGAAGAGGCAACCCTTGCCTTCCATCACCGGCTTGCCAGCGAGCGGGCCGATGTCGCCCAGGCCGAGAACGGCCGTGCCGTTGGTGACCACGCCGACGAGGTTGCCCCGCGAGGTGTAATCGTGGGCGAGCGCCGGGTCGGCCTCGATCGCCAGGCAGGCGTAGGCCACGCCGGGCGAGTAGGCGAGGGAGAGGTCGCGCTGGTTTGAGAGCGGCTTGGTCGGTCTGACCGTGATCTTGCCGCGCGTGGGCGATCGGTGGTAGTCGAGCGCGGCCTCACGCAAGGCCAGCTCGGCTGGAGACAACTTGGCAGACAACTTGGATTCGTCGTTCGGCTTCATCGTGACGCTCCTGGAATCGGAATGGGCAACTGCACATGAGACTCTTGGCCGCCGTGTTGCGTGCTGTCGGGGCCCACGCTGGCGGTGGTGTCAAGCATGCTGGCATCGAGCGCGCTCGGGGTCGCCAGCGTGCCATTGCGAAAGCCGATCAGGCGCGAGATCAGCCAGACCAGCCCGGTGAACAAACCCATGCCGGCGAGCGCAAAGGCGGAGAGCACCGCGCCGTGTTCCCACCGTTTGCACATGGCCGAGAAGACCGCTGCACTGAGCACCACCACGCCCCAGGCCCAGCGCCGCGCAGCAGGCCCAGCGATCCGCCCCTGCGCCACGGCATAGGCAATGCATGCCGTGAATGCGGGCAGCAACTGGCGAAAACCCATGCCTTGCAAAGTGCTCTGAAGATCGTTGAAGCCGTTCATGGCAAACCTCCTGTCGGCGCGATCGATCTGCCTCGCCCAGCTTGCGGGCGGCTGTGCGTGCAGAGCATCGCGCGTCGGTGCGGGAAACGCAAGGCCGAGCCTTGCCACAGATGAATTGAGACTCGCCCTGACTCGATCATCGCGCTATGACTCAAGCAACGCGCCATGACTCGAGAGAAGCGTTATGACTCAAGAGACAGCGTCAATCTCATTGATAATCATCTCGCGTTACATCGGCACACAGTTGCCTTCACAGACTCCCCGAAACCGCTGATGTGCTTGACACGTCAGATTGTCACGATCCCGCCATGGCGCGGCTTCGGAATACCAACAGTCCCAACACTGAGAGTCCCGAGAGTCATGCAGGGTAAACACTCGTCTGCCGTTCAACATGCAACCCGAAATCTGATGCGGCATCGCCCCGGTGCCACCGCCGAATTTGGAATCAGTCTCGACAAGCTCCCCGGCGGGATGTTCCAGCTCTTCCGCTCAATCGATGGCCACTGGACGGCGCCTTGGGTAGGCCGCGAAATCCCGCCGCTCTTCAGGACCTCGGCCAACGCTTTGGCACTCGACGCCACTGCCGCCGCCGACTGGGTGCCCGCCGAAGACCGCGAGCGCTTGAAGATCAGCTTGACCCATTCGCGCGATTCGGGTCAGACGCTGAAAGCGCGCTTTCGCCTGCAGCCACCAGACACGCCCGAGCGGTGGTGCGAGATCACTGCCACGCCGGAGCTCTCATTCAGTGGCGGCACGATGTGGCACGGCTTTTTGATCGATGTCACTCGCGATGAGCAGACCAATCGCGAGCTGCGCAGCCTGCATCGGCGCTGGACGCTGGCGGCGCGCGCTGCGGGCATCGGCGTGCTCGAGTTCGACCTCGGCACCGCCATCCTGAGCTTCGATGCGATCGCCTGTGCGCACCACGGCATCGAAGCGGAACAAACCTGGCTCGGCCTGTCCGAATGGCTGGAGATGGTTCGCGCCGAAGACCGATTGGTGGCCAGCACCGCACTCGCATCGCCGCCGATCGACGGCTTCGCCGAATGTCTGGTGTTGCAAGTGGCAAGCGCCAACACGGGCGATGCGCGCACGCTGGAGTACATGTTCCAGGCGGTGAATGACGAACGGCGCCTCGTCGGCACTTGCCGAGACATCACTCAGCAGCTCAGCGTTGAGGCACTGCGCCGCGACAAGCTCGCTGCCGAGAAGGCGAATCACAGCAAGGGCGAATTCATGTCGCGCGTGAGCCATGAGTTGCGCACGCCGCTCAACGGCATCCTCGGCTTCGTGCAACTGATGGCACTCGACCGCAGCAACCCACTGCCGCCACTGAACATGCAACGGCTCGACGTGATCGAGCAATCGGGCAACCGGCTGCTGGCGTTGATCGATCAACTGCTCGACGTGGCGCGCATCGAAGAGGGCCGCTGGACGATGCGCCCCCGCGCCATCGACTTGCCGCCACTCGTCGACCAATGCGTGGCCGCTGCATATCCGCTTTCGCAGGCGCGCGGTGTCGAGGTGCTCGTTGAGATTGCACCGGAGGCGAGCGCGCTTCACGTGGACCCCGAGGCCATGCAGCAGGTGTTGTCGAACCTGCTTGCCAATGCCATCAAATACAACCGCGCCAATGGCAAAGTGCGGGTGCGCTTTCAGGTGCGCGGCAAGACCGGCCGCTTGGTGGTTGATGACACCGGCATCGGCATGTCAGAGGCGCAACTGGCCATGCTCTTCGAGCCGTTCAACCGCCTCGGCGCCGAGCAAACCGCAGTTCGCGGCAGCGGCCTGGGGCTCGTCATCACGCAGAAGCTGGTGCACGCCATGGGCGGCACGCTTGATGTGCGCTCGGTGGTTGGCCGCGGATCACGCTTTCAGGTGCTGCTGCCGCTGGCCGACCATGATCAAACCGCCGACTCTGGCGACGATGCCCGCCGCGCCGAGCCTTCGGAGTGGGGCGGCGACCTGCCGCAAACCGTGCTCTACATCGAGGATGACGAAGTCAATACCTTGCTGATGAAGCAAGTGTTTTGCGGGCAACCGGCATTGACCCTGCGGACCGAAACCACCGGCGAACGCGGCATCGCGGCCGCCATCGAGACGCAACCCTCATTGATCTTGCTGGACTTGCACTTGGCGGACACGTCTGGCTTTGATGTGCTGCGCCGGCTGAGAGCGAATCCGAAAACTGGGCACATCCGCTGCATCGCCGTCAGCGCCGATGCCTTGCCCAGTCAGATCGAGCAGGCCATGGCGATGGGCTTTGATGGCTACTGGACCAAGCCACTCGATCTGCCGCGTGTCATGAGCGAATTGAAGGCAGTGCTCCGTGCCGAGGCCGGTGGCTGAGCGATCGGGCCGGCTGCAGAATCGGCCGAAGTGCGGCGGTTGGAGCGCGCGAAGGAGGTTCTGAAAAATGGAAGCGAGTCGTTTGAGGCGCATCAGCGCCATCGCTTTGGTTGCCGGCCTGGCCGTGGTTGCTTGCGTCGGCAGTTCAACGCTTGGCCCGCGAACAGCCACGTTGACACACGCACCGGCTGATGCATCGGCGCTCGTCGATCCTGCAGGCTGCTTGGTCGACTCGCCCGGCGGCACCGTCCACGATTTGCCTGCCACCGATGCACGTGGGCGGCCACGCCAATTTGATCTTCATGTGGCGCTGGGCTACGACCGCCATCGCCCGGCGTCGCTGGTGTTTGTGTTCCACGCCGCGAGCGGCAACATGGCCGATCCGCTGGGCGTCGTCTTTCGGCAAGTCTTGGCCGAGGCCGGCGATTCGGCACTGCTCGTGGTGCCGCAAGGTCTGCCGTTTCAGTCTTACGGCGTCGGCTGGGACCAATCCTGCCAAGGTGACGACATGGCGTTCTATGACGCGATGGTGCGGGCCGTGTCGCGCCGCTACTGCGTCGATCCCCACCGCATCTTCGTCACCGGTTTCAGCTGGGGTGCCGACATGGCCAATGCGATGGCCTGCTGCCGCGGCGACACCTTGCGCGGCATCGCGCCGTTCTCGGGCGACGAGACCGACTACAACGCGTCATGCCCCACGCGGCACTACCCGGCCACGCGCCTGCGCTATGGCACGGTCAAAGGCACCGGCGGCGACGGTGGTTACTCGCTCGCTCAGTTCGAGTCGGCAACCAGGTTCTTCCGCCAGGCGCAGGCCTGTGCGAAGGAATCTGACCCGGTCGATCCGAGCCCGTGCCGAGCCTATCGAAGCTGCCAGCAACCGCTGCTCGAATGCGTGTACCCGCAGATGGGCCACACCACGCCAGATGCCGCGGAGGTGGCCGCGACCTGGAAGTTCTGGCGCTCGCTGCCTTAGCCCGCCGCCGGCGTGGACGCTGCCAATGCCGCGCGCCGCGCTTTCCAGACCCGCACCGAGTCGTGCCAATCGAGTTCAATCACACCGAGCGCCACCGCTGCACTGCGGCGCTCGGCCGTCAGGTCGTAGTGCGGCGCGCTCTCCTTGTCATGGAACCAGGCGCGACGCATGCCGATGCGCGCGGCGATGTCGTGCAACTCGGTGAGGTCCAGCGAGTCTGTGAACAGATGGCAACTTGGCACAGCCACACCCTGCGGCTTCCAGCCCCACTCGGCGAGTCGATCGACGTAGACAGTCAATGCAATCTCCAGCAGCGTTGAGTCGCCGACCAATGAAAAGAGCCGCTCTGTGAGCGGCTCTTTCTTCGAACTGTTGCTGAATTCTTGGTGCCGGAGAAAGGAGTCGAACCCTCGACCTTCTCATTACGAATGAGCTGCTCTACCAACTGAGCTACACCGGCACGATGTGGAAGAAGTTGCTTTCGCAGCTACCTCCTACAGCCATCGATTCTAGCCGATGACTTTCAGGCTGCGTCTCGGTGATATGCAGTCGCGCGTTCGACTTCATTCTTCGAGCCGAGGAAAACGCTGACTCGCTCGTGCAGCTTGGTCGGCTTCAGATCGAGGATGCGGTGGTGGCCATTGGTGGCGGCGCCGCCGGCCTGCTCGACGATGAAACCCATTGGGTTCGCCTCGTACAGCAGGCGAAGCTTGCCGGCCTTTTGCGGCTCGCGCTTGTCCCAGGGGTAGAGAAACACGCCGCCGCGGGTCAGGATGCGGTGAACGTCAGCCACCATGCTGGCGATCCAGCGCATGTTGAAGTCTTTGCCGCGCGGGCCGGTGACGCCGGCAAGGCATTCGTCGATGTAGCGCGTGACCGGCGGCGCCCAGTGGCGCATGTTGCTCATGTTGACGGCGAATTCCTTCGTGTCTTCCGGGATGCGCAAGTTGTCTTGCGTCAGGACCCACGAGCCTTGCTCACGGTCAAGTGTGAACATCGCGACGCCGTCGCCCACGGTCAGCACGAGCGTGGTCTGTGGGCCGTAGATGCAGTAGCCGGCTGCAGCCTGTGCCGAACCGGGCTGCAAGAAATCGGCTTCGCTGACGCCGGCCTCGGCGCTCGCGCCTTCGGGCTTCTTCAGCACCGAGAAGATCGTGCCGATGCTGGCGTTCACGTCGATGTTGCTGGAGCCGTCGAGCGGGTCGAACAGCAGCAAGTATTCGCCTTGCGGAAAGCGGTTCGGCACGACGTAAATTTCTTCCATCTCCTCGCTTGCCATGGCTGCCAAGTGGCCGCCCCATTCGTTGGCCTCGATGAGCACTTCATTGGCGATGACGTCGAGCTTTTTTTGCATCTCGCCTTGCACGTTTTCGGTTTCGGCGCTGCCGAGCACATCACCGAGCGAGCCTTTGTTGACGCTGATGCTGATGCTCTTGCATGCGCGCGCAACCACCTCGATCAGCAGCCGCAACTGCGCCGGAATGCTGCCGTGCTGACGTTGCTGCTCAACAAGGTACTGGGTCAGGCTGATTCTTTTCATGTTGCTTCGTTCTCCAGGGCGTGCGTGACGACTTCACGCACATCGTTCGACAGTTCGGGCCGCGTGGCCACGCGCGAGATCGCCGCATGCGCGGCCGAGCGGTAGGGCTCGACCAGGCGCGTCCAGCGGTCCATCGCTCGGGCGATGCGGGCGGCGAGTTGGGGGTTCAGCGCATCGAGTTCGAGCACACGGTCGGCCCAGAAGGCGTAGCCCGCGCCATCGGCGCGGTGGAAGGCGCCGGGATTCTCGATGCAGAGCGTGCGCACGAGGCTGCGCGCCCGGTTGGGGTTGTTGAGCGTGAAATCGGGGTGCTTCAGCAAGGCTTGGCAATTGGCGAACACGCGGCCATCTGACTCTGGCGCGGCAGCTTGGAGCTTGAACCACTTGTCGAGCGCCAACGCTTCGCCTTGGAACAGCGTGTGGAAGCGCTCGAGCGCCGGCGCCAGCAACTCGGCGTGCGCACCGGCAAGCGCGTCGAGTGCGCCAAGCCGGTCGGTCATGTTGCTCGCGTCTTTGGATCGCTGGTAAGCGCGGCCCGGCCAAGCCGTGTCTTCTTGCGTGCCCGCGGCCAAGCACAGCATGGCCAGCGCCTGGTTTGCGAGCGCACGCCGGCCCGCCGAGGCAGGATCGGGCGAGTACGCGCCGACGACCTGATGCGCCTCGAATGCCCAGACCCAATCACCGTGCAAAGCCTGCGCCAATTGCAGGCGCATCGACTCGCGGGCCGCGTGAATGCGCACTGGATCGACGCGGTCGAGCTGCTCGGCGATGTAGCTCTCGGCCGGCAATGCAAGCACCAAGTCTTTGAACGCGGCATCGAGCGCCGGGTGACGCAGCACGGCGCGCATGGCGGTGATGAAGGCGTCGTCCAGCGTGGCGGGGTTGTCTTGCTGAGCGGCTGCGATCAGGCGATTCAGCGAGAGGCGCTGGCCGGCATCCCAGCGGTTGAACGGGTCGTTGTCGTGCTGAAGACGCACGAGCAAGTCGGCGTCGGTCAGGCCATCGTCGAGCACCACCGGTGCCGAAAAGCCGCGCAGCAGTGAGGGCACGGGCTCGGTTGCGACATTGACGAAGTGGAAGACGCTCGTGGCGTCTTCGATGACAAGCACGCGCTCGTTGGCGGTGCTGGCGGCCTCGCCATCGAGCTGCAGCGCAAGCGCCTGCCCATCGCGCCCGAGCAGGCCGATCGCCAGCGGGATCACGAAGGGCTTTTTGGTGGGCTGGCCGCACGTGGCGGCGCAGTGCTGATCGACCGTCAGCGTGTAGCGCTGCGCGGCGGCATCGAACACGCCGCGCGCCGTGACGCGCGGCGTACCGGCTTGCGCATACCAGCGCTTGAACTTCGGCAGCAGTCGCGCGAGTTTGCTGGCGGGGTTGGCATCGGCGATGGCCTGGGCGAAATCGTCGCAGGTCACGGCCTGGCCGTCGTGGCGCTCGAAGTAGAGGCTCATGCCTTTGGCAAAGCCATCGCGGCCGACCAGCGTCTGCATCATGCGGACGACTTCGGCGCCCTTTTCGTACACCGTCGTGGTGTAGAAATTGTTGATTTCGACGTAGCTGTCAGGCCGCACCGGGTGCGCCATCGGGCCGGCGTCTTCAGGGAATTGGTCTTCGCGAAGCCGGCGCACATCCTCGATGCGCTTGACGACCCGGGCGGACGGGCTGTTGGCCATGTCCATGCTGAACTCTTGATCGCGGAAGACGGTGAGGCCTTCCTTCAGGCTCAGCTGAAACCAGTCGCGGCAGGTGATGCGGTTGCCCGTCCAGTTGTGGAAGTACTCGTGTCCGACGACCGATTCGATGCCGGCGTAGTCGACATCGGTGGCCGTGGCCGGGTTGGCCAGAACGTACTTCGTATTGAAGATGTTGAGGCCCTTGTTCTCCATCGCGCCCATGTTGAAATCGGCCGCGGCGACGATCATGAAGCGCTCGAGGTCGAGTGGCAGATTGAAGCGCGCTTCATCCCAAACCACTGACGCGATCAACGACTGCATGGCGTGCTCGGTCTTGTCGAGGTCGCCGGCGCTCACGTAGATCTGCAGCAGGTGGTTCTTGCCCGCGCGCGTGCGGATGTGCTGCTCACGCGCCACCATGTCGGCCGCGACGAGCGCGAAGAGGTAGCTCGGTTTTGGGAACGGGTCGTGCCACTTGGCGAAGTGCCGGCCGCCTTCCAACTCGCCTTGCTCGACGAGGTTGCCGTTCGAGAGCAGCACCGGATAGGCTGCCTTTGCTGCACGCAAGGTGACGGTGTATACGGCCATCACGTCAGGCCGGTCAAGGAAGTAGGTGATGCGGCGAAAGCCTTCGGCCTCGCACTGCGTGAAGAGCCCGCCTCCCGAGGCGTAAAGCCCGGAGAGCTGCGTGTTCTTGTCCGGCGCGCAGGTGTTGCGGATCTCGAGCGTGAAGGGCGCGTCGGGCAGGGTGTCGATTACCAGCACATCGCCCTCGTGGCGGAACGAGACGGAGGCGCCGTCCACGAGCACCCGCATCAGGTTCAGGCCTTCGCCGTGCAGGCGCAGCGGCTGCGCGGGCAGGTCGGCATTGCGCTCGATCTGCATCTGGCTGATGACCTTGGTCTTGGCCGCATCAAGGTCGAAGCTGAGGTCGACGCTGCGAATCCAGTACGCCGGTGCGACGTAGTCTTCACGGCGAATCGGCGTTGGCGCCATGCCCTCGCGCATCATGGTGCGGCCTTCGAAAACGAGGGGGTCAGGTCAGGGATCATGTTCATCAGCGCAGGGTCGGTGAAGTCGGCCGCGATCGCAATCACGTTGTCGAAGCCGGAGAAGGCCGAGGCGGGCAGGGTGGTGGTCAAGGCAACAGCGCGCATGCCGGCGCGGCGGGCCGCCTCGATGCCAAGCGGCGCGTCTTCGAACACGATGCAGTCGGCGGGCAGTGCGCCAAGCCGGCGCGCGCCCTCCAAGAACACATCGGGGTGCGGCTTGCCGCGCAGCCCATCGGCTGGGCTCACGGTGGTGTCGACCCAGCGGTCAATGCCAAATCGCTGGTAGGCGAATGCCATGCTGGGCGCAGTCGACGCGGTGCAAACCGCGAGCCGCCAGCCGGCAGTGCGAGCGCGTTCTGCGTAAGCATCAGCTCCGGCAATCAGGCCGAGTTTGCGCGCGGCGATGTCGAGGTAGAGCGTCTCGCGCTCGTCGATCAGCGTGGCGTACTCCGCAAGCGACAAGCCAGGGAACATGTCGGCGAAGATCTCCGCATTCGACCGGCCCGCGGTGGCTGCAAAGAAGGCCTCGGCATCGACCGCGAGTTGCCGCCGCGCGTGCCACTCGCGCCAGGCGGCCTGGTGGTGCGGCATGCTGTCGATCAGCGTGCCGTCGAGGTCGAACAGCATCGCTCGGGCGGTCGCGCTCATCACACGCCTTGTTTCAAGCTGGCTTCGATCAGGGCGTCGAGATCGCCGTCAAGCACCTTTTGCGTGTTGCTGATTTCGACGTTCGTGCGCAGGTCTTTGATGCGGCTTTGGTCGAGCACGTAGCTGCGAATCTGGTGACCCCAGCCGACGTCAGTTTTCGTGTCCTCGAGCTTTTGTTGCTCAGCCATGCGGATGCGCATCTCGTGGTCATAGAGGCGCGAGCGCAGCCGCTTCCAGGCCACGTCGCGGTTGCTGTGCTGGCTGCGGCCATCTTGGCATTGCACGACGATGCCGGTCGGTATGTGCGTGAGCCGCACCGCCGAGTCGGTCTTGTTGATGTGCTGACCGCCGGCGCCGCTGGCGCGGAAGGTGTCGGTGCGAACGTCGCTCGGGTTGATCTCGATCTCCACCGTGTCATCGACCTCGGGGTAGACGAAGATGCTTGCAAAGCTCGTGTGGCGGCCGCCGGCCGAATCAAACGGGCTCTTGCGCACGAGGCGATGCACGCCGGTCTCGGTGCGCAGCAGGCCGAACGCGTAGTCGCCTTCCACCTTGAAGGTCGCGCTTTTGATGCCGGCGATGTCGCCCGGCGATTCGTCTTCCATCGTCGTCTTGAAGCCCTTGCGCTCGCAGTACTTGAGGTACTGGCGCAGCAGCATGCTCGCCCAATCGCACGCCTCGGTGCCGCCTGCGCCGGCTTGAACGTCGACGAAGCAATTGAGCGGGTCTTCGGGCTTGTTGAACATGCGCCGGAATTCAAGCTGAGCGACGATCTCTTCGAGCTTCTTCGCCTCGGCTTCCATCGCGCGCAAGCCGTCTTCATCGCCCTCGGCCTTGCTCATGTCGTAGAGCTCGGTGTTGTCGGCGATGTTGCTTGTGAGGTGGTCGATCGTTTCGACCACGGTCTCGAGCGTGCGCTTTTCGCGGCCCAGTTCTTGGGCGCGTTTGGGCTCGTTCCAGACGGTCGGGTTTTCTAACGCTGCGTTGACTTCGTTGAGCCGAAGGGCTTTGCGGTCGTAGTCAAAGATACCCCCTGAGCTGCAGGGTGCGAGCACTCAGGTCGGCGAGCAGCGTGCCGATCGAGTTGATGTGTTCAGTGTCCATCGCGAGATTTTCGCATGGCGTGTTTGCTTGGCCGGTTCAAGGTTGATCGAGGAAAGATCGAAGGCGTGTTGCGAGCGCCTCGGGCTGATCGTGGTGCAGCATGTGGCCCGCCGGCGCAAGCACGTGGCGCTCGATGTGCGGCACGACTGACAAGCGCTCATAGAACTCATCGCGCAGGTAGCGCTTGCCCCACCACTTGGCGATGTTGGTCTGGTCGCCTTCGACCCACAACACGGGTGCCGTGATGCGCTTCCAGCACTCCAATATCTCGGCCTTTTGATAGAGCGCCGGGCTGATGCGTTTGTGTGCCGGATCGGCGCGGATGTGCCAGCAGCCATCGGCGTGTTCACGGGCCCAATGCGGCGCCAACCACGCCGCGCGCTCCGGCCGCAGCAACGGGTTGTTGCGCGTCAGCTTGGCAGCGACTTCGGCGAGGCTGTCGTAGGGCAGCAGTTCGGCGGGCTCGCGCAATTCGTCGAGCCATTGCTCGTAGCGAAGCGGTGCGTCGCTGGGCCGGGTTTGTGGCATGCCGAAGCCTTCGAGGTTGACGAGCCGGCGCACGCGCTCGGGCCGCACGCCGGCATAGACCATCGCAACATTGCCGCCCATGCTGTGGCCGAGCAAATCGACCGCGCGGTTGGGAAACAGCGCGTCGAGCGCAGCGTCGAGGTCGCCCAGATAGTCGGGCACCCAGTAGCAATCGGCGGCGGCTTTGTCGGTCTGGCCGAATCCGCGCCAGTCGAGTGCCACGATGTGGCGATGCTCGCCTTCGAGGGTGGCCAGCGCGTCGACCATGAACTGGAACGACGCCGCCACATCCATCCAGCCGTGCAACAGCAGCAGCGGCGGGCGCTCCGAGGTGATTTGGCTCGCATCGCCCCAACGCAGGAGGTGGTAGCGCAGCCCGCGCAGGCGGACGAAGTGGCTGCGGCTGGCCCGCCGCACGGTGTAGCCGCTGGGGTCGGGCGGGGTGTTCATGGTGCGCACTTTACGGGCTGCGGTGCTGGCTGCGTCAGCGCAGGCAGGCGGCGAGAATGCGCTGATGAATGCAACCATCAAGCACCCTTTTCAGTTGCGCGCTGCCGAGCCGCGCGACGTGCCCGCCATCGTCGGCCTGATCCGCGAGTTGGCTGAATTCGAACAGCTGGCGCATTTGGTCCGTGTAACGCCTGAAAAACTGCACCCCCAGCTCTTCGGGCCGCGCCCCGCTGCCGAAGCGATCGTGGTGGAGGCGGGCGGCGCCGAGCTGATCGGCTTCGCGCTCTTCTTCACCAATTTTTCAACCTTTTTGGCCCAGCCCGGCATCTACCTCGAAGACTTGTACGTGAAACCCGCGCACCGCGGCAGCGGCATTGGCGAGGCATTGCTGCGGCGCCTTGCGCAGCTCGCAGTGGAGCGCGATTGCGGCCGCTTCGAGTGGAGCGTGCTCGACTGGAACGCCGGCGCCATTGGCTTCTACGAGCGCATGGGCGCCACGGTGATGCAAGACTGGCGCATATGCCGCGTCACTGGCGATCGGTTGCATGCGCTGGCCGGCGTTGCGTCAGAGGGTTGAGCGGAAGTCTTCGTGGTCGCGGGGGGGGGGGTGGGCGTCGTGATGGCGATCGATCCTTGCTCACGCGATCGAGATGCCAGGACCACATTCGCTGCGCGTGCAGAATCACGCGTCACCCTTGCTGCAAGCCCCACTCATGCTTCTCTCCATGCTCGCCGTCGTTGCGGCTTATCTGATCGGGTCGCTGTCATTCGCGGTGATCGTCAGCCGCGTGATGGGCTTGAGCGATCCGCGCAGCTACGGCTCCGGCAACCCCGGCGCGACCAACGTGCTGCGTTCGGGCAACAAAGCGGCTGCGGTGGCAACGCTGCTGCTCGATGGCGCCAAAGGCTTCGTGCCGGTGTGGCTGGTCGGTCAATTTGGCGGAGCGCATGGGCTGGGCGACGGAACGCTGGCGCTGGTCGGCCTGGCTGCGTTCATCGGCCACCTGTGGCCCGTGTTCTTCCACTTTCAAGGTGGCAAAGGCGTGGCCACTGCGGCCGGCGTGTTGCTGGGCATCAACCCTTGGCTCGGCCTCGCCACGCTCGTGACGTGGATCATCATCGCGGCGTTCTTCCGCTACTCGTCGCTCGCGGCGCTGGTGGCAGCGGTATTCGCGCCGTTTTATCAAGCGCTGATCTGGGGCTTTGGGCCGGCGACGCTTGCCACGCTGGCGATGAGCGCGCTGCTCGTGTGGCGCCACGAGGCCAACATTCGCAAGCTGATCAACGGCACTGAGAGCAAGCTCGGTCAATCGTCCTCAGGCAAGGCAAACCCCGCCAATCCACACAGCCAGAAACACGGAGCCAAACCATGAAGCAGGGCCTGCGCCGATTCCACGTCGGTGATCGACTCTCCGAGATGACGATCTACAACGGCACGGTCTACCTCGCCGGCCAGGTGGCCGATGACGCGACGCAAGACATCCGCGGCCAGACCAAACAGGTGCTGGCCTCGATCGACAAGCTGCTCCTTGAGGCCGGCACCGACAACGCGCACATCCTGATGTGCCAGATCTTCATCGCCGATCTGGCCGACTTTGCAGTGATGAACGAAGTCTGGGAAGACTGGCTGGCGCCGGGTGACGCCCCGCCACGCGCGACGGTTCAGGCGATGCTCGCCAAGCCGGAGTGGAAGGTCGAGATGGTGGTGACGGCGGCGATCTGACGCCGCAATCGGCCGGCGCTGCTCAGTAGCGCAGGCCCATGGCCTCGCGCACATCGCGCATCGTTTCGCGAGCCACCGCGCGAGCGCGCTCGGTGCCCACCTCGACGATCCAGTGAACGTGCTTCGGGTTGCCCAAATACTCGGCGGCCCGCTCGCGCCACGGCGCCTGCTCACGCTGGATGGCCTCAATCACCGGCTGCTTGCATTCAAGGCAGCCGATGCCCGCTGTGGTGCAGCCTTGTCGCGCCCAGGCCTGCGTGCTTTCATCTGAATACACGATGTGGAACTGCCACACCGGGCAATCCTCAGGCGTGCCGGGGTCAGTGCGGCGCACGCGCTTGGGGTCGGTCGGCATGCGCTTGATCTTGCGTTCGACTTCAGCTGGCTCTTCGCGCATGGCGATCGCGTTGCCGTAGCTCTTGCTCATCTTTGCGCCATCGAGGCCGGGCAACTTCTTGACCTCGGTGTGCAGCGCCTGCGGCTCGTGCAGGATCGATTTGCCTGTGCCGCGCAAGTAGCCGTCGAGCCGTTCGCGGTCACTGGCGCTCAGTGAGCCGCTGGCATCGATGAGCGCGCGCGCCTGGGCAAGGAGCGCCTCGCCGCCCGATTCTTGGAACGCTTTGCGCGCCGCATCGAACGCCTTCGCGTCGGGCTTGGCCATCTTCTTCACGGCGGCTTGTGCAAGCGCATCGAAGTTCGCTTCGCGGCCATAGAGGTGATTGAAACGGCGCGCCACTTCGCGCGTCAGCTCAACGTGCGAGGACTGATCTTCGCCAACCGGCACGAACGCTGCTTTGTAGATGAGGATGTCGGCCGCCTGCAGCAGCGGGTAGCCAAGGAAGCCGTAGGTCGCGAGGTCGCGGTCCTTCAGCTTTTCCATCTGGTCTTTGTAGGTCGGCACGCGCTCGAGCCAGCCGAGCGGTGTGCCCATCGCGAGCAAGGTGAACAGCTCGGCGTGTTCAGGCAAGCGGCTCTGGATGAAGATCGTCGCTTGCTCCGGGTCGATGCCGGCGGCGAGCCAGTCAACGACCATGTCGTACACATAGCGCTCCATCACCGCGCGCTCTTCGTAGTGCGTCGTCAGTGCATGCCAGTCAGCGACGAAAAAGAAGCACTCGTAGTCGGCCTGGAGCCGCACCCAGTTTTTCAGCGCGCCGTGGTAGTGGCCGAGGTGCAGCGCGCCGGTGGGGCGCATGCCGGAGAGGACGCGTTGTTTCATGGCTGGCTCGCTGCCGCATCGCTGAAGAGAAGGAGGGCGCGATTGTAGGAGGCTACACTCCGCGCCCCATGAAACGCATCGTCGTATTGATCTCCGGTCGCGGCACGAACTTGGGCGCGATCCTCGCCGCCCGCGCCGCTGAGTTCTGGCCGGCGCGCATTGCCGCGGTGATCAGCAACCGGCCGGATGTCGAAGGGCTCGCAGTTGCGCAATCGCACGGCATCCCGACGATGGTGATCGACCATCGCCGCTTTGCCTCGCGCGTCGCCTTCGACGAAGAACTGGCCAACGCAATCGATGGCTTTGGCCCCGACCTGGTGGCGCTCGCTGGCTTCATGCGCATCCTGGGCGATGCGTTTGTGCGGCGCTTTGAAGGCCGGATGATGAACATTCACCCGTCGCTGTTGCCTGCCTTCACTGGCCTGCACACGCACCGGCGCGCACTCGAAGCCGGCTGCAAGCTTGCGGGCTCGACGGTGCACTTCGTGACCGAGGAGCTCGACCACGGCGCGATCGTGGCGCAAGCTGTCGTGCCGGTGCAAGCCGACGACACGGAGGCGACGCTTTCCGCGCGCGTGTTGGCTGCCGAGCATGTCTTGTACCCACGCGCTTTGCGCTGGTGGGCGCAGGGCTTGCTGCAAGTCGATGGTGGTGTGGTGCGCCACCTTGGCAGCGAGTCGCAGCTCCTCACCGGGCCCTTCTGAGCTGGCGGTATTAGGCCGCTAGAAAAGGCTCGCCGCGATGTTGATCGTGAAGGCCACGATCATCGTGTTGAAGGCGAATGAGAGCAGCGCTTGCAACAACACGAGCCGGCGCAACTCACGCGTCGATATGGCGATGTCCGCGGTTTGTGACGCCACTGCAATCGTGAAAGAAAAGTAGAGGAAGTCGGCGTAGTCTGGGTCGACCCGGTCACCTTCTTCTCGCGGAAAGATCAAGCCTCGGCCAGGCGGATTGGCGTGGTAGCGGCTCGCGTAGTTGAGCGCGAACAAAGTCGGCAACAGCAGCCACGAACCGAGCACTGTGATCGCCACGAAGAGCAGGTGCCCGCCGGCGTGGTGCGCGCCTGGCGACTTGGCTGCCGCCACTTCGAGCACGACGGCGGCAATGCTGACTGCCGCGGCCACTACGCCAATCATCAACACCGCGAAAGCACTCTCGGCCTGCGCCTCCGCCACGCGCTGCAGGCGCTGCGCGTCGGCATGAAACATCATCCAGCCCACCGAGACCAAGTAGAGCCAAGTGGCGGTGTTCCAGCCCAGCAACGTCCGCGTGATCCAGCTGCGCGCATCCGGCACGAAGGCGCCAACCAAGATGCCGACGACCACTGAGATCGCAAGCCGCGGATGGGCGTGGAGGTGACCGATGAGCTGGCGCATGAGGGGCCCGAGGATAATCCGTCGATGCATCCCAACGCCTTACTTGAACTCGCTACCGAACTGCTGCACCGCGTGCTGCAGCTCCAGCAACCGGCAGACAACGTCGTCTCTGATTTCTTCCGCGCCAACCGCACGCTCGGCAGCCGCGAGCGCCACACGCTGGCCGAAACGACTTACGCGGTACTGCGCCGACGGCCGCTGTTCCAGCACCTCGCCCAATCGGGCAAGGGCGAGATCGAGCGCCGCTTGGTGTTGCTCGCTTGGCAAGGCAATGAGGGATTTCTGCGCGCCGCAATGAGCGAGCCTGAGCGGCTCTGGCTCGAGCAGCTCGGAGCCGTCGACCGAGCAGCCTTGCCAGACAAGCTGCGACACAACTTGCCCGAATGGTTGGCCGACATCCTCCAGGCTTCGCAAGGCGATCAGTTCTGGCCACTGGTCGAGAGCTTGAACTCAACCGCACCGCTCGATTTGCGCGTCAACAGCTTCAAGGCCAAGCGCGAGGCAGTGATCGCTGCCTTCGCGGCGGAAGGAATCGAGGCCAAGCCCACGCCGCACTCGCCGCTGGGTCTGCGCATCGACGGCCGGCCGGCCCTGCACAAACTCGACGTGTTCTTGCGCGGTGACGTCGAGGTCCAAGACGAAGGCAGTCAATTGCTCGCGCTCCTGACCGGCGCGAAGCGCGGCGAAATGGTCGCCGACTTCTGCGCTGGCGCTGGCGGTAAAACGCTCGCCCTGGGCGCCGAAATGCGCAACACCGGGCGGCTTTACGCGTTCGACACGTCCGGGCACCGGTTGGCCTCGCTCAAGCCGCGGCTGGCGCGCAGCGGGCTGTCGAACGTCTACCCCGTGCAGATCGCCCACGAGCGCGACGAGCGCATCAAACGCCTGGCCGGCAAGCTCGACCGCGTGCTTGTCGATGCGCCGTGTTCCGGGCTCGGTACCTTGCGGCGCAATCCCGATTTGAAATGGCGCCAGTCGCCGCAGTCGGTTGCAGAGTTGCAAGTCAAACAGGCGGCAATTCTTGCAAGCGGGGCACGCTTGCTCAAGCCGGGTGGTCGACTGGTCTATGCCACTTGCAGCCTGCTCGAAACCGAAAACGAGCAGATCGCGGCCGGATTTGAGTCCGCGCACGGGCACGACTTCAAGGCGATGCCAGCTGCCGACGCGCTGGCCCGTGCTCATATTGCCGCGCCCGAATCTCTGGTGCAAGGCGACTTTCTTCGCCTATGGCCGCAGCGGCATGGCACCGATGGATTTTTTGCGGCCATCTGGGAACGCATCTAAGTTTTTGCTACGGCGCCGCTGCTATTGAGGCTGTCGGCTCGCCTTCAGTTTCGAAGCCGCTTGAATCGCACTGAAGCGGCGTCAGATACAACTGTCAAGCACGCGAAAGCCCGGCATTTCTCGCCGCGCCTCAAAAAGTCGGCCTCTACAATCGATCGCACGCGCAAGAGGCGTGAAAGTCAAAGGTACCCATGGATTCGTTGATGCTGGTGTGGAACTCGTTGGTGAACTGGCTGGCCCACGGCCTCGTCGAGACCACTTGGTGGGAAGTGTTGTTGGCCACTCTGGTGATGACCCACATCACCATCAGTGCCGTGACGATTTTTTTGCACCGTGCGCAAGCGCACCGAGCGCTTGACCTGCACGCAATTCCGGCCCACTTCTTCCGCCTGTGGCTTTGGTTGACGACCGGCATGGTCACCAAGGAATTCGTTGCTGTCCATCGCAAACACCACGCCAAATGCGAGACAGAAGAAGACCCGCACAGCCCGCAGACCCGCGGCATCAAGGCGTTGCTGTTGACTGGCGTGGAGCTCTACCGCGCTGAGTCAAAAGTGGCCGAGACGATTTCCAAATACGGTCGCGGCACGCCCGATGATTGGATCGAGCGCAATCTCTACACGCGCTACAGCTGGCAGGGCGTTGGACTGATGCTGCTGATCAATTTGGCGCTGTTCGGCGCGATCGGCTTGACAGTTTGGGCTGTTCAAATGCTTTGGATCCCGATAATGGCGACCGGCATCATCAATGGCATTGGTCACTGGTGGGGTTACCGCAACTTCGAGGCGCCGGATGCCTCGCGCAACGTCACGCCATGGGGCATTCTTATTGGCGGCGAAGAGTTGCACAACAATCACCATACGTACCCGACCTCGGCACGTTTTTCGGTCAAACCCTACGAGTTCGATATTGGTTGGGCCTACATCCGCGGGCTCGAGATGATTGGCTTGGCCAAGGTTCGCAAGACTGCCCCTTCGCTGAAGCTCGGCAACATCCGGCCGGTAGCTGACGACAAGACGCTGGAGGCGGTGATCGCGAATCGCTATGAGGTGATGGCCAAGTACGCGCGCAACCTGCGGCACGCCAGCCACGCTGAAGTGCAGCGCTTAAAGGCTGAGGGCGCCGCAAGCGCTGCCAAGCTGGCCAACATGCGCCTGGCCAATCGCTGGTTGCATCGCGATGAAGACAAGATTCCGCACGCGGTGAAGGCCCAAGTCGCATCAGCTGTTGAGCACAGCCCTAGGCTGGCCAAGTTGGTTGCCATGCGTGAAGAGTTGCGCTCGCTTTGGACACGAACCAACGTCTCCGCAGACCAATTGGTGGTCGACTTGCAGGTGTGGTGCAAGAAGGCGGAGGAGAGTGGGATCGCCGCGTTGCAGGAGTTCGCACTCAAGTTGCGCGCCGCGCACGCTTGATGAACTTGAAATGCTCGGGCGAGGATCCCGAGCAAATTCGACTTCCCACCCATAAAAAAACCGCCACGAAGGCGGTTTTTTTATGGGTGGCCCCAAAGGGCCTCAGCCATCAACGCAGCTTCGTTTCCTTATAGGCAACGTGCTTGCGTGCGACCGGATCGAACTTGATCAGTTCGATCTTTTCGGGTGTGGTCTTCTTGTTCTTGTCGGTCGTGTAGAAATGACCGGTGCCCGCGCTCGACTCGAGCTTGATTTTTTCGCGTCCGCCTTTTGCCATGGTGTGCTCCCGGAGAGTTAGATTTCGCCGCGGGCGCGCAGGTCAGCGACGACCTGTTCGATGCCCACCTTGTCGATCAGACGAAGTGCCGCGCAAGAGATGCGCAAGCGCACCCAGCGGTTTTCCGTCTCGAGCCAGAAGCGGCGGTACTGCAGGTTGGGCAGGAACCGACGCTTGGTTTTGTTGTTCGCATGGGAAACGTTGTTCCCGACCATCGGGCGCTTACCCGTAACTTGACAGACGCGTGCCATGACGCTTCTCCCCGCTCTGATATGAATCAGAAATGTGTTTCAGGAGCCGAACGACCGATCAACGGTTGCTCAATCAAGACCAAGCTGATCTAGACCAAGCATTTTCGGCAAAGACATCGATTATAGCCCGAATCACTGCTCTAGGAAACGCTGCGCGTCCAATGCAGCCATGCACCCAGTGCCCGCGCTCGTGATTGCCTGGCGGTAGATGTGGTCCTGCACGTCGCCTGCTGCGAAGACGCCTGGCATGCTGGTCATCGTCGCTAGTCCGCCAAGGCCGCTGCGCGTGATGATGTAGCCGTCCTTCATCTCCAGTTGGCGTTTGAAGATGTCGGTGTTGGGTTGATGGCCGATCGCAATGAAGCATCCGGTGAGCTTGAGCTCTGATGTCTCGCTGCTTTGGGTGCTCTTCAGGCGAACGCCGGTGACGCCTGAGGCATCGCCCAGCACCTCGTCAAGCGTGGTCCACAAATGCAGTTCCATCTTGCCGGCCGACACCTTCTCGTGCAGCTTGTCGATCAGGATGGCCTCAGCGCGGAATTTGTCGCGCCGGTGAATCAAGTGCACCTTGGATGCGATGTTCGAGAGGTACAGCGCCTCTTCGACCGCTGTGTTTCCGCCGCCAACCACGCAAACTTCTTGGCCACGGTAGAAGAAGCCGTCGCAGGTGGCGCAACCACTCACGCCGCGCCCCATGAAGGCCTCCTCGGACGGCAAGCCGAGGTATTTGGCGGACGCGCCGGTCGCAATGATCAGCGCGTTGCAGGTGTAGGTGCCGGAATCGCCCCGCAGCGTGAACGGCCGCTTCGCGAGATCGACTTCGTTGATGTGATCGAACACGATGTCAGTGTTGAAACGCTCCGCGTGCTTCTGAAAGCGCTGCATGAGGTCCGGGCCCATCACGCCGTCGACATCGGCGGGCCAATTGTCGACGTCTGTGGTCGTCATCAACTGACCTCCTTGGGCGATACCGGTGATGAGCATTGGCTTCAAGTTGGCGCGCGCCGCATAGATCGCGGCGGTGTAGCCGGCAGGGCCGGAGCCCAGGATCAAAACTTCCGAGTGTCGTGTTGTGCTGCTCATGAAAAAGGTATCCAAAGAAACAATTGCTTGGCTTCGCACAGGCATCAATCCGTGGGCGATCTGATTTACAGAGTGTGACATGAGGCTCAATTCCGCTCATGTTTCGCCACTTGATGACGACAATAGAGGGGATCTAGAAACGTGACGAATGTCCTTCCCAGCCGCGAGGCAACCGCGGCGATTGGTCCATAGCGAAATCCAAAAAAGGCGACTCCCATGGCGATGATTTCCAACCTCGACTTGATCCGGCGCGTGCCGCTTTTCTCGCTGCTGACGACCGACCAAGCCCAAGGCATCGCAGACAGCGTGGTCAAACGGCGCTTTCGCCGCGGCGAGATCGTCGTCGAGCACAACAAGAAGTCGAATGCTCTTTTCATTCTGCTGACAGGTCGTGCCCGTGTGCTCAGTGCCGACGCGCGTGGCCGCGAGGTGATCCTTGCGGTTCTGCAGCCGGGCGACTATGTCGGCGAGATGAGCCTGATCGACAACGAGCCGCATTCGGCAACTGTTCGCGCGGAGGTGCAGACCGACATGTTGATTCTCGGCCGAGCCGAGTTCGCACGCTGCCTTCCTGAAAATTCGAGCCTCTCGTACGCGATCATGCGCGGCTTGGTCTACCGCCTGCGCAGCGCCGATCGGCAGATTGAATCCCTGGCGTTGCTCGACGTGTACGGCCGGGTTGCGCGAGCATTGCTCGACATGTCGGAGATGGAAGGTGTGCTGAAAGTGATCCGCAACAAAGTCTCGCGGCAAGACCTGGCCAAGGTTGTCGGTGCGTCACGCGAGATGGTCAGCCGGGTGATGAAGGACCTCGAGGAGCGCGGCATGGTTGAGACGCGCGAGAACGGCTCCGTCGTCATCAAAGAGCAACTGACCGCTTGACGCGGGCGGGTCCGGCGATTGCCGGATCGTCCACAATTCGCGGATGACATTTCCGCTCGGTTCCTTGCGCGCCGATGGCGCCGCGCCACAAGCCGCCGGGCACGCCGGCACCTACACCCGCGAGACCTCTTCTGTCTCCTCGCGAAGCCAAGTGCGCGAAACCGCGCCGGCCGTATGGCGAAGTCAGCTGAACTTGTTCGTTGGCGGCCTCGTTTGGCTGCTGGCGCTGATTGCGCTCGCTTCGCACAACGCGGGCGACTCTGCATTTTCGACCTCGGGCAGTGGCGGGCCCACGCTCAACAAGGCCGGCGTGCTGGGTGCGTGGTTCTCCGACTTCGCCTTCTTTGCAGTGGGTTATTCCGCCTGGTGGGCAATGCTCATCAGCGCTCGCGAGTGGCTCGGGCAACTCGCCCGCTTGCTGCGGGCAGGTGAGGCAGCCGGCGCCGACAGAGCGCGCCGCGTGCGTTTCTGGATCGGGCTGGCCATGCTAATGACGGCCAGCGCCGCACTCGAATGGACGCGGCTTTACCAATGGGAGACGCACGTTGCCGGCGGTCATGCGGGAGGCGTGCTTGGCTTCATGGTGGGCAGCCAGAGCCAAGACCTGCTCGGGTTTGCCGGCTCGGGCGTGCTTTGGATCGCCGCACTCGTCGCTGGCTCGTCGCTTGCGCTGCGTTTCTCGTGGTTGCATGTGGCCGAGGCCATTGGCGCACGAATTGACGCCTTGCGCGAGCGCCGAGTCGAGCGCTTCGAGCGAGCCGAAGATTTGCGTGTGGGCGAGCAGGCGCTTCGCGAGCGCGAGCTGGTCGTGGAGGTCGAGCATCAGTTGCACGAAGAGCACCTGCCGATCGTCATCGAAACGCCGCTGGTCGAGGTGCCAAAGAGCACGCGCGTGTCGAAAGAGCGCCAGAAGCCGCTGTTCACTGAACTCGTCGACACCAAACTTCCGCAAGTCGACCTGCTGGACGCTGCGCCGCCCCGCACCGAGAGCGTTGCCGCCGAGACGCTCGAGATGACCTCGCGGATGATTGAGAAGAAGCTGAAGGACTTCGGCGTCGAAGTGCGCGTGGTGGCGGCCTCGCCTGGGCCGGTGATCACGCGCTATGAAATCGAGCCGGCGACCGGTGTCAAAGGTTCGCAAGTGCTCAATTTGTCGAAGGACTTGGCGCGGTCCCTCAGTCTGGTCAGCATTCGAGTCGTCGAAACCATCCCCGGCAAGACGACGATGGCACTCGAATTGCCAAACGCCAAACGCCAAACGATCCGTCTCTCAGAGATCCTCGGCTCGCAGGTCTATGCCGATGCCGCCTCTCAGCTGACGATGGGTTTGGGCAAGGACATCGTCGGCAATCCGATCGTCGCCGACCTCGGCAAGATGCCCCATTGCTTGGTCGCGGGCACAACCGGCGCGGGCAAGTCGGTCGGCATCAACGCGATGATCTTGAGCTTGCTCTACAAGGCCGAGGCGCGCGATGTGCGCATGATCTTGATCGATCCGAAGATGCTCGAGATGAGTGTCTATGAAGGCATTCCGCATCTGCTCTGCCCCGTCGTGACCGACATGAAGCAAGCCGCCAATGCGTTGAACTGGGGTGTTGCCGAAATGGAGCGCCGCTACAAGCTGATGAGCAAGTTGGGGGTGCGCAATCTCGCTGGCTACAACAAGAAGATCGACGAGGCCAAAGCGCTCGGCGAGCTACTTCCAAACCCGTTCAGCTTGACGCCCGACCAACCCGAGCCGCTTGACCGCCTGCCGTTCGTGGTGATCGTGATCGACGAGCTGGCCGACCTGATGATGGTCGTCGGTAAGAAGATAGAAGAGCTGATCGCGCGGCTTGCACAGAAGGCGCGCGCCTCCGGAATTCATTTGATCTTGGCGACGCAGCGGCCAAGCGTCGATGTGATCACCGGCCTGATCAAGGCCAACATTCCCACGCGGCTTTCGTTTCAGGTGAGCAGCAAGATCGATTCGCGCACGATCCTCGACCAAATGGGCGCAGAAGCCTTGCTCGGCATGGGCGACATGCTCTACATGCCTTCGGGTACGGGGCTGCCGATCCGCGTGCACGGCGCCTTCGTCAGCGATGACGAGGTTCACCGCGTCGTCAGCTACTTGAAAAGCCAAGGCGAGCCCAACTACATCGAAGGCATCTTGGAAGGCGGCACGCTCGACGGTGATGCTGGCGATGTCCTGACCGGCGAAGGAGGCGTGATGGGCGGCGGCGAAAGCGACGCCATGTACGACCAGGCAGTTGCCATCGTGTTGCAGCACAAGCGCGCATCGATCTCACTGGTGCAGCGCCATTTGCGCATCGGCTACAACCGTGCCGCGCGGTTGCTGGAACAAATGGAGAAATCCGGTCTCGTATCGAGCATGTCCACCAACGGCAACCGCGACATCATCGTCCCGGCCCGCGCCGAATGAAGCAAAAGCTGTTTGTTGCCTTGAGCTTGACGCTGCTCGCGTCAATCGCCCGTGCCGATGCCGTCGACACCTTGCGTGACTTCATCCGTGAGGTGAAGACCGGCCGCGCCGCGTTCACGCAAACCGTGACCTCGCCCGATGGCGCAAAGCAGAAGAAGTCTTCCGGCAGCTTTGAGTTCTCGCGGCCCAATCGCTTTCGATTCGCGTACGGCAAGCCGTTTGAGCAATTGATCGTCGCCGATGGTCAAAAAGTTTGGATCTACGACGCCGATCTCAACCAGGCCAGTTCACGGCCGTTTTCTTCAGCGCTTGGCGCAACCCCTGCCGCCTTGCTGGCCGGTGGATCGCTCGACAAAGACTTCGACCTCGCTGTGCTGCCCGCAAAGGACGGCATGGAGTGGGTGCAGGCGACACCGAAAACCAAAGAAGGCGCGTTCAAGTCGGTCCACATCGGCTTCAAGGGCAAGGTCCTTGGCGCGGTCGAGATTGTCGATGCCTTCGATCAGCGCTCACTGCTGCTGTTCAGCCAGTTCGCCGCAGGTGTGAGCTTGCCCGCGGACAGCTTCAGGTTCACGGCGCCGCCCGGTGCCGACGTGATCGAGCAGTGAGCGACTTGCTCGGCAGCGAGCCCGCCGCCTTGCCTGGCGCAGACGCGCCGCTGGCTGAGCGGTTGCGGCCGCAAACGCTGGATGACGTCATCGGCCAGCAGCAAGTGCTCGGCCCCGGCAAGCCGCTGCGAGTGGCGTTCGAATCCAGGCGGCTTCACTCGATGATTCTTTGGGGGCCGCCCGGCGTAGGGAAGACGACACTGGCGAGGCTTGTCGCGGACGGATTCGATGCCCAATTCATTGCGATGTCGGCCGTGCTCGGCGGCGTCAAGGACATTCGCGAGGCGGTCGAACGCGCACAGGCTTTGCGCCCGAGCGGCCGCCGCACCATCGTCTTCGTCGACGAAGTCCATCGCTTCAACAAGTCGCAGCAGGATGCGTTCTTGCCGCACGTCGAATCGGGCCTGTTCACCTTCATCGGGGCGACCACCGAGAACCCCTCATTCGAGGTCAACTCGGCATTGCTGTCGCGCGCCACTGTGCATGTGCTCAAGCCGCTCAATGCAGACGAGTTGGCAGTGTTGCTCAGCCGCGCGCAGGCTTTGTTGAACGCCCCCGATCTGGCCGACGCTGCCACCAAGCGCTTGATCGCCTATGCCGATGGCGATGCACGCCGGCTGCTCAATGCCTACGAAAACCTCGTCGTCGTTGCGGGGCCGATTGCGTTGATTGACGAAGCGCTGCTCGAACAATCTCTCGGCGAGCAACTGCGCCGCTACGACAACGGCGGCGACCAGTTCTACGACACGATCTCTGCGCTGCACAAGTCGGTGAGAGGCAGCGACCCTGATGCAGCGCTCTACTGGTTCATGCGCATGCTCGACGGCGGGGTGGACCCGCGCTACGCGGCGCGCAGATTGATCCGCATGGCGAGCGAAGACATCGGCCTGGCCGACCCGCGCGCGCTGCGCATGGCGCTCGATGCCGCCGAAACCTACGAGCGCCTTGGCTCGCCAGAAGGCGAGCTGACACTGGCTCAGGCGGTGATCTACCTTGCTGTGGCACCGAAGAGTAACGCGGTCTACGCCGCCTACAATGCTGCCCGCTCCTTCATCAAACAAGACGGCACGCGGCAGGTGCCACTGCACTTGCGAAACGCGCCGACCAAGTTGATGAAGAGCCTCGACCACGGCAAGGGCTATCGCTATGCCCACGACGAGGTTGGCGGTTTCGCGGCAGGCGAGTCATACGGCCCAGACGGTACGCCCTTGCCGGCGTTCTACGAGCCGGTGGAGCGCGGGCTGGAGATCCGCATCGCCGAAAAAATGGCGGAACTGAGAAGGCTAAACGCCGCTGCAAAGTCGCCTCGCTGACACCAAGATGCGTGCCCGTCAAACCGGGTTCGCGCCGCATGTCCGTGAGATGATGGCGGGCTTTTTGCTAAGTGATTCCGAGAACAAGTCGCGACCTTCACGCGACATTCAACGCGACCCCGCAGGAGAACAACAGAAATGGATACCTTCATCCAGCAGATCATCAACGGCTTGGTGCTGGGCAGCGTTTATGCGCTCGTGGCACTCGGCTACACGATGGTCTACGGCATCATTAACCTGATCAATTTCGCCCACGGCGAGGTGCTGATGGTCGGTGCCTTGACGAGCTGGACCGTCGTCAGTGCGCTCGCCGGCTCCGGCCTTCCGGGTTGGCTGATGCTGCTGATCTCGTTGATCTGCGCCATCGTCGTTTGCGCCGCGTTGAACTTCACAATCGAGAAGATCGCCTACAGGCCGCTGCGCACAGCGCCGCGCCTTGCACCGTTGATCACGGCGATGGGCATGAGCTTGTTGCTTCAAACGCTGGCAATGATCATCTGGAAGCCGAACCCCAAGCCCTTCCCAATCTTGTTGCCGAGTGAGCCGTTCAACATCGGCGGTGCGGTCATCAACGTCACGCAGATCTTGATCCTCGTCATCACCGCCATCACGCTCGCGGGCCTGATGTACCTCGTCAACATGACCAAGCTCGGCCGCGCGATGCGCGCCACAGCCGAGAACCCGCGTGTCGCCGGGTTGATGGGCGTTCGGCCTGACACGGTCATCTCCGCCACCTTCATCATTGGTGCTGGCCTGGCCGCTCTGGCGGGTGTGATGTACGCCGCCAACTACGGTTCGGTGCAGCACAGCATGGGTTTCCTGCCTGGCCTGAAGGCATTCACCGCGGCGGTTTTTGGTGGCATCGGCAACCTCGCCGGCGCGATGGTCGGCGGCGTGTTGCTGGGTCTGATCGAGGCATTTGGTGCGGGATACATTGGTGCGCTGACCGGCGGGGTACTCGGCAGTAACTACCAAGACATCTTCGCGTTCATCGTGCTGATTCTGGTGTTGACCTTGCGGCCTCAGGGGCTGCTGGGCGAACGTGTCGCAGACCGCGCTTGAAGAAGGAATCCATCCCAATGAGTGCCACCAAAAACAAGCTACCGGTCTTCCTGGCCGCTGCAGTCGCGCTGTTCATCTTGCCCTTTTTTGCGCAGTACTTCGGCAACGCCTGGGTCCGCATTATTGATATCGCGCTGCTGTATGTCTTGCTCGCGCTGGGTTTGAACATCGTCGTCGGCTATGCCGGCTTGCTCGATCTCGGCTACGTCGCGTTCTATGCGGTCGGCGCCTACATGTTCGCGCTGCTCGCCAGCCCACATCTGACCGATTCTTTCCCGGTCATCGCCGCCATGTTCCCGAATGGCTTGCACATGCCCTGGTGGGTGGTGCTGCCCATAGGGGCTCTGCTTGCCGGCACCTTTGGTGTGTTGCTCGGTGCGCCAACGCTCAAGCTGCGCGGCGACTACCTTGCCATCGTGACGCTCGGGTTCGGCGAAATCATCCGCGTGTTTCTTGCCAATCTCGACGCGCCGGTCAACATCACCAACGGCCCGAAAGGCCTGGGGCAGATCGATTCCATCAACCTGTTCGGCTATGACCTTGCCAAGAAGACCGAGTGGTTCGGCTTTGAAGTTGCCCCAGTGACGAACTACTATTTCCTGTTCCTCGTGATGGTGATGATCGGCATCCTGATCTGCTATCGCCTTGAGCGCAGCCGCATCGGCCGCGCATGGATGGCGATCCGGGAAGACGAGATCGCTGCCAAGGCGATGGGCATCAACACTCGAAACTTGAAGCTGCTGGCGTTCGGCATGGGCGCTACGTTTGGCGGCGTCTCTGGCGTGCTGTTTGCGACCTTCCAGGGTTTCGTGTCGCCAGAGTCGTTCTCGCTGCAGGAGTCGGTGATGATCGTCGCGATGGTCGTGCTTGGAGGGCTCGGCCACATTCCTGGCGTGATCGTTGGTGCGCTGATGCTCGCAGCGCTGCCAGAGGTTTTGCGCTACGTGGCGGGGCCTTTGCAATCCATGACCGATGGCCGGCTCGATGCTTCGATCTTGCGCCAGTTGCTGATTGCGCTGGCGATGATTGGCATCATGTTGTCGCGCCCACGCGGGCTCTGGCCGTCGCCGGAGCATGGCAAGGCAGTCCAGGTGCCGGCAGAGCGGGCCCATGGCCACTTGACACCGGCCGAACAGATTCCGCCGGCCACAGGCCACATCGTCCCGACCGCGGATTGAAGGCATTACTACCATGAGTGAAATCGTTCTCCAAGTCAGTGGCGTTTCCAAGCGCTTCGGTGGTTTGCAAGCGTTGTCGGATGTTGGCATCACCATCCTCAAAGGCCAGGTTTACGGTCTGATCGGCCCCAATGGGGCTGGCAAGACCACCTTTTTCAACGTGCTCACTGGTCTCTACACGCCTGATTCCGGCAGCTTCGAGTTGGGCGGCAAACCCTACAAACCCACTGCAGTCCACGAAGTGGCCAAAGCCGGGATTGCGCGCACTTTCCAAAACATCCGTCTCTTCGCCGACATGACCGCACTCGAGAACGTGATGGTCGGTCGGCATGTGCGAACAGGTTCGGGGCTGTTCGGCGCGGTGTTTCGCACTGGCGGATTCAAAGCCGAAGAGGCCGCAATCGCGAAGCGCGCGCAGGAGCTGCTCGACTACGTTGGCATTGGCAAGTTCAGTGAGTACAAGGCGCGCACCTTGAGCTACGGCGATCAACGCCGGCTCGAAATCGCCCGCGCACTCGCCACGGACCCGAAGTTGATTGCACTCGACGAGCCCGCCGCGGGCATGAACGCGACCGAGAAGGTTGTGCTGCGTGAACTCATCGATCGCATTCGCAACGACGGCCGAACCATTCTCTTGATCGAACACGACGTCAAGCTGGTCATGGGCCTCTGCGACCGCCTCACCGTGCTTGATTACGGCAAGCAAATTGCCGAGGGCACGGCAGCAGAGGTGCAGAAGAACGAGAAGGTCGTCGAGGCTTATCTCGGCGCGGGCCACAAGACGCATTGACGGCAAGCTTCCACAGGACAACAAGCACATGGCCAAGACGCTTCTAAAAATCACCAACCTGAAAGTTGCGTACGGCGGTATCCAAGCCGTCAAAGGCGCTTCTTTCGAGGTCAATGAAGGCGAGCTCGTTTGCCTCATCGGCGCCAATGGCGCGGGCAAGACAACGACACTCAAGGCTGTCACCGGCACGCAGCCGGCAGCTGCTGGAGAGATTGAATACAACGGGCGCAGCATCAAGGGCCAAGGACCGTGGGATCTGGTCAAGCAGGGCTTGGTGATGGTGCCGGAAGGGCGCGGCACCTTCACGCGCATGACGATCACTGAGAACCTGCAGATGGGCGCGTTCATCCGGAACGACAAAGCCCAGATCGAAGCCGATATCGAAAAGGTTTTCGTGATCTTCCCGCGACTCAAAGAGCGGCGGCACCAGCTCGCCGGGACGATGAGTGGCGGCGAGCAGCAGATGCTCGCGATGGGCCGCGCGCTGATGGCGCAACCGAAAGTGCTGCTGCTGGATGAGCCGTCGATGGGCCTCTCGCCGATCATGGTCGACAAAATCTTCGAAGTGGTCAACGACATCCACGTGCGCGGCACCACGGTGCTGCTCGTCGAGCAAAACGCCAGCCGAGCGCTCGCCCTCGCTTCACGCGGCTACGTGATGGAGTCTGGCGAAGTCACGATGAGCGGCGATGCCAAGAAGCTGCTGAACGACCCGAAGGTGCGAGCCGCCTACCTCGGCGAGTGAGCCTTGCACCGAGCGCGGATTCGTCGCTCGGTCTTTGGGTTGTTGTCGATTGGCAAAAGGGTGCGGCGATACAATTTTTCGCTGCTGTTCCGCGCGAAAAGTTTTGCACTGTTGTGCGAAGCTTCGTGATCCCGTTAGCCACTGTTCGGCCGCATGAATACCAACGATTCCACGGCAGCTGCCGGCATCTTCAAATGTGATGTGCTCGTCGTCGGCGGTGGTCCAGCGGGATCGACGATTGCGGCACTGCTTGCCGAACGTGGTCGCGACGTGGTCATGATGGAAAAGGCGCACCACCCGCGTTTCCATATCGGCGAGTCACTGCTGCCGGCCAACGCCAAGCTGTTCGAGAAACTCGGTGTTCGCGATCAAGTCGAGCGCATTGGGCTGCCCAAATGGGGTGTCGAGTTCGTTTCTCCCGATCACGGCCATACTGCCTCGATTGAATTCGCAGACGCTTGGGACAAGACCATGCCTTATGCATGGCAGGTGCGGCGGTCGGAGCTAGATGAGTTGCTGTTCCGAAATGCCTCCGCTCGCGGAGCGCGCACGCTTGAAGGGCATTGCGTTCGCGATGTGGCCTTTGATGACGATGGTGCGACCTTGACGGTCGAACTCGACGACGGCGCGCGGCAGACCTGGCGTACCCAGTTCGTGGTGGATGGCTCCGGCCGCGACACGCTGCTTGCCAACCACTTCAAGAGCAAGCAAAAAAACGAGCGCCACAACAGCGCCGCACTCTATGGTCACTTCACGGGTGCCAGGCGCTTGAAGGGGCGCGAAGAGGGCAACATCAGCGTGTTCTGGTTCGCGCACGGCTGGTTTTGGTTCATTCCGCTCGCTGACGGCACGACCAGCATCGGCGCCGTTTGCTGGCCGTACTACCTGAAGTCGCGCAAGAAGCCGCTTGCGGAGTTTTTCCGCGACACGATCGCGCTCTGCCCTGAATTGGCCGAACGCCTGAGCGCGGCGAAATTGGCAGGGGACGAAGTGCATGCCACTGGCAACTATTCGTACAGCAGCACGCATTGCAGCGGCGAGCGCTATCTGATGCTGGGCGATGCGTTTGCGTTCGTCGATCCGGTGTTTTCGTCTGGTGTTTATCTGGCGATGCACAGCGGCTTCGAAGGCGCGCGCGTGGTCGAAGCCGCGCTGGACGAGTCGCGTCGAGCGCCAGCGTTGCGACGTCGCTTCGAGCGCACGATGAAGCGCGGGCCGCGCGAATTTTCGTGGTTCATCTTTCGAGTCACGAACCCGACGATGCGCGAGTTCTTCATGGCGCCAGCCAACCCGCTTCGCGTCAAGGAAGCCATGATTTCGCTGCTCGCCGGAGACATTTTTGGCAAGACGCCGATTTGGACGTCGGTGTTCGCGCTCAAGGCCCTGTACTACCTTGTCTCGGCCGCGAATCTAGGGCGAACCGTGCGCGCCTGGTTGCGGCGGCGAAGCAACATCCGCGATGTCGAGGTATCGGCGTCGTGAGCGACCACCCGTTCGGCCACCATTCGCGGCAGTCATTCCGCGCGCTGCGTTCGTCGATCACTCTGGCGTGCGTAGCTTTGGCGGCGAGTGCTTTTTGCACCGTGTCCCGCGCCGATGAAGAGGCGACGGTTTTGACGTCCGATGCGCCGCCCGCCACTACAAGCAGGCAGCACCCGTTGTGGGAGTTGGGCGTGGGCGTTGCGGGATTGCGGGTTCCTGACTACCGCGGCTCAGACCAAAACCACAGCTATCTGTTGCCGCTGCCGTACGTGGTTTATCGCGGTCAATGGCTGCGTGCCGACCGCGACGGCACGCGCGCCTTGTTGATCGACATACCGCGCTTCGAGCTCGACATCAGCGTGGGTGCCTCGGTGCCCACGAACAGCACGCACAACGTTGCGCGGCGCGGCATGCCCGATCTGCCGGGCACGCTGGAGATCGGGCCCAACGCCAACATTCGCCTGTTCGGCAGCGATGACCGCCGCTTCAGGCTCGATCTGCGATTGCCGTTGCGCGCTGCGTTCACCATTCAGCGCTCGCCGCGAGGCGTTGGCGTCACGTTTTCGCCGAACCTCAACCTCGACGTGGCCAACGTTGCTGGCGGCTGGAACTTAGGGATGCTGACAGGCCCGCTCTATGGCGATCGGAAGCAGCACGCGTTGTTCTATACGGTTGACGCGGCCTTCGCGACGGCTGATCGCCCGGCTTACCAAGCGGCCGGCGGCTATGAAGGGTGGCGCGCGCTGGTCGCCACGTCACGTCGATTCGGCAACACCTGGCTCGGGGGATTCGTGCGTTACGACAGCCTCAAAGGCGCGGTCTTTGCAGACAGCCCGCTCGTGCGCCGCAAGGACGCGCTCTCGTTCGGCTTCGGCGTGTCGTATGTGTTTGCGCGCTCCTCCGAACTCGTCAACTCAACCGCTGATTGAGCCGCCATGAGAGTCGCCTTGGCGCGCGGATTCGCGCATGGTCGCGCCAAAGGCAATGCCGTTCTGCTGCGTTGCTTCCATGTCCTCATGTTCTACGTCTTGCTGATCCATTTGGCAGCCATGTCGCTGACATGGAACCTGGTCTCAGCGCTGATTTACCCCTTCATTCCGCGGCGCCACGGCCTTGTGCTCGGGCGAGCGGCGATCTCGTCGGTCTACCGGGGTTTTTGGGCAACGGCGCAATGGCTGGGGTTGATGCGTGTCGATTGCAGCGCGCTCGACGCGCTCGCCCAAGACGGCGGGCTCATCATCGCGGCCAATCACCCGAGCATGCTCGATGCAATGTTGATCGTGGCCCGCGTGCCTCGCGGCGTTTGCATCATGCGCGCGAGCCTCATGCGCAATCCTTTCCTCGGCGCGGGCGCCAAACTCGCGCGCTACATCAGCAACGATCCGCTGCAAGGCATGTTCCGATGCGCAATTGCCAATCTCAAGGCCGGCGGTCAACTGGTGATGTTTCCGGAAGGCACGCGCACCGTGGAGTCGCCGGTCAACCCGTTTCGGCCCGGCATCACGATGATGGCCAAGATGGCTGGCGTGCCCATCCAGACGGTGTTGATCGAGGCCGAGTCGCGCTACCTCTGCAAAGGCTGGCCGATCTGGCGAGTGCCTGTGTTCCCGACCGTGTTTCGTGCGCGGCTCGGCGAACGCTTCGACCCTGAGCCGGACCACAAAAGCCTGCTCGCGCGAATCGAGTCGTACTTCAAAGCCGAATTGGCGGCCGCGCCGAGACGCGCGGGATGAAGGCGTCAACAACGCACTGCGTTCTCATCCCGAGCTACAACACCGGTCGCCAAGTTTTTGCCACGGTGGCTGCAGCGCGTGCGCAGTGGGCGCCGGTGTGCGTCGTCACCGACGGCAGCACCGACGGCACACCCGAGGGTTTGCAGCAACTCGCAGCCACCGACCCGGGACTGCGCGTGATCGTCCTTCCAGCCAACGCCGGCAAGGGCGCAGCGGTATTGCACGGCTTGACGGCGCTGCGCGATGCCGGCTTCACGCACGTCCTCGCGATGGATTCGGATGGTCAACATCCGGCTGATTTGATTCCGGCGTTCATGCAGGCCTCGATGCAGCGGCCCGATGCGATGGTCCTTGGTCAACCGGTTTTTGATGCCTCGGCGCCCCTGCTGCGCGTGCGCGGCCGGCGCATCTCGAACTGGTGGACCAACCTCGAGACACTCGGCGCCGGCATCGCCGATTCGCTCTACGGCTTTCGCGTCTACCCGGTCGTGCCTTTGATCGAGGTCATGCGCGGTCAGCGCTGGATGCGGCGGTTTGATTTCGACACCGAGGCCGTCGTGCGGCTCGCTTGGCGCGGCGTGACGCCGATCAACTTGGGCGCGCCAGTTCGCTACCTGACCGCCGAAGAGGGCGGCATCTCGCACTTCCACTATGGGCGAGACAACCTCCTGCTGTCATGGATGCACTTCCGCTTGATGATTGAGTTCGCGTGGCGCTTGCCCGGCCTCGTCATGCGGCGCCTGCGCGGCCGGCCGCCATTTCAGCGCCGCTGACGCTCGCGCGCCAGCGCGCCTGAGGCCAGCTTCGCGCAGACACACGCGAGTTAGCATCGATCCAGGGCGTGGGCCCATCAAAAATTCATCTGACCAGGGGAGAGAAAACATGACGCGATTTTTGAGCGCTGCCGCATTGCCGGCGGCATCGGCTGCCGCGGCTTTGTCGATCGGCTGCCGAGCCACCGCGTCGTCACCTTCCTCGACAAACGTCCACGCCAACGAGCCGGGTTACCGGTGATCGACACGGGCCGCCGCAATCTGCTGGGCAGCGTGGCGTTGGCGGCCCTTGGCGGTTGCGCGCTCCCGCCGACACGCATTCCGATGGATGCGCTGCGCCCGCCTTCGCTTTGCGCGGGCAGGGCGGCCGAACTGGTGGTGATGTTGCCCGGCGCGTACAGCCGGCCCCCGGAGTTCGTCGACGAAGGTTTTTTGACCTTGCTGCGTGCGCGCGGCGCTGCGGTCGATGTGGTGATCGCCGATGCGCACCTCGGCTACTTCTACGAGCGCAGCGTGATGGTGCGGTTGCGTGAAGACCTGATTCTCCCGGCGCGGCGCCAAGGCTATGCGCGCATCTGGCTTGTCGGCATCTCGCTCGGCGGCTTTGCAGCCCTGGGGTACGGGATGCACCACGGGGACGAGATCGATGGCGTCCTCGCCCTTGCGCCCTTCGTTGGCTCGCGCCTGCTCGTGCAAGAAATCGCCGCCGCTGGCGGACCGCTGCGCTGGCGCGAGGCGCAGCGAAACAAGCCGCGCGCGGCTTCAGACGCTGCCGCCGCCGGCACCGAAGACATCGAGCGAGAACTCTGGACTTGGCTGGTCGACCGCCGCACTGATTCGGGCGCGCCTCCGATCTACCTCGGCTGCGGCCGCGACGACCGTTTCATCGAGGCCTCTCAGCTCGTCTCCACGCTGCTGCCTGCCGGCCACTTCACCATGGCAGCGGGCGGCCACGATTGGCCCGCTTGGCGCGATCTTTGGGCCGGCTGGCTGGACCGCGGCCTCTTGCCTCGCGTGAGTCCAGCGGCTTGTTCCAAACCAGGCGCGGCTTGATGACACCCGCCGACTTGGCAGAAGCACCGCCGCGCGCGGTACCGACCGCCGCCGTGCGCGCCTGGCCGAGCGAGCTTGCCCACCGCGCCCGCTGGCATCTGCCGCTCAAGTTGGCCGGCGTCACCGCCTTCACCTGGCTCTTTTTCCTCGCGTACTTTCAGCTGTTGCGCCATCCGGCCTACCCGGTCACCGTGATGCCACTGACCTCGCTTGACCGGCTCATCCCGTTTCAACCGGTTGCGCTCGGGGCCTATCTGTCGCTTTGGGTCTACGTCGGCATCGCGCCGGGCTTGATGTTGAGCTTGCGTGCCCTGATCGGCTATGGCGCCTGGACCGCCGCCATGTGCCTGGCCGGCCTGACATGCTTTTACTTCTGGCCGACCGAGGTGCCCGCGCTGGCGTTTGATGTCTCCGGCTTCCCCGGCTTTTCGATGCTGCAAGGCGTCGACGCCGCTGGCAACGCTTGCCCATCGATGCACGTTGCGGCGGCGATGTTCTCGGCGATCTGGATCGATCACGTGCTGCGCGAGGCTCGTGTGCCGTTTGCGCCGCGGCTCATCAACGCGCTCTGGTTTGTGGCCATTGCGTACTCGACGCTCGCGGTGAAGCAGCACGTCGCGCTCGATGCGTTGGCCGGCATGCTGCTCGGCGTCGCCTTCGCGTGGCCCTCGTTGCGCTGGCGCCTAGGGGGTCGCCACCAGCCAGGAGCCGCGATCTGAGCGGATATCATCGGTTCACCCCGGTAGAGGGCGGGAAAAAGGCCTTTTCACGGGCGGGCGGGCTGGCAGATGCTGCCCATGACGATCGCGCTGAGGTCAGCATGAAGATGGACATCGCACAATGAGTTCGCTCAAGGAATTGCAGGAACTGATCCTCGAAAAGTACGGGATCGAGGCTGACGCTCATGAGTCGATTCGCGGCAAGGGCTTCGATTCGCTCGCCCTGGTCGAGTTCCTGTTCGCCATCGAAGATCGCTTCGGCATCACGCTGCCTGACGACGATTCCAACATCGACACGCTGGCCGAGCTCGCTGTCGTCGTCGACAAGCTCAGGGCGAAGCAAGCGGCGTGAGTGCCGTGCTGGCGCCAGTGGTCGTCACCGGTCTGGGGCTCGTCTCGCCGCACGGCGACGATCCCGCGGCGATGTTCGAGGCCTTGATGCGCGGCGAGTCTGCGATCCGGCCGATCTTTCCCGAATTGCCAAAGCCTGCGGCCGCCGCAACCATCGCGTTCGACGCCTCCCGTTGGTTCACCAAGCTGCAGCTGGCGGGCGTTGACCGCGTGAGCCAGCTCGCTGTGGCCGCCGCCGACTTGGCGATGCATGACGCCGGCGGCGATGCGGCCCGCGCCGCCATCGACCCCGAGCGCATTGGCGTCTACGTCGGTTGCGGCATGGGTGGCGCGTCTGCGCTTGAAGCGGCCTACCGCAGCGGCGGGCGCGTGCCGCCGCTCACCATTCCCGCCTTCATGCCGAACGCACCGGCCTCGCACGTTGCGATGCGCCAACGCGTGCTCGGGCCGGTGTTGACCTACTCGGTGGCCTGCGCGTCGTCAGCGATCGCGATTGCGGAGGCGGCCAAGGCCGTGCAGCGTGGCGAGATCGATCTGGCGATTGCCGGCGGCAGCGAAGCGCTGATCGTTCCCGGCGTGGTGCTCACCTGGCAAGCGATGCAGACGCTGGCCGCCTTCCAGCCCGGCGAAGCCGCCACTTCGGTGCGGCCATTCGCGGCCGACCGCAGCGGCTTTGCGCTCGGCGAAGGCGCAGCGTTCATCGTGCTCGAATCGGCCGAGCGCGCGCAGCGCCGCGGCGCGCGCGTGCACGCCGAGCTCGCCGGTTGGGGCTTGAGTTGCGACGCAACTCACCTCACCAAGCCTGACGCTGCGGGTCAGGCGAGGGCGCTGCGCCAAGCCCTGCGCCAGGCCGGGTTGCAGCCGCGCGATATTGGCTACTGCAATGCACACGGCACCGCCACGCGCATTGGCGACGCGGTCGAGCGCGAGGCGTTGGCATTGGTTTGGGGCGATGCGCTCGATGACTTGCGTGTCAGCTCGACCAAGGCGTTGCACGGCCATTTGCTCGGCGCTGCTGGCGCGCTCGAAGCGGTGATCACCGTGCTGGCTCTGCGTGAGCGGCGCTTGCCGCCGAATGCGCATTGCATGGAAGCTGATCCCGCCTGCGCGCTCGCGCTCGTGCCGGCGGGCGGCCTCGCGGCGCCTCAGCTCGAGGCTGCGGTCAGCAATTCGTTCGCCTTCGGCGGCACGAACTCGTCGCTCGTGTTTCGGCGCGGCTGAACCCGCGCGCCAGCGGCTCAGCGCCAGGGAGTTTTTCGGGCGTGCGCGCGAGGCTCTCAGGCGCTCAGGCCGCGACCAACTCCCGCAGCATGTTTGGCGCGTGCGCACCGCGGCGCTCGGGCAGCCACGCGAGCACATCGCTCGCATCAAGTTCAGGATGCTTTGCGGTAGCGCTGGCAACGATGTCGGCTGCGAGGGCGATGAGTTGGGTCATCGAGGCTTCCATGCGCGCGTTGAATGCGGTCTCGTCGAGCTCATCGGTGAGGCCGCGGTTCAGCTCGGCAAACCAAGGCAGGCTGGCCTGGTCGAGCATTTGCGCCGGGTTGTGGCCCGGGCTCACATCGCCCCAAGCGCTGAGGAATTTTTGCATCGCCACGTTGAGGCTTTGCGCATCGGCAAGTGCCGATTGCAGCCGCGCCATCGCATTCACATCGGTCATGCGGTTCTGGAAGAACAGCTGGCACATCACGCCCCAGTAGACGGTGTAGTCCCACACCACCTTCATCGGCAGCACCTCGGCATTGCCGAAGAGCTTGTACTGGCCCACGTAGAGCGGCAGCATCGACTCATAGAACAAGAAGTAGAGCCGCTCGTACATGGTGGCCAGCCGCGTGATCCGGGCGCCGGCACGGTCTTGGGCGATCAACTCGGTGATGTAGGTGTTGGCCATCGAGATGAAGTCACCTCCGGGCGAATAGAACGGGTCGAGGAAGACGCCCGCTTCACCGGTGAGTGCCCAACGATCGGTGCCCGAGAACACGCGCTTGCAGCCGTACGAGAAGCGCTTGAAGAAGGCGAAATCCTGCAGCGTGTCGCGCTTCGATTCAAGGTCGCGGTGCAGCTGCGGCTGATGCACGGCGAGCCAGGTCATGGCCTTCTCGAAGCTGTTGATGCGGTCGAGCGGGTGCAGCGCCGCATCGGCCACGATGCCGACCGAATGCGAGCCCGATGCCAGCGGGATCAGCCACACCCAGTAGCCCTCGCCCACCAGATGGTTGGTCGAGAGCCAGCGGTTTGGCGGTGTGCAGCGGGCAAGCCAATCGGCATCGTTTGACCACTCATTCACATCGATCCGCGCGCCCATGCGGAACCACACCGCATTCGCATCGTGATCGTTGGCCTGTGCGAGATCGAGCTTGCGCTTGATGAGCCCGGCGCGGCCAGCGGCGTCAATCAGCCAAGTGCATTCGGCCTCGAAGCTCGCGCCTTGCGATTCATAGCGAACATGGTGGCTTGCACCGGCTTGGCCGAGCGTGAAGTCGCGCACCAGGCTCGCATCGGCATAGCGAATGCCGCGCTCGCGCGCCAACGCCGCCAGGTCGTTCTCAAGGATGCCGCGATCGAGCTGGTAGCTTGCCGTGGGCAGCACATGGCTTGCGCCGAGTTCGGTCACGCTCGCGATGTCTTGTGAGCCGTCAGAGAAGAAGAAACGGAAGCCGAACTTCTTCAGGTGCTTCTCTTGCAAATAGGCCTCGAGCCCGAGCACCTTTGACAAATAGTGCGCCTGGATCTCGACCGACGACTCGCCCACCTTGTGCGCCGCCTCCGGCACGGGGTGCGTGCGCCGCTCGAGCACGAGGATGTCGATCTCCGGCTCGCGCTGCTTGAGCTGCAAGGCGAGCGTGAGGCCGGCCAGGCCGCCGCCGAGGATGATCACGTCGTGCTGGGCTTGGGTCGTCGCGGCCATCGTGTTCATGCGCTCTTTCGAAATGGAGTTCAGATCATCGCGCCGTTGATCGAGATGATCTGGCTGCTGATGTAGGCCGCGTTTTCAGAGGCGAGAAAGGTGACGAGCGCGGCCACTTCATCGGCCGTGCCGGCGCGCTTCATGGGCACCATGCGTTCGATGGTCGCCGGGTCGAAATCGGTCGCCATGCCGCTGTTGATGATGCCCGGCGCCACCGCGTTGACCGTGATGCCCCGGCTCGCGACTTCGAGCGCCAATGCTTTGGTGGCGCTGTTGATGGCGCCTTTGGCTGCCGCGTAGTTGACCTGCCCGCGGTTGCCGGCGATGGCCGTCATCGACGAGATGTTGATCACCCGCCCCCAGCGGGTGCGGATCATCGGCATGATCAGCGCCTGCGTGACGTGGAAGAAGCCGTTGAGCGAGACGTCAATGACGTTGTTCCACTGCGCCTCCCGCAGCGCGGGGAAGGCGGCGTCGTCATGCGTGCCGGCGTTGTTGACGAGGATCTGTATCGGCCCGACGGCAAGCAATGGCGCCAACGCGGCGATCGTCGCGTCGCGATCGGTCACGTCGAACGAACAAGCTTCGGCGCTGCCGCCGGCTGCCGTGATCTCTTCGGCCAACGCGCGTGCGGCATCCAGCCGCGAATTAGCGTGCACCATCACATGCGCGCCGGCTGCTGCGAGCTGCTTTGCGATTGCGCGGCCAAGGCCGCCACTGGCGCCGGTGACGAGGGCGCGACGGCGGGGAGTGGTGGGGCTGGTAGGGTTGATGGGGTTCAAGCAGGAGTCTCCAAAGCCGCAAGCGGCGTGTTCAGCACGACTGTGGCGCGGCCTTCCGCAACCGGCGAGCCGTCGTGGCTGACGCTGAATTGATAGAGGATTTGCCGATCATCGCCGGCTTGGCGCGTGGCTTCAATGCGCAGGTCGCCGGCGAGGTCGTCGAGGCGCAGCCGGTGCAGCTTCACGCCGCGCGCGCTGGCCAAATAGCCCGGGCTCGCCACGGTGCCTGCTGCTTGCCCGCAGAGTGCCCCGTGCAAGGCCATCGCCTGCGCGGCGTATTCGATCGCGGCAGAAGCGAGCAGGCCGCTCGCGCTGCGCAACGGGTGCGCAGCCTCGCGGTGGTTGCTCGCGCTGCAGGTGATGCGGGTGGCATCCCAATCGATGAGCTGCGTCAGCAGGCACATCGGGCCTTGGTGCGGTATCAGCCGCGCAATGGCCGCATTGTTTTCTGGGAAACAAGCGGCCGCTCCCACGTTCGCCTGCTGGCGCGGTGCGGCAGGTTCGGGGCCGGTCATGACAGGCTTTCGACGACCACGCGCAGCATCAAGTGCGGCAGGTAAGCCAGCGTCAGGCTGCGAGCCGGTCCGCCACGCGCAAGCAGCTGAAGCAGCGGCAGCGCGGCGGCGGCCGGAATGCTTTGGCGCAGCGCATCGAGCGAGGCATCGCCGCAGCCATCGGGCGCGCCCGAGGTGGTCGCGTCTTGCAGTTCGATGACCACCGCAGCGATCGACCGCGGCGTGGCGGCCGGTGTCAGCACGAAGGCGAGGCCAAAGTTATCGAGCAGCGGCCGAACGGTGTTCAGCGGCTCGGGATAGGGCAGGTCATAGGCGACGAGCAGCAGCGGCTCGCCGCTCGACTGCATCACCGTCGCGGCTTCGATCAAGCCGGCGCCGAAGCTGCCGTCAAACGCGCAAATGCTGGTCGATGCGGTCCGGCTGCCCACGGCGATGTGCCAGTAGCCCGCCGCCGCGTTGTGAACCGAGTTGGTGAACCGCACGGGCGAAATCAGCGGGTTGGGGCTCGCCAGCGTTTCGCACAGTGAATGGCAATTCGCGCCTTCGCCGCCGGAAGAAGTGAACACGCTGCCCAGCGCGGTGGGGTCGCAGGCCGCGTGCGCGATCGCCTCTTCGGCCACGGCCATCGCCAGCCGGATCACCGGCCCGGCGCGGCGCCGCTCGGCTGGTGGCAGGCGCGGCGGCGCGGGCAGCACGCTGAGCGCAAACACATGCGCTGCCTCGCCGCGCAAGGTGGCCTGCGCCAGTTGCCACGACGGCAAGCCCGGCCCGAGCAAGCCGATGCCTTCGATGAAGACCTTCATGTTGCTGCTCCCAGCACGAGGCTCGCGTTGGTGCCGCCAAAGCCGAAGGAGTTGCTGAGCACGGTGCGCAGTGTTGCGTCGCGATTGGCCGTGAGGTAGTTGACGCGCGCGGCGCCATCGAGCGCCTGCACGTTCAGGCCGCCGGGCATGAAGCCGTGCTGCATCGCCAACAACGCGATTGCCACTTCCACCCCGCCGGCCGCGCCGAGAGTGTGGCCGGTCGCGCCTTTGGTCGAGCTGCCGGGCGTGCCGCTGCCGAAGACGGCGTGCACGGCGCGGTCTTCTGAAGCGTCGTTGCTCGGGGTCGCGGTGCCGTGCAGGTTGATGTAGTCGATGTCGGCGGGCGTGAGGCCGGCTGCGGCGAGCGCAGCGCGCATCGCCGCGATGGCGCCTGCGCCTTCGGGGTGGGGTGTGCTCATGTGGAAGCCGTCGTTGCTTTCGCCAACGCCGAGCAGCCAGCCTTGCGGCGTGGCGCCAGCACCCGCTTCGCGTTCGACGAGCGCAAACGCCGCCGCCTCGCCGATCGACAAGCCTTGCCGATTGGCATCCCACGGCCGGCACACATCGGGCGAGAGCAGTTCGAGCGCGTTGAAGCCGTAGAGCGTGGTCAGGCAAAGGCTGTCGACCCCGCCGATCACTGCCGCATCGATCAGCCCGGCGTCGAGCATGCGGCTCGCATTGCCGAACACCTTGGCGCTCGATGAGCAGGCCGTTGAGACGACCACGCTCGGCCCACGCGCGCCGAGCGCTGCAGCCACGAACGCCGCGACCGAATGCGTGTTTTGCGTTTCGGCGTACCGAAAGCCTGCGGGCAACGCGCCTTGCGCATCGCGCTGCCTGTAGGCAAGTTCGGTCTGCAGCAAGCCGGATGTGCTGGTGCCAAGGAACACGCCCACGCGCGCCGCGCCCCACCGGCCAATCGCCTGCGCCACCGCATCGGCAAAGCCGTCTTGCTGCAGGCCCAGCCAAGCGAGCCGGTTGTTGCGGCAATCGAAGCGGGCGAGTGCCGGCGGCAAGACCACGTCGTCAACGCCTGGCACCTCGCCGATCCACGTTGGCAGCGGCACGCCCATGAAGTCGTTCGGGGCGAGGCCGCAGCGCTGCTCGCGCAAGGCGGCCAGCGTGGGCGCGCAACCGGTGCCGATGGCGCTGGCCACGGTGAAGTTGGAGATGGCGAGTGGTGTCATTTGGACGTTTCCCGCGAGCGCGCGGGTTGGGCCGCGGCAACTGGCAGTTGTGCTGTGAGCAACACGTTGGCGAACGGCGTGCCCTGGCTCATCGGTTGAGCCTGCACGGTGAAGCCGAGCGCCTCGATGCGGTTGATCCAGGCGGCGAGTGGCCGTGTGAACGTCGGCACACGGCGATGACCGCGGATGAACGTCACGAGGCGGTCGACGATTTGGCTGGCGTGAAAGCGTGCGTTGGGCGAGTCGTCACCGATGCGCAGCAGCAAGCGGCCACCGGCGGGCAGCGCGCTGCGAACGCGGTCGAGCACGGCGTCTTGTTCGGCGATGTCGATGTAGTGCAGCACGTCGAGGATCACAACGACATCGGCTTTCCGAAACGGTGTGCGGCGCATGTCGCCGTGGATGAACTCGGCCTGCGCCGTGGCGCCGAGCGCGGCGCGCGCGCGTGCCACGTCTTTGGCCATCAGCTCGATGCCGGTGATGCGTGTGCCTTCAGGCGCTGCCGCCCAGCTGCGCGGCCATTCGCCTCGCGAGGCCTGGGCTGCGGCGGCGCGCAACAAGCCAGCGAGCAGGCCTTGGCCGCAGCCGATGTCGAGCACGCGCGCGCGCGGTGCGATCAGACCGTGGCCGATGATGTGGCGGAACACCGGATCGACGCCGAGCTTGCCGCGCGCAAAGCCGTGGCTGAACAGGCCCGCAGCGCGGTACGGCTCGGCGGCGGCTCGGACGAGCGCTTTCCAGTCACGGTCGTTTGGTTTGATGGCGGTGTGTGCGGTGATTGAAGAATCTTCCTGATGCGCACTCCGGTGTTCGCGCTCCGGGCGGCCGTGCGGGGTCAACGGGGAACCTTCGTGCTGCGCACTCCGGAGTTCGCCTTCCGGGCGGCCGCGCGAGATCCACGGGGAACCTTCGTGCTGCGCACTCCGGTGTTCGCCCTCCGGGCGGCCGCGCAGGCTCACGAGCCCACCTCGGCGCGCGTCGCTTCGGGCAAGGTCACAGCCCGCAAGCCTTCCGCGCGAAAGCGCTCCAGCAGCGCCGGCAGCACTTCGAGCACGACGGGCCGGCCGCTCGGCGCGAGAGCGGCGTTGCCGTCGTGCAGCAAAACGATGTCGCCCGCGGCGAGATTGCGCGTGAGGCGGGCCAGCACGCCGGCTGGCTCGCCGCGCTGGGTGTCGAAGCCGCGGCGCGTCCAGCTCACGAGTTGCAGGCCGAGTTGATCGAGCACCGGCGCAAGGAAGGGGTTGCGCAGGCCCGCCGGCGCGCGGAAGAACCGGGGCGCCTCGCCGGTGATGCTGGCGAGCGTGTCTTGTGCCGAGCCGATCTCACGGCGAAAGCGGCCCATGCCCATCAACGAGAACGTGTGCCGATGGTGCCGGCTGTGGTTTTGCACGCTGTGCCCGCGGCGCACGATCTCGCGGCAGAGCGCAGGGTGTGCCGCAGCGCGCTCGGCGATGCAGAAGAAGGTGGCGCGGGCTTGATGCTCATCGAGCAGGTCGAGCACGGCGGGTGTGACGGCGGGGTCGGGGCCGTCATCGATCGTCAGCGCCACTTCGCCGCGTGCGGCCGATGCCTTGGGCAATTGGCGAATGTTCGCGCCGAGCCAGGTTGAGCGTGGCCAAAGGCCGGTGGCGGTGATGAGCGCATGGTCGAGTGCCACGGCGCCAAGTGCCCAGGGCCAGAGTGTGGGTGCGGCGGTGACTGCAACTGCGGCGCCAAGGTGGCAAGCGATGCTGGCTTTCACCAACGCGGGCGGGCGCCAGCGACGCGTCTCGCGGTGGGCCGAAGAGGAATGTGCGTGCATCAAACGGACGACTGGCTTCGGCGATAGGCCGGCAAACGGGAGATGCCGCGTGCTGCTAGCCCGTAATTTTTACACACGACCATGGGCGCTGCGCCGGGATGAACGCGGCTGAGAGAAGCAAGCACAGCAGCGCTCCTGGTGCCACGACTTGGCCAATTGCAAACAGCGCCGGGATGCTGGCCAGCGCCAGCAAGCCGAAGGAGATCACCGCGGCCAAGTTGGCGAGCGCGAGCGAGGCGAGCGTGTCGGCATCGCCCCCGCCGGTGTGGCGCAATTGGTCAAAGAAGAGCGCGTAGTTCGAGCCGATCGCCACCACGAGCAAGAAGCCGACGAGGTGCAAGATGCCGAGCGCCGCGCCGGCGAGCGAGAGGCCGGCCATCACGATGACGACGGCCGCTGCAATCGGCTGCGCGATCTGCAGCAGCCGCCGCCATGAGCGCAGGTGCAGGCCGAGCAGCAGGCACACAGCCAGCGCGCCGAGCAGCGCTTGCACCGAGGCCTCGTGCAAGTAGCGCGCATAAAGGCGCTTGAGCTCGCCGCCGATGTCAACGATCTGCACGCCGGGCAGGCCGGCGAGCGCTTGGCGCAGCGCTGCTTCGTCGATCGGCTTGGCGCCGGCTTGCAGGCTGAGCAACGCGCGCCATGGGCGGCCGGCGTTGCCGGGCACGAGCATGGCGTCGACAGCGGTGGCGAGTGGCGTGCCCTGGAGCGCGGCGCGCGTGAGCACCGGCAGTTGGCGCGCGGCCTGCACGTCGCGAACGAACTCGCCGAGGCGATCGGCTGCCAGCGGGCCGCCGGCAGTGGCCTCGGCGAGCCGACTGCGCAGTGCGGCTTCATCAGGAAGCGCGGCGCGGCGCGCGGCTTGGGTGGCGGCGCTTGGCAGCAGGCGCGCGGGCGAGTCGTAGCCTTCGATTGCGCCAGCGTCAACCAACTTGTCGAGCCGCGCGCCGGCGGCCTCAGCCAGCGTGAGCACGCTCGCTTCGTCAGCCGCTGACAGCGCAAGCAGCAGCCCCGAGTCGGATGCGCCCACATCGGCGCGCAAGGCGGCATCTTGCTGCATTGCCGCCTCGCCAACCGGGCTGAGAGACGCCAGATCGCCGCGCCACGGCGAAGGCCGCAGCGCCAGCACCAGCGCGGCTGCAACGGCAAGCGCCACGAGCGGCCACCGCAGCCGCGGCAGGCGCGCTGCGCACCAGCCGGTTGCCTCGCCCAAACGGCGCCGTAAGCCGAGGCCGGGCGCGCCGTCGGGCGCGAGCACGGGGAACACGAAGCGTGTGGTGAAGGCTGCGGCAGCCAGGCCCGCCATCGAGAACACGCCGAGCTGTGCGAGCCCCGAGAAGCCGGAGAAGAGCAGGGCAGCAAAGCCGCAGAGCGAAGTCCAGAGGCCGAGCCGCACAGTGGGCCAGCTCTCGCCAAGCCAGCGCTGCGCCCCGGAGCCGCGCGGCGCGCCGTGCGCTGTGCGCGCCTGGATCAAGTAGTAGATCGCGTAGTCAACCGCCTCGCCGATCAAGGTGGTGCCAAAGCCGAGCGTGATGCCGTGAACCTGCCCGAACACCAAGCTCACCGCGGCGATGCCGCCGAGCACGCCGCTGGCGACCGGCAGCAAAGCCATGCCGAGCGCCCGCAGCGAACCGAAGGCGATGAGCATGAGTGCGACGATCGCCACGCCACCAGCCATCGCCAGCCGCTCGACCTCGTGCTTGATCTGCGCGCGCGAGGCGACCGCGAAGGTTCCGGCGCCCGAGACGACGAGCCGCAGCCCCTGCGCGGCATACGGCGCAAAACTGGTCTTCAGGCCGGTGAGCGCAGCTTCTTGCGCATCGAGGTCGGCGCCATCGGCGCGGGTGATCGCGAGCATCACCGCGCGCTCCGTGGTGCGTGAGGCCCAGGCGCCGCCTTCGTTCTTCGGGCCGTTGCGCGGCAACATGGTTTCGGCCATGCGCACGGTCTCGCCGGTGGGGTCGCGCAGGATCACGGCCTTGACCATCGCGCCGGCCGGCGTGCCGAGCAGCGAGAGCGTGTCGGCGATGCCGTCGCGCAGGCCATCCGCGGTGAAGCGCTGCGCATCGACGGCTGGGCTCAGCACATAGCGGTGGTCGAACAAGAAGCGGCCGAAGGCTTCGTACTGCGCGTTGTCGCCGTTGTTGACCGACTCGAATGCGCCGCTCGCGCGCAGGCTGCGGCCCCATGCGAGCGACGCCGCGCCGCGCTGATCGGCGGTGCCGCCTTCAATGCCGATCAGCACCAGCCGCGCACCGAGCCCGCTGCGCAGCTGGTCGAGCAGCACCGCTTGTTCGGCGCTCGGTGATGAAGGCAAGAAGGCCGACAGATCGGCCACATAGTGGCTGCGCGCCGTCACCCAGCCCGCAAGCAAGAGGCCCACGAGCCAGAGGCCGAGCGCCCGGCGACCGCGCATCTGCCTGGAGATCGAAGAGGAGATCAGACGGGCGATCAGACGCGCGATCAGACGCGCGATCAGCGCGACGCGCCTGAAGCGGCCGATGTGGCCGGTGCGGCAGCCGCGACACCCGCGACAGGCAGCGGCGCCGTCATCGGCTCAATCGTCATCACCGAGCGGTCGCCATCCGGCAAATCGAGCTGGATCTCGCGCACCGCCGATTGCTGGCCAGCAATGCGAATGGCCGCCACACGCTCGCGCAGCTTGGCCTCGCGTGGCACGAGGCCGAGCGTCCACTGCGCGGCGTTGCCAGAGACTTCGGTGTTGAAGTGGCGCTCGAGCGCGTCGCGGTTGCCGGTCAGCGTGCCGCGAATCGCCTCGACGATCACGCCGGCCTCGGGCGATGCATCGAGCGCGAGCGTGCGGCTGCGGCTGCCTTGGCTGAGCGTGAGCGTGTTGCCGATGACAGCAACTTTCTCGCGGCGCGGCAGGAGCGTTTCGCGAACAAACGTGTCGGGCGCCTGGAACGACAAGCGGCCTGACGATTCGAGCGGCTTGTCGAGCATCGCCACCTGCCGCTTCTCGGTGAACGTGGCTTCACCGGCCTTGGCTTGCGCGAGCACGGCGGTGAGCTGGGCAATGTCGAACGTGCCGGCTGCAAAGGCGCCAGAGGCAACCGCAATGGCGAGCACACCGGCCGCCAAGCCGGGCAGCAACCTTGGGTGCGGGTTAGGAGCGGATCGTGTCGGGCGGTGCATGGTCATGGCCGGGCGGGCCAGCGTCGCCGGCCCAGAAGTCGAAGAAGTTGAACCAGTTGTACGGCGTCTCGCGGCAAATCGACTCGAGCAGTTCGACATAGCCGCGCAGCGCGTCTTGAATATCTGCTTCAAGGCCGGCCGCACTGACCTGGCTGAAGTCGGCCAGCGGCACGAAACGGAGTTCGTAGCGGCCGCGGCCATGGTACAGCCCGGCCATGAAGACGACGGGGCGGCGCATCAGCGCTGCGAGGCGAAACGGGCCGTCAGAAAACGGCGCAGGCTGGCCGAGAAACGGCAGCCACAGGGTCTTGGCGCGCGCGCCCTGGCCGGGCAGCGTGCGGTCGGCCAGCAGCCCGGCAATGCCGCCTTCGGCCAGCCACTCGCGCAGTTGCAGCATCGCGCCAACGTGGCCGAGCGCGATCGTGCGCATCGTCGCTTTCGGTGCGATGGCAGCGAGCGTGGCATTGATAAGCCGCGCGTTGTCTTCGTACATGACCATCGCCACGCGCCGGCCACGCTCTTCGCCCAGCGAGCGCAAGGCCTCGAAGCTGCCCAGGTGCGCGCCGATCATGAACGCGCCTTCGCCGCGGTCGAGCCGGTCGGTGACGCGCTTGACACCGGCGTCGGTGAACTCGAAGGCCTCAAAGTTCTCGCGCAGCAGGTAGACGCGGTCGAGCACGGTGGCCGCAAAGTGATGGATGTGGCGGTAGCTGTCGATCCAGCGCGCCGGCCGGCCGAGCGCGCGCGTCAAGTAGCGGCGCGATTCACGCCGCGGCTTGCCGCCCACGAGCATGAAGTAGAGCGTGATCGGGTGCAGCACGAGCCGCGCTGTGCGCCGGCCGGCAGCCACCGCAATCCAGCGCATCACGCGCAGCCAGAGCATGCTGGCGCGCTCGGGATCGGCCAGCCACGGCGCGGGGCTGCCTTCGGGCTGCGCGCTCATAGGGCAACCTCCATGCTTCGCATTGCGGTGTGTTCGCCTTTCGGGCGGCCGGGCAGGGTCATAAGGCAACCTTCATGCTTCGCATTGCGGTGTGTTCGCCTTTCGGGCGGCCGGGCAGGCTCACCGGCTCACCCTACGGCCTTCGGCCGATCCCGCCAAGCGGGATGGAGCCCCTTCGGGCGGCCGGGCGGGGCTCACTGAAACTGGCCAGATGCCGCGACCGTGTCGCCACGGCTCACCTCGAAGCGCAGGCGTGCGGCGTCACTCGTCAAGGTGATGGTCAGCAGATCGCCCGGCAGCACCGGCGCGAGGAATTTGGCCGCGGCGATGCGCGGTGCCGAGCCGAGCAGCGCAGCGAGCTCGGGCACGGCCAGCGCCGCTTCCATCGCTTCGGCGAGCAACACCACGCCAGGCAGCAGCGGCTGACCGGGAAAGTGGCCGTCAAACGCCGGGTGATCGGCCGCGACGTGCAAGGTACTGGTGTGAATGGCCATCGTCTCAACTCTCGCCGCGCGCGCCAACAAACTCCCTCTCCCTTTGGGAGAGGGCGGGGGTGAGGGCTGCGAAAGCGAGCGCAACTTCCTTGAAGCGCCAAGCAGGCTTGCCAACGTGATCAGGAACGATGAGGCTGTTCATAAGGCAACCTTCATGCTTCACCTTTCGGGCGGCCGGGCAGGCTCACGCGTCGCGCCTCAGCATCGCCTTGGCCCATTCAGCAAATCGCCCGGCAGGCAGCTTGCCCGTGGCCTCGCGCGGCAGGGCGTCGACCGACACCATCGGTCGCGGCATGAAGGCCGCATCCACACGCTGCCGCAGCGCCGCGAGGATCTGCTGATGCGGCACATCGGGCGCAACGACGAAGGCCGCAAGCCGCACCACGGTGGCTTCGTCGTCCGGCGCGTCGGGCAGCCAGAAGGCGCCGTCTTGCACGCCTTCGATGGTGTTGAGGTGGTAGTTCAAGTGCGCGAGTGAGCTGCGTTTGCCGGCAATGTTGATCAAGTCATTCGAGCGGCCAAGCAGGCGGAAGGTTTGCGCATCGACCACCTCGAGCACATCGGCCAAAACCGTGGGTTCGGGCACATGGCCGCCTCTGATGACTGCGGCATCGCCATCACCGCTGAGCTGAAGGCCGTCATAGACGCGCCACTCGGGCCCGCGCGTTGGGCAGCGTGACGCCACCTGGCCTGCTTCGGTGCAGCCGTAAATCTCCATCAGCGGCGCGCCAAATGCGGCTTCCGTGCGCGCGGCGAGCTGCGGCGAGAGCGGCGCGGTGGCCGAGACGGCCAAGTCGATCGCCGGCAGTTCCACGCCCGAGTCGAGCAAGGCTTTCAAGTGAAACGGCGTCGTCACCAGCATGCGCGGGCGCGGCACGGCGGCGAGCGCGCGGGCGATGTCGGCGGGGTAGAAGGGCCGGCCGCAATCGAACGCAGCCCCGGCGAGCATCGCGACGAGCACGGTCGATTCGAAGCCGTACATGTGCTGCGCGGGAACCGTGGCCACGAGCGACAGCCCACGCAAATCGGCACGGCCGAGCAACTCGGCGATTCGGCGCGCGCCAGCTGCCGTGTTGCGTTGCAGCCCGGCCCAGGCTTTGGCATGCGGCATCGGCGCGCCGGTGGAGCCGGATGTGAGCACCTCGGCGGCGACGGCGTCTGCCGCGATACGGGGCAACTCGTGGGCCTCGCCAATCGGCGCATGCTCGGGCGACTGCCACGCCATCGGCAAGTCGACCACGCGTTCGGCGTCGTCATGCAAGCCGTAGCTGCGATCGAACAAGCTGCGCAGCCGAGCCACGGTGTCGGCTGTGTGATTGGGCGGCATCAGGTTCACATGCCCGCGCAGCAGTGCCGCACCCAGGCCCACGGCGAAGCGGTAACGGTCGCCGGTGGTGTTGAGCATCGGCCCGTGCGCGGGCAGTGTGGCCGCGAGCGCTTGCACATCGGCCAAGTATTGGCGCCGCGAAATCGGCTGGCCGAGACGCCAGGCGATCGGTGCGGTGAGGTCGTCGCTGTCGATCAGCGGCAACAAAGGCATCGCGCTCACGACACGTCGCGCGGCGGCACCGGTTGCGCGGCCGTGCTCTGCATGTAGGCGCGAATGGCATCCATCATGGTCGAGCGTTTGAATTCGGGGTGCAGGCGGTAGCGCAGCAGGCGTTCGCCGACGAACATGGCAACGAGCGCCAGCGGCGTCACGAGGTTGGCAAAGCTTGCCCACACCTCGAACGGCGTCAGCACGAAGAGGCCGATTGAGCCGGCGACCATCGTCATGAAGTAGATCACCCAGGCGCGGGTCAGGTTCTCGGTGTAGGCCTTCATCGTGGGCGCGAGCGAGCCGTGCACCTTCTCGGCCAAACCTGAGATGAGCGGCTGCCGGCCTTCGCGCAGCGTGCTGGCAAACCACATCGCCAGCATCAAATGAATCACCACATGCTGCGCCAGATAAAGCCACTGCTCCGGCACTTTGATGCCGAGCACCGCCGCCGCGCAAAGACCTGCAACTGCACCGCCCGCCAACACACCGCGCACATGCTGCCCAGCCTGCCAAGCGGCCAACGCGGCCGCGCCCAGCATCGGCGAGAGGATGCCGACGGCATTCCACGGTGATGGCGGCGCGCTGGTCATCAGCCACTGCGAGAGCAGCAAATAGGCAACGCTGACCCCAGCCAGCAGGGCGATGCGGGCAGACATCAGCTCACGCGGTGTGTGGCGATGTGCTCGGAGAGGCTCGCGAGCGACGTGAAGATGCGGACGTTGTCCTCATCGTCCGAGCGGAGCTGAAACCCGTAGCGCTGCGAAACGACGAGCGCGACTTCAAGGATGTCGATCGAATCGAGGCCCAGGCCTTCGCCGTAGAGCGGTGCTTGCGGGTCAATCGACTCGGGCGCGACCTCGAGGTTCAGCGCTTCGATCAACAGCACGGCAACTTCGCGCTGCATGTCGGTGTGGAGAGATGTCATGCGAAGGTGCTATCGGTGAATGAGGCGCTTGGTCTCGAGGCCGCCCTGGACCTGATGAGCCTGCGCCGGATTTGGGCTGGCCGCACCTGTCAAAACACAGGCGCAGCGGGGCACCGAGTCTAACAAAGCACCCACCCGCAAAAGTGCGCAACAGGCGGGTTCAAGCCGCGTGCTTGTCGGCTTCCGAGGTGAACGAATCTGCGTAGAACTCTTCAGCCGGCAGGCCGCAGCGGGCGACCAAATCACGCTGCGCTGAATCGACCATCACCGGCGCGCCGCAGGCATAGACCTGATGGGCCGACAGGTCGGGCAGGTCGTGCATCAACGCCTGGTGGACGAAGCCGGTGCGGCCCGCCCAGCCGTCTTCCGGCTTGGGCTCCGAGAGCACCGGCACATAGCGCAGGTTCGGCATCTGCGCGGCAGCGGCGAGCACCCAATCGTGCAGGTACAAATCGGCCCGGCTGCGGCAGCCCCAGTAGAGCACCGCAGGCCGCGCGCTTGCTTTGAACCGAAGCTGCTCGATGATCGCTTTGATCGGCGCGAAACCCGTGCCCGATGCCAGCAGCACGATCGGCTTGCTGCTTTCTTCGCGGAGAAAGAAGCTGCCGAACGGACCTTCGAGGCGGAGGATTTCTTTCTCCTTCATCGCCGTGAAAACGTGGTCGGTGAACAGGCCGCCGGGCATGTGGCGCAAATGGAGCTCGATGCCGGGCTGATCGCTTTGGTTGTGCGGCGCGTTGGCCATCGAGTAGCTGCGGCGCGCACCGCTGCGCAGGATGAACTCGATGTACTGGCCGGCGTGATAGCGCAGCGGGTCGTTGGCCGGCAGCTGCAGGTGCAGGATGGCGACGTCTGGCGCCGGCCGCTCGATGCGACTCACGCGGCTCGGCATCTTGCGAACCGGGAACTCGCCTGCGCCGGGCACGGTGCGCGCCTCAAGCACCACATCGCACTGCGGCGAGGCTTTGCAGGTGAGGATCCAACCTGCGGCTTCTTCATCGGCGCTCAGCGCATGCGCTTGATGCGCGCCGTGAATCACGCGGCCCTCCAGCATGCGGCACTTGCAAGAGCCGCAGGCGCCGTCTTTGCAGCCGTAAGGCAGGCCCACGCCTTGGCGGATCGCGGCCGCAAGCATGGCCTCGTCGCGGTCGACTTCGAATTGGCGGCCAGCGGGCTGCACGGTCACTTGGAAGGGCATGGCAAAGTCGGGCTCATGGAAAACGTGCGGATTCTGCCTTGGGCCCGATGACCCGCCGCGCTCGCTTGCTGATCGTCGGTTGCGGCGATGTGGGCATGCGCGTTGCGCGGCTGCTGCGCGGCCGATGGCGGCTGATCGGGTTGACGTCGTCAGCTGCACGCGTGGCGGAGTTGCGCGCAGCCGGCATCACGCCCATCGTCGGCAACCTTGACGATGCAGCGAGCTTGGCGCGAATCACTGGCTTGGCCGATGCCGTGCTGCACCTTGCGCCGCCACCCTCCGCCGGCCGCAGTGATCCGCGCACCGCGCACTTGCTGCAGGCGCTCGCGCGCGGCACGGCGCCGAGGTGCATCGTCTACGGCAGCACAAGCGGCGTGTATGGCGATGCAGGCGGCGCGCGGTTCGACGAAACACGCGCCACCCGCCCAGCCACTGACCGCGGCGCAAGGCGCGTCGACGCTGAAGCGCAACTGCGGCGCTTCGGCCAAGGCGCCCATGTGCGCATCAGCATCCTGCGCATTCCCGGCATCTACGCGGGTGACCGCGTTGGCGGCCATCCGCGCGAGCGGCTGGCTCGCGGCACGCCAGTGCTTGCCGCGGCCGATGACGTCTACACCAACCACATTCATGCCGACGACCTCGCGCGTGCCTGCGCGTTGGCCTTGCACCGCGGCCTGCCGCAGCGCGCGGTTCATGCCAGCGACGACACCGAGATGAAAATGGGCGACTATTTCGATCTCGCCGCTGAGCTCTGCGGCTTGCCGCGGCCGCCGCGAGTCACGCGCCTGGAGGCGGCTGTGCACATGTCGCCCATGCAGCTCAGCTTCATGAGCGAATCGCGGCGGCTGAGTAACGACCGCTTGAAGCGCGAGCTCCGCTTGCACTTGCGCTACCCCACCGTGGCCAGCGGCTTGCTGGCCTGAACCCGTCAACACTTGCCCATGAAAATTTTGCTCATCACCACGCCGATGCCCGAGGCCTACTTCAGCGCAGCCCTGCGCCACATGCAACCCGACATTGATGTGCTCGACTACCGCCGTGACCTGAGCGATGCCGAACTCGCCGAGGTTGAGGTCGTGCTGGCGTGGAGCCTCCCACCCGGCTTGGCTGGGCGCTTGAAGAAGCTGAAGTGGGTTTGCTCGGTTGCAGCCGGCGTTGAGAAGCTGCTGGTGGACGACCTCGCGGCCGAGGTGCCGGTGTCTCGCATCGTCGATCCAGAGCAGGCCGAGGGCATTGCGCAGTTCACGGTGCTGATGGCCTTGCGCCACGCGCGCGGCTTGGCCGCCTACGCCGAGCAGCAACAGCGCCGCGAGTGGATTCGCCAGCCGGTGGCCGTGGTGCGCCACCGCGTCGCGGTGCTTGGAATGGGCGCGATGGGCAACACCGTCGCGCGCTTGATGGCGCAGGTCGGCTTTCAAGTCGAAGGCTGGACGCGGCGCAGCGCCGACACGCTTGATGCTGTGCTCGAGCGAAGCGAGATCGTCGTGCTCGCCTTGCCGTTGACGGCCGAGACCGAGGGCATCTTGGACGCGCGTGCCTTTGCGCGCATGCCGCGTGGCGGCTACTTGATCAACATCGCGCGCGGTGCGCATGTGGTCGAGGCCGATCTGATCGCGGCGGTGCAGAGCGGCCACTTGGCCGGCGCTGCACTCGACGTGCAATGCCGCGAACCGATGCCAGCCGACGACCCGCTGTGGGCTGTGCCCGGCATCGTCATCACGCCGCACATTGCGGCGCAGTCGTCACCGCAGACGATTGCGGCGCAGTTTCTCGCCGGGCTGGCTTGCGTGAAGCGCGGCGATCTGCCGCCGCAGCTGGTCGACCGTGTGCGCGGGTACTGAAGCGACCCTTGCGTTGTGTCAGCGCCGGCGGCGGCTGAACGGCGGCCTGCCGGTCCAGTATTGCAACATCAGGAAGCCGCCCACCATGCCGCCGAGGTGCGCAAAGTGCGCCACGCCTGCCTGTGTGCCGTAGACGCCGTTGAAGAGCTCATACGCACCGTAGAGCGCCACCAGCACCCGCGCCGGCACCGGGATCACGAAGAACAGCAGGATCGTGCGGTGCGGGAACAGCATGCCGAATGCGAGCAGCAGCCCAAACAAGCCGCCCGAAGCGCCAACGGTCGGGTAGACCGAACCAGTCACGCCGGTGACGATCAACTGCGCCAGCGCCGCGGCGAGCACGCTTGCCGCATAGAACTGCATGAACCGCTTCGGGCCCCAGAGCCGCTCGAGCTCCGTGCCGAACATCCAAAGGCCGAGCATGTTGAAGAAGAGGTGATTGAAGCTGCCGTGCAAGAACGCGTAGGTCACCACTTGCCAAGGCAGAAAGCCTTCGCCGAGCGGCCAGAGCGCGAAGAGTGTTTCGACCACCCGGCCGAGCAATTCATTGATGAAGAACACGGCCACATTGATCAACAGCAGCGCTTGGGTGATGGGCGACAACGGTGGCATTCGCAGGCTTCCGGCAATGGGCGACGGGCACGAGTCTACGTGCCTGATTCGGGCTCATTTGTGTTTCATGGTCAGGCTGCGACGAGACGTGCCGAGTCTGTGGCAAACTCTCGTTCTCTACAGCACCGGCCTCGGTGGCGAAATTGGTAGACGCGCGGGACTCAAAATCCCGTTCCGCAAGGAGTGTCGGTTCGATTCCGACCCGAGGCACCAGCTCAAAGCGCAGCATGCGACCGCTCATTGGGCGCATCACGCGCACCGCGGCAGAGAGCGTCCATGAGTGCCCACCACCCCACAGAGCTTCCGTCTTACGCCACCGTCGAAGACGTGATCGGCAACACGCCTTTGGTGCGCCTCGTGCGCCTGCCCGGCGCGGCCAATGATGCGCGCGGCAACGTCATCCTCGGCAAGCTCGAAGGCAACAACCCGGCGGGCTCGGTCAAAGACAGGCCTGCGATCAGCATGATCCGCCGTGCCGAAGAGCGCGGTGATATTCATCCTGGCGACACGCTGATCGAAGCGACTTCCGGCAACACCGGCATTGCACTGGCGATGGCTGCCGCCATTCGCGGCTACCGCATGCTGCTCATCATGCCGGAGGATTTATCAATCGAGCGAGCGCAGACGATGCGCGCCTTCGGTGCCGAGTTGATCCTGACGCCGCGCTCGGGCGGCATGGAATACGCGCGAGATCTGGCCGAGCAAATGCAGCGCGACGGCAAAGGCCGCGTGCTCGATCAATTCGCCAACGCCGACAACCCGCGCATTCACTACGAGACCACCGGGCCCGAGATTTGGCGTGACACCGCCGGCCGCGTCACGCACTTCATCAGCGCGATGGGCACGACTGGCACGATCACCGGCACATCGCGCTACCTGAAAGAGCAGAACAAGCCGATCCGTGTGATCGGTGCGCAGCCGAGCGAAGGCTCGCGCATTCCGGGCATTCGCAAATGGCCCGAGGCCTATTTGCCGAAGATCTACGACCCGACCTGGGTCGACGAGATGGTCTATGTCAGCCAAGCCGATGCCGAAGAAATGGCGCGTCGCATGGCGCGCGAAGAGGGCCTATTCGCTGGCATCTCGGCAGCCGGCGCGTGCTGGGTCGCGCTTGAGATCGCCAAGACTGTGGAGAACGCGACGATCGTGTTCATCGTCTGCGACCGCGGTGACCGCTACCTCTCGACCGGCGTGTTCCCCGCATGACGCGCTCGGCCTGATGTTGGCATGGCGCACCGCTTCAACTTCTGCCCCAATTGCGCCACGGCGCTTGAATCAATTGCTGCGCTAGAAGACGGCGGCACAAAGACTCGGTTGCGCTGCCCGGCATGCGGCTGGACGCACTGGAACAACCCGACGCCGGTGCTTGCGGCTGTCATTGAAATGAGCGACCGCCAAAGCCAATTGCTGCTGGCGCGCAACGCCGCATGGCCGGGCAAGATGTTCGGCCTCATCACCGGCTTCATGGAGGCCGGCGAGTCGCCGGAAGAGGGCATTCGGCGTGAAGTGGCTGAAGAGACATCGCTGCAAGTCGATGCGCTCGACCTGATTGGCGTCTACGACTTCCAACGCATGAACCAAGTGATCGTGGCCTACCACGCGCTGGCGCACGGCGAGATCAAGTTGTCACCCGAACTTGCCGAATACCGCTTATTCACGCCCGCAGAAGTGCGCTGCTGGCGCGCAGGCACGGGCTATGCCCTTGCCGACTGGCTCAAAGCAAACGGGCACACGCCGGAGTGGCTTGATCTGCCGGCGTCGCAGCGAACCCAATCCTAGAATTCTCCAAACACCAAGGACACGCCATGGACGCCCAAAAAGAACTCGACACCCGCGGACTCAACTGCCCGCTGCCGATCCTGAAGGCGAAGAAAGCACTGGCCGAGATGCACAGCGGCGAAGTGCTGAAGGTCGTCTCGACCGACCCCGGCTCGACGCGCGACTTCCAGGCCTTTGCCCGCCAAACCGGCAATGATTTGCTCGAGCAGTCGGCCACGGCCGACGAATTCATCCACTTCCTTCGGCGTCGCTGACCCGGCCGAGCCAGCCGGCCGCTCCCGCGGCCCTGGCAACGGCTGATTCAGCTCAAATGTCGATGCCGCGAAGGTATTCGCGGAAGCCCGGCCCGAGCGTCGGGTGGGCCAAGGCCAATGCGACGTTGGCTTCGAGAAAGCCTTCTTTGCTGCCGCAGTCGTAGCGCTTGCCTTCATAGCTGTAGGCGAAGACCTTTTCACGGCGCAGCAGGCCGGCGATGCCGTCGGTGAGCTGAATTTCACCGCCCACGCCGCCCGATTGGTTGGCGATTTCGTGGAACACGCCGGGCGTCAAGATGTAGCGGCCGGCCACGCCAAGCAGCGAGGGCGCATCGGCTGGGGCTGGCTTCTCGACGATGCGGCTCACGTCCATCAGGCGTTCGTTGAGCATTTGGCCGGCAACGATGCCGTAGCGGCGCGTCTGCTCAGCCGGCACTTCCTGCACCGCCAGGATCGAGACGCGCCATTCTTCGAACTGCTCGACCATCTGCCGCAGCACTGGCTTTTCGCCCACCATCAAGTCATCGGCCAGCAACACGGCGAACGGGTTGTTGCCGACGAGCCGCTGCGCACAAAGCACTGCGTGGCCAAGCCCGAGCGCCTGCGCCTGGCGCACATAGATGCATTCCATGTCGTGCGGCTTCACGCTCTTGACGACGGCGAGCAGCTCCTGTTTGCCTGCGTTTTCGAGTGCGACTTCGAGTTCGAAGGTCATGTCGAAGTGATCTTCGATTGGCCGCTTGTGGCGGCCGGTCACGAAAATCATCTCGCGCACGCCGGCGGCATAAGCCTCTTCGACGGCGTACTGGATCAAAGGCTTGTCGACCACCGGCAGCATTTCCTTTGGCTGTGCTTTGGTGGCCGGCAGAAATCGCGTGCCAAGCCCGGCCACTGGAAATATCGCTTTGGTAACTAACATATTTTTACAATCTCCCTGATCACGAATGGTCGTTTGAATTCTGGCATGCGTGCCGTGACAGACGTACAGCAAAAGACGAGCCACGACTCAAGCACTGTGGATCGACGACACACTGGTGCCGGGCTGAGCACTTGACTTGACTTCCCTCAAGCACGCTTTGCGCGACGCTCAATCTTCATTTCGCCAGATGCCTGCGCGCCCTTGACTTTGGTCTTGCCATTGGCGTTGACCGGTTCGCCGTCGAAGATTTCACACCGATGGCACCAAGCGCGCTGCCTGATCCTGAAGCCGCGCCACCGTCGCCGTGAACTCGGCAACGCGCCGCTTTTCCTGATCAACCACCGCGGCAGGCGCCCGCGCGACGAAGCTCTCGTTCGCGAGCTTGGCTTCGGCCTTGATGATTTCGCCCTGCAGCCGCGCGATTTCCTTGCCGATGCGCTCGGCCTCAAGCGCTACATCGATCTCGACGTGCAGCGCCACGCGCGTCTCGCCTTGCATTGCGACCGGCGCGTTGCGCGTTGCTTCGGTGAACGCAGCTTCGTCATCGAAGCGTCGCACTTCCGAGAGCTTGGCGAGCGCTTTGAGCAGCGGCTCGGCGGTGCTCACAAACTCTGCATCGCCAAACACGAACAGAGGCATGCGCTCGGCTGGCGACAAGCCCATCTCGCTGCGAAGGCTGCGGCAGGTGCCGACCAGCGCCTTCAACTTTGCGACCCAGGCGTCTGATGCCGGATCGACACGGTCGAGCTGCGCCTTTGGATAGGGCGCCGTGACGATGCCGTGCACATTGCCTGTTGGCACTCGGCCGGCGAGTGGTGCAACCGTTTGCCAAAGCTCGGCGGTGATGAACGGCGTGATCGGGTGCAAGAGGCGCAGCACGGTCTCGAGCACGCGCAGCAACGTGCGCCGCGTGGCGCGCTGGGCCGGCGGCTCGCCGGTCTGCAATTGCACCTTCGCAATCTCAAGGTACCAATCGCAGAACTCATCCCAGACGAAGGTGTAGGCGGCACTCGCCACGTTGTCGAGCCGCAATTCATCGAAGCCTTTTTCAACGGCGGCCTCGACGCGTTGCAACTCGCTGGTGATCCATTTGTCTGCCGGGCTGAAGCGCAGATAGCCGTGAGCTGGCTGGCCGGGCGCGCACTCGGCCTTGGTGTGCTCCATCAAGCCGCAATCTTGGCCCTCGCAGTTCATCAGCACGAACTTCGTCGCGTTCCAGAGCTTGTTGCAAAAGTTGCGGTAACCCTCGCAGCGCTTGGTGTCGAAGTTGATGTTGCGGCCGAGGCTTGCATACGAGGCCATCGTGAAACGCAAAGCATCGGCGCCGTACGCCGGCATGCCGTTCGGGAAGTCCTTCTTCACCCGTGCCGCGACCTTCGGCGCCGTCTCGGGCTTGCGCAAGCCGACGGTTGACTTCTGCACCAGCGTATCGAGATCGACGCCCTGGATCATGTCCACCGGATCGATCACATTGCCCTCCGACTTGCTCATCTTCTTGCCTTCGCCGTCACGCACCATGCCGTGGATGTAGACGGTCTTGAAGGGCACGCGGCCGGTGAAGTGCGTCGTCAGCATGATCATGCGAGCGACCCAGAAAAAGATGATCTCGTAGCCGGTCACGAGCACCGACGACGGCAAGAACAGTTCCATTTCCTTCGACTCTTGCGGCCAGCCCAGCGATGAGAAGGGCACGAGCGCGGACGAGAACCACGTGTCGAGCACGTCTTCATCGCGGGTGAGGGCGCCTTGGTATCCGGCGGCCTCCGCCTTCGCGCGTGCTTCGCCCTCATCGCGGCCGACGAAGATCTCGCCCGCGTCGCCATACCAAGCCGGGATTTGATGGCCCCACCACAGCTGGCGTGAGATGCACCAGTCCTGGATGTTCTTCATCCACTGGTCGTAGGTGCTGACCCAGTTTTCGGGCACGAACTTCACCTCGCCCGATGCCACCGCATCGATCGCCTTCTGCGCGATGCTCTTGCCGCCGGGCGTTGGCCGACTCACGCCGACGTACCACTGGTCGGTCAACATCGGCTCGACGACTTGGCCGGTGCGGGCGCAGCGCGGCACCATCAGCTTGTGCTTCTTCACTTCGACGAGGAAGCCTTGCGCTTGCAGATCGGCCACGATGCGCTTGCGTGCAACGAAACGGTCGAGCCCGCGGTAGGCGGCAGGTGCGTTGTCGTTGATCTTGGCGGTGAGGTCGAGCACGCCGATGATCGGCAGCCCGTGGCGCTGGCCCACGGCGTAGTCGTTCACGTCATGCGCCGGCGTGACCTTAACGACGCCGGTGCCGAATTCGCGGTCCACGTAGTCGTCAGCGATGACCGGAATGTCGCGGTCGCACAGCGGCAATCGCACCCGCTTGCCGACCATCGCGGCATAGCGCTCATCGTCCGGATGCACCATGAGCGCCACGTCGCCGAGCATCGTCTCGGGCCGTGTGGTGGCAACCACCATGTCGCCAGAACCATCGACCAGCGGATAGCGAATCAGCCAGAGCGAGCCATCTTCTTCTTCGCTCTCGACTTCCAGATCAGACACCGCCGACTTCAGCACCGGGTCCCAGCTCACCAAGCGCTTGCCGCGGTAGATCAGCCCTTGTTCATGCAGACGCACGAACACATCGGTCACGGTGGCCGACATCTTCTCGTCCATCGTGAAGTACTCGTGCGACCAATCGACGCTCGCGCCCATGCGGCGCATTTGCCCCGTGATCGTGGAGCCCGATTGCTCCTTCCACTCCCAAACCTTGCCGAGGAAAGCTTCTCGGCCGATCTCGTGGCGATTCACGCCTTGCTGCTCCAACTGCCGCTCAACGACGATTTGCGTGGCGATGCCTGCGTGGTCGGTGCCCGGCACCCAGAGCGTGTTGTCGCCCTTCATGCGGTGGAAGCGGGTCAGCGCGTCCATGATGGTCTGGTTGAACGCGTGGCCCATGTGCAGCGTGCCGGTCACGTTCGGTGGCGGCAGCTGGATGCTGAACGAAGGTTTGGCCGCGTCGAGCGTCGGCGCATAGACGCCCGATCGTTCCCAAAGTGGCGCCCAATGTGCTTCGATGGCGGCGGGTTCGAAAGATTTGGCGAGGTCGGTCATGGTGGCTTCAAGTGGCGAGAACTACATCAACAAATGCTCACCCGCATTGTCGCCGCCCAGGATCACGTAGTTGACCTTGCGGATGTCGGCGAGCTTGGTGCCGCCGGCATATGAGATCGAGCTCTGCACGTCTTCGCGCATCTCGCGCAGCGTGTCGGGCAAGCGGCCTTTGATCGGCTCCAAGATGCGCTTGCCTTCAACGTGCTTGTACTCGCCTTTGTTGAAGTCGCTCGCCGAGCCGTAGTACTCCTTGAAGAGTTTGCCGTCCACCTCCACCGTTTGGCCTGGCGACTCTTCATGGCCTGCAAACAGCGAGCCGATCATCACCATCGAGGCGCCAAAGCGAATGCTCTTGGCGATGTCGCCATGGTCTCGAATGCCGCCATCCGCAATGATTGGTTTGGTCGCCACACGGGCACACCACTTCAAGGCCGAGAGTTGCCAACCGCCGGTGCCAAAGCCCGTCTTCAGCTTCGTGATGCAGACCTTGCCCGGCCCCACGCCGACCTTGGTGGCATCGGCGCCCCAGTTCTCCAAGTCGATCACCGCCTCGGGCGTGGCCACATTGCCAGCGATCACAAAGGTCTTCGGCAGCCGCTTCTTGATGTGCTCGATCATCTTGTGCACGCTGTTGGCATGGCCATGCGCGATGTCGATCGTGATGTAGTCAGCGCCCACGCCATCGGCCGCGAGCCGGTCGATCACCGCGTAGTCGGCGGCCTTCACGCCGGAGCTGATCGAGACGAAGAGGCCTGTGCTGCGCATCTTCAATGCATAGGCCACGTTGTCGATGTCGAAGCGGTGCATCACATAGAAGAAGCCGTTGGCCGCGAGCCATTCGGTGATCGGCTCATCGACCACCGTCTTCATGTTGGCCGGCACCACGGGCAGGTTGAAGCGGTGCGGGCCGAAGGTGATGGACGGATCGCACTCGGACCGGCTTTCGACGCGGCATTTGCGCGGCAGCAGCAAGACGTTGTCGTAGTCGAAGATTTCCATGGTGGGCGTGGTCAGTCGTTTGAGCGCACTCTACGCCGTTGACTCGCGCTGGCCAGCTGCTCTGCCGAGCGGCGGAATCACGAGCGATTGCTAAGATGAACTCGGCTGTATCACTCGAGAAGCTCGCATGGGAGAGATCACGCTGTTGTTGGGGCGCGCCCGCGAGGGCGACAAAGCCGCGCTTGACTCGATCTTCGAATTGCTGCATCCCGAGTTGCGCAGCATCGCGCACCGGCGGCTGATGCGGCATCAGCGCGACGGCGCGTTCAACACGATGGCGCTCGTCAACGAGTGCTATTTGAAGCTGGTCCCGCGTGACAACTTGGCGCCGACGGACCGGGCGCACTTTCTGGGCTATGCGGCCACGGTGATGCGCTCGATCATCGTTGACGCCGCGCGCGCGGCCAACGCCGATCGGCGCGGTGGTGACGCACAGCAACTCACGCTCGACACGGCCTTGCTCGAGACGATCCCCAACCCGGCCAACGAAATCCTCGACGTGCACAACGCGCTCGAGGAACTGCGGCGCATCGATGCGCGGCTGGTGAGCGTCGTGGAGATGCGATTCTTCGCCGGCATGGGCGACGAAGAGATTGCCGGCGTGCTGGGCATCACCGCCCGCACCGTGCGCCGCGATTGGGCCAAGGCGCGGCTGTTGCTCGCGCACGCTTTGCGCGCCTGAGTCTCGCTGCGACAGGTAGCTCGCCCGGATGCGGCGAGTAGGAAACCGTTGTTCGGTGAATTCGCGGTCCCGCGTGTCCGCTTGTCGATGGTCATCTCGTTCAGCTTGATGTCGGCCGGCTCAACCGGGCGACCGACCGCTGCCCGACACATTCGATTCAACGGGAGAACTTCATGACGACCACTGCATCGCTGATTCATCGCGCGTTACGACACGCCGCGTTCGCAGCGCTTCCGGTGCTGGCCAGCGCGCCGCACGCGATGGCTGCCGAGCTGCCCAACGCCAGCTTCGAGGAAACCTTGATTCTGCAAAGCTTGACCAAAGACGGCTCTGACACGGTCGTTGGCACGAGCAAACTTCTGCCCGAGAGCATTTCCCTCTCGATCATCCCCGCACCTGGCGGCCTTCTGTCCGGCTACTCGACCATCACCGGCGGCTTGCGCCCGACGTTTCAGATCAGCGCGTCGTCGAACGGCATTGGCGGCTACAGCATCGCGGCTGCCCACATCCAATATGTCGTTCGCCTCGAAGGCGCTGTCGGCACGTCGGCGTCGATGTCATTGCCCACTGCGGGCTGGGCCACCGCCAGCGGCGGCCTCAACGATGTCACCGGCGGGTATGGCCACTTGACGATTTCCTCCCCCGATGGCTACGCCACGCCAGCCATCAAGATCACGCGCATGGCCGAAGTCTATTCACCGAACAAGCAGTTGGCCGACTCGTTCAACGACGTGATTCCGTTGTCGATGGCGGTCGGTGTTCCCTATGCCGTCGACATGTATGGCATCGCGAATTCCAACGTCGGCACCACCACCGTCTACCTCGATCCTGCCTTCCAGTTTGCGGCGGGCTTCGACAGCACGGGCTATCGCCTGACCTATTCGCCGGGCTTGCTGGCCCCGGTGCCGGAGCCCACGAGCGCGGCCTTGCTGCTGGCGGGCATGGTTGGGCTGGCGGCCGCCCGCCGCAGGCGCGCCCGAGCAGGTTGAAGCGGGCTGGGCTGGCCGTCGCGGGGTGTCGGGAGGTTGGCACACTGCGATAACGATGAAGAATTGCTTCACGACACCGCGAGCCCGACGGATCGCGCCATGGAGAGATTGAAAGAGAACAAGGCTTTTCTTGCTCTGCACGCGGCACTGTTCGTCGTCGTGCTCATCGGCTTTTCCAGAACGTTCTACTTCAGCCAGTGGTTCGGTCAACCTGCCAACGACGCGGCGCTGGTGCTTCACGGTGCCGTCTTGACGACTTGGTTCGCATTGACAACCGTTCAGGCTGGCCTGGCATCCAGTGGCCGGCGGAACTTGCATCGCGCCATGGCCATACCGGCCGCGCTCGTGGCGCTCGGCGTCGTCGCCACCGCCACCTGGATCAACACGCGCCTGGCTTTGAAGATTCAATCGCCAGGGTCGCCGTTGAACATGTTCGTCTGGGGAAACTACTTGACGCTGTTCGCCTACGCGCTGCTGCTCGCGGTCGGCATCTCGTTTCGAAACCGGCCCGCCATTCACAGGCGGCTGGTCTTGTTCGCGTCCATCGCCATCATCGGGCCCGCCTTTGCCCGGCTGGCTTTCTGGCCGATGTTGGGTGGTTCAGGCGTCGCTGGCGGCCCGCTCTTCGCCGTCGCGGGCATGCTGCTGTGCATGCTGACACTGGCAACGTACGACCGGCTCACATTCGGGCGAGTGCACCAAGCTACCTGGAGCGGCATCGCACTCATCTTCCTGTCCATCGGTATCGGGACGGGGCTCGGCCTGTCGGGGCTCGGCTTCGCGGCCCTGAAGCACATGCGTGAGTTCGCATGACCGGCATGCGGCGCGAGTCCTTCTCGTCATGATGGCCGCCATGGCTTTGCAAACTTCGTTCAGTCCCGGCTTGCGCTTGACGCTGTATCGGGCCGCGCGATGAAACCGGCGTCGATTTCCGCGTTGCACGAAGACTGGCCGGCCCTGAGCGCTTTGCTTGACGACGCGCTGGCCTTGCCGCCCGACGAGCGCGACGCCTGGCTCGCCGGCCTCGACGACCGGCCCGGCCTGCCCAGCATCAGTGCGCAGCACCGAGAAACATTGCGCGTCTTGCTCGCCACGCAGGCCGAGATCGAAACCGGCGACTTCCTCGCCGCCCTGCCGCCGCTGCCGCCCGAGCCGCCGCCACATGCGGGTGCCGCGCCGGGCGCGATCGTCGGCCCCTACCGGCTGATCACGCAGATCGGCCAGGGCGGCATGGCCAGCGTGTGGCTCGCCGAGCGGGCCGATGGCCTGATGAAGCGGCAAGTCGCGCTCAAGTTGCCTGCGGTGGCCTGGGGCGAAGCCTTCGCCACGCGGCTGGCGCGCGAACGCGAGATCTTGGCCTCGCTGACCCACGAACACATCGCCCGCCTGTACGACGCCGGCGTCGATGCGCAGGGCCGGCCGTACCTGGCGATGGAGGTCATCGCCGGCGTGCCGATCGACGTCTTCTGCCGCGAACGCAGCCTGCCGCTGGCCGAACGCATCGATCTGCTGCTGCAGGTGATGGCCGCCGTGGCGCATGCCCACGCGCGCCTCGTCGTGCACCGCGACCTGAAGCCGAGCAACATCCTCGTGAGTGCCGATGCCAAGGTGTCGCTGCTCGATTTCGGCATCGCCAAGCTGCTCGAAGGCGAACTGACCGAAGAGACCGCGTTGACCCGCGCGGCGGGCCACGCGCTGACGCCCGACTACGCGAGCCCCGAGCAGATCCGCGGCGAGCCGCTCGGCACGGCGAGCGACGTCTACAGCCTGGCCGTGGTGGCCTATGAACTGCTGGCCGGCGCCCGGCCGTATCGCCTGAAGCGCGCGAGCGCGGCCGAACTGGCGCAGGCCATCGCCGAGGCCGAGCCGCCGTTGGCGAGCGAAATGGCAGCCGACAAAGCATTGAAGCGGCAACTCCGAGGCGATCTCGACGCCATCCTCAACAACGCGCTCAAGAAGCGGCCGGATGAGCGCTACGTGACGATGGACGCCTTCGCCCAGGATTTGCAGCGCTGGCGCGATGGCAAGCCGGTGCAGGCGCGGCCGGATGGGCTGGCGTACCGCGTGGCGAAGTTCGTCGGGCGTTATCGGCTGCAGGTGGTGGCTGGCAGCTTGGTGGTGGCTGCACTGGCGGCCGGCGCGACGGTGGCGCTGTGGCAGGCGCGCGAGGCGCGTCTTGAAGCCGACCGTGCGCGAACGGAGGCCGCCACGGCGAAAGCGGTGCGGGGCTTCATCGAATCCATCTTCCTGACCAACACCGCCAACCAGGACGATCCCCAGCGCGCACGCGCCACCACCGCACGCGAGCTGCTCGACCGCGGCGCCGAGCGCATCCAGCGCGAGCTCGCCAGCCAGCCGGATGCGCAGTTCGAGTTGTGCGGGCTGATGTATGAGATGTATGTGCACATGGGGCTCAATGAGCGAGCCGCTGTCATTGCGCGCCGCCGGCTCGCACTGGCCACGCGGGTGTACGGGCCTGACGACCCGCGCACGCTCGGCGTGTCGGTCGGCTTGGCGAAGGCGCTGCTGGAGATGAATCAGCGCGACGAAGCCCGCTCCTTGCTGGAAGGCGCTGGCGCGAGAGCCGCAGTACGGCCCGACGCCGACGAGTTGCGCATGACCATCGCGGGCGCCCTCGCGTTTCTCTACTTCAACACCGATCCGCCGCAGGCGCTCGTGCAAGCCCGGCTCGCGGCGGAGCTGGCACGCGGCAAGCCGCCGACGCAGGAGACCGTCAACGCGCAACAAATGCTGGGCGACACGGCGAACATCACCGGCCATCTGCAGGAGGCCGAAGCCGCATTCACCGAGGCGCAGGCGCAAATCGCCCGCCAGCCCGAGGCGGCACAAGGCGGCTTGCCGCTGATCCTCGCGTCGCTCGGCGAAGTGCAGGACAAGCTCGGCCGCGTCGACTCTGCTGGTGCAACGCTCGCCCGCGCGCGGGCGCTGGCGGAGCGCGCCGGCGACCCGTATTCGCTGCACATCGCGAGCTATCGGCTTGCGAGTTACCAGCGCCGCAACGGCTTGTTGCGCGAGGCCTTGTCCACCGCGGCTGCTGACGACGCCTGGGGCCGCACGGCCGGCCCGGACTTCGGCACGCTGCCGGTCTCGATGGCCGCCCAGCATGCGCGGGTGCTCGTCGACTACGGCGACCCGGCGCATGCGCTGGCGGTGATCGATTCGGTTCGCGCCAAGCTGCCCGAGGTGCCGCCGAGCCTGCAGGGGCCGATGCTCGCCGTGCGCGCCGAAGCACTGGTGGCCCTCGGCCGTGCTGCCGAAGCCGACGCCGACCTCCAGCGTGCGACCGAGCTTGTCAGCGGCGCCGTGGCGGCATCGAGCGATGTGGTCGATACCGTTCGCATCGCGCGGCGGCGCTACTGGCAGGCCACCGGCCGCGCAGCCGAGGCACTCGACGACCTGCGCCAGGGCGCGGCGGCAGCGCCCGGTGTCACACCGACCGCGCTGGCTGCGACACGCCGGCAGGCCGAAGAAGCGCGGCTTCTGTGGGCCGCCGGCCGGGCCGACGAAGCGCAAGCCATCGCCGCAGGCGTGCTGACCACACTTCAGACGCTGCCGGAGCGGCACTTTGCCTGGCAGGCCGAAGCGGAGGCCGCTGAAGTACTCGGCCGCGCGTTGCTGGCCGCCGGCAATGCAGCCGGCGCGGCGCCGCATCTGGCGCAGGCTGTCTCGCTGCGCGATGCGCAGGAAGACCCGCAGAAGAGCCCGGCGCTGGCCGCGGCGCTGCTCGCGCGCGCAGCATGCCATCGCGCGATGGGCGACGCGGCCGCGGCGACGGCCGATACCGCCCGCGCCAGCCGCATCCAGGCCGCGGCTTCGTCCCGATAGCGCGTCGCTACGACAGCCAGCCCAGCCCCCAGGACCACAGCGGCGCGACCAGCAGCCCGATCGGGATGCCGACGCCGATCAGCGTCGACACGAGGTGAGGATTCAGGTTGGCCTGCGTCGCGACGATGCCGGCGCCGATCATCGGCGGCATGGCCGCTTCGATCAGGCTGACATGGCCGGCCATGCCGACGTGGCCTTCGCGCGCCACCACGATGGCCAGCACGATGGCGGGGCAGACGAGCAGCTTGTAGCCGAGCCCGAGGCACAGTGCGCGGCGCTGTTCGCGCAGCGCGTCCAGGCGCAGCTGCAGCCCGACCGAGAGCAGCGCCAGCGGCGCGAGCATGTCGCCGAGGCGAGCCAGGGCGGCGTCCACCTCGGTCGGAAAAGAGACCGGTCGCAGCGCAATGGCGATGGCGACGCCGATCAACGGCGGGAACGAGAGGATCTTGATGGCCATCGCCCGGGGCGAGGGGCGCTCCTGCGCGGCGTAGAGCGTCACGACAAAGATGCCGATGGTGCTGAGCACGAGGTACGAGCCGAACTGGTCGATGAGCAGCCCGAGGCCCAGGCCGTCGCGGCCGTGCAGCGATTCGATCATCGGCAGGCCGACGAACGAGGTGTTGCCCAGGCCGCAGACGAGGATCAGCGCCCCGATGCTGGCCTGCGAGAGTGCCAGCCGCCGGCCCAGCACCGCGAACACGACGACACCCAGGCCGAAGAGCAGCCACGGCATCAGCACCGGCCAGACCTGGCTCGGATCGAACGCCATCGTGTGCAGGCTGCGCAGCGCGACCGCGGGCAAGGCGATGTGCACGATGACGGCGTTCAGGGCGAGATGCCCCTGCACGCCGACGCGGCCGCTGCGACGCAACGCCATGCCTGCCAACAGGCAGGCCAGAAGCAGGAACAAGTTGGTCATGTCGTCCTCACTCGTGATGCAGATGGCGCTCGGCGGCACCACGCCGTTCACCTTGATGAACGATCCGGCGAGTCACCGCCGGACATCGCGGTGCGAATTTCTCCGGCCGATGAAGCTCGGTCGGGCCAGAACGGCTGGTGCGGCATGCATGCCGCACCTCGCTGGCTCCGACTGGCCGAGCGTCGCTTTGCTGCGGCTCAACTGGCCGAGCGTCGTTGGATCGCGGCTCAAGTCGCCGCGATGCGCGCGCCGGTTTCTGCACCGCAGGCGCTCTGGACGACGTTGTCGCTCAGGTCGAGGGCCTGCGTCGTGATCGTGCTGGTCAGCGAACTGCCGTCGGCAGCCAGCGTGATGGTGCGCGTCAGGCGCTGCTGGCCGGCGGGTGTGCCGTCTGCCAGATAACGCCAGAATCGAAGCTTGACCACATAGGTGCCGTCGGCGGCCTTCGTCCAGGTGCCCATCGCCGGGCCCTTGGTCTGCGACGGCTGGTTGTTGTCGGCGTTGGCGGTGCCGCCCGGGTTAAAGATGCTCAGGCCGCGAAAGCCGCCAAGCGGTGCGCCGCTGCTGCAATCGGTCAGCGTCACACTGGATTGCCAGAATCCTTCGATCGGGTCGGGTGCTGTTGCCGTCTGGGCGTGCGCGTCGCCGCCGCCGCCGCAGGCCTGCATCAACAAGGCCATCGTGCCGCTGGCCAGGGTCAGGACGAGCGCCGACTGGGAGGTAAATTTCTGCATGGGTTTCTCGATGGATGCGCCACGGGGATGTGGCAGGCAGACTTTCTGGCGTTCGGTTCCAGGGGTCTTGAAAGGCTGTGAAAGACTTCTGACTCGGTCTGAAATGACGTGATGAGCGCGTACCGCTTCGTCGATCACACGCTGTGGCCCGGCCCGGTGGTCGAGGCGAGCAGCCTCATCCAGGTGCCCACCGCCGGGCCCTTCGGTTGCGGTGGCTGCTGGGTGTTGACGGCGTTGGCCGCGTTGGCGGCGGCGTTGGCGGTGCCGCCACCACCGAACTGCATCAACATGGCGATCGTGCTGCTGGTCACGATCAGGACGAGCGCCGACCTGGAGGTCAATTTCTGCATGGGTTTGTCGATGGATGCACCACGGAGATGTGGTGCGCTGACTCTCTGGCGTTCGTTTCCAGGGGTCTTGAACGGCTCTGAAAGAGTCCTGATTCGGTCTGAAAGGCCGTGATGCGCGCTTACCGCTTCCTCGATCACACGCTTCAGACCGACCCGCGCCGCTTGCTCGGGCCGGGCGGGCAGGAGATCGAGCTGACGCCCCGCCTGTACGACGCGCTGTTGTTCCTCGTCGAACATCCGGGTGAAATGCTCGACAAGGACCGGCTGCTCGCCGAGCTGTGGCCCGGGCTGGTGGTCGAGGAGAACAGCCTCAGTCAGAGCGTGTCGGCCCTGCGCCGCGCGCTCGGCGACGACGCGCAGCGATCGCGGTTCATCCAGACGGTGCACCGGCGGGGCTTTCGCTTCATTGCGCCCGTCGTGGCGGTCGAAGACCCGCCGTCCGCACCCGATCCGGGCAACTCGGCGGGCGATCCGGCGCCCAGTAGCCCGACGCTGCCGCCTGTCGTTGCGACCACCGACCCGGCGGAACCGATCGCATCGCCCGGCCGGCGCCGCGTGGTCGCGCTGGCGGCAGGCGCGGCGGCCTCGGCTGTGGCCGGGTTGGCGTGGTGGCAATCGCGTGATGCGCGAGATGCGCGCGATGCCCGCCCGGCGAAGGCGGTGCGGACGCTGGCGGTGTTGCCGTTCAGGCCGGTCGTCACCAGTTCGGGCGACGAACTGCTGGAGATCGGCATGGCCGAGAGCATCGTCTCGCGCCTGTCCAATCTGCCCGGCGTCGCCGTCCGTTCGATCGGCTCGGTGCGCCGCTTCCGCGGTGCCGACCAAGACCCGATCAGCGCCGCGCAGGCGCTGAACGTGACCTGGATCGTCGACGGCTCGATGCAGCGCTCTGGCAGTCGCGTGCGCGTCTCGGCCCGCCTGCTCAATACAGCGAGCGGCGAGGCGGAGTGGAGCGGCAGCTTCGACGAGGACTACACCGATGTCTTCGCGCTGCAGGATTCGATCTCGATGAAGGTCGCGCAGGTGCTGGCGCCCCACCTGGAGCGCCGCGACCGCCAGCGGCTGGCCGGCGCCGGCGGCACGCGCAACGTCGATGCGTATCAGATCTACCTCGCGGCCCGACAGAACGCTGAGGGCATCAAGACGGCTGGGCTGACCAGGAGCATTGCGCTCTACAAGCAGGCCATCGCCCTCGACCCCTCGTACGCGCAGGCCTGGAGCGGCCTGGGCGAGTCGTATCGCCGGATGGTGTTCGGCGCCGACGGCGAGCCGCGCGTGGTGATGCTCGAATCCGCGAAGGCCAATGCGCGGGCGGTGGCGCTCGATCCCGATCTGGCCGAAGCCCATGCCGGCATCGGCTGGAACCGCTTCTGGGGCGAGTGGGACTGGCCTGGCGCCGCGGCGGCGTTCGACCGCGCACTCGCGCTCAATGCGAGCGACGCGAGCGCGCATTTCGGCTACTCGCAGTTGCTGGACACGCTCGGCCGCGACAACGAAGCGCTCGATCACCTGCGTCAGGCGCGGGCGAGCGACCCGATGTCGCTGATCCTGTTGACCATCGAAAGCGGCTCGCTGCTGGGCGCCGGCCGCATCGCCGAAGCGCGCGAACGCCTGCAGCGCGTGTTCGACATCGACCCGGATTTCTGGGTCGCGCACATGGTGCGCAGCGTGATCCTGAGGATCGATGGCCAAACCGACGCCGCGCTGCAAAGCATGGCCTTGGCCGACCGGCTCGCCGACGGCAGCTCGCAGGCCGCCGCGGCGCTGGGCTACATGCTGGCACGCAACGGCCAGGCAGAGCGCGCACATGAAGTGCTTCAGCGCCTGCTCGACCGGGCCAAAACCCGCTATGTACCGCCGACATCGGCCGGGCTCATCTACGCGGGCCTGGGCGACAAACCCTTGGCGATGGCCGCGCTCGAGCAGGGCCATGCGGTTCGAGATGTGAGGATGACGCTCGTCTGGAACGACGGTCGCTGGGGCCTCGTCAGCAAGGAGCCGCGTTTTCTGGCGCTGAAGCGACAGATGAAGTTGGCGTGAGACACCCTGTGTCAACCCGCCCCCGCCGTCCGGACCAGCAGGAGTCGCTACCGTCCGGCGTTGGACAGATGTTCTGCACGCCAGCGCATGGCGGCAAAAATGCGCTGCATGCGTTGAATGCGTTGCAGCGCGCTCGGATGGTCGCAGCAGACCCACTCTTCGAGCCCTGACGAATCCTCGACAGCCGTGTCCGCATTTGGAGCCGGGCGACGTAAGACTCTGAAAGGTTGTGCATGGGCACGCCCCGCCTGCACGGCCTTTAGCATCCCGTTGCCAAGTTGGAAGGTTGACGATGACGCCGATGCCTGCAAGCGCCGCACAGTGGCCCGCGTTGAGCCGGCTGCTCGACGATGCCCTCGCGCTGCCGCCCGAGCAGCGCCCCGCGTGGCTGGCCCAGCTTGCCGGCGCCGACGCCGAACACCGGCAAACGCTGAGCGACCTTCTTGACACGCAGGCTGGCATCGAGACGGGCGATTTCCTCCAGGCCTTGCCCACGTTCCCGCCCGAGGCTCCAGCCGACGAGCTGACCGCCGGCGCAACCGTCGGCCCCTACCGGCTGATCGAGCCGCTCGGCCAGGGCGGCATGGGCGTGGTGTGGCGGGCCGAGCGGGCTGACGGCACGGTCAAGCGCGCCATCGCGCTGAAGCTGCCGCGCGCGGTGTGGGGTGGCGCCTTCGCCGAGCGGCTGGGCCGCGAGCGCGAGATCCTCGCCGGGCTGGAGCACGAGCACATCGCCCGGCTCTACGACGCCGGCCTCGATGCCCAAGGCCGCCCGTACCTGGCGATGGAGTTGGTCGACGGCGAGCCGATCGATGCCTACTGCCGCGCCCATGCACTCGGTGTGCGCGCGCGGGTCGAGCTGTTGCTGCAGGCGATGGCGGCGGTGGCGCATGCGCATGCGCGGCTCGTCGTGCACCGCGATCTCAAGCCCGCGAACATCCTCGTCGATGGCAACGGCCGGGTGCGGCTGCTTGACTTCGGCGTGGCCAAGCTGCTCGAAGGCGACGTCACGCGCGATACCGCGCTCACCGAACTCTCGGGCCGCGCGCTGACGCTCGACTACGCGAGCCCCGAGCAGATCAGCGGGCTGCCGCTCGGCACCGGGAGCGATGTCTACAGCCTCGCGGTGGTGGCGTACGAACTGCTTGCCGGGCAGCGGCCCTATCGGCTGAAGCGCGGCACTGCCGCCGAGTTGGAAGAGGCCATCGCCTCGGCCGAGGTGCCACTGGCCAGCGCATCGGCCGACGACCCGGCGCTGTGTCGCCAGCTCCGCGGCGACCTCGACGCCATCCTCAACAAGGCGCTCAAGAAGCGGCCGGACGAGCGCTACCTGACGATGGACGCCTTCGCGCAAGACCTGCGGCGCTGGCGCGATGGCGAGCCGGTGCAGGCGCGGCCTGATGGGCTCGGGTACCGCGCTCGAAAGTTCGTCGGCCGCCATCGGCTGCAAGTGGCTGCCGGCGGCGTGGTGGCGGTAGCGCTCGTGGCCGGGGCGAGCGTGGCGCTGTGGCAGGCCCAGCGGGCGCAGACCGAGGCCGCCACCGCCAAGGCAGTGCAAGGCTTCCTCGAAGGCGTGTTCCAGGCCAACTCGGGCGATCAGGCCGATCCGGTGAAAGCCCGCGAGACGACCGCGCGTGAACTGCTGGACCGCGGAGCCGAGCGCATCGATGCCGAATTGCAGCAGCAACCCGCAGCGCGGCTGCGCCTGCTCGGTGTGTTGGCCTCGATGTACGACAGCATGGGGCTCGTCGAACGGCAGATCGCGATGCGGCGCCAGCAATTGACGGAGTCGCGCAAGCTGTCGGGTCCGAGCAGCGACGAAAGCGTCATCGCCATGGCCCAGCTTGCCGATGCGCTCACTGCGGCCGAACAGCGGCCGGAAGCCGCCGTTTGGTTGCGTGATGCTACGGCCGTGCTCGACGCGCGGCGCGATCACGATTCGAAGGCGCGTTTCTGGGTCGAGGTCATGCAGGCATCGCTCGATCGGCGGGGCGACCCGGCCCACGGCGTGGCAGCCACGGACCGCGCGCTCGCCATCGCCAACAGGTATCCGCCAGATGCGGCCCTGCTCCGCACGCTGCAGATTCGCGGCGAGAACGCGGTATTCGCCGGCGAGTATGAAATCGCTCGCCAGGCGTTTGCGGAGAAGGTGCGCATCAGTGAGGAGCGCGCACCGCTCGGCGCGAGCGACCTCTGCGAGACCTACGGGAGCCTCGCCGATGCCTTGGTTGCGCTGGAGCAGTTCGACCAGGCCGAGGCGAGCCAGCGCAAAGGCATCGAGATCGCGCGGCGGCGGTCGGAGCCGTTGAAGCTGCACAACACGGAGTCTCAGCTCGCGACGCTTTACGTCTCCACGGGGCGATATCGCGAAGGCGTCGAGGCCGGTGAGCCGGCTTCACGCTGGGCGAACAGCATCGACGCCGCGGCGTTTCCCGAACCCGCGCGCTACATCAAGGTCAACCACGCCGGCGCGCTGCTGTACTACGGGCGGCTACGGGCCGCGTTGGCCGAGTTGGACCGGGACGCCTCCCTGACGATCGAACCGGCGCAAGCCTCCGAGCTCGATCTGGCCGCGTTGGGCATGCGGGCTTCGACGCTGACGCAACTTGGCCGGCTCGCCGAGGCCCGCGCTGTGCTGGATCGCTCGCGGTTGCTGCTCGGTCACGCGAACGGGAAGCTCTCGCCCGTCTGGACCGATACCGCCGAGCGACGCTGGCTGGTGGCCAGCGGCCGCGCGGTCGAAGCGTGGGCCGCATTCAAAGCGAGCGACGCCGGGCTCCAACCCACGCCCGGCGCGGCGCCCTCTGCCTCTGCGCTGACTGAAGGAGCCTGGCTTGCGCTGCAAGCGGGCGATGCCGCCGCGGCCGAGCTCCAGGCGTCGCAAGCGCTTGCCGCCATCGGCGCCGGCGGCCAGGCCCACTACCAGCGCGACTTCGAAGCCCGCGCGACGCTCGTCCTTGGTCGCGCTCTGCTGCGTCAGCAACGCGCCGCCGAGGCCTTGCCGGTGCTCGACAAAGCCGTCGCGCAGCACCGCGCCGTGTACGACCCCGACCTCAGCCCCGCCGTTGCCGACGCATGGCTCGCCCTGGCACAGGCGCGCCGCGCGTTGGGCGACCCGCGCGCTGCCGATGCCGACAAAGAGGCGCTCAAGATCCGCAGTGCTCCGCCTGCGCATTAGCCAGCGGGGCCCCCCAGCTCGCCAGCGCCGACGCTGAATACCCCGCCGCACGCTGAGCGACCTTCTTGCCAACGCGTGGCCGCCGCGTGCCAACCCCGCCGCGGCGAAAGTGCGCCTCCTGCTGGCTGAGGCAGAACGACCGGCTCGTCGGTCACACGCGGCCGGCCGGCATCTGCTTTACGCTGATTTGATTTACGTTGCTTTGATGACGGCGATGCGGCCGGGTGTCCGCTTGCCGCCTGCCACGCCGTACAGCTTCCTGAGGGGCAACGCCGGTGGTGCGTCTGCCCGCACGGGAGACGCTATGGACTGGTTCAGCAAAGGCGTGTTGACGGCCGCCATGGTTGCGGTGGTGTTGTTCACGGCGCGCGGTTGGGGCCGCCGCGCGGCGGGCTGGCTCGCCGGCTTGCCCGTGACGAGCGCGCCAACGATCGCCTGGGTGGCGCTCGACCACGGCACTGGCTTGGCGGCCGATGCGGCGGTGGCGAGCGTGGCCGTGTGCGGGCTGCTGGCGCTTGTCGCGCTCGTGGTGGCACTCGCCTTGGCGCGGCGGCGCCGGGCGGCCGTGTTTGCCGGCGTGGCCGCTGCGGCGTTTGGCCTCATGCTCCCGTGGCTCGCGGTGCATGGCGGCCTGCGGGGCGCCATGCTGGCGGCCGCGGCCGGCTGCGCGTTGGCGTTGTGGCAGTGGCCGAAGTCGGCCGTGCGTCCGCGAGGCTCGGCGGGTTCGTGGCGTTCAATGCTCGTGACCTCGGCTGCGGCCGGCATGCTCAGCGTTGTCGCAGCGGCGGCCGGCCCAGCGATGGGCATGGCGACGGCGGGCTGGCTCGCCTCGCTGCCGGTCGTCAGCGGGTCGGCGGCAGCAGCCGTCGCCGCGACGGGTGGCGCGGCGGCGGTCGTGCCGTTTCTTCATGGCTACGTGCTCGGGTTGATCGGCCGCATCGCATTCGGCGCCGTCTTCGTGCTGGGGTTGGCCTACGCGTCGTTGCCGACCGTGCTGCTCCTGGCCTGCGCCTCGGCGGTGGTTTGCCACCTGCTCGCTGCCACTGTGGCGGCCGGGTTCGCCCGTTCATGGGCGCTCCGTAAACTGGCGCCATGCCCGCTCTTCACACCGCCGAGCCGCGTTCCGGCCCGCCCGCACTAGACGCCGCCACCAAGCGCCTGCTGCCATGGATCGTCGCGATCGCGTTCTTCATGCAGACGCTCGATTCGACGATCCTCAACACCACGCTGCCGCGCATGGCGGTCGACCTCGGCGAGAGCCCGCTGCGGATGCAGTCGGTGGTCATCGCCTACACGCTCACCGTTGCGTTGTTGATCCCGGCCTCGGGCTGGCTGGCTGATCGCTTCGGCACGCAGCGGGCTTTTCTCAGTGCGATTTTGTTGTTCAGCCTGGGGTCGCTGCTGTGCGCGCTGTCGCCGTCGTTGCCGTGGCTGATCGCGGCGCGCGTGGTGCAGGGCATGGGCGGCGCGATGTTGTTGCCAGTCGGCCGGCTGGCGGTGTTGCGCGCCTTCCCGCGGGCCGAGTTGCTCAAGGTGCTGGCCTTCGTCACGGTGCCGGGTTTGGTCGGCCCGCTGGTCGGGCCGCCGCTCGGTGGCTGGCTGGTCGAGGTGGCGAGCTGGCATTGGGTGTTCTTGATCAACCTGCCGGTCGGTGCGATTGGCTTTGCGGCCGCCTGGCGTTTCATGCCCAACCTCAAAAGCCCGGTGGCGCTGCCGTTCGATGGCGCGGGCTTCGTGTTGTTCTCGGTCGGCCTGGTGCTGGTTTCGCTCGGGCTTCAAGGCCTCGGCGAGCGGGCCTTGAGCGCGGCCTCGTCGATCATCCTCGCCGTCGGCGGGCTGGCGGCGATGGCTGCTTACTGGATGCGCGCCGCGCGCATCGATGCGCCCTTGTTCAGCCTGCGGTTGTTCCAAATCCCGACGTTCTCGGTCGGCATCGTCGGCAATCTGTTCGCGCGGCTCGGCAGTGGTGCGATGCCGTTTTTGATTCCGCTCTTTTTGCAAGTTGGGCTCGGCTACACGCCAAGCGCGGCGGGCCTCAGCATGGTGCCGACGGTGCTCGGCGCGATGGTGGCCAAGACCTTCGCGGTGCGGTTGATCAACCGCCTCGGCTACCGCCGCGTGCTCGTCGGCAACACCTTGCTGTTGAGCGGCTTGATCGGCGCCTTTGCGCTTGTTGAACGCGGCGCGCCGCTCGTGGTGATCCTGCTGTTGCTTGCTGTATTTGGCGTCGTCAACTCGATGCAGTTCACCGCGATGAACACGATCACGCTCGGTGACCTTGACGAAGAGCGCGCCAGCAGCGGCAACAGCCTGCTCTCGGTGGTGATGCAGCTCTCGATGAGCTTGGGCGTGGCTGCTGCAGCCGCCTTGCTCGCAGCCTTCGGCGGCACGCCACCGACCACGTCGCCCGACGGGCTCGTTCGCATGTTTCATGCAACGTTCGTCTGCATGGGCTTGCTCTCGGCGCTGGCGAGCTGCATCTTCCTGCAGCTCGGGCGGCGCGAGGGGCCGAGCGAGGTGGCGGCGGTGGCCGATGAAGGGTGATCTGCGATGAAATTGAACTTGAGCGCGTATCTGGCTTGGGAGAACGAGCAGGTCGAAAAGCATGAGTTGCGTCGCGGTGAGGTCGTGGCGATGGATGAAACATCGCGGCTTCACGGCACTGTCGCCATCAACGTGCTTGCCGCTTTGATGGCCGGACTGAAAGGCTTGCCCTGCCAAGTGTTCGCCGGGTCGATGAAAGTGCGCGTTGGCAACGACACGACCCTCTACCCCGATGCCTTTGTGACGTGCAGCGCTTCGGACCTGCGCACCGAGCAAGTCTTCACATCGCCCACACTCGTCGTCGAAGTGCTCTCACCGTCAACCCAGTCTTACGACCGCGGGCTCAAATTCACCCTCTACCGCAGCATCGAGAGCCTGAAGGAATACCTGCTGATCGACCCCGACACGCGCGAAGTTCAGCTCTTTCGCCGCGGTGCCGACGGCCTCTTCACCTTGCATGACCTGACCGGCCGCGAGCAAATTTCGCTCGCGAGTTTGGAGGTCGAACTGCTCGCCAGCGATGTCTTCGACGGCATCGACCCCGAGCCTGGCCAACAGGCGGTGCTCCCGGTCTGACGACGCCAGCACAAGCCCGACAATCGGGCGATGGAAGTCCAACACCTCACCGATGACGCAGGCGCAGCCGGCCTGCTGCACAACCTCAACCCCGAGCAGCTCGCTGCGGTCACGCTGCCGCCCAAGCCCTCGCTGATCCTCGCGGGCGCCGGCTCCGGCAAGACCCGTGTGCTCACCACCCGCATCGCCTGGCTGCTGCAAACCGGCCAGCTCTCGCCCGGCGGCGTGATGGCCGTGACCTTCACCAACAAGGCCGCGAAAGAGATGCTGGTGCGGCTGGGCGCGATGCTGCCGATCCCCGTGCGCGGCATGTGGATCGGCACCTTTCACGGCCTGTGCAACCGCTTCTTGCGCGCCCACTGGAAGCTCGCCGCGCTGCCGCAAGGCTTTCAAATCCTCGATTCGGCCGATCAGCTCTCAGCCGTCAAGCGCATCGTCAAGGCGATGAATCTCGATGAAGAGCGATTCGTCCCGAAGCAGGTGACGTGGTTCATCGCCGCCCGCAAGGAAGACGGCCAGCGGCCGAAGGATGTGGAGGTGCACGACGAGCAATCGCGCGTCATGGTGCAGGTCTACCAAGCCTATGAAGACCAATGCCAGCGCGAAGGCGTGGTCGATTTCGCTGAGCTGATGCTGCGCACCTACGAGCTGATGCGTGACAACGCCTCGCTGCGCGATCACTACCAGCGGCGCTTTCGGCACATCCTCGTCGATGAGTTTCAAGACACCAACAAGCTGCAGTACGCGTGGCTGAAGATGTTCGCCGGCCCCGGCGCTGCGGTGATGGCCGTGGGCGACGATGACCAAAGCATCTACGCCTTCCGCGGGGCGCAGGTCGGCAACATGTCGGCCTTTGAGCGGGAGTTTCATGTCGAGCATGTGATCAAGCTCGAACGCAACTACCGCTCCTTCGGCAACATTCTCGATTCGGCCAATGAGCTCATCTCGCGCAACACACGCCGCCTCGGCAAGAACCTGCGCACCGAGGCTGGCCCCGGCGAGCCAGTGCGCGTGCACGAGGCGACGAGTGATTTCGGCGAGGCGCAATGGTTCGTCGAGGAAGCCCAGCAACTGCACCGCGAAGGCACGCGCCGCAGCGAGATCGCGCTGCTCTACCGCAGCAATGCGCAAAGCCGCGTCATCGAGAGTGCGCTGTTCAATGCGGGCATGCCGTACAAGGTTTATGGCGGCTTGCGCTTCTTCGAGCGGGCCGAGGTCAAGCACGCGCTTTCATATTTGCGGCTGATCGAGAACCCGAGCGACGACACGAGCTTCATCCGCGTCGTCAACTTCCCGACGCGCGGCATCGGCGCACGCACCGTCGAGCAGTTGCAAGACGCGGCACGCACCAGCGGCCGCAGCCTTTATCAAAGCGTGGGCGCGTTGTCGGGCAAGGGCGGCGGCAACCTGCAGGGCTTCGTCGCGATGATCGATGCGATGCGTGAAGCCACGCAAGGCAAAACGCTGCGCGACATCATCGAACACATGCTCGGCGCCTCCGGCTTGGTCGAGTTCTACAAGACCGACAAGGAAGGCAAAGACCGGCTGGAGAACCTGGAAGAGTTGGTCAACGCAGCCGAAGGCTTCGTCACCCAAGAAGGCTTCGGCAAAGACGCGGTGGCCTTGCCGATCGATGAGCATGGCGGCGCCGATTACGCGGCCAACCAAGCCGGCCGCGCCGAGTTCAACACGCCGGGCGCTGAAGCGGCGAGCGGGCTCATCGCCATGCAGCCGCTCGCGCAAACGCCCGATGCCGAAACCGGCGAGATCATGTCGCCGCTCGCCGCGTTCTTGACGCACGCGTCGTTAGAGGCCGGTGACAACCAAGCCCAAGCTGGGCAAGACGCCATCCAGCTGATGACGGTGCACTCCGCCAAAGGCTTGGAGTTCGATTGCGTTTTCATCACCGGCTTGGAAGAGGGCCTCTTCCCGCACGAGAACTCGATCTCGGATGTTGACGGCCTGGAAGAAGAACGCAGGCTGATGTATGTGGCGATCACCCGCGCCCGCAAGCGCCTCTACTTGAGCTTCAGCCAAACGCGCATGCTGCACGGCCAGACGCGTTACAACATCAAGAGCCGCTTCTTCGATGAGCTGCCCGAAGCGGCGCTGAAGTGGATCACGCCGCGCAACCAGGGCTTTGGCTCGGGCTTTCAACGCGACTACCAAGCCGCGTGGGCACGCGGATCGGGCTTGAACTCGATCGTCGGCGCAGGCCGGGTGGCCGCACCGCCGGCGATCCAGCCGAAGGCGCCGACGCATGGGCTGCGCTCGGGCCAGAGCGTCTTTCACACCAAGTTCGGCGAGGGCGTGATCGTCACGCTCGAAGGCACGGGCGACGATGCGCGTGCGCAAGTCAACTTCGGCCGCCACGGGATGAAGTGGCTGGCGCTCTCGGTGGCCAAGTTGACGCCGGTGAACTGAACTTCAAACCGCACATTGCCGTGATTCGCTCAACATGGTCGGTATTTCAAGTTGAGTTGAAAGAGGGTTGCGAAGATTCACGACGATTAGCTCCCATCAGCCAAAGCAAACGCAAAAGCAAAAGCAAGAGGTTTGCGTGCGGCCATCTGCTTCAGCGCGCGCCCTTTCACCGGCGGAGCCAAATATGATCTGCCGTCCTGACAAAAGGCATCTGCCATGAACGAAGCTTTGAATACTTTGCCGCTCAATCCGACCGAGTTGTATGACGACCCCGAACTCTACGATCTGGTCATGCGCCCCCCAGATCAAGAAGCCGAGTTTGAATTTTGTGACGCTCTGGCAAGCGGCCAGAATGCACCACTTCTAGAGCTCGGATGCGGCACGGGTCGCTTGACCGTACCGCTGGCTGCCCGCGGCCACGCCGTGACCGGGCTTGACTATTCCGCGGCCATGCTCCGGCTGGCCCGCGTGAAAGCTGAAGCTGCCGGCGCAAAAGCCGATTTCGTGCAAGCGGACTTTCGCAACTTCAGCCTTGGCAAGAAGTACGGGCTGATACTTTTCCCGAATAACTCGCTGAGCCACGCCTACACGTTTGACGACCTTTTGGCGTGCTTTTCCTGCGTTCGCGCGCATTTGGCGCCCGGTGGGATGTTCGTTATTGACGTCACAAACCCAACGCCGGCCCAAATGGGCAGCGATATAAACGTCCGCCAGCTTGTCAGCAGCTTCTTTACCAGCGCCGGAGATAAGGTCGAGGTATACCACGCCTATAACTATGACTTGGCGACGCAAATTCATCAGCGTGCGCTTTTTGTTCAGCAGCGTGGCCAGGAGTCCCGGGTCGATTTCACGACGCGAGTGTTCTTCCCGCAAGAGTTAGACAACCTTCTGCGTTTCGCTGGGTTCAAAATCCTTCGAAAAAGTGGCAGCTATCGAATGGAGCCGTTCACATCGGCATCGGAGAAACAAATCATCGTTTGTTCCGATTAATTCGCGGCGTCCTATGGCTTGAGCATGGGCGGTCATCGCTTGATCAAGCCAGCCGCGACATCTCTCGACCGCCTCGGCACTCGACGCTGTTGAATCGCGCCGACCAGCCTCTGTGAGGTCGGGCCTGCCCCCAAGTGTTGGGACGGTCATTCAACCAGTGCTCCGCTAAGCTGTTCACTCGCCCATCGTGCTGGCCCTGAACGGGGCCGCGGTCGGCGTTGGGGAGCTTGCCATGAGAGTGTTTGCTGGCATCGGTGCACTCGTCTTGGCCGCGCTCCTCTGCGCTTGCTCATTGCGAGCACAGTCGTTTTCTGGCTTGCCCACCGGCCCGTTTGCAACGGCTTCTTCGCCCGCCTCGCCGCAGCCGCCGGTGGATGCCGCCTCCGCGCCGGCGACAGCGATCGCCGCGTGCTCGGTCAATGTCACCGCATCCGCAACCCCGGCCGCACCAGGCGGGCTGGCGCCCGAGCGCCCCAAAGCACGCTGCCCTGATCAACCGCCTCACCGCGACCCACCACCGCCATCGCCGCCGCCCATCGAATGGCGCTGCCCGCTCATGGGCTGCTGTGGGCCGTGGCTGCAGCAAGGTCAGCCCCCGCCGACGCAGCCCATCGGCGGCGCCCCCATTGCCGCGTATTGCACCAATCTGCCGGCCAGTGGCGTGCCCATGCCGCGGGACTTCGATGACCGCGCCTTCTCCCAGCGGCTCACCGACGTTGAGCGCGCGTTGGCCCATATGGCGAAATCCAACGTGATGAAATTTCGGGTGGGCTTTGGCAGTTTCTTTGCCGAAGCGGCCGATGAGACCTCGCTCTCGACGATCGGCATGTTGGTCGCGATCCTTGCCGCGTTGGCAGTCGCCGCTTTGGTGCTGATCTCGCGATTGACTGCCGAACTCGGTCACACGATCACCGGCCTGACCGACATGTTGTCGGCCATGGCCAAGCACCTCAACAAAATCAGTGCGGAAGGCGTCGAGGCGCTCACCGCCTTGGCGAGGGCGGTCTCAGGCGTTGCGGCCGCCATCATCGGCTTGACGCTGGTGTCGCTCTTGGTCGCGGTGGTGTACTTTTTCTGGAGCCCAAGCGCGCGCGGTGTTTCGCCCGGCGCGCCGCCAGTCGTCACCATGCCCGCACCTGACAGCATTGCCGCTGCTGACAACGCTTTGCTGGCCACCGCCATCGATGCGCTGGCGCGTGCTGCGTCAGCAGATCACGCATCGCCTGGGCCAAGCTCGCAAGTTTTGACGGTGCTGGCGGGGGTAGCGGGGGTGGCGTTCGGGATCATCAGCGTTCTGGCCGTTCAGCGGCTCATTGCCGCGCAGCCTCAGCGCGCGCCAGCCCAGGCGGCGCCGGCGAGCGAGGCCATCGGGCCTGCGCGCTCACTGCCCAAATCGCGGCCGCTCCCGTATGTCAATCCACCGGACGATGATTTTCTGAGGCGGCTCATCGAGCTTTGGACCGGGCAGTTGGAGGCGCGCCTTGCCTCGCTCAAAAGCGCATTGACGTCAGCCGCCACACCAGCAGACGCTGAGCAGCGCGCTTCGTCACCTGATTCTGCGAGTGAGTCCGCACCGCGCGGCTGGCCGCAGCAGGCGCACGACGCAGCTTCCGATCTGCGTCGCGATGTCGATGAATTGCTGCGCTTGACCCGCGCCAGCCTCGACCCCACGCCCGAGCGTTGAAGCCCGCAGAAACACAACCAAGAACAGAAACAGAAGCTGGGTGCCGCACCGCGACGCACTGTTCACCGCCGCCGCCGCCGTTCACCAAGCCTCAGAGCAAAGACTCCGGCACGAACGGCCCCAGCAGCCACAGCTTCAACCGGGTCAGGAGCGTGGCATCGGGTTCGCCGGTGTACGTTTGCAGCTCGCCGGAATCGTCAGCACCCAGCCACTCCAGCCCTTGCCCCGAGGGCGCCAATCGCACTCGCCATGAACTCTGCAGACGGTCCAGGTCAATCACGCGTGTCAACTCGCGCGCCAGCGGCGCACTTTCGATGATCGAGCCGAGCTCGGTGTTGATGGTGGCCGAACGAGGGTCGAAATTCATCGAGCCAATGAACACCACCTGTTCGTCGATGACCAGCAGCTTGGCATGCAAGCGGCCCAAGCTCTCGCCGAAGTGGAACTTGCGCAGGTTGCGCTTGACGCGTGTGCCGCTCACTTCGTTGAGCTCAATGCCCATGCGCAGCATTTCTTCGCGGTAGCGGCTGTAGCCGATGTGGACCACAGGTTCATCGGTCGCGGCCAATGAGTTCGTCAGCACCGTGACTTTCACGCCGCGATCTCGCAACTCGCGCAACATCGCCATGCCTTTGGCGCCCGGCACGAAGTAGGGCGAACTGATCACGACCGAGTGCCGCGCCTTCATCATCGGTTCGATGATGTTGTAGGTGACGCTGGTTTCCAGCAGGTCGCCGCCAACTTCGCTTTCGAAGGGTTTGTCGGGGTGGTCGGCAAAGACGTAGGCCTCGCCCCAGATCAGGCCCAGTCTGCCGTCTTGCAGCTCTTCGCCCAGGGGGCCGTATCCCAAGATGTCGGTGGAGGGCAGTGGTGCTGGCGGCGGTGTCAGCTCAGGGCCGGTGGCGCGTTCGAAGTACGCCAGTGCTTGCGCAGGGGCGAGCGTTGGGTGAGCCACGTGTTGCAGTGGATAGACGGATGGACTGTTCCAGTAACGGTCGAACAGCGCTTCCAGCGGGTCGATCAATCGGCCCACGACGAAGGCGTCGAGATCAATGAAGTTGTCGGTCGTGCTGCGCAGGAAATAGTCGTTCGCGATGTTGCGACCGCCGATGATCCCGGCCACCCCGTCGACGACGAACATCTTGTTGTGCATCCGGTGGTTGATTCGCGTCCAGTCGCCAATGGCGGCTGCGAATCGGCCGGCTTGGCCGCTGCTTCGAGCACAGCAGAAAGGGTTGAACAACCGCACCTCGACGTTGGGGTGGGCGGCGAAGCCCATGAACAGGTCGTCCAGGCCGCCGGTGTAGAGGTCATCGATCAGCAAGCGAACGCGCACACCGCGCAGCGCCGCGTCACGCAGTGCCCGTAACAACGTCCGCCCGGTCTCGTCGCCCTCGAAGTGGTAGTACTGGACATCGAGCGAGACGGTGGCGAGGCGCGCCAGTTGCAGGCGGCTGTCGTACGAAAAAGTCCCCAGCGGCATCAGCCGAAAGCCCGAGTGCTGATCGGGCGGCGTGCTGGCGGCCACGATGCGGCCGAGCGGTGTGGTGGCGTTCCCTGGCAGCGCGCTCGATTCGATTGCCGCGTGATCCAGAGCCGGCAGCGGTGTGGCACAACCGGCCATGGCAACGCTTGCAAACAGTGCCATCCACCGCAGAAAAAATCTCCTGGCGCATGACGCCAGGTTCTTGGTTTGGGCAGCGAGGGACGTCATGAACAGATGGTATGGGTGCGCGTGTTGACGCGAATGGTCGAACTGCCTGCCTAAAGTCGCCGCGCGTCTTGCTACCTTACGAATTGAGCTGTCCGAATCCGCTTTCTCTCCAAGCTTTGGGCGCTGCTTCCAATCTGCGGCGCGATGGCGGCCCGCGCAAATCGGCTTCACGCGTTTGTCATCGCCTTGCCACATCATCGCGACTGTCTTTTTCCCGGAGAAGCTCATGACCAAGCGCGCGCGCACCCGAGCCGCATGGGCCACGTTGATGGTGTGCTGTTCGCTCGGCAGCCCAGCACAAACCACGACCCCGCCGATGCCCGAGCTCGCCGCAGCAGAGCTGAAGTTCGGCGACATGTTCAAGCGCCCCATCGGCCCGCGCGGCCTGGAGCCGAGCGCCAAACTGCTCTCGCTCGATGGCCAGCGCGTGCGCCTCGTCGGCTACATGGCGCGGCAAGCCGCCGAGCTTGATGTGCCGGGCTTGATGATTCTTGTGCCGCTGCCTGTGGCGCTCGGCGATGAGGATGAAAGCTTTGCCGACGACCTGCCGGCTTCTGCCGCCTACGTCCATCTGGCCGACTCGCCCAACGCGCTCCTGCCTTATCGCCCCGGCCTGCTGAGCTTGACCGGCACGTTAGAGCTCGGCCCACAAGCCGAGCCTGATGGCCGCGTCTCGTTCGTGCGCTTGCAGCGGGCGGTGCCCACCCTTTCGAATCCCACGGAGAAAACCCCATGACCTGGCGCGTCGCCCTCGCTCCCCTTCAACTCGCGCTGTGCAGCGCTGCAGCGCTGGCTTCGTTCGCCACACAGGCCGCACCAAGCGTCTCGCGCTTGACGCCACCGAGCGAGCTCTTCGCGTCGAACAACCCGAACCCGCCGGTGATTGCGCGCTTCCTGCCCGGCCAGCGCTTCGACCTGCAAGCCACCGTGCGGCTCGATGCCGGCACCACGCTCACCGCCTTCCGCTTCCTCGTTGACGGTGTGCCCGCGCGCATCGCACCCAACACCACCAGCACCGTGACCACGGGCCTCACATTGCCGAAGGATGTGAATGCCGCCGTCGTCTCGCAGCGCGCTTACTCGGTGCAAAAGCCCGGCATCCATCGCCTCACGATCGAGGCCACGCAAAGTGACGGCCAGACCGTATCGGCCACCGGCAACTTTGAGATCGTCGGCATCGACAAGCAAGGCCGCACCGCCAAGAACGTCATCATCCTGCTCGGCGACGGCATGGGTGCTGCGCACCGCACGGCCGCGCGCATCATGGGCCGCGGCTATGCGCAGGGCAAAGCACAAGGGCGCCTTGCGATGGACACAGCGCCCTTCACCGGCATGGTGATGACCTCATCGCTCGACGCGATCGTGACCGACTCATCGCCCGGGATGTCGAACTACGTGACCGGCAACAAGGCCGCGAACAACCAAGAAGGCGTGTTCCCCGATGACACGGCTGACGCCTTCGACAACCCGCGCGTCGAGTACATGGCCGAGTACTTGCACCGCACGCAAGGCAAAGCGCTCGGCATCGTCACCACCGCCGATGTGTTTGATGCCACGCCCGCCGCCATGGCTGTGCACACCTCCAACCGCGGCAACGGCACCGGCATCGTCGACCAGTTCTTGGATGACCGCGCGCTCACTGGCCTGACCGTGCTGATGGGCGGCGGCCGCAAGTGGTTCTTGCCCAATGGTGATGCACTCAAGGCTGACGGCTCGCGCAACGCGCAAGCCATGAACGGCTCGCAGCGCGACACCAAGTCCGACTACATCTTGCCGCCCGACGTGGTGGCCGGCTGGGGCGCAGCCATCGGTGCCAAAGACCCCGCGCGCGATTTGATCGCCGACTTTCAAACCGCCGGCTTCGCCTACGCGCCCGACAAGACCGCGCTCGCCGCATCAGCGAATGCCGACAAGCTGCTCGGCCTCTTCTCCTACTCGAACATGAACGTCGCGTTCGACAAGATCGGCCAACGCCGCGGCAACTCGACTGTCGCGTCCGACTACGGCTTCCCCGATCAACCGATGCTCGATGAGATGGCCGATGCCGCGCTCAAGGTGCTCGCCAAAAACAAGAAGGGCTTCATCGCGATGATCGAAGGCGCATCGATCGACAAGCAAGCGCACCTGATGGACACCGACCGCTGGCTGCTCGAAGTCATCGAGTTCGACCGCGCAGTGCAGGTCGCAAAAGACTTCGCGGCCAAGAACCCCGACACGCTGGTGATCGTCACCGCCGACCATGAGTGCTCAGGCGCCGCAATCATCGGCGCCTCGACCAAGCCGATCGCCGCAGTTCGCGAAGCAACCGCCAATCCGAGTGCTGCGACCACGCGCGACGCAATCGTCGGCATCTACCAGTCGGCCAAGTTTCCCAAGTACGTGATCGCCGCTGACGGCTATCCGCAGACCACCGATGTCGATTACAAAATGCTGATCGGCTACGGCGCCAATGCCGATCGCTACGAGACTTGGCTCGCCAACACCACGCCAACGCAAGACCCGCAGCAACCCTTCGCCAGTCAGCCGCCGCAGAGCAACTACCCCGCCAATCCACAGATGCGCAACGCGACGACCGGCTACCTCGTCACCGGCCAAGTGCCGGGCGACAACGCTGTCCACACCGCGACCGACGTGCCGCTCTCCGCCTTCGGCCGCGGCGCGAGTCTCTTCACTGGCGTGATGGACAACACCGATGTGTTTTTCAAGATCGGGCAGGTGGCGGTGGGTGGGGTGAAGTGACGGCAAGGCTGCAGCGCCTGGATGCCGCTGCAGCCCTGCGGTGGCACCCGATGAGTCATGCCAATCGCATCGCGCGCGGAGGGCCATGCCGCGACGGTGAATAGGCTGGAGCGCCGATCCAAGAGAAAGGCCAGCTCGGTTTGCTTCGCAACGGCGCCAGCAATTTCGTGGATCGAACAACGGGCTCGTAACTCGCGTCCCAAACTCCACCGAGTGCAGACTGTCTTTTCGCGGGAGATTTGAAAATGGGTGGTTCTTGCTCAAAACCTCTGGCTCATGTGATGGTGAGCGCGCGCCCCTCCGTTGCCTCCGAGCCCGGGCGAGATCCGCGCACGGAACGCGCCAGTCCGACCAACCCACCGCCTGCTTCGCCCGCCCCACAGCCGCGAATGACCCCTGCGCGCATGCAAGAACTGCAGACGCTGCTGAGGCAAAACATCACAGCACCTCATCCTCAAGCTGCGGATGGATCACCACGCGCCGCCCGTTTTGCTCCCGTGGCTGATTCCAACACCAGGCAGAGAATCATCACGGCAAAGAGCACTCCCTATATTCCTCTCACAAGCCCAAGGGCTCTGCCTCTCAACGGCCAAGTCACCGTACAAACACCGGATACCTTCGAACGCGCTGGCAATAACTCCAGCGTGTTTTGCCGCCATCTGGCAATGCGATTCATCCAGGAACAAGGAAAGAAGCGGGAGTTGATGCCGACGTTTGCATCAAAACAAAGCGTCGCGGCTGAGTTTGAGGGCAAACTGGGCGAGAAATCCGAAGCGGTCGAAAGAGCATCGACGGAGGCGCCGCCGGAATCAAAACACCTGTTTCACAAAGAAGACTTTGGCCGATACCTGTCTTCGGTGGCCACTGCGTTGAGCCAGAAAGCCGGCGGTTCGACGGAGCGCTCGGGTGCCCACAGCTTGGTGATGACGACAGGCCATGTGATGGCGACTCACGTCGAGCGAAAACACAAGGATGGCGTTACCTATTTCACCGCCAAGTTTTATGAGCCAAACGTCACGAACAACTATGCGAGGGTCGAGGCACATGAGCCGAAGGACTTCGAAAAACTTGGTCTCTCCAAATTCATCGTCTATGACAACGTAGTCGCGGGTGACGCGGTGGTTGCGAATTGCACCGACCATGATTTGAAGCTGGAGTTCACTGCCGATAAACCAATTGCCCTCGCTCCCGGGAACATGGCGCTCGCCATGCGACAGAATATGCCGAAGGTCATGAAGAATCTGGCGGACGCGGCCAAGGCGCAAGCCATCCACTCTAAAGATGCACTTTTCGACCTTTTGGAGGGAAAAGAGTCAGCAGAACTAGCGAGGCCGCTGCTGCAGGCGATGAGCAATGGCAACACGGGTGCCATAAGCGCGTTCGGCCAGGAAGTTAAGAACTCTGGGTTGTCTGAAGACCAGCAGTGCGAACTTCTGTCGGTCGACATGTCCAGCGGCGGAATAGTTTTAAACGCATTGATTGCCTCGGCAAGTCGCAGCCCACATACCGTTGCGCACGGGGTGAATGCGATGAAGGCCTATGTGGCCGTCATTGACAGTTCGGGGCTGTCAGATTCACACAAGCTCAGGTTATTGACACGTCCGAATGAGCGTGAGGGCTTGTCGATCCACCCCGTCGAGTTGGCAATCGGGAACGGCAATCTCGACTGGGCAAAAGAGTTTTGTCGGGAAGTGTTGAAATCAAATCTTAACGACGACGACAAAGTCAAGATATTGAAAATGCCGATCAATGAGAATGGCCATTCTGCGCTGACAAACCCCGACGCTTCACCGGCGCAGCGCGAAGCAGCGGATGCCTATATTGCAGCGGTGAAAGCGTCTGACTTACCGCAGAGGCAAAAGGCAAACCTGCTCGGCCATGAGCCTGGGAATTGATGCGGCGATCTGCGCCATGGGAGCGCATCCGCCAGTGCGAACAGCAGCCGACGACGCTGGCGACTGACCTGGGCGCAGGCAGCGCTCAGCGTGCGGGCAAAAAGACGCGGAGTGCCGCTGATGCCGAGGCGTCTTCGCCGGGTGCGCGGTACGCTGACGAGGTGACGACGTGACGCCGTTGCCGGCCCTCGGCCCTCACTCAACAGGCGAGCGTCGTCGGCATCAAGGGTTCAGCCCGCCATTCGCTTTTCTTTCAGCTCTCGCAACTTCGCGAGTTGCTCTTCTTCCTTCAGCCGGCGCATTTCGTGCTGCTTGAGCATCTCTTGATGCTTCTGTTCTTCGAGTTCGGCGGCAGTCGGCTCGGGGTCGATGGAGAGGCTGAGGAACGCGCTGCTGGCGGGCTCGCCGCGGGCGCTCTTGAGTTTGATGTTGAGGCGCAGTTCGTTGGCGGAGTCGGCGTTGCGAATGGCTTCGTCGAACGAGATCTTGCCGGCGTCGTAGAGCTCGAAGAGCGCCCAGTCGAAGGTTTGCATGCCGAGCTCGCGTGATTTGGCCATCACGCCTTTGAGCTCGTTGAACTCGCCTTTGAAGATGCGCTCGGAGATGGTCGGCGTGTTGAGCAAAATTTCGATCGCGGCGGCGCGGCCTTTGCCGTCTTCGAGGCGCACCAGCCGCTGCGAGACGATCGCGCGCAGGTTGGCTGACATGTCCATCAACAGCTGGTTGCGCCGCTCTTCGGGGAAGAAGTTGATGATGCGTTCGATTGTTTGGCTGGCGCTGTTGGCATGCAGCGTGGCCAGGCAGAGGTGGCCGGTTTCGGCGAAGGCGATGGCGTGTTCCATCGTCTCGGCATCGCGAATCTCGCCGACCAAGATCACATCCGGCGCTTGGCGCAAGGTGTTCTTCAGGGCGTGATGCCACGAGTGCGTGTCAACGCCGACCTCGCGGTGCGTGACCAATGATTTTTGCGACACATGCACATACTCCACCGGGTCTTCAACGGTGATGATGTGCCCGGCCGAACTGCGGTTGCGGTGATCGATCATCGCGGCCAGCGTGGTCGATTTGCCGGAGCCCGTGCCGCCCACCACGAGCACCAAGCCGCGCTTGGTCATCACGACTTCTTTGAGCACCTCGGGCAGCTTCAACTTCTCGAAGCTCGGGATTTCAGAGGCGATGGTGCGGATCACCATGCCGACGCATTGCTGCTGAATGAACACGTTGATTCGAAAGCGCGAGATGCCGGGGATCGAGATCGCGAAGTTGCACTCCATCTCTTTGGCGAACTCTTCGCGCTGGCGCTCGTTCATCAGTGAGTGCGCGAGCGAGCGCGTCGTCTCGCCGGTGAGCTTTTGGCTGGAGAGTGGCTGCATGGCGCCTTGCAGCTTCATGCTCGGCGAATAGTCGGCGGCGATGAAGAGGTCGGAGCCGCCGGCCTGCCGCATGGCCGCGAGCAGTTTGTGCATGTAGGCACGGGCTTGTTCATCGCTGAGAGTGGCTGACATGGCATTCCTTGGGGCGCGCGCCGCGGGCATCGCGGCGCGGCGAATTCGGGAATGCCAAGCTTGCCCGCCAGCGCTCGCCGGCGATCGGGTGAATTGCGGCCTCAAGCCCGCCGTGCTCGTCGCATGGCGCGGCGGTGTTGTCAGGTCACAGCTTCCAGGGAGGCGCGTGCCGGCTCGGCATGCGGCTCAGTGTGCGCCCGCGCTTGTGGGGCGATGACGGCGTAGCGCGCACAGGCGAGCAAGACCACGCCGACTGCGGCATAGCTCAGCGCCACCATCGGCATGCGGCCAATGCCGATCGCCTCGCTGTGCATGAAGCCGAAGAACGTGAGCACGGCGCCGGCGAAAGCAAAGCCTGCGGCGGCGGTGAACTTGCGGTCGATCATGAGCGCCGTGACAGAGGCCAGGATCAGGCTCACCAGAATCGCGCCGCTGCCCAGCACTTCGAGCCCGTGGTAGACGACGCCGACTTGCCCGAGCTTGTCGAACCCCACGGCCAAGGCGTTGGTGCCAGCGGCGCCGAGCGCGTTGTCGATCTGCAATTTGCCCCACGCTGCCACTTGCGGCACGAGCGCCAGGATCACCGCCGGCGCGTGGCTCTTCGGCGTTTCTTGAAATGCTTGCGCACCGATCAGCATGCCGATGTAGAGCAGGATCGGCGAGATCGCAACCACCGGGATCACCGCCATCAACAGCGCCAAGATGCCGAACCATGACAACACCAGCACCATCAAGCCTGTGGCCGCCGAGTAGCCGATTCGCCCGCCGATCGCCTTCCAACCCGGGTGGCCGATGTAGACGGCGTTGATGAACGGGTTGCCCATCAAGCAGCCAATGAGGCTCACCACGCCGTCGGCAGTGAGCACACGTGTGGTCGGGAAGGTGTCGCCTCCGGCTTCTGCGCTCTCGACGTTGTCCATCGCTTCGACCAGGTCGTAGATGCCGAAGGGAATCGCCGTCACGAGGATCACGCCGAGGAACTCGAAGCCCGAGAACACATGGCTCACCGCCGGCACCGGAAACGAGAAGCCGAAGCTCGAGAACGCTTGGCCCACGTTGGCTGCGCTCATGCCGCCGAGGCTCAAGCCGAAGGCGGTTGAACCCCAGGCAATCAACGAGCCAACGGCAATCGCCACGAGCCCGGCCGGAATGCCTTTGAAGTAGCGCACGCCGCCGAACCAGCTCGCGAGCAGGATGGCAAAGCAGACGATGCCGATCACTGGCTCCATGTACATGTCAAGCGCGGGCCGCAGCGAGATGAATGCGATCGACACGCCGGCGAGTGCGCCGAGCAGCGCAGCGCGCGGCGTGATTCTGCGGATCAGCGGCGCAACAAAGCCGCCTGCCATCAACACGAAGCTCTGCACAAAGACCCAGGTGAGGCCGGCCTCCCAGCCTTTGATCGGGTCGCCGGTTTTGGCGGCAATGGGCAGCATGATCACGAAGACGACGATGAACATGTGCGGCACGCTGATGCCCGAGGGCAGGGCGCAGACATCGTTGCGGCCGGTCTTCTTGGCGAGCTGGTAGGCAAGCCACGCGTAGTAGGCGGTGCTCATGAAGAGCATCAGCCCGGTTGCGGGCAAGATGCGGCCGAAGACCAGGCTGTCTGGGAGCTTGAGCACGTAGCGCAGCAGGGCCGTCAACGTGAGCATGTTGACGAGGATGTTGGTGCCGAAGCCGAAGAAGGCATTCCAGTCGCCAGGGCACCAGAGCGTGGGCCTGGTGGCGGTAGGTGAGGTGCTCATCGTCATCACTCCTCAATGAATGGGGTGATGGCACTTCGCATAAAGCGGACCAGCTGAGGAACCGAATCAACCTCCTTCGAAACTCGGGAAAACGAGCAGGGCGAGGTTGAAAAGCTCAGCATTTCGCGTGGCTTTGGCGCGCTGAGCACAGCGTTGTGTACAAGATTGCACGCAAACGTGAATTCGCCGCCCCAGGATCGGGCGGGGTGCGGCGACTCCGTGCTCAGTGCTCAGTGCTCAGTGCTCAGGCTCAGGCTCAGGCTCAGGCTCAGGCTCAGGCTCAGGCGGTCAACTCGGCGCGCCGATCTGTCGGCTTGGCTCCGCCTTGGCGAAGGCCTCGAGCGCATCGCAACTGGCGACGATGCGGTCGATCGTCGGCGTGCCGGCCACGTTGATCTTGAAGACGCGCATCACGGCCAGGATGCTGGCGAGGCAGATGTCGGCCATCGTCGGCGTCTCGCCGTGGCAGAACGTGCCGGTGGCGGGCTCAGCGGCCAGCCGCTGCTCGACGGCGGCCAAGCCGGTGCTGAACCACTGCGTTTGCCAGGCGCGCCATGCATCATCGTCAAAGCCGCCTTGGGCGCCGAAGGTCGCCATCATGTATTTCTTGATGCGTGGGGTGACCAGCGGGTGCGTGTCGGAGGCCAGCATGCCGGCCAGCGAGCGCACACGGGCGCGGCCGTGGAGGTCGGCCGGCAGCAGTGGCGGCGCGGGTTGGTACTCATCGAGGAACTCAAGGATCGCGAGCGACTGCGTGATCGGCGGATGGCCTTCGGCGATCAGCGCCGGAATCGCGCCGAGCGGGTTGATCTTCAGGAAGGCCTCGCTGCGCTGCTCACCGGCATCGATGTTGACGATGCGCTCGTGCGCGCTGATGCCTTTGAGGTTGAGCGCCACGCGCACGCGGTAGGTGGCCGAGGTGCGCCAGAAGGCGAAGAGTTCGAACGGGGCTTCGGTCGGCATGGGGAACCTCGTGAGTGAGTGGATGGGGGCGTGTCACCTTACGCCAGGTCACGTCGCCCCTCGTCACGTCACGTTGCGCCGAGCGACGTGGGTGGCGCTTGTGTCAGTTCGGTGCAGGCGCGTTGTCGAGCAGTCGGTGCGCCACGCTGCAGAGTTCTTCGAGCGTGTTTTCTTTGCGCAGCACGTAGCGCACGCCGGCCCGCTCGGCCTCGGTGCGCAAGGCCTCCGTCACGTAGCCCGAGCTCACGACAACGGGCAAGGCAGGGCGGACCATCGCGACCGTCCGCGCCAGCTCGATGCCGGAGCAGCCGGGCATGTTGTGGTCGGTGACGACGAGGTCCCAGTCGCTTGGCCGTTCACACAGTGCGGCCCGCGCCAGTTCAGCGTCTTGGAACACGGTGACTGTGAAGCCGGCGCGGCGCAACAAGCTTTCGGCCACGAGCATCATGATCTCGTCGTCGTCCACGTACAGCACGTGCCGTCCGGCGCCGTTGCCATCGAAGGCACCGAGCTGGCTGTCGCCGCCGAAGGTGCCGTCGCCGGTGTCCGGCTCCATGTCGACCATCGGCAGCTCGATCGTAAAGCGGCTGCCGTGGCCGGGCGTGCTATCGACGCTGATCTGCCCGCCGTGCTCGACGACGATGCCGTGAACCACCGAGAGCCCGAGGCCGGTGCCGCGGTTGACCGGCTTGGTGGTGAAGAAGGGCTCGAAGATGCGCGCTCGCGTGGTGGCGTCGATGCCCGCGCCATCGTCGGCCACCCAGAGCAGGGCGGCGTGGTCTGGGGTGATCGTCAGGCCAACTTCGATGCGGCCGTGGCCATCATTCAAGGCGTGCCAAGCGTTGGTGCAAAGGTTCATCAACACCTGCTGGATCTGCGTCGAGTCGGCGTTGACCCACACGGCCTCTTGGCAGAGCACGGCGTCGAGTGCCACCGATGAAGGCAAGGTCGAGCGCAGCAGCGCGAGCGTTTCTTCGACCACCGGCCGCAGCGGCTGCGCGATCAGCTCATGCGGCTGGCGGCGGCTGAACGCCAAGATTTGCTGCACCAGGCTGCGCGCGCGCCGGCCAGCGCGCTTGATCTGGTCAAGCGGCCCTTGCGCCGGGTGGCCGGGGCCGGCGGCCTCGCGTGCCAGCGCCATATTGCCGAGGATGGCGCCGAGGATGTTGTTGAAGTCGTGGGCGATGCCGCCTGCCAGCGTGCCGATCGCCTCGAGCTTTTGGCTCTCGCGCAGTTGGGCTTCGAGTGCATGCTGCAGTGCCTCGGCGCGGCGGCGCTCGGTGATGTCAGTGCCCTGAACGATGAAGCAATCAACTTCGCCTGCGGCATTGCGAACCGCGCTGACGGCAGCTGAGGCATAGCGCAACTCGCCGCTCGACGAGGTGAATACATCTTCGCTGAGCACGGGCCGGGCCGAGCTGGCGGCCTGGTGCAGCCGTGCTGGCCAAATGGCCTGCATGTCGGCCCGGTCACGAAACCACACGGTGCGCCAGAAAAGTTGGCCGATGACTTGCGCGGGCGGCACGGCCGCACCAGCAGCGTCGAGCTGCTCGTTGAACTCGAGCACGCGCCCATCCGGCGCGAGGATGGCCATGAACTGGAACTGCTGCTGAAAGGCGGCACGGAAACGCTGCTCAGAGCGTTGCAGCGCCTCGAACGCCGTTGATGGGTCGTCCATCGCCAAATCATCGTGCATTCGGGCGGTGATTGGTGGCGTGATCTGTGGGGTTGGGACCCGATCTGCTCGCAGGGTTGAATCAAACAGCAGAAAACATGTCCGAATTCAAGACACGGTGGCTGCAGCGCGTGCTGGTGCGGGGCGTGTTGTGCAGTGCGGTTGCCGTCGCGGTTGCGGCCAAATCCGCATCGGCCGCTGCCGAGCGCCAGTCGGCCAGCGCGCCACTCTCGGCGTCACTTGGCACTGCTCTTGCGTAAGAAACTTTCGCATAAACGCGTGTGAAGACATCACTTGCTCAAACTGAAGTTGGGTGCCGACCGATACGGCTTTGCTTTGTGCGCGCGCCTGCATGCTCGTTTTTGTGGGGTAAATATTTATTAACTCAAACGAAAATATAATATATGCGCATTAAGCCTCCTCTCGCAGCACTGGGTTTGGCAGCGGTAGCATCTGGATTTACTGCTCCAGACCCGCTGGGCCCCAAAAAACAGCCGAAAAATCTCGATAGTAAATTTGCAGGCTTGCCCCTGATGCCTCGGCGACCCAAGCCGAATTCGAATGCAATTCCTGGCAAAGACCGCGTGCTAACCGAGTGCAATCAAAAGCGGGCTGCTGGAATGCAGTGGCTTTTTCGAAGATCAACCGCCTGCATATTCGATATCGACTGGACTAATATCGATAAAGAAGTCGACCCAGATCTGGTTGAGAGCCTTACCGATGAAACGCTCAGCCCGCCAGCCTATTACAGTAAGGTGCTTGTTCATGGGATGAGCCCGCTATTGGTGGAGCAAGCCCAGGCTGAAGAGCCATCGATGGCGGCACTGTCTTCGCTGTTGGCGGGCGGAGTTTCTTTGTACGACCTGTCAATGGAGATCTTGAATAAGCAGCAATTCATAGATGCCGATCAGGCTTCTAAAAACTCTAATTTGCGTATCGCTGACATCGGGTGTGGAACAGGCACACTAACGCAAAAGTTATTGGCAACGCATGCCGAGCAAATAGATCACGTGGATGCGATTGATGCTTCGCCTTACAAATTGGCAAAATGCTTCAAAGCCACAAAAGCTGACGATCTTTCAAAAGTGAGTTTTCATCATATGCTGGGTGAAAACCTGCATTTGTTGAAAGACAACAGTTTGGATCGCGTGCTTTTGTCATTTGTGTTTCATGAACTGCCGCGCGGCGTCAGCAGAAAGATCATGAACGAAGCTTGGCGCGTGCTCAGTCCCGGAGGATCCATTCATATCGTCGATATGGATGCAAAACATCCACGAACAATGAATCTAGGCCCATCAAACGTTGGTAATTGGTTGATGGAGCCTTACATGGACAGCTTTTTGACTCTGGATATAGAAGAGGCTTTATTGAAACTAAATTTCACCGATGTCAATCGATCGACATTGGAGTCTACGGCGCCGATTGCAGGCTTCACCGGGCGCAAACCGCAATCAGCCAGTTCCATCTCGGTGGCTAACCCTGCAAAACCGCTGCTGCCTGAAGCCTGATTACTCTGTCACGTTGGGCCCAGTCGACGTGAGTTTTGAGGGGGCGCCAAGCGCTTGAAGGGCGCCATTCGACTGCGGCGTGCGCCTGACAGCCAAGCGTGCAGAGCAGCAGCCGCTTGCCATTCAGGTCGTGAGCCGCGGGCGATGATTCCGAGTTCGGTGTCGGAAGGTTCTGCGCTGTGGTCGTCTGGGGTCATCGCCCGGTGGAGGCCGATTTCGCGCACGCGAAGGCCTCCAGCCGGTCGGCAATGTGCGCCGCGCCATCGCCCGCCGCGGCCATGCGCGTGGCGATCGACCGGCACTGCATGGCGATCAGCGGATCGGTGGTGACCGCGCCCAGCGCTTTCTTCCACGCGCTTGCGCCGGCAGCTGGCCGGAGGCTGCGCCCGGCGCCCAGGCGCTGCACTCGCGCGGCGTTGTCGAACTGGTCGTGTGCAAAGGGGCTGATCACTTGCGGCACACCCGCCGCAAAAGCCTGCGCGCACGTGCCAATGCCGCCGTGGTGGGCGAGCGCGGCCAGTCGCGGCACGAGTTGCTCGAAGGGCACGCGGGCGATGTGGAAGGCGCCTGTCGGCAACGGCGAGGGCAGCTGATCGGCGTAGGGCGTGATCAGCACCATGCGCTGGCCGAGCGCGCTGCATGCTGCTGCGGCCGCCGCAAAGAAGCGGCGCCCATGCGCCATCGCCGAGCCGGGTGTGATGCCGATGGGCGCGGGGCCAGCCTGCAGAAAGCGCTCCAGCGCAGCGGGCAGCGGTGCGGCAGCGCTGCGGTCCCATTGCGGGAAGCCGGTGGTCACGGCTTGGGCTGGCCAGTCGGCCTGCGCCGGCGCAAACCAAGCCGGCCAAGCTGCAATCACGAGGGCCGGCGCATGTTGCCAGCGGCTCATCACCTGGCGCACCGGCGGCAGGCCGAGCGCGGTGCGGATGGGGTCGAGCCGCGCCGCGATCATCGGGTCGAGCACCCAGCGCTCACCGAGCCGCTGCACCCAGCGCACGCCGCGCGCTGGCAGCCAAGCGAGATCGATTTGCCCTGGCAACACGGCCGGCGCTTCGGCCGAGAAGATGCAGCTGGGCGACAAGTGCACCGTCACTGCGCGAAAGCCTTGCTGCTCTTGCAACAAGCGCAAGTGCCAAGCGAGCGTGCTGCCCACCAGCACGGTTTGCGGGCTGCAGTGCTCAAGTGCTGCGGCACGCGTGGCGAGCAGGCCGGCGCCGAGCTGGTCGAGCAGCAATTCGAAGCCGCGCCGCGGGTGCCAAAGCTCCGGCTGGGCGGCGAGGCGTTCATAGTCGCCCGCGCTCCCCGCCGCGACGAAGCCCAAGCCCGCGGTGCGGATGGTGTCTTCGAACCAGGGTGAAGCTTGCACGTCAACACGGTGGCCGCGCCGAGCCAGTGCCTGCCCGACGGCGATGAACGGGAACACATCGCCAGCGCTGCCGATTGCGGCCATTAGGAAGTGCATGCCGCATTGTCAATGGCGGTATCGGCTCCCCCGCGAGAAGCCGAGTTGCGGCAACATCGCAGAGCATTGAGCTGGTTGTTCAGCTTCATCCAGCCGCACCCAACATCAACCCCCAAGCCCAGGAGACCCAACCATGCCCGCTCAACTCATCGCGCTCTACAAGAAGCCAGCCGACCCCGCCGCGTTCGACAAGTACTACTACGAGACCCACGTTCCGCTGGCCAAGACCATTCCCGGCCTGCGCCGCTACGAGGTGAGCAGCGGGGCGGTCACAGGTGGTGGTGGCGATGCAGGCCTGCACCTCGTGGCGATGCTCCACTTTGATTCGATGGCGGTCATCGTGGCCGGCCTCAGCAGCCCGCAAGGCGAGGCCACGGCGGGCGACTTGGCCAACTTCGCTCAGGCCGGCGTCGACTTGCTGATGTTCGAGACGAAGGAAGTCTGATTCGCTGCTAACCGGCCGGCACTGCACCGGGCCGCGCCGGATCAACGAAGAAGCGCGCGGCAGTCGTGATGCCGCTTGCCGCGTTTTCAGGCTGGCCCACCACGCGCAGCGCGGCCTGCAGGCCACCACGATCGAGCGCAAAACGCATGTAGCCGCGCTGATCGCTGCGGCCATAGTGAACGTGTGGGTTGAAGCCGCGGGCGGCATCGATGCGGTCTTGCGCCACGCCGAGGCTCGTGATCGAGGTGCCGCAGAACTCGGTGGCGATGGGCGCGGCAGCCGCGTCGTCAAAGTTGAGCTTCAAGTCGGCCACGTAGTTGCTGTGCACATCGCCCCCGAGCACCACCACGCCAGGCACTCGCCGCTCGGCGATGCTGTTCAGCAAGCGTTGGCGGGCGGCGGGGTAGCCGTCCCAGCCGTCGGTCCAGTATTGGCCGCCGCCTGAGGCCGGATCGCGCCACGAGTAGCGCGCCATCAGCGTCTGTTGTGCCACGAGGTTCCAGGGGCGAGAGGCGTCCCAGCCCTCGGTGAGCCAGCGCTCTTGGGGCGCGCCGAGCAGCGTGCGCGCCGGGTCGTGCAAGGCGGTGCAATCGCGTTCGAACACGGTGCTCGCGCCACCTTGGCCTGGCTTGGGGCAGGCTTGCGGGTCGCGGTATTGGCGGTCGTCAAGCAGGTGGATGCGCGCGAGGCGGCCCCAATCGAGCCGGCCGGTGATGCGCATCTCGGCCCCGCGCGGGCGGGCGGATTTCGGGAACGGCATGTGCTCCCAATAGGCTTGATACGCCGCGGCGCGCTGCTGCGCGAAATCGGCCTGAAGCGCATTGCCTTGCAAGCCCGCATAGTCGTTTTCGACTTCGTGGTCATCCCACACCATCAACCAGGGCGCGGCGGCATGCGCTGCCTGCAGCGCGGGATCGCTCTTGTGCAGGGCGTAGCGCGCGCGGTATTCGGCCAGCGTCTTGACGACCGGCCCGGGCGCTGCACGCAGCGCGCCAGGCTTCGAGGTGTTCTCGTAGATGTAGTCGCCGAGGAAGATGATGAGGTCGAGGTTGTCATCGGCCGCGTGGCGCCATGCGGCGTAGTGGCCCACATCCCAACGCTGGCAACTGGTGATGGCGAACTGCAGCGTGGCCTCGCTGCCTGCCGCTGGCGCAGTGCGCGTGCGGCCGGCGGCACTGCGCTGGCCGAGCGCCTCGAAGCGGTACCAGTACCAACGCCCCGGCGCGAGGCTCGCAGGCTCAGCATGCACGCTGTGGGCTGATGCCGCCTCGGCCCATTCGGTGCCGCGCGCGGCGATCTGGCGAAAGCCTTCGTCATGCGCCATCTCCCATCGCACCGGCACGCGCTCGGGCAAGTCGGCACCGCTGAGCCGGGTCCAGAGCACCATGCCGGCAGCATGCGGGTGGCCGGAAGCAATGCCGAGTGCGAAGCGCGTCGTATCGGCTGCTCGCGCGTCACGCAGCAGCCAAGGCGCGGCGATGAGGGCGGCGCTGCCTCGCAGCAGTTGGCGGCGTGAGTAGCTCATGTGGGCTTCCACTCGCCCGCGAGCAAGCCGTAGACGTTGACATCGTGCGCCGCGCCCTTTGACACCCAGCGCTGCCGCAGCCGGCCCTCGTGCACGAAGCCCACGCGTTGCAGCAGCGTGTTCGAAGCCGTGTTGGCCGGGTTCACCTCGGCCTCAAGGCGGCGGATTGACAGCGTCGAGAACGCTTTCGTGCAGACGGCCACGATCGCCTCACGCATCAGGCCTTGCCCCCAGTGAGCGCGGCCGAGCACGTAGCCGATCTCTAGTCGCGCGCTGAGTTCGTCATACCGAAAAAGCAGCACGGTGCCGATCACCTTGGCATCGGTGCGGCGCGCCATGGCGAGTTGCTGCGATGTGCCCGCTGCCTCGAGCGCTTCCATCCGCTGCAGCCAAGCGCTGCCGTCGGCCTCGGACTGCCACGCGCTGTAGGGCAAGAACTGCGTGACCTGCGGGTCGCCGTTGATCTCGGCGAGGTCTGGGAGATCGCTCGGGCTCACCGGCCGCAGCGTCAGCCGCTTTGTCAAGAGCGCCTCGATGCGGATCAACGGCATGGCGAAAGCGTCTCAGGCTCTCAAACGCCGACGTCGTCGATCTCGCGATAGGCGTCGCGCAACCACATCTTCACGCGTTGGCGGTCCATCAAGCCGAGGCCGCCGCTGTTGGGCTCTTGCGGGTTCTTGGCTTTCCAGAAACTGCTGCTCCCGGCGTCGATTTTTTGGATCACGCCGTCGTGCAGGCGCTTGATCGAGACGATGCGCGCACCGAGCTGCAGCGCGCGTTGCTGCTCGCCAGATTGCTCAAGTTGGCTGAAATCATTGCCGCGCACCTGGTTGCGCACGAGCACGTATTTGAGCCCGGTGCCAAAGCGGTCGAGCAGCTTGCGCAGCAGGTCGACCGAGTCTTTGCCGGCGTCCATCACATGCCAGTAGTAGAGCGTCATGCCCATCTCGCCGGCCATGTTGACGACGCCCGCTTCATCCATCCACTTGACCAGCGGCTCGTGCGTTTGCGCGGCCAGATCGACCAGGATGCGCCGCTCGGGCTGCTCGGCCGCGGCTTCGACGATCACGTCAAGCGCCTCGTAGTTGTCCATCACCACGGGCGAGGCATAGCCCGAGTAGAAGCGCATCAGCGCGCCGTGGGAGCGGTCAGTGTCGAAGCCGAGGAAAGGGATTTCCTTGTCGATCATGTACTGCGCCAGCACGCGTGCCGTCAGCGATTTGCCGACGCCGCCTTTTTCGCCGCCGATGAAGTGGATGTTGGCCATGGCTATGTGTCCTCTCGATTCTGGAATGGGCCACATTCTCTATCGGTCGAAAGTCGACTCAGCAACACGCCAGGCCCATGGCCATGGCTGACCCCAAACCCGCAGCCCCACAATTCCGCGCGCATCCGCAATTCACGAAAGCAGCCACGCATGGCGATTCAATGGTTCCCTGGTCACATGAACGCCACGAAGAAGGCGATCTCCGAACGCGTTCGCTCCGGCATCGACGTGGTGATTGAGATGCTCGACGCGCGCCTGCCAGGCTCGAGCTGCAACCCCTTGCTCGCCGAGCTGACGCAGGGCAAACCGGCACTCAAGCTGCTGAACAAGCAGGACCTCGCCGACCCCGAACGCACCGCACTTTGGCTGGCGCATTTCAATGCCTTGCCCGACACCCGCGCACTCGCGTTCGATGCGAGCGAAGTGGCACCCGCGCAGCGCTTGGTGGAGGCCAGCCGCGCGCTCGCGCCCTTGCGCGGCGGCATGACCAAGCCGATGCGGGTGCTGATCTGCGGCATTCCGAACGTGGGCAAATCAACGCTCGTCAACACGCTGGCCGGCCGGCGCATTGCCAAGACAGGCGATGAAGCGGGCATCACGAAGCTGGAGCAAAAGATCGCGCTCGCGAATGATTTCGACCTGTTCGACACGCCCGGCATGATGTGGCCGCGCATCATCAATCCCGAGAGCGGCTATCTGCTCGCAGCGAGTGGCGCGATCGGGCGCAATGCCTTCGATGAAGAAGAAGTGGCGCTCGAACTCATCGGCCGCATTCGCCGCGCAAGGCCGGGTCAGATCGATGAGCGGTACAAGCTCACGGGGACGGAAGTACTCGCTGATGACGAGCTGCTCGCGCAGATTGCGCGCAAACGCGCGGCGGCCTTGCCGGGCGGGCGGGTGAACATGCAAAAGGCGGCCGAGATCGTCATGCACGAGTTCCGCCAAGGTCTGCTCGGCCGCGTGACCCTCGAAACGCCGGACGAGTTTGCCGCATGGGCGGCAGCGGGCGCCGCAGCTGAAGCGGAGCGCCAAGCGCGCCGCAAGAAGCCGGTGCGCGAGGCCCGAGATCTCAGCGACTAAACAGGGTCGGCAATTGGTGGCGTACCCGCCACCGGGTGCCCCGCAGCCGGCGCCGGGCCGCCCCCAAGGCGGCTGCACACCCGCCCTGCGGGTGGTGGCGTACCCGCCACCGGGTGCCCCATCAGCCGCGGCCGATGTACGGCATTTTTGTGGCCATCACGGTCATGAACTGCACATTGGCCTCCAGTGGCAAGCTCGCCATGTGGACGACGGCGTTGGCGACAACGCTCACATCGATGCGCGGCTCGACCGCCATCTCGCCGTTGGCTTGCAAGATGCCGGCGGCCATGCGCTCGGTCATCTCGCTCGCGGCGTTGCCGATGTCGATCTGGCCGCAGGCGATGTCGAAGGCGCGGCCATCGAGCGAGCTTGCTTTGGTCAGGCCGGTGACGGCGTGCTTGGTGGCGGTGTAAGGCGCGGTCAACGGCCGCGGCGAATGCGCCGAGATCGAGCCGTTGTTGATGATGCGGCCGCCCCGCGGCGCTTGCGCCTTCATCAGCCGAAAGGCTTGCTGCGTGCAGAGGAAGACACCGGTCAAGTTGATGTCGACCACGGCCTTCCATTGCGCGAAGCTGAGTTCTTCCATCGGCACGGGCGGCGCGCCGGTGCCGGCGTTGTTGAAGAGCAAATCGAGGCGGCCGAATTGCGCGGCAGTGGTGTCGAACAAAGCGCGCACGGCGACCGGGTCAGTCACATCGGTTGGCACGGCGAGTGCGTTCACGCCGAGTGCGCCGGCTGCGGCCACGGTGGCTTGCAATGCCTCGGCGCGGCGCCCGGCGAGCACGACGCGGTAGCCCGCCTCCAGCAGCGCAATCGTTGTTGCGCGGCCAATGCCGCTGCCGGCGCCAGTGACGATGGCCGTCTTCATGCGAGTAATACCTCCGGCTCGGGTTCAGGCTCGGGCGCAAAGCACGCGGCATAGCTGAAGTAGAGCGACGCGTAGAACACGGTCGAGAACATGAGCGAGGCCGGCATCGTCACGATCGCAATCAACTCGGCGTGGCCGAGCAACGCAAAAACCAGGCTGGTGGCCAGCGCGAAGATGACGATCACCGCCGTCCAGGTCAAGCTGTAGACCGTGAAGGCGGCCCTGTTGCGCCAGCAAGCGATGGTGCTGGAGAAGAGCGATTTTGCGAAGCTTTGCGCATCCCAATGCACCAGCGCCGGGGCGTGCCAGAAGGGCACCGCCAGCACCGCCGCCAGACCGAATCGCAGCACCAAGCCGAGGCTGAGGCGCGGGTCAGCGACCAGCTCGGCCACTTGCTCGGGCGTCATCTTGCCGCTGGCCATGCCTTCCATCAGGGCATCGAGCGCACCGCCATCGGCGACGTCGCTCAGCCACAGGATCGCCACGGTGGCGAGCGCATAGAACGCGCCGAGTTGAACGTAGGCCTTGCGGCGCGGCTGGTCGCTCTGCAGCGGGGCAACGAAGCTGCGCGGCGTTGGCAAGTGGCCATCGAGCACAACCCGCGTTGCCACCATGAACCCGAGCGACACCATTGGCAACATGGCCGATAACAAGAGTGGCCCGAACAACGGCACCAGCATCAACAGGAAACCCGCGAACAGGAACGACGCAAACATCGCCGCAAAGGCCATTGGCCGCAGGAAGAACACTGCAAAGCCCTGGCGCACCCAAAGGGCGCCGGCTGCGGCCGGCACGGTAGCCAGCCTCATGACGGCTCCGCCGTGCTGGCTGCGGCCGAACGCGCGAGCAACGGGTGCCACGGCTCAGCAGCACGTTCGCGCAGCACGCGCTCGAAGTGGCTCGGATCATGTGCAGTCAGCACGCTCGCATCGCGTGGGAGGTGGAAATCCCAGAGGCGCGAGATCCAAAAGCGCAATGCGGCGCCGCGCATCGTGGCCGGCAACAGGCGCAGCTCGTTGCTGCTGAGCGCGCGCACCGAGTCGTAAGCCGAGACGAGGGCCTGTGCACGGTCTTCATCGAGCCGGCCGGATTCGAGGTCGATGCACCAATCGTTGAGGCACACGGCGATGTCGAACAAGACTGTGTCGACGCCGGCGAAGTAGAAGTCGAAGAGGCCGGTGAGCTCGTCGCCAGCGGGGGTCTCGAACCACATCACGTTGTCGCGAAACAGATCAGCATGGATCGCGCCGCGCGGCAAAGCGGCATGGGCGGCAGAGGCAGCGAGCTGCTGCTGGAAGGCGAGTTCTTCATCGATCAGCGTGCGTTGGTCAGCGCTCAGATGCGGCTGCACGATGGGCACGGTCTCCATCCACCAGGCAAGCCCGCGCAAGTTGGGCTGGTGCAGCGGGAAGTCGGCCACGGCCATGTGCATGCGCGCGAGCGCTTGCCCGAGTTGCGCGCAATGCGCCGCATCTGGCGCGAGGCGGTGGCCGCCGCGAAGGCGGTCGACCACGGCGGCGGGCTTGCCGCGCAAGGTGTGCATCAGCGTGCCGGCTGCATCGGCCTTTGGGCCCGGCACGGGCAGGCCGCGGTCGGCCAAGTGCTTCATGAGTTGCAGGTAGAACGGCACCTGATCGGCACTGAGCCGCTCGAACAAGGTCAGCACGAAGCGGCCCTGCGTGGTGTCAGCAAAGTAGTTGGTGTTTTCGATGCCGCTGGCAATGCCTTCGAGCGCCGTGAGCTCACCCATGCCAAGGCGGCCGACGAGCTCAGCGGCCTCGTCGAACGAGACTTCCGTGAAGACCGCCATGCTCAGAAATCGAGCACGTTCCAGACGCGCTTGCCCGCCGCGCCGCGCGAGCTGTTGGCGCTGTCGGTGAGGTTGCGCGAGCCGTCGCCCATGATGATTTCGTAGCTTTTGCCCGTGCCCACCTTCGGTGTGACGGTGACCCGCTGCGTCGTGCCGCGCACCTTCAGTTCTTCGATGCGCGAGCCCTTGTCTTCGATCAAGATGTGCTGCACGTTGGGCTCGCCGGCAAGCGGCGAAGCCGATGCGGCAGGGTTGGGCGGTGTTGCGGCGGTGGGCGCAGATGCTGGCGCATCCTCAGCCCAACACGGCACAGCGGCAAGGCAGAGCAGGGCGGCAGCAAGCGGACGATTCATGCGGCGCATTCTAGGAGCCTGATGGGCTTGGGGTCATCGTGGCGCAAGGCCCATCCGCGACAATCCGGCGATGGATCAGACCCCCTCTTTACCCGCCGCCGGCAACCCCTCCGCAGCACCTTCGCCAGCACCGTCAGCAGCGCCTGGCACGCTGTTGTTGGTTGATGGCTCCAGCTACCTTTACCGGGCCTTTCACGCGCTGCCCGACCTGCGCGGCCCGGGTGGCGTGCCCACCGGTGCAATCCACGGCGTGGTGGCGATGATGAAGCTGCTGCGCAAGCAGTTTGCCGCCGAGCACGCGGCCTGCGTGTTCGATGCCAAAGGCAAGACCTTTCGCGACGAGTGGTACCCCGAGTACAAAGCTCAGCGCGCGGCCATGCCCGATGCGCTGGCCGAGCAGATCGAGCCCATCCATGAAGCCGTGAAGCTTCTTGGATGGCCCGTGCTGATGGTGCCCGGCATCGAGGCTGATGACGCGATCGGCACGCTCGCCAAAGTGGCCGCGGCGGCCGGGCACAAGGTTGTCATCTCCACCGGCGACAAGGACTTGGCGCAGCTCGTCAACGACCAAGTCGTCCTCATCAACACGATGAGCAACGAGCGGCTCGATGTGCCCGGCGTGATCGCCAAGTTCGGCGTGCCGCCAGAGCGCATCGTCGACTACCTGAGCTTGACTGGCGACACGGTCGACAACGTGCCCGGTGTCGACAAAGTCGGCCCCAAGACCGCTGCCAAGTGGATCACCGAGTTCGGCTCGCTTGACGGCGTGATGGCCGCTGCCGGCACAGTCAAAGGCGTGGCCGGCGAGAACCTGCGCAAGGCGCTTGATTGGTTGCCGCAAGGCAAGCGGCTCGTCACCGTGATGACCGATTGCGATCTGGCTGGCCACATCGACGGCTGGCCGGCGATCGATGCATTGGCGCTGAAGCCGGTCGATGAAGCGGGCTTGCTCGCGTTCTACACGCGCTTTGGCTTCAAGAGCTGGAAGAAGGAGTTGGAGGAGGCCGCGCCTCCAGCGCCGGCCGGCGGTGAGGCCGTAGCAGCGTCGCCCGCGGTGGCTCAGCCCGCGATCGAGAAGCACTACGAAACCGTCTTGACGACCGACGCGCTCGACGCATGGATCACCAAGATCAGCGCCGCCGAGCTGACCGCGATCGACACGGAAACCGATTCACTCGACGGCATGCGCGCACAGATCGTCGGCATCTCGTTGTCGGTGGCTGTGGGCGAGGCGGCCTACATCCCGCTGCGCCACAGCTATGCCGGCGCGCCCGATCAACTGCCGATCGATGACGTGCTCGCGCGCTTGAAGCCCTGGCTCGAAAACCCTGCGGCCCGCAAGCTCGGCCAGAACATCAAATACGACACCCACGTCTTCGCCAATGCCGGCATCCATGTGCAAGGCTACGTGCACGACACGATGCTCGAGAGCTATGTGCTCGAAGCCCACAAGCCGCACAGCCTGGAGAGCCTGGCCTCGCGCCACCTCGGCCGCAGCGGCTTGAGCTATGAAGACCTTTGCGGCAAGGGCGCGCACCAAATCCCGTTCGGCCAAGTCGATATCGAACGAGCCGCCGAGTACTCGTGCGAAGACAGCGACATGACGCTGCACGTGCATCAAAACCTGTGGCCGCAGATAGAGGCGGCGCCGGGTTTGCTCGATGTGTACCGCCGCATCGAGATGCCGACCGCGGCCATCCTCGGCCGCATCGAGCGCACTGGCGTGTTGATCGACTCGGCCGTGCTCGCCCGGCAAAGCCAGGAGCTCGCCGAGCGCCTCATCGAGCTCGAAGCGCAGGCCTATGAAATTGCGGGCCAGCCGTTCAACCTCGGCAGCCCAAAGCAGATCGGCGAAATCCTCTTCGGCAAGCTCGGCCTGCCGGTGAAGAAGAAGACGGCGAGCGGCGCACCGTCGACCGACGAAGAAGTGCTCGCCGAACTCGCCGCCGATTACCCGCTGCCCGCGCGCCTGCTGGAGCACCGCAGCCTCTCCAAGCTCAAAGGCACCTACACCGACAAGCTGCCGTTGATGATCAACCCGGCAACCGGCCGCGTGCACACCAACTACGGCCAAGCCATTGCGGTGACCGGCCGGCTATCGAGCAACGACCCGAACCTGCAGAACATCCCCATCCGGACCAAAGAAGGCCGGCGCGTGCGCGAGGCCTTCATCGCGCCACCGGGCACGCTCTTGCTCAGCGCCGATTACTCGCAAATCGAGCTGCGCATCATGGCGCACATCAGTGGCGATCCGGCCCTGCTCAAAGCCTTCTCCGAAGGCATGGACGTTCACCGCGCCACCGCCAGCGAAGTCTTCGGAACACCGCCCGAGCAAGTCACGAGCGAGCAGCGCCGCTATGCGAAGACGATCAACTTCGGCCTGATCTACGGCATGGGCGCATTCGGCCTGGCGCAGAGCTTGGGCATCGAGCGTTCGGCGGCTAACACTTATATAGAGCGGTACTTCGAGCGCTTTGCAGGCGTGCGCCGCTACATGGAAGACACGCGTGTGTCAGCGCGGCAGAAAGGCTATGTCGAAACGCTGTTCGGCCGGCGCGTCTACTTGCCCGAGATCAATGGCGGCAGCGGCCCGCGCAAAAGCGGCGCCGAGCGCCAAGCGATCAACGCGCCGATGCAGGGCACCGCGGCCGACCTCATCAAGCTTGCGATGATCGCCGTGCAAGGCGTGCTCGACCAAGAGCAACGCGCCACGCGCATCATCATGCAAGTGCACGACGAACTCGTCTTCGAAGTGCCCGAGGCCGAGCTCGAATGGGCGCGCGAGGCGGTGCCGAAGGCGATGGCGTCGGTGGCCGAACTGAAGGTGCCGCTGTTGGCGGAGGTGGGTGTGGGGCCGAACTGGGACACTGCGCATTGAAGCCTTGCGTCAACCCTCGCCGCGCTTGCGAAACGCCAGCCACCCAGCGAGCGAGGTGATCGTCACCACGAAGCCGACGACGATCCAGAAGCCGCGGTTGTGCTCGGCCAGCGGCACGCCGCCGACGTTCATGCCGAGCAGGCCGGTGATGATGTTGATCGGCAGCGCCAGCACCGTCACGATGGTCAGCACGAAGAGGCTGCGGTTGTTCTGCTCGTTGACTTGAGCGGCAAGCTCTTCTTGCAGCAGCTTGATTCGTTCTTGCAAAGTGCTCATGTCGCGCAGCACGACAGAGAACTCCTCGCTGGCTTGCCGAAGCTCTTGAACGTCGAGTGCCGCCATCCAGCCGGGCGGGTGCTGCAGCAGGCGAAACATCGCGGCGGGCTCCGGCGCGAGCAGGCGTTGCAGGCGCACCAAGAGCCGCCGCAATGCGCCGAGCCGGGCGCGCTTGGCATCGAGCCGATTGGCGAGCAACTGGTCTTCGATTTGGTCGACGCGTGCCGTGACGCCGCGAACGATGTCGACCAGCACATCGGCCTGCGCGCGCAGCAGGTGCTCAAGCAGCTCGGTCGCGGAGCGCAGAGGCTGGCCGTTCTTGACAGCGATGCGCAGGCGGTCAACCGAGCGCAGCGGCCGCTGCCGCGCCGTGACGACCAGGTGACGCTCGACGTTGATCCACAGCGTCGAGATGTCCGATGGCTCGAAGGAGAAGTCGAAGTGCACGTCGTTGATGACGGCGATCAACGAGTCTTCGGTGCGCTCGATGCGGGTGGAGTGCAGGCCTTCGGCAAGGGCTTCGAAAAAGGTGTCGGGCAATGCCGCGTGCCGCTGCAGCCAAGCTTGTGCGCCGGTGTGTGAGAGGTTGAAGTGCAGCCAGAGAAAGCGCGCATCGGCCTCCTCGCCGGGTGCGCCAGGCGACAGGGTCGAGCGCGGCTTGGTCAAGGCCGCAAGGTAGGGCAAGGCAGCCGCTGAATCGACTGCACGCGCGCCACCAGCCGGGTCGATCAAGTAGCCGCAGATCAGGCCGGCAGCATCGGTGCCGTATGCGCCCAAAGCATCTGTGTAGACGGCGGCGGCGGCGGCGGCGGAGCCGGTAGCGGGCGCTGTGGCCGAGGCGGCAGGCATCGTCGTCATGGAAGGCGGTGGTCAGGCTCTCAGGTGAGCCGTCGATCGTCGCGGCTCGGCATGACAGCACCGTGACTTCGGCATGAGGGCGCTTGCCGCCGACATGACTTCAGCATCACATTGATCGCTGCGACGCTCCCTGCCATGGGGTGCCACTTCATCGCGTGTTGGTGGTGGATGTCGGCCGGCGCCGCCCGTGCGGCAGGCGGCCACGTCGACGTTGACGTCGACGTTGACGATGCAACCGTGCTCGCGCCCGGCCGCTGCCAGGTCGAGACTTGGTTGGGCAAAGCTTCGTGCATCCACACTGCTGACATCAACGTCACCGGCCTGACGCAAAAGCTTCATAAACTCAACGCATGAACGACACCGCCCATGCCGGGGCGCTCACGATGCCGGCGCTGTTGAACCGTGAGCGCGCCATCCTTGAATTCAATCGCCGCGTGCTGGCCCAAGCGCGCCGCCCGGATGTGCCACTGCTCGAGCGGCTGCGCTATGTGTGCATCGTGTCCTCGAACATGGACGAGTTCTACGAAGTCCGCTTTGCCGACTATCTGGAGGCCTTGCGCCGCCCGGGCGCCAACGTGTCGGTGGGCGATCTGGAATCGGTCACGGCCGACGCCCATGCGCTGATCGACGATCAATACGCCGCCTTCAACAATGAAGTCATGCCCGCTTTGCAGCGCGCGGGCATCGTCATCTTGAACCACGACGAGCGCAACGAAGCGCAGCGCCGATGGGTGTCGACCTTCTTCGAGCAGCAGGTGAGGCCGCTGCTGGTGCCGGTTGGACTTGATCCGTCGCACCCGTTCCCGCAGGTCGCGAACAAGTCGCTCAACTTCATCGTGCGCTTGAATGGGCAGGATGCCTTTGGCCGCCGCAATGGCATTGCCATCGTCAAGGTGCCGCGGGTCTTGCCGCGAGTGATTCGGCTGCCCGCCAAACTGAGCGACGGCCAGCAAGCCTTTGTGATGTTGACCAGCGTGATCCGCGCCCACCTCGACGAGCTTTTCCCGGGCCGCGAGGTCGAGGTGTTTTCGCAGTTCCGCATCACACGCGATTCGGATTTGGAGGTCGATGAAGCCGAGGTCACCAACCTGCGCCAAGCGCTGCGCTCGGGGCTGACGACGCGGCACTTTGGCCGCGCGATCCGGCTCGAAGTGGTGGCCACTTGCCCGCCGGAGCTTTATGAATTTTTGCTGCAGCAATTCGGCCTGCCCGATGCCGCGCTCTACCGCGTCAACGGCCCGGTCAACCTGGTGCGACTCAACGAATTGATCGACCAAGCGCAAGCCAACGGCCTGCGGTTTCCGCGTTTCGAGCCGCTGTGGCCCGAGGGCCGCTTGCCGCGCGAGCAATCGATGTTTGCGCGCGTGCGTGAGCGCGATGTGTTGCTGCACCACCCGTTCGAATCGTTCGAGCCGGTTGTGCAGTTCTTGCGCGAGGCCGTCAACGACCCTGATGTGCTCGCCATCAAGCAAACCATCTACCGAACGGGCAGCATCTCGCCGTTGATGGATTTGCTGATCGAAGGCGCGCGCCGCGGCAAGGAGGTGATGGTCGTCGTCGAGCTCAAAGCGCGCTTCGATGAAGAGGCCAACATCAATTGGGCTGAGCGGTTGGAGGCCGTGGGCGTGCAGGTGGTCTACGGCATCGTCGGCCTGAAGACTCACGCCAAGCTGATGCTCATCACGCGCCGTGAGTCGGGCCGCTTGCGCCGCTATGCGCATCTTTCAACCGGCAACTACAACCCGAAATCAGCGCGCCTCTACACCGACATCGGCTACTTCACTGCCGATGCCGAGTTGACCTCTGATGCCGATGCGGTGTTCCAGCAACTCGCCAGCCTTGGCCGCACGCGCCCGCTGCGCCGCCTGCTGCAAGCGCCGTTCACCTTGCATGCGCAGATGGTGGCGCTCATCGGCAAGGTGGGGCAAGCCGCGGCCGCTGGGCAGCCGGCGCGCATCGTCGTGAAGATCAACGCGTTGACCGATGCGCCGTTGATCGAGGCCTTGATTGCCGCCGGCAGCAAAGGCGCCCAGATCGATCTCATCGTGCGCGGCGCCTGCATGCTGCCGCCGGGCATTCCTGAGGTGACTGACCACATTCGCGTGCATTCGGTCGTGGGCCGCTTTCTTGAGCACTCGCGTGTCATCTACTTCTGTTGGGGCGCGGGCGAGGCCGATGAGGCGCTGTATTTATCGAGTGCCGATTGGATGAGCCGCAACATGTTTGGCCGGATCGAAGTGGCGTGGCCGGTGCGAGAGCCTGCGCTGCGCCAGCGTGTGATCGATGAATGTTTGGTGCCCTATTTGCATGACGGCCGAGATGCGTGGCGGCTGCAAGCCGATGGGCATTACGAACGTGTCGGCATCGACGGCCCGAGCGCGCAGCAAGCCTTGATTGCGCTCTACACCACTTAGAAGCGGCAGTTGACCGTTTCTCTCCGCTGGACCAATGACATGCACGCTGACACGCTAGCCCGCTACGACCGCCGCCTCGACCATCACGTGGAATGCCGCTTCGCGACACGCCCGACCGTCTGCGTTCAAGCGCTGCCACTGCGCCGGGGGAACGCGCGATGGATTTGATTTTGTGGCGCCACGCCGAGGCCTTCGAGATGCGCGAGGTCGAGACGGACCTCGAACGCGCGTTGACGCCCAAGGGCGAGCGCCAGGCGCAGCGCATGGCCGAGTGGTTGAACCAGCGCTTGGCCCACTCGACGCGCATCCTCGTCAGCCCGGCAGTGCGCTGCCAGCAAACCGCCAAGGCACTTGCTCGGAAGTTCAAAACCTTGCCCGAACTCGCACCCGACGGCAATGGCGAGGCGGTGCTGAAAGCCGCACGCTGGCCCGATGCGAGCGAGCCCGTGCTCGTCATCGGCCATCAGCCCACGCTCGGCCTTGTGGCCGCGTATCTGCTCTCCGATCACCCGCAGCCGTGGACGATCAAAAAGGGCGCCGCATGGTGGATTCGCAGCCGCAACCGCGAAGACACGGCACAGGTCATCCTGCAGGCGGTGCAGGCGCCGGATTGTTTGTGAGTTGGCGGCAGGCGCCTGGTGCGCGCGCCTGAACGGTTGAATGGCTGAACGGCCGATCGGCTGATCGGCAGCCCTCAGGCTTTCAACACCAGCCGCAACACCGCACTGCGGCTCCAGGCCTCAACCTCTTCGCGCAGCAAATGCAAAGTGCGCGGGTGAGTGTCAGCCCAGCTGGGTGTGTAGGTCAGCACGGCGGTGTTGCTGCCGATGGTTCGCTGCAAGGTCAATGCGCCAGGGTCGACTGCGCCGCGCGCGTGGCATTTGATGGCGCCCAGGCGCAGGCACAGCACCTGCCACGCGAAGTCTTCTTGCGCCAGGCTTGCATCGATCTTGCGCAAGCCGCCACGCTGGCCGAGCACGAGCTCGCCAACGCGCCGAAGCTGGCTTTGCGAGAAGCCCGGCGCATCGACGTGCGAGAGCAGGTAGGCACTGTGGCGGTGGTGGTCGTGGTGCGAGACCATCATGCCGATCTCGTGCAGCGCACAAGCCCAGAGCAACTCACGCCGCGCCTCTGCGCTCGCGAGTGGTTGCACACCGGCATAAAGACTCGCCGCCACTTGCGAGACGCGGGTGGCCTGTTGCGTGTCGACCATGAAACGGCGTTGCAGCTCGCGCACCGAGGCATCGCGAATGTCGTGGCCGTCTTGCGGGAGTTGGGTTGCGTGAATGCGCTCGCCGAGGTCGAAGATCACGCCTTGGCGCAGCGCGCCGCGCGCCGGCATCAACTCGGCAATGTGGAAGTGCGCGGCCAATGTGTAGAGGATCGCCAAGCCGCCGGCGATCACGGCGCGGCGGTCTTCTTTGAGGCCTGGCAGGTCAAGCTTCTCGACGCGCCCGGCTTGCAGGCAACGTTCCATCAGCCAGCGCAGGCCGGCCGGCGTGATGCGCCCATCGGTGATGCCGCTGGCAGCAAGCAGTTGCGAGACGGCGCCCACGGTGCCCGATGAGCCGAGGGCTTCTTGCCAGTGCATGGCATTGAACGGTTCGAGTGCTTCTTCGAGCTCGGCGCCGGCTGCGATTTGCGCCTCTCTGAACGCGCGCTCGGTGAAGCGGCCTTCACCAAAGTACTTCATCGACAGGCTCACGCTGCCGACTTGAAATGATTCGGCGCGCAGCGGCTTCTTGCCGTGGCCGAGGATCATCTCGGTCGAGCGGCCGCCGATGTCAATCACGAGGCGGGTCAAAGGCGAGGGCTGCAGGCGCGCAACGCCGGCGTAGATCAGCCGCGCTTCCTCGCGGCCCGATATCACTTCAATCGGGAAGCCCAGAACCTGTTGCGCACGGGCGAGGAAGGCATCGCGGTTGCGAGCTTCGCGCAGCGTTTGCGTGGCGACTGCGCGCACTTGTTGCGGCGCATAACCATCGAGCCGCTGCGCAAAGCGGGCGAGGCAGGCGAGGCCGCGCAGCGCCGAATCTTCGGTGAGTGCGCCAGTGGCATCGAGGCCAGCGCCGAGGCGCACGGTTTCTTTGAGGTAGTCGACGCGGCGGTAGCGGTCTTGAATGAGCTGGCCGATTTCGAGCCGAAAGCTGTTCGATCCCATGTCGATCGCGGCGAGCTGGCCGGGCCAGCGCAAGGGTGCGTCCACGGGCTTGGGGGTTGTCCTGTCCATCGGGCGATTGTCCGTGCAAAGGGCAGGGTCGAAGCTCGGGCGGCGTTCGCCGCGCCGTTTCTAGAATTCGCCGCTTTGCAGGCCAACCCCATCCAACTCAGGAGCGATTGAACATGTCGAGTGCCGATGTCGATGCCCTCATGCCTACCCGCGATTTCACCCGCCGCGACTTCGTTCGAACCACGGTCGGCAGCGGTTTTGCCGCAGCAGTCTTGCCCGTGACGGCGCAAACGATCAAGACCGACAGCACAGGCCTTGCCGCCGGCGAAGTGACGATCATGGTCGGCGACTTCAAGATGCCCGCCTACCGCGCCATGCCGGCGGGCAAGACGAATCTGCCGGTGGTGCTGGTGATCTCTGAGATCTTCGGCGTGCATGAGCACATCGCCGATGTGGCGAGGCGATTTGCCAAGTTGGGTTACCTCGCGATTGCGCCGGAGCTCTTCGTGCGCCAGGGCGATGCGCAGTCGTATGGCGAGATCTCGAAGCTGATGGCGGAGGTGATCTCCAAGGTGCCTGACGCGCAGGTGATGGGTGACCTGGACGCCACCGTCGCCTGGGCCGCGACCCAGGGCGGCGATACCCAGCGGCTCGGTGTCACCGGCTTTTGCTGGGGTGGCCGCATCACTTGGCTCTACACCGCGCACAGCCCGAAGGTGAAGGCCGGCGTGGCTTGGTATGGCGCCCTCGTCGGCGCGCCGAGTGCATTGAAGCCGATCAATCCCATCGACATCACGGCCAAGTTGAACGGCCCCGTGCTGGGCCTCTACGGCGGTGCCGACTCGGGCATTCCGGTCGAGACGGTTGAGCAAATGAAGACGGCGCTGGCGGCGGGCAATTCGGCCGCGAAGAAGTCGGAGTTCGTTGTCTACCCGGACGCGCCGCATGCCTTCCATGCCGACTATCGGCCGAGCTACCGTAAAGTGGCCGCCGAGGATGGCTGGAAGCGCTGCACGGCCTGGTTCAAGGCCAACGGCGTGGCTTGAAGGCGCGCAGGGTTCAGTGATTCGCGCCTGCTTCTGCTGCCAATTTCAGCCCTTGGCGACTGGGCGCGATGGGTCACTCGACCACTCGCTCCATGAGCCCGGATAGAGCACCGAGCCGTGCAGGCCAGCGACTTCCATCGCCAGCAAGTTGTGGCAGGCAGTGACGCCTGAGCCGCATTGGTGAACTGTGCCGCCCGCTTCGGCCGGCCCGATCAAAGGCAAGAAGGCGGCGCGCAAATCATCGGCGGCTTTGAAGCGGCCATCGGCGCCGAGGTTGTCTTTGAAGAAGCGGTTCAGCGCGCCAGGAATGTGGCCGGCGGCGGCATCGAGTGGCTCCACGTCGCCGCGAAAGCGCTCGGGCGCGCGGGCATCGATCAAGCGCACGCGACCGAGCTGCGCTGCGAGCGTGGCGGCATCGGTGGTGGCAACCAGTGGCGGCTGGTTTGTCGGGTAAGCCGGCGCGACGGAAACCGATGAAGTCTCCGCGGTGAGCTCGCCGCCCGCGGCTGACCACGCCTGGACGCCGCCATCGAGCACCGCCACGGCACCGTGGCCCATCCAGCGCATCAGCCACCACAGACGCGCGGCGTACGGGCCGCCTTGGCGATCAACGGCGATCACGGTTGTTGCAGGCGTGACGCCGCAGCGAGCGAGCGTGTCGGCCATCGCGCTTCGATCGGGCAGCGGGTGGCGGCCTCGTTTGCCGTCGCCTGGTGCGCTGGAGAGGTCGCGGTTCAAGTGCAGGTAGAGCGAGCCGGGGATGTGGCTCGCGCGCCAATCGCGCTCGCCGGCATCGGTATCGGCGAGGTCGAAGCTGGTGTCGATGACGGCCACTGGCGATCCGCTGGCCAGCACCGCGAGCAGTTGCTCGGCTGAAATCAGAGTGGAGCAGGTGCTCTCAAGGAAACGAAGGGCCGTTCCCGAGTTTCCTTGACCCCCATGGGAGGCCTGGAGCGGAGTGGCAGATTTGGGGGTGCTCATGTGTCGGCGGTGGGAGTGAGGGTGTCAGCAGGGGCGAGGCGGGTGCGCAACAGCGTGGCGCAAAGGCCCGCGGCGACGATCAAGAGCGTGCCGCTGACGGCCATCCAGGTCAAGCGGTCCCCGAACAGCAGCACGCCGTAGGCAAACGAGAACGCGATGCCGAGGTATTGCAGGCTTGCGTTGACGAGCGTGTTGCCGGTGCCGTAAGCCCGCGTCATGAGCAGCTGCGCCATGGTCGCGAGCAAGCCAACGGCAAGCAACAGCCCCAGGCCGGCGAGTGTGTGGCCGTGAACGCCAGTCCAGAGCAGGCTGATCGCGCCAGCCACGATGCCGCCGCATGAGAAGTAGAAGACGATGCGGAATTCCGGTTCGCCGGCTCGCCCAAGCGCGGTGACCTGCAAGTAGGCGGTGGCCGACAACATGCCCGAGATCAAGCCGATGAGGCCGTACCAGAGCTGGTCCTGCGCGATGGTGGGCCGCAGGATGAGTGCCACGCCGGCAAACCCAACGAGCGCGGTCGCGATCAAGCGGCCATCGACTTTGGCGCCGCCAAGCATGATCGCGCCGCCGGCCAGAAACAAAGCCATCCAGACCGATGACATGTAGTTGAGCGTCATCGCGGTGGCGATGGGCAAATTGCCGATCGCATAGAACCAAAGGCTCAACGCGCACACGCCCGAGAGGCCGCGCCAGAAATGCATGGCCGGCACGGCGGTGCGCAATGTGCCGCCGCGGGAGGCGCTCAACGCGGCCATCATCACTGCGCCGACGAGGCCCCGGTAGAAGACGATCTCGCCGGAGGCGTAGTGCGATGAAGCGAGCTTCACGCAGACGACCATGGTTGCGAACAAGAACGACGCCAGCACCATCAACCACGGTGCGGCAATGCGTGCTGGCACGGCGGGCGTCGTCAGCGCAGCAGGAGCGGTCGTCAGAGCTGGTCGCCCATGGCCTGGCGATACCACTCGTGGAACTGCTGCATGCCGTCTTCCATCGGGCTTTGGTAGGGGCCCACTTCGTTGTCGCCGCGCTGCATCAGCGCGCGGCGGCCAGCGTCCATGCGGAGTGCGATTTCGTCGTCTTCGGTGCAAGTTTCCCAGTAGGCCGCTTGCTCGGCCTCGACGAACTCGCGCTCAAAGGCGGCAATTTCTTCCGGATAGAAAAACTCGACGACGTTGAGCGTCTTCTGCGGCCCTTGGGGGTAGAGCGTCGAGACGACGAGCACGTGTGGATACCACTCGACCATCACCGTCGGGTAGTAGGTGAGCCAGATCGCGCCATGTTTGGGCGGCACGCCGTCGCGGTATTTCAGCACCGCGTCATGCCACTTGCGGTAAGCGGGCGAGCCGGCTTTCGCGAGCGCGTTGTTGGCGCCAACGGTTTGCACCGAGTGGTGCGCGCCAAACTCCCAACGCAAGTCTTCACAGGTCACGAACTGGCCGAGCCCGGGGTGGAACGGGGCGACGTGGTAGTCCTCGAGGTAGACCTCGATGAAGGTCTTCCAGTTGTAGTTGCACTCGTGGACTTGCACGTGGTCAAACACATAGCCGCTGAAGTCGAGATCGTTGGCCGGGCCAATGCGCGAGAGTTCGGCCGCCACATTGCGGGCCGAGCCTTCGAAGACCATGCCGTTCCACGTCTGCACGGGGTAGTTGTTGAGGTTCAGGCACGGGTCGTCCGGAAAGTGCGGCGCGCCGATCAGCTGGCCGCGCAGGTCGTACGTCCAGCGGTGCAGCGGGCAGACGATGTTTTGTCGCGTGTTGCCGCGGCCGCGCAACATCACCGCTTGGCGGTGCCGGCAGACGTTAGAAATCAGTTCGACCCCGCCGCTTGGCGTGCGAACCAGCGCACGGCCTTCGCCTTCTTGCGGCAGCGCGTAAAAATCGCCGACTTCCGGGACGGCTAGTTCGTGACCCACATAGCGCGGGCCATTGCGAAAGAGGCTCGCCATTTCGCGCTGGAACAAGCCCGGATCGAAATAGCTGCTGACGGAGAGTTGTGAGTGACTGCGCTCGAGCGCTTCAAGGGTGACGCTCAGGTCGGACATGATCCCCCGGGGTCTCCTAAAAATCCGATGTCAAACCGCCACCCGCGTTGATTTGCCCGCGCTTTGCGCATGCTCCGAATACAACGGGTGGGTCTGCAAAAACACCTCGCCTGCGCTCGGCCGAGTAGGGCCGTCGCGAAGGGCCGCGGATTGTACCTGCGGGGTTCGGCGCGGCTTCATCACCACGAAGGGGTGCGTCTGGGGCGCCACGCCGGTGCTTGGCACGGCGCTCGCATGAGGCGGCTGACTACAATTGCGCTTTGCTTTCGAACATGGCCAAAACTTCTCCATCTGCACTTGCAACCACGCCGGCGTCGGGGTCTGCGACCGCAGCGCCGGCCAGCTACGAAGCCGCACTCAGCGAACTCGATGGCCTGGTGGCAGCCATGGAAGGTGGCCAACTCCCGCTCGATCGCCTGCTCGAAAGCTATCAACGCGGCGCTGGATTGCTCAGCTTTTGTCGCACGCGCTTGCAAGCCGTTGAGCAGCAGGTCAAATTGCTTGAAGACGGCGAGCTCAAGCCTTGGGCTGCCGCGAACACATGAACCGTGCTGAATTTGATGCCTGGATGGCGATCGAGACCGTCGCCGTCGAAGCTGCGCTTGAGGCCTTCGTGCCCGCAGATGCTCCCGCCGGCCTCGGCCTTGCGATGCGTTACGGCGTGCTCGATGGCGGCAAGCGCGTTCGTCCTCTGCTCGTGCTTGCCGCGGCACAAGCCGTGCATGGCCAGCGCGACGCCGCGATGCGCGCCGCCTGCGCCGTCGAGCTGATTCACGCCTATTCGCTCGTCCACGACGACATGCCCTGCATGGACAACGATGTGCTCCGCCGCGGCAAACCCACGGTGCATGTTCAGTACGGCCAAGCGCAAGCCATGCTGGCGGGCGATGCGATGCAAGCGCTTGCGTTTGAAGTGCTCACGCCATCGGAAGGCGTAGCGCCCGCGCTGCAGGCGCGGCTTTGCGCGCTGCTCGCGCGCTCGGCCGGCCACGCCGGCATGGCTGGCGGCCAGGCGATCGATCTCGCCAGCATCGGCGTGCCGATCGACGAGGCCACCTTGCGCGACATGCACCACCGCAAAACCGGCGCACTCCTTCAGGCCAGCGTGCTGATGGGCGCGGCTTGCGGCGAGGTGAGCCCCGCCGCATGGCGAGCGCTCAGCGAGTATGGCGACGCGCTCGGCCTCGCCTTCCAGGTGGTCGATGACATCCTCGACGTGACACAGGCTTCGGCCACGCTCGGCAAGACGGCCGGCAAGGATGTCGATAACAACAAACCGACGTACGTGACCGTGCTCGGCCTCGCGGCAGCGCGCCGCCACGCGCACGAGTTGCGTGGTGCCGCTCAGGCGGCGCTTGCTCGCAGCGGCCTGCCCGATGCCGCTTGGCTCGCGCTGCTCGCGGACCGCGTCGTCGATCGAGACAGCTGACCCACCGCCATGAAACATCCCTTGCTCGACACCATCGCCAGCCCGGCCGACCTGCGCCGGCTCTCTCGCGCACAGCTCAAAGAGTTGGCGGTGGAGTTGCGCGATTTCGTGCTGCACAGCGTCGCGCAAACAGGCGGGCATTTGTCGTCGAACCTCGGCACGGTGGAGCTGACGATCGCGTTGCACGCCGTCTACGACACGCCAAGTGACCGCCTCGTTTGGGATGTTGGCCATCAAACTTATCCGCACAAGATATTGACCGGCCGGCGCGATCGCATGGCGACGCTCAAGCAACTCGGCGGCATTTCGGGCTTCCCGCGGCGCGACGAAAGCGAGTACGACAGCTTTGGCACCGCTCACTCGTCGACCTCCATCTCGGCCGCGCTCGGCATGGCCGTGGCGGCCAAGCTGAAAGGCGAGCAGCGCAAGACCGTGGCGATCATTGGCGACGGCGCCATGAGCGCCGGCATGGCCTTCGAGGCGCTCAACAACGGCGGTGTCTCGCACGCCGACATGCTGGTCGTGCTGAACGACAACGACATGTCGATCTCGCCGCCCGTCGGTGCACTGAACCGCCATCTTGCGCGGCTCATGAGCGGCAAGTTCTACGCGGCTGCTCGTGACACTGCCAAATCGGTGCTGCAACGCGCACCCACGCTGCTGGAGATTGCCCGCCGCCTTGAAGAGCACGCCAAGGGCATGGTTGTGCCGGGCACGATCTTCGAAGAATTCGGCTTCAACTACGTGGGCCCGATCGACGGCCACGACCTCGATTCGCTGATCCCGACGCTTGAGAACCTGCGCGCGCTCAAAGGCCCGCAGTTCCTGCACGTCGTGACAAAAAAAGGCTATGGCTACAAGCAGGCCGAAGCCGACCCGATTGCCTATCACGGCCCAGGCAAGTTTGATCCGGCCAAGGGCTTGGTCAAGTCGAAGGCGCCCGGCAAACTGACGTTCACCCAAGTCTTCGGCGATTGGCTTTGCGACATGGCCGCGGCCGATGAGCGCTTGATCGGCATCACGCCCGCGATGCGCGAAGGCTCGGGCATGGTCGAATTCGAGCGGCGCTTTCCGAAGCGTTATCACGATGTCGGCATTGCCGAGCAGCACGCCGTGACCTTCGCTGCTGGCATGGCCTGCGAAGGGCTGAAGCCGGTGGTCGCGATCTACTCGACCTTCTTGCAGCGCGCCTATGACCAGCTGATCCACGACGTGGCGATTCAGAATTTGCCGGTCGTGTTTGCGCTTGATCGCGCCGGGCTTGTTGGTGCCGATGGGTCGACCCACGCCGGCGCCTATGACATCGCGTTTTTGCGCTGCATCCCGAACATGAGTGTGCTGACACCGGCCGACGAGAACGAATGTCGCCAGGCGCTCTTCACGGCATTCAAGCAGGATCATCCGGTGGCGGTGCGCTACCCGCGCGGCGCCGGTGCGGGCGTTGAAGTTCAGTCCGAAATGACTGAACTACCGTTCGGCCGCGGTGAAGTGCGCCGCCACGGCCAACGCGTCGCGATCCTCGCGTTCGGCACCTTGTTGTACCCGGCGCTCGAAGCCGCCGAACATCTCGACGCCACCGTCGCCAACATGCGCTTTGCCAAGCCACTCGATGTCGCCTTGGTGACCGAGTTGGCGCGCAGCCATGATGCAATCGTCACCATCGAAGAAGGCTGCACGATGGGTGGCGCTGGAAGTGCCGTGCTCGAGGCGCTGGCCGAGGCTGGGATCGACACGCCCGTGCTCGTCATGGGCCTGCCCGACCGCTTCATTGAACACGGTGATGCGGCCGTTTTGATGGGGATGTGCGGCTTGGATGCCGCAGGCATCGAGAAGGCGATCGTCCAGCGTTTCGGTGCCAAACCGGCTTTGGTTCGAGCGGCTGCGAACCAGTGAATCGCTCGCACGCGATCAAGAGAGTCGAATAAGGCCTTCAAGATCTTGAGGAGGCGCCGATGGCGGTTTGCTGGCATCCTTGGTTCTTGAGTTAACGACATTGTTCCGCGTCGGTTGAAGTTCAACGGCGCCCAGACGCCGATGAATTCCATGAGCAATCTCAAAGACGCGCTCCACATCCCCGACACGCAAAGCGCTCGCGATGAACGCCACTTGGCGATTCAACGTGTGGGCATCAAGAGCGTGCGCTATCCGCTGCAGCTGCGCATCGGCGACGCGGTGCTGGCCACGGTCGCCGATTGGTCGCTCGATGTCGCCCTGCCAGCCGAGCAAAAGGGCACGCACATGTCGCGTTTTGTTGCGTGGCTCGATGCCTTGAGCGTGCCGCTCGATGCGCCTGCTTTGCGTCACGAGCTCGGCAAGATGCTGGAGCGCCTGCACGCGACCGAGGGCCGCATCGAGGCGCGATTCCCGTTCTTTTTGCGCAAGCGTGCGCCGGTGACCGGCGTTGAGAGCCTGCTCGAATATCAAGGCGCGTGGATTGCCGAAGCGAAAGCGGGCGTGCACACGGTGTTCGCCGAGGTCACGGTGCCAGTGAAGTCGCTTTGCCCGTGCTCCAAAGAAATCTCAGATTACGGCGCGCACAACCAACGCTCCCACGTGACGATCCGTGCCGAGTTGCTGGGCGAGTTGCCGTGGTCCGAGCTCGTGCGTTTTGCCGAGGATTCCGCTTCGAGCGAGATCTGGCCGATGCTCAAACGCGCCGACGAAAAATGGGTCACTGAGCGCGCCTACGAGAACCCGAAGTTTGTAGAAGACATGGTTCGCGATGTTGCTCTGCTGCTGTCCGCAGATGCGCGCATCGGCAAGTACAGCGTCGATGTCGAGAACTTCGAATCGATCCACGCGCACTCGGCATTTGCGCGCATCGAACGGAACTGAAGCCCGCTCCCAGCCCGCGACGGGCAAGGGCGCCCACGTTCAATCAACCGGGCTGAGCTTGCAGCCCGAGCAGCCGTTCATCGCCGCGGCCTTTGCGCACGAGCAAGGGCGCGTCGCCAGTCAGGTCGATCACCGTCGTCGGTTGTCGGCGGCACGCGCCGCCGTCGACGATGGCTTGCAATTGCTTCTGAAAACGTTCGCGGATCAGCTCCGGCTCGTTCATCGGGTCGGTTTCGCCGGGCGCGATCAGTGTGGTTGCGATCAGCGGCTGGCCGAGCAGCTCAAGCAAAGCCTGCGTCACCGCGTGGCTGGGCACGCGCAGGCCGATCGTGCGGCGCGATGGGTGCGATAAGCGCCGCGGCACCTCTTTCGTCGCCTCCAAAATGAAAGTGAACGGGCCCGGCGTGCCAAGCTTGACCAGCCTGTACTGCTTGTTGTCGACGCGGGCATAGCTCGCCAACTCGCTCAGGTCACGGCACAACAACGTCAGGTGGTGTTTGTCATCGACACCGCGGATGCGCCGAAGGTTTTCGGCGGCAGCCTTGTCGTCGAGGTGACAGACCAGCGCATAGCTGGAGTCGGTCGGTATGGCGACAATTCCGCCTCCGTGGAGGATTTGCGCTGCTTGTTTCAGCAGACGCGGCTGCGGATTCGCGGGGTGAACTTCAAAGTATTGGGCCATGGCGGGATTGTCCGCCGTAGTCCGACTAGGTGTGAAGTACGTCAGATCCGGCCACCGAATCCATTGGGCGATGAACGCGCGCTTCGAGTGCCGACCAAACTGGCGTCAGCCGTGCCGAAAGTGGCGCCAGCTTGCCGAGATCGGTGTGGCTTTCTGCGGGGCTGTGGAAATCGCTGCCCCGCGAGGCGAGCAAGCCAAACTCGAGCGCGGTTTCGGTGTAGCGCACCGAATCGGCAAAGCTGTGGCTGCCCGTGACGACTTCCACCGCGCGGCCGCCGTGCTCCTTGAATTCGCAGAACAGCGCGTACTCTTCGTTCGCGGTGAACCGGTAGCGTGCCGGATGCGCAATCACGGCGATGCCGCCGGCGCCCGCAATCCAACCCACCGCATCGCGCAGCGTCGCCCACCGGTGCGGCACATAGCCCGGGCGGCCTTCGACCAAATACTTGCGGAAGACCTCGTAGGTGTCTTGGCAAACGCCCGAGGCGACGAGGTGTCTTGCAAAGTGCGTTCGCGCGATCAACTCCGGGTTGCCGGCGTACTTCAAGGCGCCTTCGTAGGCGTCATGGATGCCGACTTTGGCCAAGCCTTCGGCCATCTCGCGGGCGCGCTCGCTCCGGCCGCCGCGGGTGGCGGCGAGGCCCGCGACAAGCGTTTCGTCATCAGCGTCGAAGCCCAGGCCGACGATGTGAACCGTGACATCGGCAAACGTCACTGAAACCTCGGCGCCATGGAGGTACGGCAAACCAAGTGCCAACGCTGCCGCGCGGGCGCGGTGCTGACCGCCGACTTCGTCGTGGTCAGTCAGCGCCCAGAGTTCGACGCCATTTGCCTTGGCGCGTGCAGCCAGCGCCTCGGGCGTGAGCGTGCCGTCGGAGACGACGGAGTGGCAGTGCAGATCAGCGTTGATGGGATTCACCCTGTAATTTTAGTTTCGGCGATCAAGGCCAGCCGGTTGCATGGGCTCTTCGAGCTGCAGCCTGCGCACAAGTCGTCAGGCGTAGGTGATCCAGGGCGCATGCGCCGGGTCGTCAAGGTGGGGCAGCGTGTTGTAGGTGACGAGCATGTGGCGCTTCGGCGTGAACGCGAACTCGGTCACCGAGCTGTTGCGAATGCGCAGGTTGAGCTCGATCGTCGTCTCGGCACTTGTGCCGAGCACGTGGCCCACGGCGGTTGAAATGGGCCCGCCACTGGAGACGATCAGCACGTCGCCGTCGTGCTCCCTGCGGATGTGGTCGAGCGCGCCGGTGACACCGGCCACGAAGTCGGCGTAATTCGGCATGCCGATCGGCGCGGTGCGGCCGGCCATCCATGCCGCCAGGCCACCCCGCAGCAGGCGGAAGTGGTGGCGGTACATCTCGGGTGTGTCGGCCGGTGGCAGTGGCTCCGGGTGGATTGCGCTGATCACGGCCGCGCTGTCGTATTCATCGAGCCCCGGCCAGACGAGCGCGTCCGGTGTGCCGCTCATGCCTTCGGCGATGCCCGCGAGCGACTGCGCATGCCGGCGCAGCCGGCCGGTCAGCACCGCATCAAACTGCCGGCCTTTGCCGCGAAAGTATTCGCCGAGCCGCACGCATTGCTGGCGGCCGAGCTCGCTCAGCTGGTCGTAGTCGGCCGCGCCGAACGAGGCCTGACCGTGTCGCACGAGGTAGAGCGTTCCCATGCGCCGCATTGTGGTGGCGATGCGCCGGGTGGCCTGTCGCCGCGGCGACCTTCACGCCACACGAGGCCGTCTCAACACGACGGCCTCAACTCACCGCGCCGACTCAACCACCATCTGCACCCGCTCGCGCCCGTTGTATTCGTCCACGCTCAGGCGATAAGCCATGCGCACCTTGGCCGGCAGCGATTCGCTGTGGCCGAACCAGATCGCATCACGCACCGCGCCAGCAAACTTGACTGCAAGCTTCAAGTGCCGCTCGCCAACCAGCCGCTGCGAAATCACCTCGACCTCGTCGCTGAACACCGGCGCCTCAAACGCCTGGCCCCACACGTGTGCATCGAGCGTGCGCACGGTCTCGGGGTTGAAGTACTGCGCGTCCAGCGGGCCGTCGCTCAGCAGCGTGCGCGCCAGCGTGGCGGCATCGAGCCACTCGGAAGCCACTGCGCGCAAGCCGGCGTCAAAGGCGTCGAAGTCCGCTTCGGCAATCGTGCAACCCGCCGCCATCGCATGCCCGCCAAAGCGGATCAACACGCCAGGGTGGCGCTTGGCGACGAGGTCGAGCGCATCGCGCAAGTGAAAGCCAGCGATCGAGCGCCCTGAGCCTTTGAGCAAGCCGTCTTGCCCGCGCGCAAAGACGAAGGTGGGCCGGTGCAGACGATCTTTCAGGCGCGATGCCACGATGCCAACCACGCCTTCATGAAAGCCTTCATCAAACAAAACGAGGGCCGGCGGCGAGGCGCCATCGAGCTGCGCCAGCAGCACGTCGAGCGACGCTTCGGCTTGCTCGCGCATGCCGGCCTCGACATCGCGGCGCTCGCGGTTGATCGCGTCCAGCGTCTTTGCGAGCTCGTCAGCCTTGGCGGCGTCGTCGGTCCAGAGGCATTCGATGCCGAGCGTCATGTCGGCCAGGCGCCCCGCGGCGTTGATGCGCGGCCCGAGCGCGAAGCCGAAGTCGAAGGCGCTTGCGCGGCGCGGGTCGCGGCCGGCGGCTGCAAACAGCGCCGCCACGCCCGGCTGCATCGCGCCGGCGCGAATGCGCTTCAAGCCTTGCGCAACGAGCCGCCGGTTGTTCGGGTCGAGCCGCACCACGTCAGCCACGGTGCCGAGCGCGACCAGATCGAGCAGTGTGTCGAGCCGCGGTTGTGTGGCGGCACCAAAAACACCGCGGGCGCGCAGTTCGCCGCGCAAGGCCAGCAACACATAGAACATCACGCCGACGCCGGCGAGGCTCTTGCTCTCGAAGCTGCAGCCGGGCTGGTTCGGGTTGACGATCACGTCGGCCGCGGGCAGCACGATTTGGCCATCGGCCAGCGCTGGCAAGTGGTGATCGGTCACGAGCACCGTTAAGCCGCGTTCGCGCGCATGGGCCACACCCGCGAGGCTCGCGATGCCGTTGTCCACTGTGACCAGCACATCTGGCTTCGATGCGCTTTGGTCCAGCGCGAGATCGACGATTGCCGGCGTCAAGCCGTAGCCATGCACCGCGCGGTCAGGCACCACATAGGCAAGCGTGCCCGGCTTGGCGCCGAGCAGCGCGAGGCCGCGCAGGGCGACGGCGCAGGCGGTGGCGCCATCGCAGTCGTAGTCGGCGACGATGCAGATGCGTTTGCCGGCGCCGATGGCGTCAGCGAGAAAGCGCGCGGCGGCATCGGCGCCGAGCAGGCTCGTGGGCGGCAAGAGGCGCGCGAGGCCATCGTCGAGCTCGGCGATGTCGCGCACGCCGCGGCCGGCGAAGAGCCGTGCGAGCAGCGGATGCACGCCGGCTTGCTCAAGTGCCCAGATGGCGCGCGGTGGCGCGTCGCGCAAGGTGATCGTGGTGAGGTCGGCCATCACAACGCCTCCAGCACGGTGTGCGGTGCGATGCTGCGCCAGCGCTGCGTCAAGCGCTTCCATGCCGATGGCGCCGATGATTCGAAACGCTGTGTGCTGCGCTCGCCGCACAAGGTCAATGCGACGTTCTCGCCCGAGTCCGCCGCGGCCTGCAATGCCGTCAATGCGCCCGCATCGAGCGCGCGCCAAGCCTCGCCCCAAGCTGCCCAGTCTTCGGCCATCAGCGGGGCGCGAAGGCTGTCGTCGACGACCAATTGATCTTGCGCTGCGGGCTGCGCTCGCCCACAACCACTGAGCCAAAACGAGTTGACCGGCAGCGCGCCCCGCGCTTCACGCGCTTCGTTGATCGGATGTGGGTAAAGCAGCAATTGCACCTCGCTTTGAAGGCGGCGGATGAGCCGCGTTTGCGCTGGAGCGGTGGGCCCGTTGCGCACCCAGAGTTCGACGTTGCGGCCGATCACGCGGTCGAGTGCTGCGCAGGGCAAGGCATCGAAGCTGTCGTGCGCGCCATACCAGCGCAAGGGCGCGCCCCAGATGAGCGCGATGCCTTCGCTCTCGAACAGCTCGCGCACGGCGTTGAAGAGCGCGCGAGATTCCGCTTCGCTCAGCTCGAGTGCGTCTGGGTCGGCGAGCGAGACGTTGTCGCGCCCCACATGCCAATGCACCGGCGTGATCAAGCCCCATGCGCGCGGGCCGACATCGATGCCGTCAGACGCGGCCATCTTCGCCGCGAAGGGCAGGGCGCCATCGTCACCGCGCCAGCCCCAGGCTGCGGCGAGTGCGCGCTCGTGTGGCGCTGAGAAGCTGTATTCATCGCCTTCATCGAGCGGGCTCGGCGTCAAGCGGCCGAGCAAGCGTGCCAAGACTGGCAACGGAAGGTCGCGCAGCACGGATGAAGCGGTGTCAGAAAGCGCCGCGGCGAACGGGATCATCAGGTGCATCGGCACGATTATCCGGGGCCATTTCGGCGCGCTTGTCAGAGGGGCGTCCTGTAGCATCGCCGCCGCATGAACATGCAGCCACAGAACCCCCAGGCCGACGCTTCGCGCCGTCTGCCACCCGAGGGAGGCCGGAAAACTTGGAGCGGCCCGGCGTTTCCCTATGAACTACAGATCGGCTGGCGCTACACGCGCGCTGGCCGCAGCGGGCGGCGCAACGGCTTCATCTCTTTCATCTCTGGCGTGTCGATGCTCGGCATCGCGCTCGGCGTGGCCGCACTGATCATCGTGCTCTCGGTGATGAACGGCTTCCAGAAAGAAGTGCGCGACCGCATGCTCTCCATCATTGCCCACATCGAAGTCTTCGAGCCCCATGGCAATGCACTGCCCGATTGGCGCGCCACCGCAGCGATCGCCAGGAAGAACCCCGAGGTGATTGGCGCTGCGCCGTTCATCTCGGCGCAAGCCTTGATTGCGCGCGGCGAGGAGATCCACGGCACCGTGGTGCGCGGCATCTCGCCGAACGACGAAGCCACCGTGACCGACATCGCCGCGCAGCTGAAAGACACCACGCTCGCGCGCCTCATTCCCGGCGAATGGGGCGTGGTGCTCGGCGCCGAACTCGCGCGCGCGCTCGGCGTGCGCATGGGCGACAAGGTGACCTTGATGGCGCCGGGCGGGCAGGTCACGCCGGCCGGCGTGGTGCCGCGGCTGAAGCAGCTCACGGTGGTCGGCACCTTCGATTCGGGCCACTACGAATACGACAGCACGCTCGCGCTGATCGCGCTGGAAGATGCCGCCAAGCTCTTCCGTGTTGATGGGCCGACAGGCGTGCAGCTGCGGCTGAAGCACCAGCAAGAAGCCCGTGCGGTGGGCTACCAACTCGCGCAAGCGATGGGCAGCGAGCTCACGGTGCGCGACTGGACGCAGACCAACCGCAACTGGTTCTCTGCCGTGCAACTCGAGAAGCGGTTGATGTTCATCATCTTGACCTTGATCGTGGCCGTGGCGGCCTTCAACCTCGTCTCGACCTTGGTAATGACCGTGACCGACAAGCAATCCGACATCGCGATCCTGCGCACGCTTGGCGCGAGCCCGCGCTCGGTGATGGGCATCTTCATGGTGCAAGGTGCGCTCTCCGGCGTGATCGGCACCTTGGCTGGCGTGGCCTTCGGGCTGCTGGTGGCGTTCAACATCGGCGCGGTGGTGAGTGCGATCGAGGCTGCGCTGAGCGTGAGCTTCCTTCCGGCGAGCGTCTATTTGATCAGCCGCATGCCGAGTGATCCGCAAAGCGCTGACATCGTGCCCGTGGTCGTGATCTCGCTCTTGCTGTCGTTCATCGCGACGCTCTACCCGAGCTGGCGCGCGAGCCGCGTGCAGCCGGCCGAGGCGCTGCGCTATGAGTGAATCTCAAGTCGTGATTCGCGCCCAAGGCCTGCACAAGCGTTTCAGCGAGGGCTCGGGCGCCACCAAGCTCGATGTGCATGTGCTGCAAGGTGTGGATTTGGCCGTGTCGCGCGGCGAGACGGTGGCGATCGTCGGTGCGTCCGGATCGGGCAAAAGCACCTTGCTTCATTTGATGGGCGGGCTCGAGGCGCCAACGCAAGGCCGGGTCGATCTCCAGGGCCGAGACTTCGCTGCCATGGGCGCCACCGAGCAAGGCACCTGGCGCAATCAGCACCTCGGCTTCATCTACCAGTTCCATCATTTGTTGCCCGAGTTCAGCGCGCTCGACAACGTCGCGATGCCGCTGCGCATTCGCCGGATTGGCGCAGCCGAAGCGCGTGAGCGAGCGGCTGCGGTGTTGACGCAAGTGGGCCTGGCGGCGCGCTTGCAGCATCGGCCGTCGCAGCTCTCGGGTGGTGAGCGCCAGCGCGTGGCAATTGCGCGTTCGCTCGCCGGCTCGCCGGCTTGCGTGCTGGCCGATGAGCCCACTGGCAACCTCGACCGCGAAACCGCGGATGGCGTCTTCGCGCTGATGCTCGGCTTGGCGCGCGAGCGGCAAATGGCCTTCGTGCTCGTCACACACGATGAGTCGCTCGCGGCGCGCTGCGACCGCGTCTTGCGCTTGCGGCTCGGGCGGCTGGTCGACTGAGAGCGTGACGGCCTGAGAGCCGGAGGGCTCGAAACCGGCGCCGCCCTCGCTGCACTTACTTCGCGTTGATCGTGATCGGCACGACCGCCGTTGCCGTGCGGCCCAGCGAGTCGATCACCTTGACCTTCAGCGAATAGCTGCCGAGCGCCGGGCTGGCCCAGGCCATGTTGACCGTGGCGCCGCTCATCGAGAACGTCATGCCCATCGGCGCGCCGTCGATCGAGAGCGACAACGAAGTCGCACCGGGCGCAGCAACGCTGATTGACCCGGCCGCTGCCTTGCCCACCACGCCCGAGACTGCAGGTGCCGTGATGACCAGCTCTGTCGACGCGGTGGCCGCTTCGATCTTCACCGCAAAGGTGCCCACGCCGCTCAAGCCCGTCTTCGTGTCTTTGGCCGTGACGACCACGCTGTAGCTGCCCACCGCCGGGCTGCTCCAGCCGACCATGCCTTCGGTGTTGATCGTCATGCCCGAAGGCTGGCCTGAGAGCGTGTAGGTCACGGCATTTGGTGCGGTGGTCGCTGCTTTGAACGACAGCGCCGTGCCCGCTTTGCCGCTGACTGCCACACCGCTGACAACCGGCGCCACCGCGCCCGACTCCGCGGCGATCGCAACCGTGTAGACGCCCTGACCGCTGAGGCCCGTGACCGTGTCCTTGGCCGTGGCAGTCACCGCATAGGTGCCCGCCACCGGCTTCGGCCAGCTGACTGCGCCAGTCGAGCTGATCACCATGCCCGCAGGCGCGTTGGCCAAGGCGTAGGTCACCGGCCTGCTGTTGGAGGCTGACACGGTGAAGGCGAGGGCCGTGCCCACTTTGCCGGTGATCGCGGCCGCCTTCACCACTGGCGGCAACGGCGCTTCAATCTTCACGGTGTAGACACCCTTGCCGCTCAAGCCGCTTTTCGAATCCGTGGCGGTTGCCGTGACGGAATACGTGCCGGCCACCGGAGCCGGCCATGTCACTGCACCGGCTGCGCTCACCACCATGCCGCTCGGTGCGTTGGTCAACGCGTAGCTCATCGCACCGCTGGCCGTGGCCGTGGCCGAGACCGTGAACGACAGCGCCGTGCCGACTTGCCCGTTGATCGCCGCCGAGGTCACGACCGGTGCCGACGCGCCGGCGCCGCCACTCGCGAAGGTGTTGAGCAAGCTCTCGACGTTGGGTGTGCCCAGGCCGGTGAGCTGGTCATAGCCGCGTTGTGCCGTGCAGCTGCCGCACGTGCCGTGCTTGCCTTGCACCACATCAGCAAACGCGGCGGCGTAGGTGCCTGGCACGGCGCCGATGTCGTTGTAGAAAAACGCGTGCGCAGCGCCGAGTGCAGGCTTGGCCGCTTGTGCTCGCACCGCGTTGCCTACAGCGACCAAGCCCGCCCATTGCGGCGTGGCCAAGCTCGTGCCGCCCATGCTCATCCACTTCACTGCGGTGCTGCCCGGCGTCATCACGGCGGTGTACTGGCCGGAGGATGGATCGGCGTTGAAGGCCAAGTCAGCCACGGTGCGAAACGTGGTCAAACCGGCACCCGGAACGGCCTTCGTTTGGTAGCTCGGCGCCGGCATGTACGCGCTCGTGCCGCCGCCCGTGCCCGACCACGCCACTTCGGCGCGCGCACCGCTGCCGCCGTAGCTCAGCGTCGTGCCGCCAACCGCAAGCACCTTCGGCGAGACCGATGGCCACGACACCGCGGCACCCAAATCGCCCGTTGCAGCGAGGTAGGTCATGTTCGCGGCGCCGAAGGCCCCATCCACCGACGCGGTGTAGCTGCCCTCGTTGGCGCCAAAGCTCATCGAGACCACGCCCGGCCCCATCGCGTTGGCCAGCTTGACGCCGCCGAGCAGGCTGTTGAGTGACGCATCTGCAGCCTCGATCAAGACGATGCGCGCCAGTGGCGCAGTCGCATGGGCCCATTGCACATCGAGGGCAATCTCGGTCGCCCAGCCGGCGTCATAGGCCGGCGCGTTGGCGGTCATCCCGCCAGCGGCGTTGCTGTAAGCCACCGAGATTTCGCAGGCCGTGGCCGATGCCGGCGCGAGCGGCAGAGTGGCGGTCGCGGCGATGGTTTTCGTGGCGCAGGCCGGCAGGCCGAACTTCGTGTTGAACGCAGCGAGCTCGGCGATGACGTTCGGGTTGTGCTTGGCATCGACGATGTAGATCGTCTGGCCGGCGCCGAGTCGTGCGGCCAGCGCGGCGCTGATCGATGCGCCTGCGCTGGGCAAGGCCGGCAAGCCGTACGCCGCGCGGATTTGAGCGGGTGAATAGGTTGACACGGTGGTGGATGCGGCCATTGGCTTGGCCGAGCCATCGCCGCTGCCGTTGTTGCTCGCTTGCTGCGCTCGTGCACGCAGTCCGGCTTCGATCTTTTGCACCGTCATCTGCCGTGTCGACAAGCTCTCAGCGCCCGCGGGCAGCGCCTGGGTGCGCGGCTTCATTTGCGCTGAGGCGCTGTGGTCGAGTGTGTCGGTGTCGTCGGGTTCGTCCAGCACCAACGGCGCTGCGTGGAACGCCGGTTGGGCGAGTAGCGCTGCGGCCTCGGGCGGCATGCTTGGCGTGTCGAGCGCGAGAGTGGTGACGCCGGTGGCGATGGCGCCGCTGGCCATGGTGGAGGGCGACGCGGTCTGGCCGCCATCTCCGCCGCCGCAGGCGCTCAGAGTCACCGCGATGCCAATGGGCAACCATGCAAAGCCGGCAGCGCGGCGCGAAGTGTGATGAATCTTTTGCATGGCCTCGGAGCTCCGAAAATGGGCGAGGGCCACGCTCTGACAACGACTGCATGCCGACTGCACGCACCGCCGAGCTTGAAGCTCGGCCTATCGCTGGCAACCCCGCTACCGTGACGCTTTCGCGCTTTAGGCCGGAGGCTTTGCGTCCCCACCTTTCGGCGGGTTTGCCCTCTGTTAGAAAACCTCACCGCCGCGAACGGCAGTGACAACAACTGGGCCGATTCTTGCCCGCCACGCCACCCTGAAGTGGGTGCATGCCGCGTGAACATCTGCTGCGGCGTGACTTGTCGCCGAGATGCCGGGCGAAGATTGGGTGCTGTGATAGCTTGCCGCCCTAAACACCGCCGACCAGGAGCTGCGCCATGACCCATGACTCTCGCCACATCACCTTCTTCCACTCGCCGCAAAGCCGCTCTGCCGGCGTGCGCATCCTGCTCGAAGAGCTGGGCGCCTCGTACACCGTGCATCCGCTGAACATGCAAAAAGGCGAGCAACGAGAAGCGGCTTACCTCGCCGTCAACCCGATGGGCAAGGTGCCAGCAATCAAGCATGGCGATGTGCTCGTCACCGAGCAAGCCGCTGTCTACATGTACCTCGCCGAGCTCTATCCAGAAGCGGGCCTCTCACCCGCCGTGGGCGATGCGCTGCGTGGCCCGTATTTGCGCTGGATGACCTTCTACGGTTCGTGCTTCGAGCCGGCCGCAGTCGACCGCGCGATGAAGCGTGATGCCGGCGGCCAAGCCATGTCGCCCTACGGCAGCTTCGATGTGGTGATCGACACGCTTGCCGCGCAAATCACACCCGGCCCGTGGTTCCTCGGTGAGCGATTCACCGCGGCCGATGTGCTCTGGGGCACCGCCTTCAACTGGATGCTGCAGTTCAAGCTCGTGCCCGAACGGCAAGTATTCGTGGACTACGCCGCGCGCGTCATGGCCCGGCCAGCAAGGCAGCGTGCGTTGGCGCTTGACGCTGCCATGAACGCGAGCTGATCGGCCGAGCGCCGCGGGCGGCCATCACGTTGCCCGCAAGCGCGTCTCGACCATCTGGATGTGGCCGCGCAGCGAGTAGAGCTCATCGGCATAACTGAGCGGCACCGTCACCGCCCCGACCTTCGCCTCGATCTCAGCCAGCGTCTTCAGCAGCTCACCGGGCGGGCGCTGGCCCACCGCGTTCTCGACTTCACGCAACTGCGCGTACCACCGAAAGATCCGCGAGCGGATGCGGAACTGATAGAGCGGCGGCACCGCGCGTGAGAGCGGTATCAGCATCGCAACGATCGTCACCAGCACCGGCCACATGCGGTCGATCAAGTTGGCCAGCCAGAACGGCAAGTAGCGCTGCAGCAGCGGCGGGCCGCTTTGATAGAAGCGCTGCGCCTCCTTTGCCAGCGGCCGCTCGCTCGTCAGCGCAGAAGGGAAGTCGCCTTTGCGCTGAAACCACCCCGCGCCACCATGAATTTGCGCCGCCGCTTGCACCATGAGCTGAATGAGCGCCGGGTGCGTGCCGCCTCGCGCGAGCAAGGTCGCGGTGGGTGCCACGAGCCGCACGTTTTGTGGCGGCAGATCGCGCGCCAGATCCACCACGCCGCGCGGCAACGTGACCGGCGTCAAAAACGCGAAGCGGCGCGAGTAGGCGTCGGCCTGAGCAAAGTCAAACAGCATGATCCCCGGCGTCTGCAAGAGCATCTGCACCATCAGCGATTCGGGCGCAGAGGCGAAGACGAGTGCATCGCTTGAGCCATCCAGCAGCGCAACGACCGCGGGCGTTTGCGGCTCATGCAGCAGCGTCAGCGTGGCCTGATCGATGCGGTTCGCCTCGATCAGCTTGGCCATCAAATTCGGCACGCCGCTGCCCGGCGCGCCAATGTTCACCCGCCAGCCGGGCAGTTGCGACAGGCTGGTGAGCGCGGGAGCCGCCGCTGCGGCAGGTGCGCCCGTTTTGCCGAGCAAACGCTTGGCGGCGTCACTGCGGTAGAAGAGCCACACGGGTTCATAGAACAAGCTGCCGAGGGAGACCAAGCCGTCAGTCGTGCTGCTCTCGGCTTCATCGTTGGATGCGGGTGCAGCTTGCTGGTCATCGGCTCCGCCTTGCACGAAAGCGATGTCAACGCCGGAGCTTGGATCGCGCAGCAACTGCAGGTTCTCGGCCGCGCCCTGCGTGGGCCGCAGCACGACCTCGACGCCGTAAGGCTTCAGCAGTTGCGCATAGCGCTTGCCGAATTCAGCGTAGGCGCCTTGATCGGCACCGGTTGCGAGCACGACCCGGCGCGGCGGCGTTGGGTCGAGCATCCAGTAAGCCAGCGCCAGCAGCACGGCCGTGAGCAAGATGAACGGCCCGGCCGTTGCGACCAGGTCGCGGAAGGAGAGAAGGGTGTGGCGCAGCGTGGTCGGCATCAAGCCACGATAGCGGGTGCGCGCCGCTGTTCATTCCCATTTGGCGCCGGCATGGCTGCCGTGCGCCACGGTTCGTCAAGGCGAAGAGGTGGTCGCGCCTTGAATCTTCTCGCCCACATGCCTGATCGCATCACCGGTCTTTTGAGCGCCCTTCTTGATGGCGTGGCCGGTGGCGGTGGCGCCATGCTCGATCGCATGGCCCGCTTTGCGCGCACCCCGCTTCATCGACTCCTCGGCACGTGCCGCCGGGCCGGGCGAGTCGTTGGCTTGCTTGCTGCGGTAATCCTGCAGGGCAGTGTCCATGCGCTCGTCGCGCGTGGTGTTCGAAGCCATTTGGTCAGCCATCGCCAGCGACGAGCCAGCAACGAGCGCGGCGGTCAAAGCGAGTTGGAAGCGGTTCATGATTTACCTTTCAGTGGCATGCGCATCTGCGCGCGGCAAATCGTAGGTTGTGCCGCCCGGAGGTAAGGCCAGCAGAGGGCTGAGATGCGTGTCGGCCACGTCCTACGCGAATCAACCATGTGCCTCGCTGCCGCCGCTCAATTGCTGGCCGGGTGATCCTCTGGCGTCAGCGATTTGATGAATGCCACTAGCTTCCAAATGTCGTCGTCGGGGATCGAGCCTTTCCAGGCCGGCATCACATTGCCAGCGCGAACGCGGCCTTCGGCGATCACGTCATGAATCGCCGCCGGGTCCCAGCCGGGCCGCTCTTTGAACGACTTCGATTTGCCGCTCGTGCCTTCTTGGCCGTGGCAATAAGCGCAGGCGCTGACGAAGCGCGCTCGCCCCGCAGCAATCCACTCTGTGTTCTTCAGCTCGTCGGCCGTGGGTTGTGCGGCGCACAGGTCCATCGCCGCCATGCTGGCTGCGAGCCACCAGCACGCTCGCGGGCCACGCTGCCACTTCGGGCGATCGGCCATCACGGATCGAGCGTGAAGGCAATCACCGCGGCTCCGCCGTTCATGTTCTTGTAGTCCGGGAACAGCCCCGAAGCGAAGCCCGGGAAGAGCGAGCCAAACCCCGCCGGCACCACGATGTATTGCTTGCCGCTCGCCGAGTAGCTCATGAGCCCGGCGCGCAAGCCCGAGCCGACATTGAAGCTCCAGACTTCCTTGCCCGTCTGCGCTTCGTAGGCATGAACCAAGCCGCGCGAATCGCCGTTGAAGACGAGGTCGCCCGCGGTCACGAGCGTGCTGCCGAGCGCAGGCAAGTCGTAGTCGATCGACCAGGCGCGCATGCCGGTCAGCGGGTCAACCGCCTGCAACCGTGCCGAGGCCTTGCCGCCGGGCGGGGGCACGAAGTCGAGCTCGGTCGCGCCAAAAAACGGTTGCGAGAACGCGAGGCTCTCGACCTTGTTGTCGGCACCGACCGTCACTTTCTCGCAAAACTCTTGTGCGTTGCTGTACCAAAGCTTGGTCTTCGGGCTGTAGGCGCCGTGGTTCCAGCTGCGTGCGCCGAGCACGCTTGGGCAGATGGTTTTGCTCTTGCCGATTTCAGGGGCGTTGCGGCCGATCAACGCGCCCGTCTTGGGATCAACGCCGGTCACCCAATTGACGTTTTGCGCAAACTGCCAAACGTTCTCGACGCCGCCTGTCTTGCTGTCCATCACCGTCACGAAGCCGCCTTTGTTCAAGTGCGTCATGACTTGCTTGCCGCCTTGCTCGATCATCAAGAACTCGTAGGCCGAGTCGAAATCCCAAGCGTCTTGCGGCACCTCTTGGTGATGCCAACGCAGTTGGCCGGTTTTTGGTTCGATGGCCAAAACGGTTGCGGTATATAAGTTGTCACCGTCGCGTTTGCTGGTGTCGAAGTCGGGTGCGGCGTTGGAGGTGCCGATGAAAAAGAGGTCGAGCCGCGGGTCGTATTGGCCGGGCATCCACGCGCCGCCGCCGCCTGATTTGCCGCTGTCGCCGGGCCAACTCTTCGGGTCGTTTTTGATCGTCTCGAAGGTCCACATCTTGGCGCCCGTGTCGGCATTCACGGCGTAGATGCGGCCGCTTTGCGCAATGTCGCCGCCGGTCGGGCCCATGATGAGCACGTCGCCCGCGAGTGTTGGCGGCGAGGTGAAGTTGCAGCCGTTGCAACTCTTCGGATCGGTCAGCTGCGTCACCCACAGCTGCTTGCCGCTGGCTTGATCGAGCGCGATCACGCGGCCATCGCTCGCACCGAGATACACCTTGCCGTGGCCCACCGCCACGCCGCGGCTGTAGCCACCGAACAAGCTCTTGCCCGAGATGGGGTCGAGGTCGGTGATGTAGCGCCAAAGCTCCTTGCCGCTCGCGCCATCGATCGCAAAGACACGGTTGTTCGGGCCCACGTAATACAGCACGCCGCCAATCGCCAGCGGCGTGGCTTGCATGCCCTGCGTGATGTCACCCGGCTGGTGAATCCACGCCACCCTCAGTCGTTTCACATTGGAGGCATTGATCTGGTCGAGCGGGCTGTAGCGCCAGCCGCGGTAGTCGCGGTGGTATTGCGCCCAGTCGCCGGCCACGTCTGCGGGCTCGGCTGCGCGGGCAAGGCCCGTTGCCAACCCGCAGCAGGCGAGCGCGGCGGTGGCTGCGACAAGGCGAGTCGCTGCACAGCGGTGCGTTTGAGCCATGGCTTGTCTCCTCGCGATTCGAACGCCTTTGTGGCGCGCGTCGCGCTTGGTTTTGATGATCTGAGGCGCCGAATGGAATCAGTCAAAAGAACGCCATCGTTCGCACTTCGATGCTCTCGCGCTTGGGTGCGTCGGCCGGTGTCGTCGGGTCTTCGAAGGCGCTGTGGCCCATGAAGCGGGCGCGGCCATCGGTCTCGGAGTCGTAGGTTTTCAGCAGCAGGGCGTGCGCGGCCTCCATCTGCGGAAAGTAATACCAGCGGTGGCTGTCTGCATAGCGCATCACATAAATCTCGCCGTGGCGCTCGCGGTACTTCAGGTCCATGCGCAGCATGTCGCCAGGCGAATGGGTCGTGGCATCGCACATCGCCAGCGGCAACTCTTCAACGCGGCGGTACAGCGGCTTCCAGACGTTGTAGAACGCCACCCGCCGCTTCAGCAATTGCTCTGCATCGGCGGGCACGATGTCGCGCACGCGCTGCGGGCCGCTCTCAACCGTGTAGTCGCTGTGCACGAGCAGCACCGCAGGGCGCTGCACCGTGGTCTGCGCGCTCAAGTCCGCCGGCAAGCGCTTGCGGATCGTGTGGTCGAAGACCTCCACGCGCTTGGCTCCCGTTTGGCGCTTCACGAAATCGATCACCTGCGCGTAGAAGGCCGATTTGATCGATGCGTCGTCATCGAACTGGTCGAAGCGGGCGCCGAACTCGTGCAGCTCAAAGCCCTCGCGGTCGGCTGACAAGCTGCTCGCGCGATCCCACGCATCGTGAATGTCGACCTCGCGCGGGTCGGTGCCCGGCGGGTTCAACTTCACAGAAGCTTCAGGTTCATAAAAGTAGTAATCGGGCGGGATGCCGTTGTCGACTGTGTAGTTCAGGGTCGTGCGGACGGAGCGGGCTGTTGTCATGGCCATGGCGAGGTCGGTGCTGAAAGCTGATTCGTGGACGCGGCTACTAAGGCAACCTTCATGCTTCGCATTGCGGTGTGTTCGCCTTTCGGGCGGCCGGGCAGGCTCACTGGCTGGCAGGGCGCACGGTGGTGAAGCCTTCGCCCACCCAAGTCTTGCGCCAGGCCGGCAGGGGTTCGACGCTCTCGGTCATCCAGCGCCTGAGGTTTGGGTGATCGGCCAACGGCAAGCGTGACCAGCCATGAAGATGGATGGGTGCTGCGATGGCGATGTCAGCAATCGTTGGGCCATTGCCGACCAGCCATTGGCGGCCGTCAAGCCGCGCATCGAGGATGCCCGCGAGCTTGTGGAACTGCGTGGCCTGCGCATCGAGTACGGCCGGATCGGGTGCGCCGCCGAGCAGTGGCTTCACGCAGTTCTCAACCAAGAACACATAGCAACTCGGGAACCAGCTCGACGACTCCCACAGCAGCCACCGGTTGATGTCGGCACGGGTGGCGAGGTCACGCGGATAGGCGGCTTCGTTGCCCACCTTGTCAGCCGCGTACTGCAGGATCGCGTTCGACTCCCACAGCACCAGATCGCCATCGACCATCGCCGGCAACGACGCATTGGGGTTGATCGCAAGGTAGGCCGGCTCCTTTTGTTGCCCGGTGAAGTAATCGACGTGCACGCGCTCATGCACTGCGCCGATCAAATCGAGCCCGGCCAGCACTTTGCGGCAGTTCACCGTGATGGGGTCCGCGTACACCTTCATGGGTTTGTCTCCAATGGGTTGGGATCAGCAGTCGTTCGCTGCTTTCTCGGGGAGTCTATGAATTGACCCGGCCCTGCGTAACTGCTCGAATGCGAACGCTTTGTCCACGATTTGGAAACACTGGCGCCATGGCCATCTCGACCGACATGCTGGCCGCTTTCGTGCAGGTGGCTGATCACTTGAGCGTGAGCGCGGCGGCCGATGATTTGGGCGTCGGCAAGAGTGTGGTCAGCAAGCGGGTGGCGCAGCTGGAGGCCCTGCTCGCCGCCACACTCTTCAGCCGCAGCACGCGCCGAATTGCGCTCACGCCCGCCGGTGAAACCTACCTCGACTTCGCGCGCCGCGCGCTCGCTGAAGTGCGCAGCGGCGAAGAGCGCCTGCGCGACCAGCGGGTTGACCTCACCGGCAAGATTCGCCTCACCGCGCCAGTCTCGTGGGGCCAGCATGTGCTGGCCAAATGCCTGCCCGAGTTCTTGCAGCTGCACCCGTTGATTGAGATCGAGTTGTTGCTCGCCGATCGCCTGATGGACATCGCCCACGAGCGCATCGACATCGCCTTGCGCTGGACCACCTCGCCCTCGCCCGAAATGAGCTCGGTGCCGGTGGCCAGTGTCGATTGGGTGGCGGTATCAACGCGCGCTTACCTCGCTGCCGCCGGCACGCCGCAGGAGCCGCAAGACCTCGCCGCTCACCCGTGCATGTGCTACTGGCGCGAAAGCTCTGACGACATCTGGGTCTTCCGCAGCGGCAGCGATCGCCAGCAAGTCCATGCACGCAGCCGCTACCACGCCAACAACGCCGAAGCCGTGGCCGATGCGGCACTTGCAGGCCTTGGCATCGCGCTCTTGCCGCGCTATTTGTGCGCCGAGGCCTTGGCCCACGGCCGCCTCGTGCGCGTGCTGGCGGAGTGGTCACTCGACGCCAAATTCGGCACCTGCATCACCGCCGTGGCCACGCCCGAGCGCATGCGCTCATCGCGCAACCAAGTGCTGCTCGCCTTCCTGCGGCAACGCCTCGGCTCGGCGGCGAGCCGCCCGCTATGCTCGGCATGACCCGACTGAAAGAGCCCCGAACCGACGATGCGCCTGCTGCTGGTGGAAGACGATCGCATGATCGGCGACAGCCTGCGCAACGCGCTGCGCCTGGAGGGCCACGCCGTCGATTGGGTGCGTGACGCCGCCGCCGCCCACACCACGCTCGCCAGCGAGCGCTTCGACCTCCTCTTGCTCGACCTCGGCCTGCCCGCCAGCGCCGCCCCGCATGCCGCGACCGACCCAAGCGGCGGCCTGGCCGTGCTGCGCGCGCTGCGAGCCCGGCACGACGCCACGCCGGTGATCGTGCTCACCGCGCGCGATGGCCCGGGCGACAAGGTTGCAGGGCTCGACGCCGGGGCCGATGACTACCTCGTCAAACCCTTCGATCTCGACGAGCTCGCCGCCCGCATCCGCGCCGTGATGCGCCGCCACACCGGCCGCGCCGAGACGGCGTTGGTGCACGACGGCGTGGCGCTCGATCCGGCCACGCGGCAGGTCACGCAACACGGTGTGCCGGTGATGCTCTCGGCGCGCGAGTTCGCCGTGCTCGAAGCCTTGATGCAGCGGCCCGGCGCCTTGCTCTCGCGCGCGCAGCTTGAAGACCGGCTCTACGGCTGGGGCGAGGAGATCGAGAGCAACGCCGTCTCGGTCTATATCCACCAGCTGCGGCGCAAGCTCGGCGCGGAGTTCATTCAGAACGTGCGCGGCGTGGGCTACTACGTGGGCGGCAAGCCGGGCACACCGGCATGAATTCGATCCGGGTCCGGCTGCTGCTGGCCTTGCTGGCGATGTTGCTGGTGGCCGCTGCCGTGATGGGCGCCGTGACCTACCGCAACGTGTTGGCCGAAACCGAAGCCATCTTCGATTACCAACTCCGCCAAATGGCGCTTTCGCTGCGCGACCAGGGCGAGATCGCCCAAGGCCAAGCCGCCGCGCTGACCGATGAAGACCTCGACTTCGTTGTGCAGATCTGGACGGTTGACGGCCGCAACATCTACGCCTCGCGCGCTCACTCGACGCTGCCCGAGCGCGCCTTGCTCGGCTTGGCCGACATCACTGTGCAAGGCCAGGTTTGGCGCACCTTCGGCGTGGCCACCGGTGATCGCGTGATCCAGGTCGCTCAGCCGCGGCAGATTCGCCGCCGCCAAGCGGCGAGCGCCGCGCTGCACAGCGTTGAGCCCTTGCTCTACATCGCGCCGCTGATGGCGCTGGCGATCTGGTGGCTTGCAGCGCAAACGCTGCTGCCGCTGCGCCGTGTGGCGGTGGGTTTGCGCGAGCGCGATGCGCAGTCGCTCGAGCCGCTGCCGGTGGCCGGGCTGCCAGATGAGATCGAGCCGCTCGTCAATGCGCTCAACGCCTTGCTGCAGCGCTTGGGTGCATCGCTCGATGCGCAACGTGCCTTCGTGTCAGATGCGGCGCACGAGTTGCGTTCGCCCTTGACCGCGTTGAAGCTGCAGCTGCAGCTCTTGCGCCGCGCGCCCGACGAGGCTGCGCGCTTTGATGCCACCGAAACGCTCGCCGCCGGCATCGAGCGTGCGGCCCGGCTCGTCGAGCAGTTGCTGACGCTCGCGCGCAGCGAGCCCGGCGCGCCGATTGAGATGACCGATGGCCTCGATCTCTCCGAGCTCGTGCGCGCAGCTGTGGCCGATACCGTGCCGCTTGCCGCCGCGCGCGGCACCGTGCTCACCCTGCAAGCTGATGACAAGGTGCCAGTGCGCGGCGAGCCCACGGCACTCGCTGTGCTGGTGCGCAACCTCGCTGACAACGCGGTGCGCTACTCGCCGCCGGGCTCACGCGTCGAGCTGAGGGTGAGCCTGCGTGCGGGCGGGCAGGGCGCTGTGCCCACGCTGGAAGTTGACGACGCCGGCCCGGGCATTCCCGCCGCGCAGCGCGAGCGCGTTTTCGACCGGTTCTATCGCCACAGCAGTGGCAATGAGGTCGGCACCGGCCTGGGCTTGGCGATCGTGCGCGGCGTGGCGCAGCGGCATGGTGCCGAGATCGTGCTGGGCGATTCGCCGCTCGGCGGCTTGCGCGTGACCGTGCGGTTTCCAAGCCGCTGAATTTGCACGTTAAGGCGCCGCTGCACAGGAAGCGTGCGGCCCAGCCGGCATGCCGCACGATGTTTTGCTGCAATGCACCAACAAGGTCGATTTGGAGTGCCGCTGAACGCGCCAAGCGCTCAAATTGGCTGGCATGTGGCTTGCGTTGCTTGAGCCAAGAGGGTCAACGCCGATCCTCAAGCTATCGCTAGAAGCAGCTGATGGAAGCAGTTGCAGCACCACCGCCGGTGCTGCCCGGTCTCGCGCAAGGTGCCTCGCCTGCATGACCTCCACGCTTCAACTCTCCACCCATTTTTTCGCATGCGTGTCGCCCGCCTCAGGGCTGGCCGTTGGCGTGGCTCGCCTGAATGCGAGCCGCACATCGGGCCCGTGCTTTGCAAGAGCGACACCGTGTATCAACAACGAGATGCCATGACCACCCATCACACCTCGCGGCCTGACCTCGGCCGCCGCAGCCTGATCAAAGTCGCCGCGGCCACCACTGCTGCCGGCATGCTGCCGGGCCTGCACACGGCCGTGTACGCCCAAGGCTCCGACAAGCCCGAGAAAGAAGAAGTCAAGATCGGCTTTATCTCGCTGACCGATTGCGCCTCGGTCGTGATGGCCTCGGTGCTCGGCTTCGACAAAAAGTACGGCGTGAAGATCGCCCTCAGCAAAGAAGCCTCCTGGCCCGGCGTGCGCGACAAGCTCGTCAACGGCGAGCTCGACATGGCCCACGTGCTCTACGGCCTTGTCTACGGTGTGCAGCTCGGCACCTCCGGCCCGAAGAAGGACATGGCTGTGTTGATGACCCTCAACAACAACGGCCAAGCCATCACCTTGTCAAAGACGCTCGCTGACAAAGGCGCGGTCGATGGCCCAAGCCTCGCCAAAGTGATGGCCAAAGAAAAGCGCGAATACACCTTCGCCGGCACCTTCCCGACCGGCACACACGCGATGTGGATTCACTACTGGCTCGCCGCCTCGGGCATCAACCCGATCAGCGGCGCCAAGCTCATCACCGTGCCACCGCCGCAGATGGTGGCCAACATGCGCATCGGCAACATGGATGGGTTTTGTGTTGGCGAGCCGTGGAACCACCGCGCCATTCTTGACGGCATCGGCATCACCGCCATCACCACCCAAGACATCTGGAAAGACCACCCCGAGAAGGTGCTCGGCACCACATCGGAGTTCGTCAAGAAGAACCCCAACACCTGCCGCGCGGTGATCATGGCTGTGCTGGAAGCCAGCCGCTGGATCGATGCGAGCCTGGCCAACAAGATGAAGATGGCCGACACCGTGGCCGAGAAGAGCTACATCAACACCAGCGTCGATGCGATCAACCAACGCATCTTGGGCCGCTACCAAAACGGCCTCGGCAAGACCTGGGACGACCCGAACCCGATGCGCTTTTTCAACGACGGCGCGGTCAACTTCCCGTACCTGTCTGACGGCATGTGGTTCCTCACACAGCACAAGCGCTGGGGCCTCATCAAAGAGCACCCGGACTATCTGGCCGTGGCCAAACAGGTCAACCAGATCGAGCTCTACAAGCAGGCCGCATCGGCGATGAAGATCAACATTCCTTCAGCGCCCATGCGCAGCAGCAAGTTGATGGACGGCATCGTTTGGGACGGCAAAGACCCGAAGAAGTACGCCGAGAGCTTCGCCATCAAAGCCTGATCGATCAGGCCGCCAGTTCAAGCCGCCAGTTCAGACCGCCAGCTCAATCAGTTCAACCGCAGAGCCACCCGCAGGGAGATCACACCATGGTCAGTGCCGTGTTCCACCGTTCGCTTGATACGCGCGTCAACGCGTCGCTGCCCGCCAGCGCTGGCCCCGCCAAAACGAGCGCCGTGATTGCGGCTGCGCCTGAGCGCGTCGTCAAGCCTGGCTATGACTGGCGCAGCTTCTGGCTCAAGGTGCTGCCGCCGCTGGCGGCCATCGGCCTCATGCTGGGCATTTGGGCGCTGCTGACGATCAACAGCACCACCTTCCCAACGCCTGCGGCCACCTTCGTCGAAGCGGTGAAGGTGTTCTCTGATCCGTTCTATCGCAACGGCCCGAATGACCAAGGCATCGGTTGGAACATCGTTTCCTCGCTCGGCCGCGTGGCGATTGGCTTTGGCTTGGCGGCGGTCGTGGGCATTCCGCTCGGCTTTTTGATTGGGCGGTTTTCGATTTTGAACAGCATGGCCTCGCCGCTGATCAGCTTGCTCAGGCCGGTGTCGCCATTGGCTTGGCTGCCGATCGGCTTGCTGGTATTCAAGGCCGCGAACCCGGCTGCCATCTGGACGATCTTCATCTGCTCGATCTGGCCGATGATCATCAACACCGCGGTCGGCGTGCAGCGCGTGCCGAGTGACTACCTCAATGTGGCCCGCGTGCTCAACCTCTCGGAGTGGAGCGTGATGACACGCATCCTCTTCCCCGCCGTGTTGCCCTACATGCTGACCGGCGTGCGGCTCTCGGTCGGCACGGCGTGGCTGGTGATCGTGGCGGCCGAGATGTTGACCGGCGGCGTGGGCATCGGCTTTTGGGTGTGGGACGAGTGGAACAACCTCAACGTGAAGCACATCTTGATCGCCATCTTAGTGATCGGCGTGGTGGGTTTGTTGCTCGAATGGCTGCTGATCAGCATCGCCAAGCGCTTCACTTATGACGACTTTTGAACACGAAGTTTCAAAGAAGGGCACACCATGAACAGCTACATCCAAGTTGAAAACGCCGAGATGGTTTTTGCCAGCCGCAAAGGCCGCTTTCATGCGCTGCGCGACATCAGTCTGAACGTCGAAAAGGGTGAGTTCGTCACCCTGATCGGCCACTCAGGCTGCGGCAAGTCCACGCTGTTGAATTTGATTGCGGGCCTGACCTTGCCGAGCAGCGGTACCTTGCTGTGCGACAACCGCGAAATTGCTGCACCCGGGCCGGAACGCGCGGTGGTCTTTCAAAACC
>JAYWGR010000002.1:0-92518 GCA_043778145.1 Rhizobacter sp.
GTTGGCGAGGCTGCCGCCGTAGTCGTCATCGCGGTGATTGGTGAGTGGCGAGATGAATGACGACAACAAATAGCCATGCGCGCAATGCAACTCCAGCCAGTCGACTCCGGCTTGCGCAGCCCATGCAGCACTGCGCACGAATTCGGCCGTCGTGCGGTCCATGTCGGCGCTCGTCATGGCGGCTGAGATCTGGCTGACACCGTGGAGGTATTGCTGGCGCGAGGCTGACATCAGCGGCCAATTGCCTTCTGCCAAAGGCTGATCGATGCCCTCCCACGCCACGCGGGTTGATGCCTTGGCGCCAGCGTGGCCGAGTTGCATGGCGAACTTTGCGTCAGTGTGGGTGTGAATCCAATCGGCAATTCGCTTCCATGCAGCGAACTGCACGCCGTTGTAGAGCCCTGGGCAACCGGGCGTGATGCGGCCATCCGCGCTCACGCAGGTCATCTCCGCAAACACCAAACCGGCGCCGCCCATGGCCCGCGCGCCGAGGTGCACCAAGTGGTAGTCGCCAGCAATGCCGTCTGCCGCGCTGTACTGCGCCATCGGCGAGACGACAACGCGGTTTTTCAGCCTCAGCCCACGCACCGTGAACGGCGTGAACATGGGCGGTGGCGGTGCCTCGCCAGGTGCGAGCTCTACGCCCGCACGCTCGGCAAACCAGCGCTCGAAGCCCGCGAGCCAAGCCGTATCGCGCAGCCGCAGGTTCTCGTGCGAGATGCGCTGCGAGCGCGTCAGCATCGAATACATGAACTGCTCGGGTGGCAGCGAATCGGCATAGCGCTCGCCCACGGATTCAAACCACTCCATCGCATTCCAGGCTGCGTTTTGCAGCCGCAGCACATCCACACTGCGCAAGGCTTGATAGGCCGCCAGCACTTCGGCGATGTGCGCAGGTGAATCGCCAAAGCGCTGGAACTGGCGAGTCAACTCGATCGCATCTTCAATCGCGAGCTTGGTGCCCGAGCCGATGGCGAAGTGCGCTGTGTGCACCGCATCACCCATCAGCACCACATGGTTGCGGCCGTTGAAGAGCGACCACTGCTCGCACTTGACGCGCTGAAAGTTGAGCCACGCCGAGCCGCGCAAGCCGGTTGAATGGCGCGCATTGCTCATCAATCGGTGGCCTTGAAGGTGCGCCTCGAAGAGCTTCTCGCAGAACGCGACTGATTCGTCCAGGTCGAGCTGGTCCAGGCCGTGCGCTTTCCAGACATGCTCTGGCGTCTCGACGATGAAGGTCGTCGTGCGGTCATCGAACTGGTAGACGTGGGCCTGAAACCAACCGTGCTCCGTCTTCACGAACGTGAAATTGAAGGCGTCGTAGAGCCGCGTGGTGCCGAGCCAGATGAAGCGGTTGGGGCGTGTGACGACATCAGGCTTGAACGTGGCCGCATGCCGGCGACGAACTTTTGAGTTGACACCGTCGCTCGCGATGATGAGATCGGCATCGGGGAAGTCAGCGTCTGAGTCCACCTCTTGCTCGAATGCGAGTTTCACGCCCACCTCCTCGCAGCGCCGCTGCAAGATGTTGAGCAGCCGTTTGCGCCCAATGCCCACAAAGCCGTGGCCGCCGCTGCGCAGGGTGCGGCCTTTGAATTCGAGCTCGATCGCGTCCCAGTGGTTGAAGGCGCGCTCGATCTCGGCGGCGGTGGGGGCATCCCATTGGCGCATGTTGGCAAGGGTTGCGTCTGAGAAGACGACGCCCCAGCCAAAGGTGTCGTAGGGTTTGTTGCGCTCGACGACCGTGATGTCGTGGCCCGCGGCGCTTTGCTTCATCAGCAACGCGAAATAAAGGCCTGCCGGGCCACCGCCGATGCACACGATTTTCATGCCGACTCCACACTTCGATCAAAACAGTGTTGACCCAAGTACTTTAGAAGTCAAGCTGTTTGAATCAACCCGGAATCAACAAGCCCTTGGCCACGGCAGGCCGCGCCACGAAGCCATCGAGCGCACGCTGAACATTGGGGAAGTCGCCAAACCCGACCAACTCGCCCGCACCGTAGAAGCCGATCAGCGCTCGCACCCACGGAAAGATGGCGATATCGGCAATCTTGTCGTCAGCACCCATGAGCCAGGCCCGGCCTTCAAGCCGCGTGCTGAGTACGCCGAGCAAGCGCTGGGATTTGGCCTCGTAGCCGGCGCGTGGCCGCTTGTCTTCAAAGTCCTTGCCGGCGAACCTGTGGAAGGAGCCGAGCTGGCCGAACATGGGGCTTGCGCCGCCCACCTGTCACATCAGCCGCTGGATCGTCTCGTAGCGGCCGGCCTTGCGGCGCGCGCCGCTGGGTCGCCCGATCAGGCGGCGGAGGTTGCCGCAGGCACTTCAAGCGTGAAGCGCGCTCCGAGGCCCGGGCCTTCGCTGTGCGCCATGAGCTTGCCGCCCATCTCTTGCGCGGCCACCACGCAGCTGTGCAGCCCAAAGCCGTGGCCGTTGGCTCGTGTTGTGAAGCCGTGCGAGAAGATCTTGTTGAGGTTCTCTTGCGAGATGCCGACGCCGTTGTCGGTGATGACGATGTGCAGTGCGCGCGCACCCGCCGCTTCGGTGAGGCGTGCTGCGATCGAGATCCGCGGCTCGGGCGCATTGGCGTCGTTGATGGCGTGCTTGGCATTGCCGATCAAGTTGACCAGGATCTGCAGCATGCGGTTGCGGTCCAGCTGCAGTGACGGCAGCTCGCTGATCTCCTTGATCACATCGACCTTGTGCCGCAGCAACGCGCCAGCGTTCATGCGCAGCGCATCATCGATCAGCGCGCTGACCTCCGTCAGCTGAGCCACGCTCGACTTGCCGGCATAGGACTGCTGCGTTGCCACCACCTCTTTGATGTGGTCCACGCTTTTGCTGAGTGCGGTCAACTCGTCGGCCATTGCCGTTTGCTCGCGCTCCAGCGTCACGGCCAGTTCGCGCAGGTAGCCCGGCAACATCTTGCCTTTGGGGTCTTGCGTCAAAAAGTGGCCAAGGTCATCGGCGTGCTGGTCCAGCATCTGCACCACGCGCGTCACGCCCTTGAGCTTGGAGCCCCGCAGCTGCGAGACCACGAGCCCCGCCGAGATGTTGACGCTGTTGAGAACGTTGCCAACGTTGTGCAACACGTTGGTTGCGATTTCAGCCATGCCGGCCATTCGAGCTGAGTCCAGAAGCTGGGCTTGACTCGCTTGCAGTTCCCGCCACACCGAAGCGATGATCTGCCGCGAAGCCGCCGCCAGCCCGACCAGCACGACGAGCGCAGTCAACGCGCTGGCCCACAGGTTCTGGCGCTGCGCCTCGGCCACGCTCGCAAAGCGTGCTTCCAGCGCTGCGCGGGCCGCCTGCTGGTCCTCGGAGAGCGTGCCCATCAGAATTTTTTGTGCCGCCTGCATCTGATGCAGCTCGTTGGTCATGTCGCGATGCGCCAGCAAGCCTTGGGTGCTGTCAACGGCAGCCGTGCTGTAGCCCTCGAAGGCCGCTGCGATCTTTGCAGACTCCGCAGCCTTGTCTTTCAGCAAACTCATTTCTCGCAACGAACTGCGCACGAGCTTGGCTGCGGCCAGCGCCTCGTCGACCTTGCTCGCATCGCTTTCCGCAACGGCCGCCTGCAGTTCATTGCGCAGGTCGTCAACGCTGTGCGTGATCCGCAACAACTCTTCGAGATACGGGTTGTCGACGCTGCGCAGCATCTCCAGGTAAGCGGTGCTGCGGGCATTGAGGAAGAGGTTCAGAGCACCGCTGAGCGTGAACGCGATGGCCACGCCAATCGGCAGCATCCAGATGCGAGCGCGGACATTCATGAGAGGCAGATTCCCCAGCAAGTCTTGGTGGCGCGAGGCGCCTTGAATCTCAGCATCGACGTCACGCTGTTGCGGCTGTTGCGGCTGGTGCGGCAAAGGCGCAGTCAGGCATTCGAACGCGCAGCCATTCGGTCATCTCTGCCACCGCTCTGGGCGGCGAGTAGAGGTTGCCCTGGGCGGTGGTGCAGCCGCAAGCGCGCAGGCCCGAGGCTTGTGCCTCGGTTTCCACGCCCTCGGCCACAACGCTCAAGCGCAGCAGGTTGCCGAGCGCCAAGATCATCTTGACCACCAGCGCATCGGCCGCATCGTGGTCGACACGGGCGACGAAAGAAGGGTCGATCTTGACCACGTCGATCGGCAGACTCCGCAGCCGCGCCAAGCTCGAATAGCCGGTCCCGAAGTCGTCGATCGCCACGCGCACGCCGATTTGCCTGAGCTCGCTGAGCGTGGCGACGCACTGTGCGGTATCGATCATCAGATCGGCTTCGGTGAGTTCGATTTCCAGGTCTGCAGGTGTCATGCCGTGCAGCCGTGTCAGCTCGACGATGCGCTCCACGAGGCCGCCGCGCTGCAGTTGACGGGCCGACACATTGACCGAAATGCGGACCCGGCCCAGGCCTTGGTTCAGCCACTGCGCCGATTGCCGGCATACCTGCTCCAGCATCCAATCACCGATCTCACCAATCACGTTGCTGGACTCGGCCATCGGAATGAACTCGGCAGGCAGCAGCATGCCAAGCCTCGGGTGATTCCATCGGACCAGTGCTTCAACACCGCATGGTGAGCCGTCCTTGATCAGCACCTTGGGCTGGTAGAACAAGGCGAGTTCACCGTCAGGCACCGCTTGGCGCAGCTCCATTTCCAGCTGCAGCCGATCGATGGCGCTGTTGTTCATCTCCGGTTGGAAGAATCGATAGGCGCCGCGCCCGGCGGACTTGGCGGCGTACATCGCGGCATCAGCGTGCATCAGCAAGGCTTGGGCGTCGTCGCCGTCTTTCGGGTGGCAGGCAATGCCGATCGACGCGCCAACTTGCATCGAGTGCGGCCCCACCACCACTGGCGCAGAGAGGCTCACGATCAGCTCTTGCGCGATCTGGGCGTAGTGTTGCGACTCGCCCACGCGGCGCAACAGCACGACGAACTCATCACCACCGAGGCGGGCCACAGTGTCTGAATCTCGCACGCAGCTGCGCATGCGGTCGGCCAATACCTTCAAGAGTTCGTCGCCAATGTCGTGTCCAAACGAGTCGTTCACGGCCTTGAAGCGATCGAGGTCGATGAACATCAGGCCCAATTCGGCCGTGTCGCGCTGTGCGATGGCGATCGACTGCGCCATGCGCTCGAGCAGCAACAGGCGGTTGGGCAAGCCGGTCAGCGAGTCATGAAACGCAAGGTGGCGAATCTCCTCCTCGTTGCGCAGCAAAGTCTGGTTGGCATCATGCAGTTCTTGGGTGCGCTGTTGCACGGCCTCTTCGAGCCCGGCCATTCGCAGCGCAGCGTCTTGACTCATCTGCCATTTGACGGTGAGCGCTTGCGCGAGCTGCCGCACCTCGATCGCATCGAAGGGCTTCTTCAGAATCAGCAGGCGATCTCGCGCATCGAGCCGGCCCAGCACTTCGTCCCAAGACTCATCGGAGTAAGCAGTGCAGATCACCACCTGCAAATCTGGATCGGCGCGCCAGAGGTGTTCGATGGTCTCCAGGCCATTCCATCCCGGCGGCATCCGCATGTCGACGAAGGCCATGGCGTAGGGGCGGCCATGGCGGGCCGCCTCGGTCAGCTTGTCCAGGCCATCCTTGCCTTGGAGGGCGGAGTCGAGCTCAAAGGCGGTGATCGCTTCGCTCGTGGGCTCGTCCCCAAAAAGCGCTGACTCCATGTCGTCCAATGAGCCGTTGCCGGCAGCCACCGGCACCAATATCTTGCGAAAGTCGGCATGGATGGACTCCATGTCGTCGATCAACAAGACGCGTCGATTGGGAGGTGTGGCAGTCATCGATGAGGGCGGCGTGGGCACATGAAGAAGGAGGCCAAGGCCTCGCGACGCTATGACATCTTTTCGGCGCCACCGGTCAAAACTTTATGCAGGCTTGAAACCGCCGAGACTCCCAGCGGCGTTGGCTTCAGGGCTGAAGCCGGCGCCAGCGCGTGTAACCGGCAAGCACACCTTCAGGCTCCAGTTACGCCAGCCGATTCTGTACGGTGGCGCGCGCGATGCCGAGTCGCACCGAGCGGCTAAGGTTGGGCAGCTTGCCAACTGTGCTTCGGCTCTACCCGCCGGGGCAATTCCGCCGAGGCCACGCGCAGCGCTCTGCCAAAAAAGAAGGAAATGACGATGACCCGCTTTGTTGATGTTGTGGATCTCCTGCGTCTTGTCGACAACTGCGGCGTGCCCCGCTTCATCGAAGATCTCGCGGTGGCACTGCGCGAAGACTTCGTTCGCTGGCACGAATTCGACAAGTCGGCCCGCGTTGCCTCGCATTCGCACGTCGGCGTCATCGAGCTGATGCCCGTTTCCGACAAGGGCTCGTATGCCTTCAAGTACGTCAACGGACACCCCGGCAACACCGCACTCGGCCTGCCCACCGTGATGGCCTTCGGTGTGCTTGCCGATGTTTCGACCGGGTATCCGCTGCTGCTGTCCGAGCTGACGCTGACGACCGCATTGCGAACGGCCGCAACCTCCGCCATGGCCGCCCGCGCCTTGGCTCGCCCAGACTCCAAGTCCATGGCGCTGATCGGCAATGGATCGCAAAGCGAATTTCAGGCATTGGCGTTTCACACCTTGCTGGGGATCGAGGAGGTGCGCGTTTTCGATGTGGACCCGCTCGCCACCGACAAGCTGATCCGCAATCTCTCGACCACCCCGGCGCTGCGGGTCGTGCGAGCCGCATCGACCGCAGAGGCCGTGCGCGGCGCGGACATCGTCACCACCGTGACCGCGGACAAAGCCTATGCCACGATCCTGACGCCCGACATGATCGAACCCGGCATGCACATCAACGCCGTGGGCGGCGACTGCCCCGGCAAGACCGAGTTGCATGCCGACATCCTGCGTGCTGCGCGCGTGTTCGTCGAATACGAGGCGCAAACCCGCATCGAGGGCGAGATTCAGCAGCTTCCCGCTGACTTCCCGGTGCAGGAGCTGTGGCAGGTGCTTGACGGCACTGCGGTCGGTCGCGAGAGCGCGGCGCAAGTGACGGTGTTCGACTCCGTCGGCTTTGCGCTCGAGGACTACACGGCACTGCGCTACATCTACAGAATCGCGAAGGAACAGAACATCGGGACGGACATCGCGCTTGTCCCTGAGCTTGACGACCCGAAAGACCTCTTCGGCCTGACCTTGAGCGGCCGCCGCCACGCCGTTCTTCGTCGCGTCGCCTGAACCGCCACTTGAAGGCCACACGACCATGGTGATCTACCAAAACCCAGTTCATCGTCTGCATGCGGGCCGCCAGGAAATGTTCCGCGGCCGCCTCGTTCCTTGCCACGAAGCGCCCGAACGGCTCGACCATGTGATGGCGGAATTGCAGCGCCGCCCCATGGGTGAGTTGCGCACGCCCGGCGCCGCGGACATGGCCCTCGTCCACCGGGTGCACAGCCCGCGCTACGTGGAGTTTTTGACCCACGCGTGGAGCGAGTGGGTGATGCAGGACCCGGCCAACGCCGAAGTCGACGTGCTGCCCTCGGTGTGGCCAGTGCGCGGCTTTCGGCATGACATTGCGCCCGCCAACTTTGCAGCCCGCGTGGGGCTGTTCTCGTTCGACAGCGGCACGCCCATCACATCAGGCACATGGGAGGCGGCCATCACAGGCGCGGCCTGCGCAACCGATGCCGCCCGCGCTGTCGCGTCCGTGGGCGGGCCGCGCGCGGCGGTGGCCCTCACGCGGCCGCCGGGGCACCACGCCGGCGCCGACTTCTTTGGTGGCTACTGTTTTCTGAACAACGCGGCCCTGGCCGCCGAGGCCTTGCGTGAGACAGGTGCGAAACGCGTCGCCATCCTGGATGTCGACTATCACCATGGCAATGGAACGCAAAGCATTTTTTATGACCGTGCCGACGTGCTGACCGTCTCGCTCCACGGGGATCCGACCACCGAGTACCCGTTCTTTCTTGGCTACGCCGACGAACTTGGGCAGGGCGCAGGCGAAGGCTTCAATCTGAACATACCGCTGGCCTGCGGGACCGACTTCGAAGCTTGGTCGCTTGCCCTTCATAACGCGCTTGAAGCGGTGCGCCGCTACGGGCCGGATGCCTTGGTCATCGCCTTGGGCGTGGATACTTTTGAAGGCGACCCGATCTCGCGCTTTCGGCTGCGCAGCGCCGATTACCTTCGGGTTGGAGAGGCGCTGGCCAGTGCTGGACTGCCTACCGTGTTCGTCATGGAAGGCGGCTATGCAGTGGCAGCGTTGGGCACGAACGTCGTCAACGTTCTTGAAGGCTTTTGCGGCTGACTTCGACACTCAGCTGATCGGCGACTCGCTTGAGCCGATCGCGGTAGGGATGCCTCGTGCGCAAAGTCGTCCGTGAGAACGGAGAACCCTCGTCAAGGCACAGACTGGTACGGTTATTGAATGCCTCTCACGCCGCGGGGAGTTATTGATGCCCCAGCTCCGAATGGGCACCCGGCACCATTCGGGCAGGCTCAACGCCTTTCCAATCGCAACTCAACGGTGAATTTTCGTGAATCCAGTTTTCAACAACGGCGCCATGCCTACGGCGGCGCGCGATGCCGAGTTGCAAGGCGATGCTCAGGTTCGAAGGTCTCCTGCGTCGCCGTCGCCTCGCACAGGCTCGTCGACAAGCCCGCAACTCAGTGAACGCCCGCCCAAGCGAGTGCGCTTGTCGCCTGAACCCCAATCGCGCCTGAGCCCGGTTGAAGATTCACAGGTACTCACTGCAGCCAATCTGACTGCGCCGTCCGACTCGGGCGCTGAGTCAAAGCCTTCCGCATCGGAGCGGGCCAATTGGCAAGCCAGCCGCCAAGCTTCTCGGCCGAGTCAGTCGGATTCGGTGCCAACGGCAGAGGAAGACTTTTTGGCGCGACTGAATGCGCCGTGGTCTTCTGCCGAAGAAGCGGCACTCGCGACGCTGTTGGACGAACCGACGCACTTGGCGAGCCTCGGGTACAGCCCGCTGCAGATTGAACAACTCGCGCCAGAAGCCCACCTCGAAGTGCTTCAACACCACGAGGCTTTGACGAGACTTGGCTTTGATTCGGAACAGATTTGCAGCATCGGCAAACGACCCCAGTCGCTTGGAGTCATGGCGGACCTCTACGCGGAACTGAAAAGTAGTCTGCCGTACTTGAATAAAGATGACTTCGTGACGATTGCCAGAACGCGTACAGGCAATTTCGCTTTGCAAGAGTTGCTTTTCGTCGTCAATGTATCGAGTGTCACGCGGCCACCACTTTCATTGAGCGACAAGCAGCTGGCAAGAATCGCAGCGCATGGTGGGCGCCCGGCCCTGCGGGTTGTGGGTCCTCTCGGCGCCGAACTCGCAGAAGCGCATGGACTCAGCGGTGCGCAAGTGACCCGCATTGCGAGTCACATTGGCGGCAAGCACGCCATGGAGGCAGTGCAACGCTTGCTGCCATCGCTCCAGCAGGACTTCGGTTTAACAACTGAGCAGGTGGTGGCCATCGCAAGCAAGAACGGCGGAAACATGGCCCTCGAAGCTGTCAGCAAGCGCTTGCCAGAGCTCTGCGCCGAGCCGTACTCACTGACCGTACACCAGATCGTGGGCATTGCGAGCCGGATGGGCGGCAATCAAGCGCTTCGAACAGTTCAACGATTGTTGCCCGCACTGCGCCAAGAATTCCAGTTGACGACAGAAGATGTGGTGAATGTCGCCAGCAAGGTTGGTGGTGGGCAGGCATTGGAAACGCTTGAAAGCTTGCTGCCTGAACTTTGCGCCGATTTCGGCTTGACGGTTGACCAAGTCGTGAGCATTGCGAGTAACGACGGTGGCAGGAAAGCACTGGAAGCAGTCAAGCAGCTGATGCCGAAGTTGCGCGATGAGCTTGGCTTCACCACCTCTCAAGTGGTGATGATGACAACTGGGGGTGGTGCGCGGCAGACGTTGAAAGCTGTCTTGAGCCTGTATCCAATGCTTCGGGACAGCTTTCATCTCTCCACCACTCAAGTAGCCGCAATCGCCCGCACTTATTGCGGTACCCGCACCCTCGAGACGATCATCGTCCTGATGCCTCAGCTGCGTGACGACCTCGGGTTGACCACTGAAGAGGTGGTTGCTGTTGCCGCGACCAATTCGGGCGCAAATGCGCTGAAAGCGTTGCTTCGGTGGCTGCCACCACTGCGCAATCGATGGAATCTCACCAATGCACAGGTTGTCGACGTTGCGCGTGGCGCTGGTGGCAGTCAATCATTGGCTGCCGTTTATCGATTGCTGCCAAAGCTTTGCGCTGCTCCTCATTTGTGGACTGTTAACGACGTGCTGGCCATGGCCGGGCAGTACGAAGGTGCTCAGGCTCTCCAGGGTTTCGAGCTGGTACTGCGCGCGCTGGAGCATGCTCCTGCCGACCCGGTCAGCAGGGATATCGAAACCATTGCGCAAGCGCTCGATGAGTACAGCGAGTAGATTGAAAGCCGGCGGTAAAGGTTTTTTTGCAGCCGGTGACCGCGTTGAGTCTCACTTGCTTCCGCGGTGCATGAGCGTATTCGAGGGCAGAGTCTCGTCCAGCAACTTGGCTGCTGCCTCGATACCGGCCACCGGCAGCAACTTTGGGTCGAGCAGGCCCACTTGCACCAGCACGCTCGCCTGATCCCAGTAGATGTGCTCGTGGTAGAGCTTGTCACCACGGAACTTGATGACGGCGATCAAGGGCACCTCAACCCGCTTGCCGGTGGGTGCGACGCCCGGCAGCATCCACGGGATCTCGGTCGTGTGGGTGAAGCTGAAGAGCATCTCGTCGACCACTTGCGTTGCGCCAACGGTGCGTGAAATTGGCATGAGCGCCGTGTCGGGCGGATTGCTGTTGACGAAGTGATCGCTGTAGAAGCGGTGCAGCTGTTGGTACCCGACGCCGCCGGTCATCGTCGGAATGTGGTTGACGTACGGCTCGGCGACCATGGTGCGCATGGTGTCGTCAACGTTGCGCGTGCCGAATTCATATTCGCAGTGTTTGTCCCACAGTGCTGAGAGATCGTAGTGCGGGCCGATTGCGGCCTTGAGTGCAGCGATGCTGCGCTCATGCGCCATCAATGCGGAGGCCTTGTGAAAGTGATCGCCACCTTTGCGCGCGAAGGCATGGTCGACGCCGGGATAGACATGCAGCGCAACGAGTGGCAGGCCGGTCAAGGTTTGCACGATCTTTGCGCGGGCCTCGGGCGGGCAGAACTTGTCGAGCTCGGCGATGTGCAAAACGAGCGGCCGCGTGATGCGCTCGGCCTCACCGAGCGCCGCTTCGATGCCGACTCCGTAGTAGCCCACGGCAACATCCGCATCGGTGCGGCAGGCCGCCAGGTAGGCCAGCTTGCCGCCCAAGCAAAACCCGAGCACGCCAACTTTGCTGCCCGTGACTGCGCCGTGCGTGCGCAGGGCGTTGATGGCCGCTTGCAGGTCATCCACGCCTTTGGATTCATCGAAGCCGCCGTAGAAGCCGAAGGCGCGGTGCATGTCGGCGTCTTGGGTGGAGTCGAGCTCCACGCCGGGCTGCTGACGCCAGAACAAATCGGGCACCAAGGCCACATAACCTTCTTCGGCGTAGTAGTCGGCCACGTCGCGCATGTTCTGGTTGACGCCAAAAATCTCTTGTGCAATCACCAGCCCCGGGCCGGTGCCGTTCTTCGGCAATGCAAGGTAGCCTGAGAAATGACCGCTGCCGTCACCGGCCTTGATGTCGATGGATTGACCTGCCATGTCGCTTCTCCAAGAGGTGACGATCGATGAGTTGACTGCAAACCAGCGCAGCACCCGCTTCCGATTGGAATATGAATTCGAAATCGGCAGAGCGGCAGGTGGATATCCCGATCGACCGCTCGCGGAACGTCTGCAAGCATCAACGCCTGTCCGCGAACTCGAGGCTGCTCGATGACCAAGACCGAATCACCCCGCGCGGCGCTGATCGTCGGCGCGGGCGATGCCACTGGCGGCGCCGTGGCGCGCCGCTTCGCACGCGAAGGCTTTCACGTGGTGGGCGTGCGCCGCACGGCAAGCGAGTTGCTGCCGCTGGTCGAACGCATTCGCGCCGAGGGCGGGCAAGCTGAGGGCTGGGCTTGCGATGCACGGCGTGAAGATCAGGTAGTGGCGCTGTTCGAGCGCATCGAGCGCGAGGTCGCGCCGATCGAGGTCGTCGTGTTCAACATTGGCGCCAATGTGCGCTTTGGCATCACCGAGACGACCGAGCGCGTTTATCGCAAGGTCTGGGAGATGGCGGCACTCGCAGGCTTTCTCGTGGGCCGTGAAGCAGCGCGCGTGATGCGCCCGCGCGGCCACGGCAGCATCTTCTTCACCGGTGCCACCGCCAGCTTGCGCGGCAGCAGCGGCTTCTCTGCCTTTGCCGGCGCCAAGCATGCGCTGCGGGCACTCGCGCAAAGCATGGCGCGCGAGCTGGGGCCGCAAGGCCTGCATGTGGCTCATTTGGTGATCGACGGGGCGATCGACACGCGCTTCATCGCCGAGAACTTCCCCGAGCGCTATGCCTTGAAGGAACAGGGCGGCATTCTTGATCCCGAGGCGATTGCCGCGAGCTACTGGGCGCTGCACCAGCAGCCACGCAGCGCCTGGACCCACGAGCTCGATCTGCGCCCGTGGCTGGAAACCTGGTGAGGCAACCCGCATGACCCTGTTGACCCGACCGATCGAGTTCTTCTTCGACGTGGGCAGCCCCACGACCTACCTCGCATGGACGCAACTTCCCCGGCTCGCCGAAGAAGTGGGCGCCGAGCTTGTTTGGCGGCCGATGTTGCTTGGTGGTGTCTTCAAAGCCACGGGCAACGCGAGCCCAGTCACCGTGCCCGCGAAAGGCCGCTGGATGCTGGGCGACCTGCAGCGCTGGGCTGATCGCTACCGCGTGCCTTTGCACTTCAACCCGCACTTTCCGATCAACACGCTGACGCTGATGCGCGGCGCAACTGGCGTGCTGATGCGTGAGCCCGAGCGCCTTGCCGCTTATCTCGCGGCGGTGTTCGATGCGATGTGGGTGAAGCCTCAGAACATGGCTGACCCCGCGGTGGTTGCCGAGGTATTGGCCGCGGCCGGATTTGACGCTGAATCGTTCCAGTCGCTGGTGGCCGATGCCGCCGTGAAGGCCGCACTCGTCGCAACGACCGAAGAAGCGGTGCGCCGCGGCGTGTTCGGTGCGCCGAGCATGTTCGTTGGCGACGAGTTGTTTTTCGGCCAGGACCGGCTGGAGTTCGTGCGCGAGGCACTGGTTCGTTGATGACCGCGCTGATGGCCGCGTTGATTCGTGCGTTGGCCAATCTGATGCGTCGATGGCCGTCTAGAGGCTTGCTTGCACGCGAGGCGGCTGAGGCGTCAGCGTCGACGCGCTCGGTTTGTTGGGCGCCGCCGCCTTGCCATGCTCCGGTGCGGGCCACAGGCCGCGCGGCCGCAGCAGCATGCTGCCGATCATCGCCAACGAGATCAACAGCGGGCGCATGATGCCGGCGTCCAGCCGGCCGTCGGTCATCGTTTGCAAGGGGCCGACGACATAGCGCAGCACTTCCGGCAAGCCGGTCAACAGCAGCGCACCAAGGATCACGCCGGGCAGGTGCCCGAGGCCACCGAACACCACCATCGCCACGATGATCACCGACTCTTGCAGGCTGAAGGCTTCAGGCGAAACGAAGCCCTGAAATGTGCCGAACATGGCGCCGGCCACGCCGCCAATGCTCGCGCCAATGCCAAAGGCAAGCAACTTCAAGTTGCGGGTGTTGATGCCCATCGCTTCGGCGGCCACTTCGTCGTCGCGAATGGCCATCCAGGCGCGGCCGATGCGTGAGCTTTGCAGGCGCTGGCAAATCACGACCGTCAGCACCACCAACACCAAGAAGAGGTAGTAGTGCAGTGTGACCGCGGAGAGTTGATGGTCGCCAAGTGAGAGGCCCTTGCTCAGATCGAGCCCGAAGAGGCGAATCGGGTCAGCTGGGCCCACGCCTTTGGCGCCGTTGGTGATGTTGAGCGGGTGACTCAGGTTGACGAGCAAGAGCCGCACGATCTCGCCGAAGCCCAAGGTCACGATGGCGAGGTAATCGCCGCGGAGCTTGAGCGTGGGTGTGCCGAGCAGCATGCCGAAGCCCCCGGCGACGATCGCGCTCAACGGGGCCGTGATCCACCACGGCGCATGCAGACCGCCCGGGAACATGGCGGCAATCCATGCAAAGTTTTCTGTCAGGTGCGGCGAGGTCAACAGCACGGCAAGGTAGGCGCCCACGGCATAGAAGGCCACGTAGCCCAAATCGAGCAGGCCGGCACAGCCGACGACGATGTTCATGCCGAGGGCCAGCATGATGTAGAGCAGGCACATGTCTGCCATGCGCACCCAATGGTCGCCGAGGCTTTGCAACAGCAGCGGCAGGATCAAGAGGGCAATCGAGAGCGCTTGAATGGCGCGAGCAGGGCGCGTTGTGCGGCGTAGTGGCTCGGCTTTCAATGCGATTCCTCAGTGCGCGCGTTTGAGTTCAATGACTTCTGCGCTGTTGTCAGTGGCTTCAAGCAAAGCGGCTATGGCAATCAACGCGCCGCCAAGCCATTCGGCGGGTGCAAGCGCTGTGCCGGCGACCCAACTCGCACTCAGCACCGCCACCAGCAGTTCGACCACCAACACGATGCCGGCCCGCCCGCTCTCGATGTGCGTGACGCCGTATTGCCAAGTCGCCGTTGCGATCACGAGCCAGATGAAGCCGTAGGCCAGCACGCTCAAGCCCAGTGGGCTCGCCAGCAGCGAGGCCGGCGGCAGGGCGAGGCCTTGCAGCGCCATCAGCAACATCGACATCACGCCGCAACCCACAAACACCGCCACCGTCTTCGAGCCGATGGGAATGCGCTGCCCCGCGCGGGCGAGCAAGTTGTTGCCAGCAAACGCGAGCCCTGCGGACAAAGCCAGCAAGTCGGCCTTGCTCAAGGGTGAATCGAAGGCATGGCTGCCGCCCAGCACGAGCCAAAGGCCGAGCAATGCGGTGGCAATGGCCACCTGCCGGCGCGGCCGCAACGGCTCGCCGAGGAAGAGCCGCCCGCCAAGCACCGACCACACCGGCGAGAGGTAGAAGAGCAGCATCACCCGCACCACATCGCCAATCACAAGCGCCCAAACAAACGCCGTGTTCGCCCACCCGCCAATCACGACGATGCCGAGCAACACGCCCGCTTGCGCACGCCACGCGGCTCGCTCGCGCCACAGCCAAAACGAAGTGCACAAGCCGACGAGGCCGTAGGTCAGCAGCGTGAGCACCGGCCCCGACAAGCCCGCCGCAGCAAACTGCTTCAACGGCCACCAGCCCAGGCCCCACAGCGAGGCCGAGAAGAGCAGCACGAGCACGGGCAGGCGCGTGGCAATCGTCCTCATGCGGCGGACGATCGGTGGTGCATGGGCGTTTCGGGCTGAGTTAAATCTGTTGTGCGCATTGCTTCATGGGGCGGTTGTGTCTTGCGTCTCAGGTGGGCAAAGAGCTCGCCGCTTCGGCCCGCGCAAGCAGCAAGTCGCGTTCGCGCTCATTGCGCGTCATGCCGGCCGCGCGCTTGAATTCAGCGGCGGCCTCGGCTGCGCGGCCGAGCTTGGCGAGCAAGTCGCCGCGAACGCTTGGCAGCCACGGGTAGCCGGCGAGCAGCGGCTCTGATGTGAGTGCGTCGACGATCGCGAGCGCCGCCGCCGGGCCGCGAGCCATGCCCACTGCCACCGCCCGGTTGAGCTCGACGACTGGCGATGGCGCAACTTCGAGCAGCGCCTCATAGAGCGACACGATCCGCGCCCAATCGGTTGCCGCGGCATCGGCAGCGCGCGCATGGCAGGCCGCCAGCGCCGCTTGCAACGCATACGGCTTTCGCGCGCCGCCAAGGGCCTCGGCCCGCGCCAGCGCCTGCAGCCCACGCCGAATCAGCAGGCGATCCCAGCGGCTGCGGTCTTGATCCATCAGCAGCACCGGGCGGCCTTCGGCATCGGTGCGCGCGGCGGTGCGCGAAGCCTGAATCTCCATCAGCGCGAGCAGCCCGGCGGCTTCGCTCTCGCTCGGCATCAATTGCGCCACGATGCGGCCCAAGCGCAAGGCCTCGGCGCAGAGGGCAGGGCGCATCCAGTCGCAACCGGTCGTGGCCGAATAGCCTTCGTTGAAGATGAGGTATATGACTTCAAGCACCGAAGCCAGCCGCTCGGGCAGCTCGGCAGCGCGCGGCACTTCGAAGGGCAGCTTCGCGTCGCCGAGCGTTCGTTTGGCGCGCACGATGCGCTGGGCGATCGTCTTCTCCGGCACGAGGCAGGCGCGGGCGATCTCGTCGGTGGTGAGGCCACCGATCAAGCGCAGCGTGAGCGCCACGCGTGCATCGGCCGAGAGCACCGGGTGGCAGGCTGTGAAGACGAGGCGGAGAAGGTCATCGCCAATGTCGTCTTCGCTGGCTTCGGCGAGCGCCTCCACCAGATCAGGCACAACGTGCGCGCCGATGGCGTCGAGCTCGTGGCCGAGCTCTTCTTGCTTGCGGGCATGCAGAGCGTCTTGCCGCAGGCGATCGAGTGCGCGGTGCTTGGCGGTGGTCATGAGCCAAGCTCCCGGCTTGTTCGGCAGGCCTTCGCTTGGCCAGTGCTCGAGCGCAGCAACGAGCGCGTCTTGAGCGATGTCTTCCGCCATGCCCACGTCACGAACGATGCGGGCCACATGGGCAATGACCTTGGCCGACTCGATGCGCCAAACGGCCTCGATCGCGCGCTGAGTCGCAAGCTTGGTCGCAACGGTCGCGCGCTCGGTGGCCTGCGTCATGGGCGCGGCATCACATCTGCTTCGGCGCGGCGGCCAAGTCCATGTACATCAGCTCCCAGCGGTGGCCGTCAAGGTCAACAAAGCCGTGGCCATACATGAAGCCGTAGTCTTGCACCGGCCGCCACGTGGAGCCGCCAGCTGCCACGGCCTTGGCGACCTGGGCATCAACTTCTTCGCGGCTTTGGCACGACAGGCACAGCAACACCTCGGTGCTTTGCCGCGCATCGATCACGGGCTTGTCGGTGAAGGTTTCGAAGAACGCGCGTTGAAGCAGCATCGCGTAGATGTTGGGGCCAATCTCGAGGCTCGCTGCCTGTTCGTTGGTGAACTGCGCGTTGAAGCCGAAGCCGAGTTCCGCGAAGAAGGCTTTGGATTTGGGCAAATCATCAACGGCGAGGTTGACGAAGATCTGGTGGTGCTGTTGCATGGTGGGCTTTCCAGTGTGTTGGTTGTGTTGGGTGCGCTGCGTGAGCTGGTCGGCATGCGCTCAGCGCCCGGCATCCATTTCGCGCATTCGATCCAACGATGGGCTGGGCGCAAAGTCGTCGAGCTCATAGAGCTGCCGCACTTCGATCTCGGCGTCTTGGCCTTCGCCCATTGGATTGGGGAAGCGGCGCGCCCATTCCATCGCCTCTTCGCGGTTGCGCACCTGGATCAGCGTGTAGCCGGCGATCAGTTCTTTGCTCTCGGCAAACGGCCCGTCGATCACGCTGTGCTTGCCGCCGCGGTAGCGAACCTTCCATCCCTTGGCGCTCGGTTGCAGGCCGGCGCCGTCGAGCAGCACGCCGGCTCGGGTGAGCTCTTCGTGATAGCCGGCCATCGAGGCCATGAGCTTGTCGTCTTCCGGGAAGATGCCGGCCTCGGTGTCCGGTGTGGCGCGCACCATGATCATGAATCGCATTGCGGTGTCTCCTGTGGTTGATGTCGGGGCCAGTTTGTCTGGCGCCTGTCTTGACGACGAACGAACATCGACGGAATCGACAAGCACATTGAAACCGCCGTCGACAACCACACTGACCGGCTCCAAAGAACTACGCGCCGCTCAAGTCCAGCACGGCCCGGTTTCGCGCACTTCAACCGTTGCCCACGCGGCGGCCGGGCACTCGGCGGCAATCGCCAACGCTTCGTCACGCGTGGCGACATCAACGATGAAGAAGCCGCCGATCATCTCTTTGGCCTCGGTGAATGGGCCGTCGATGCGCGTGGTGCGGCCGTTGCGCACTTGCACGCGCGCGGCGTTCGCATCGGCGGCAAGCGATTCGACGCCGCGCAGAATCCCGCGCTGCTTCAGCGCTTCGGCAAAGCCCAGCATTTGGGCGTAGGCCTGCTTGCCTTCTTCGATGCCGCGTTCAGCGCGTTGGCCGAGTGGTTCGGCAATCAACAACATGTAAGCCATGGTGAGGAGCTTTCAAAGTCAACCGCCAGCGCGGTTGGGATCGCGCCATGCCCGCTCGAATGGCAGGCGCCAGGCATGCGGCGCAATCAGTTGGTGGATGGATTTGGGCCCCCAGGAGCCCGGCGGGTAAAGGCGCACAGGCGGCGGTGCTTCGAGCAAGGCTGTTGACACTTGCCACAGGCGCTCAATGCCTTCGGCCGTTGTGAACAAGGTGCGGTCGCCGCGCATGGCATCCAGGATCAGGCGTTCATAGGCTTCGAGCACGTCGCCAATGAGGCCGGTGTCGTGCATGGCGAACTGCAAACTCAGTTTGTCGAGCCGCATGCCAGGGCCGGGGCGCTTGCCGTAGAACGAGAGCGACATTTTCGAGGCATCAGCCAAATCGAAAGTCAAGTGATCAGGCCCTTGCGCACCGACGCCGGAGCCCACCGGGAACATGCTTTTCGGCGGCTCGCGAAAGGCGATCGAGATGATGCGCTGGCCTTCGGCAAGGCGCTTGCCAGTGCGCAAGAAGAAGGGCACGCCGGCCCACCGCCAGTTGTCGATGAAGCACTTCAGCGCAATGAAAGTTTCGGTCTCTGATTCGGGATCAACGCCTTCTTCCGAGCGGTAGCCGGTGTATTGCCCGCGCACCACATCGTGCGGTTGCACCGGCAGCATGCTGCGAAAGACTTTGTTCTTCTCTTCGCTGATGGGCGCGGGTTCGAGCGCGGTGGGTGGCTCCATCGCCATGAACGCGAGGATCTGGAAGAGGTGGGTGACCACCATGTCGCGGTAGGCGCCGGTTTGCTCATAGAAACCAGAGCGCTTGCCGAGGCCGAGTGTCTCGGGCACATCGATTTGCACGTGGTCGATGAAGTTGCGGTTCCAGATGGGCTCGAACAGGCCGTTGGCGAATCTGAAAGCAAGAATGTTTTGCGCCGGCTCTTTGCCAAGGAAGTGGTCGATGCGAAATATCTGGTCTTCGGCAAAGACTTCATGCAGCTTCGCATTCAGTGAGACGGCACTGACCAGGTCAGTGCCGAAAGGCTTTTCCATCACGATGCGCGAGTGCTCAACGAGCCCCGCCTCGCCCAACATGCGAACGACTGCGAGTGCCGCATTCGGCGGCACACTCAAGTAGTGCAGGCGCCGGCTCTCGCGGCCCAGGCTGGCCTCGGCCCGCGCTACGGCATCGGCCAGTGCCGGGGCGCCTGCCGACAAAGGCACGTAATCGAGGATGGCGGCAAAGGCGGCCCAATCGGCATCTGAGATCTTGCGGGTCGAGAACTCGTCGAGTGCGCTGCGTGCCGATTGGCGAAAGCCTTCAACGTCAAGGTCATCGAGTGAGACGCCGATGATTCGGCAGCCTGGGATGAAGCCCACACTCGTCAAGTGAAACAAGCCGGGCAACAACTTGCGCCGCGCCAGATCACCGGTTGCACCGACCAAGACAACAACCTGCGGGTACTGCGGGCCCACGCCGGAATGGATTTTTGCCAATGGTTTGTCCTCGAGTGAAGTTCAGTTGGTAGTGACGAGTTACTGCCCAGTGCGTTGGGTGCCGATGCCTTGACTCACCCACCGCCATTTGCTGGGCATTGGCATAGGGCAAGTGGCAGGGTGCAAGCACGCTTCATTGAGGTATGGTATGCGGCATTGTTCACGGACCGCGCCCCATGTTGCCTCGTGCTTTAACTGCGGACGGTTCCAGCCAAAGTCTCGCCGCCATCGACCTGCCGAACTTCAATTCGAAGCAGCTCATCCCACCCGCCTTCGGCGAAAGCGCAGCCCATTTGCGCGACTTGCTCAAGCAACGAACCGAGGCCCCGCATCGCGCACTCGAAGCCACCGCATTGATGCGCGAGGTGGCCACGGGCATTCCGAGCGACGAGCTCTACGCGGCCTACTTGCTGGCCCATTGGCAAATTCACGTGGGCTTGGAGGCGCAGTTGGCGCAACGATTCAATGCGCCGTGGGTGGAAGGGCGATTGTCGAAGTCGCGCTGGCTCCAAGCCGATCTCGCAGCGCTGCAACGCACGCCTGGCTCAGCACCTTCGCCTGCGCACTTGATTCAGAGCGACGCTGAAGCCTGGGGCGCGATGTACGTTCTTGAAGGCGCAACGCTTGGGCTTGGTGTGGTGACAAGGCGATTGCCAGAGTCGCACCCCGCGCGCTGCGGCGCGGGCCGCTTCATGGCGGCCTACGGTGCGCAAACGGGCTCGCGCTGGGCTGAGTTCTTGCGCGCACTCGCGGAGGTAGATCGGGCTGACTGGCCGTTCGTCTGCACCAGTGCGCGGGCCACGTTCGAGCTGTTCGAGCGCGTGTTCGGTGCTGTCTCGCGATGAGCATCTTGACCGTCTCCGCGTTCAACGCTGACAGTGGCACGCCGCCAGATCAACGCAAGATCGATCTCAGCAACTGCGCGCGTGAGCCCATCCACATTCCAGGCTCGATCCAGCCTCACGGCGCCTTGGTGGCCTTCGATGCGGACACATCCAACATTCGGCATGCGTCGAGCAATCTGCATGAATGGCTGAGCCTTGGCGCGCTGCCGACGAAGGGCAGGGCGCTCAGCAGCCTCGTCGATCCGGCTTCTTGGGAGCGCATTGAACGCGCGGTGCGCGCGCCTGGGCTCTCTGGTGTGCGCCATGCGCTTGTCACCGTGCAGCCCGCTGGCACCACTGCGCCGGGCTTGCAACTCCAGGCCGTGGTGCATCGCTACCGAGGCCAGTGCATCTTGGAGCTCGAGGCCATGCCCGAGCAGGAGTTGGACTGGTTGCAGGCCCACGCCGACATCATGGCCGCGCTGCGTGGCGCGGCCGATCTGAACGATCTGCTGACTCGCCTGACCACACAGGTCAAGCGCTTCTGCGGCTTCGATCGCGTCATGGCCTATCGCTTTCACCCAGACTGGCACGGCGAAGTGGTGGCAGAAGTCCGCGAGCCGGACATGGAGTCTTATCTTGGCCTGCACTACCCGGCGAGCGACATCCCCGCGCAAGCGCGTGAGCTCTACCGGACGAACCTGGTGCGCTATGTGCCCGATGCCACGTACACGCCCGTGGCCGTGATTCCATGGCTGGATGCGTTGAGCAATCAGCCGCTCGACCTGAGTCATTCCACGCTGCGCAGCGTCTCGCCCATTCACTTGCGCTACCTGCAAAACATCGGTGCCCGCTCAACCTTGACCTTGTCCATCATCGTGGAGGGTGAGCTTTGGGGAATGGTGGCTTGCCACCACCGCAAGCCGAGCGCGCTGACGCAGCGGCTTCGCCAGGTCTGCGCTGCGATCTCTATAGGTGCGAGCTACCTCGTGGGTTGGCATGCGCAGCGCAACCGGCTGGAGGCGTCGCGCCAGGCGGCGACCATTCAGAGCCGCATCGTCGATGCGTTCAATCAAGTCGAAGTGCCGCTGGCAGAAGTTGTTGACGCATCGGCTGCGGCCCTGCTGCAACTCACCGGCTCGACAGCCGGCGCGCTTTGGCATGGCGGAGAGGCTTTCGCGTTCGGCCATTGGCCAATGGGTGAGCGCGGCGAGGAACTGCTGCGATTCGCAGAGCATCAGCTCAAGACCCGGTCGGAAGACATACTCACTTTCGAAGAACTCAAGCTCGGATCAAAAGGCTCGACGCTTGAGGACCAGCGCGTCAGAGGCTGCATGGTGGCGCGCCTGGGCGACTTCGCCAGCTCGGCCTTGGTGTGGGCGCGGCCCGAACATCGGCGTGAAGTGAGCTGGGGCGGCGACCCCGACAAGCCCGCACAGCTGGCGCTCGATGCGCAAGGCTTGCCGGTTCTATCGCCACGCACCTCGTTCGAGATTTGGTCGACAGAAGTGCGGGGTCGCTGCCGGCCGTGGGAAGAAGCCGATGTGGCTGCTGCGCACTCGATGCTGCCGCTGCGGCAGCTCTTGGCAGTCAGGGATTCGCTCGGTGAAGTGCGCGAGAGCGACCGCCGCTTCCGTGCCCTGCTCGATCTGCAGTCTGACGCTTACTGGCAGCTCGACGCTTCTGGCCGCATCGTCACCCTGACCAAACCACTGCCGGCCGATGCGGGCCCGATCGATGGCCGAACGCTGCCCCAACTCTTCAGCGCTCACTGCTCATCGGCCACCGTGAATGCCATCCAGCAAGCGCTTGATTCCGGCAAGGCGTTTCGTGACTTGCGCCTGAGCTCGTGCGCATCCGACCCCGCGTACGAATTCGAGCTGATGCTCAGCGGCGATCCGCTGCGTGATCGCAATTCGAAGGTGGTCGGCTTTCACGGCACCTTGACCGACGCCACGACTCAGCTTCGAGCCGGGCGTGAGCAGCGGCGGCGTGAGGCGGCCGAAGTCGCCAACGAAACCAAGAGCCGCTTTCTCTCGCACGTTAGCCACGAGTTGCGCACGCCGCTCAACGCGGTTCTCGGCTTCTCACAGATGCTGCTCGATGACCCGGCGGCATCGCCCACACAGCTCAAGCAGGCTGGCAATATCCGGAAAGCCGGTCAGTGGCTGTTGACGATGATTTCCGATCTGCTGGACGTGGCTCGCATCGAGAGCGGGGTCTTGGATCAGCATCCGCAAATCAGCGCTCTGGTGCCGCTCGTGACGCGCGCGATCGACATGTTGCAGCCCGAGGCTGAAAGCCTCGACGTGTCGATTCAATTCAGCGCGCCAGAGCCAGTGGATGCGTGGTTTGTGCTTGCCGATCCGCAGCGTGTCGTGCAAGTCGTGCTGAACTTGATCAGCAATGCCATCAAATACAACCGGCGCAATGGGGCGGTGACCGTCACGCTGGACCGCATAGAAAGCGACGACAAAGGCGGCGATAAAGGCGGCGACAAAGGCGACTTCATTTCGGTGGCGGTGCGCGACACCGGAAGTGGGCTCAGCTCGGAGCAGATCAGCCACGTCTTCGAGCCGTTCAATCGGCTGGGGCGCGAAGGTCAAGGCATACACGGTGCCGGCCTTGGCCTCGTCATCGTGCAGCAAATCGTCCATGCGATGGGTGGGCGCATCAAGGTGGAGAGCGAGGCGCAGCGCGGCAGCTGCTTCACGGTGGATCTGCCCGCGGCCAAAGCGTTAACACTGTCCGAGGCGGCTGCGCGCTCGCAACCGCCCGACCCCGAGACGCTAAACCGCTCGGCGCCGCCGGTGATTGCGCCGACCGCAACAGCAACCGCTAGCCCATCGCCTGCTGGGCTGGTGATGTATGTCGAAGACGAGCCGACCAACGCGGAGTTGATGAAGGCCGTCGTGGAAGCCCGCACCACGGCCCAAATTGTGTTGGCCGACAGCGCTGAAGCGGCCCTCGACCAGCTCCGCACCCAGAAGCCTCAGGTGATGCTGATCGACATCAATCTCCCCGGCAAAGATGGCCTGTGGCTGCTGGGCGAAGTGCGGGGCGACGCCTCTCTTCGCAACACCGTTTGCATCGCCGTGACCGCCGATGCCATGGCCGACACCACCGCCCGCCTGCGCGCAGCTGGGTTTGATCAATGCTGGCAAAAGCCCGTCAACCTGGCTTGGGTGGGGCGCACTTTGCAAGCCTTGCTAGTCCACTTGGCGCAGAGCGGCAAGCCGGCTCGACTGCTCTTCACGGAGCCTCGCCCGTTCGATTTGCTCGCGAACGCAACTGCCGAGTGGCTCGACACGCTCGATTTCGGTGTGATTCGCATGGATGCGCAAGGCCTGGCCACGGCCTACAACTTGCGCGAGAGCTTGCTGACCGGCTACGAGCCAGCGGCAGTGATCGGCAAAGACTTTTTCAATGAAGTAGGCCGCTGCATGAACAACCCGCAGGTGGCCAGGCACTTCGACGGCGTGGACTCACTCGACGCCATTGTCGACACGGTATTCAAACTCACTCTGCGAACAGTGCCAGTGAGGTTGCGCCTGCTGAAAGACGCGCAATCGCCACACCGCTATTTGTTGGTCGACAGGCTTGATGCCGTGACCTAGTGTCATGAGTTAGAAGTTCGTTGAACTAATCGAGGCTCGTCGAATCGATCGTGCAGCGTGTGCAAACGATGAGGCGGCGATGCGTGGAAGACCCAAGAGCGAACTGGCGTTGACCGAAGACGAGCATGAGCAGCTCACGGCACTGACGCTGCGGCGCAAGACCGCGCAAGCGTTGGCATTGCGGGCACGCATTGTTCTGGCTTGTGCCTCGGGCGAGGACAACAAGGTGGTTGCCAGTCGGCAGCGCGTGACGCCTCAGACCGTCTCGAAGTGGCGAGCTCGATTCGTGGCGCATCGACTGGACGGACTGCTCGATGCCCCTCGACCCGGTGCCCCGCGCACGATTGACGACTCGCGTGTAGACGCCGTGATCGCCAAGACGCTGGAGAGCGTGCCCGATGCGGCAACGCACTGGAGCACGCGCACCATGGCGCGTGAGGCTGGCTTATCGCAGACGGCGGTCTCGCGCATCTGGCGCGCCTTCGGCCTGCAACCCCATCGGCAAGAGACCTTCAAGCTCTCCAGCGACCCGCTGTTTGTCGAGAAGGTGCGCGACATCGTCGGGCTGTATTTGGACCCGCCGCTGATGGCCATGGTGCTGTGCGTTGACGAGAAGAGCCAGATCCAGGCGCTGGACCGGACGCAGCCCTTGCTTCCTCTGGCGCCCGGCATTCCCGAACGACGCACCCATGACTACGAGCGCCACGGCACGACCACGCTGTTCGCGGCGCTGGACATCGCCACCGGAGCCGTCATCGGCGATCTGCATCGCCGGCACCGCAGCAGCGAGTTCCTGCAGTTCCTGCGCACCATCGAAGCCAACGTGCCAGCGGTGCTCGACATCCACCTCGTGATGGACAACTACGGCACCCACAAGACGCCTGCCGTTAAGAATTGGCTTGCCCGGCATCCTCGCTTCCACGTGCACTTCACGCCCACCTCCGCTTCCTGGCTCAACCAGGTCGAGCGCTGGTTCGCCACCTTGACACAAAAGTACATCCGCCGCGGCACCCATCGCTCGACCCGTCAACTCGAGCAGGCCATCAGGCACTACATCAAGATCAATAACAAAGACCCGAAGCCGTTCGTCTGGTCCAAGACCGCCGATGACATCCTCGCAAGCGTCGAACGATTTTGTCGGCGAACTTCTAACTCACGACACTAGGGTTGGGCTGGCGGAAGGAGCGGGATTCGAACCCGCGGGGGGTAATTAGCCCCCACACGCTTTCCAGGCGTGCGACTTAAACCGCTCATCCATCCTTCCGAGCCGCGCAGAGTTTAGCCTACCGGATGCCATGCATGAGACTGCAGTACTTCCAATGAGACGAAGTCGAGCGTGTGCTCGTGAGTTGATTCCAACACCACGGGCGGCGCCACTCCTGCGGCGAGGGCGTCGTTCCAGCGCGTCACGCACAGGCACCAGCGGTCGCCCGGAACGAGGCCACGAAAGCGGTATGACGGGCGCGGTGTGACGAGGTCATTGCCGCGTTCGAGTGAATGGCGCAAGAACGCTTCTGTCACTTTCGCGCAGACCACGTGCGTGCCGACGTCATCAGTGCGGGTGTTGCAGCAACCATCGCGAAAGAAGCCGGTGAGCGGGTCATACGAGCAGGGCACGAGTGGATCACCCAAAACATTGAGCGCCATGGTCAGTTCGCGCCGGGCGCTTTGACTTTCAGCAAGCTCATCGCAGTGCCGATCAAGGCCGAGACCTCGCCCATGTTGCCCGGCACGATCATCGTGTTGTTGGTCTTGGCAAGTTGTGCATAGGCTTCCACTGCCTTCTCAGCCACTTTCAATTGCACCGCCTGTTCGCCACCCGGCGCGCGAATGGCCTCGGCCACTTTGCGGATCGCATCGGCAGTGGCCTCCGCCACGGCGACGATGGCTGAAGCCTCGCCTTGCGCCTTGTTGATCTCCGCCTGGCGCTGGCCTTCAGAGCGCGCGATGAACGCCTCGCGCTCACCGGTTGCAATGTTGATCTGCTCTTGCTTGCGGCCTTCAGAGGCAGCGATCAATGCGCGCTTCTCGCGTTCAGCAGTGATTTGCGCTTGCATCGAACGCAGGATTTCCGCCGGCGGCGTCAAGTCTTTGATTTCGTAGCGCAGCACCTTCACACCCCAGTTGGCCGCAGCTTCATCGAGCGCACTCACGACGGCGGCATTGATCTGATCGCGCTCCTCGAATGTCTTGTCGAGCTCCATCTTGCCGATCACTGAACGCAGCAAAGTCTGTGCAAGCTGGGTGATGGCGAACACGTAATTCGAAGAACCGTAACTGGCGCGCATCGGGTCAGTGATCTGGAAGTAGATGATGCCGTCGACCTGAAGCTGTGTGTTGTCACGCGTGATGCAAACCTGGCTCGGCACATCGAGTGGCACCTCTTTGAGCGAATGTTTGTAGGCCACACGCTCGATGAATGGCACCACGAACTTCAGCCCCGGCGTGAGCGTGCGGTCGTATTTGCCGAGTCGCTCGACGACCCACGCGTTTTGTTGCGGCACGATCTTGAAGGTCTGGAAGATGAAGATCGCGGCAATGACTGCGATCACGAGGGCAAGGGTCATGGAGAGGCTTTCGTTGACGATTCAATGGTTGGCGGAATGAGTGGGTTTGAGCACCAGCCAATTGCCTTCGACGGCTGACACCACATGCTCGCCTGAAGCGGCCGGCGCGCCAGCCGCGAGCTTGGCGATCCAGGTGGAGCCGCGGTAGGCGACACGCGTGGTGCGGTCTTCGCCCCAGGTGTCAACGCGAATGCGCTCGCCGATGTCGAGGTTGGCGTCTCGGTTGCTGGCCACTGGCAGAGACTTCGGCGCGCGAGCACGGCGCCAGTGCCAGAAGGCCGTGGCCCCGCCACCCACGAGCGCTGCGATGACGATCGCCAACGTGCCCGATGCGCCAAGCTGTGCGGCCAGCGCAGCAGATGCAAGACCGAGCGCAATCATGAGCAAGTAGAACGTCCCGGTGGCCAGCTCTGCAGCCACAGCCACACCGGCTGCCACCCACCAAAGCATTGAAGCTGACCAGTCCATCGTGACTCCGCTTGTGTTGTGACGCGACAGCATCTTTCTGTGGGCAGTGTAGGCCGCATCGCACACCCTTTTGGCAGCACGCCGCCAGCGACATGCCGGGTATTGCGCTGGCCCTACACTCCGCGCTTTCCGATTTGCCCCACCGCTTTCTGCGAGGCCAACCCAATGCTCCGTTTCAACTTTCCGATCGTCATCATCGACGAGGACTTTCGCTCCGAAAACACCTCGGGCCTGGGCATTCGCGCGCTGGCCGCGGCGATCGAGAAAGAGGGTTTCGAAGTGCTTGGCGCAACAAGCTATGGCGACCTGAGCCAATTCGCGCAGCAGCAAAGCCGCGCCAGCGCGTTCATCTTGTCGATCGACGACGAAGAGTTCAAAGGCGGCCCCGATCTCGACCCGGCAGTGCTGAATCTGCGGCGCTTCATCGAAGAAGTGCGGTTCAAGAATGCCGAGGTGCCGATCTACCTCTACGGCGAGACGCGCACTTCGCAGCACTTGCCAAACGACATCCTGCGTGAGTTGCACGGCTTCATCCACATGTTCGAGGACACGCCAGAGTTCGTCGCTCGGCACATCATTCGCGAGGCGCGCAGCTACATGGACGGCCTTGCGCCGCCATTCTTCAAGGCGTTGGTCGACTATGCTCAAGACGGCTCTTACTCGTGGCATTGCCCGGGTCACTCCGGCGGCGTCGCGTTCTTGAAGAGTCCGGTCGGCCGGATGTTCCATCAGTTCTTCGGCGAGAACATGCTGCGTGCAGACGTCTGCAACTCAGTCGATGAGCTCGGGCAGCTGCTTGATCACACCGGGCCCATCGCGCAAAGTGAGCGCAACGCCGCGCGCATCTTCAACGCCGATCACTGCTTCTTTGTCACCAACGGCACCAGCACGTCGAACAAGATGGTTTGGCACCACGCGGTGGCGCCGGGCGATGTGGTGGTGGTTGACCGCAATTGCCACAAGTCGATTCTTCACGCGATCATCATGACGGGCGCGGTGCCCGTATTCCTGCGGCCCACACGCAATCACTACGGCATCATCGGGCCGATCCCGGAGAGCGAGTTTTCGCCTGCTGCCATTCGCAAGAAGATTGCTGCCAACCCGCTGCTCGAAGGCGTGGATGAAAAGACAGTCAAGCCGCGCATCTTGACGCTCACGCAGAGCACCTACGACGGCGTGCTCTACAACACCGAGACGATCAAGCAACTGCTTGACGGCTACATCGACACGCTGCACTTCGACGAAGCGTGGCTGCCGCACGCGGCCTTCCACACCTTCTACGGCAGCTTCCACGCGATGGGCAAGAAGCGCCCGCGGCCGAAGGATCAGCTCGTCTTTGCAACGCAGTCAACGCACAAGCTGCTCGCCGGCATCAGCCAGGCCTCACAAGTGCTGGTGCAGGACTCGCAGAACCGCAAACTCGACCGCCACCTCTTCAATGAGGCCTACCTCATGCACAGCTCGACGAGCCCGCAGTACGCCATCATCGCGAGCTGCGACGTGGCAGCCGCGATGATGGAGGCGCCCGGCGGGCCAGCGCTGGTGGAGGAAAGCATCGCTGAGGCGCTCGACTTCCGCCGTGCCATGCGCAAGGTCGACAAAGAGTACGGCAAGGACTGGTGGTTCAAAGTCTGGGGCCCTGCCAACCTCGCAACCGACGGCATCGGCAAGAGCTCCGATTGGGTGTTGAAGGCCGGCGACAAGTGGCACGGCTTCGGCGATCTGGCCGAAGGCTTCAACCTGCTCGACCCGATCAAGAGCACGATCATCACGCCCGGGCTCGACATGTCGGGCAAGTTCGCCAAGACCGGCATCCCGGCGGCGATCGTCACCAAGTTCCTTGCTGAGCATGGCGTGGTGGTCGAGAAGACGGGGCTCTACTCGTTTTTCATCATGTTCACGATCGGCATCACCAAAGGCCGCTGGAACACCTTGCTCACCGCGCTGCAGCAGTTCAAGGACGACTACGACCGCAACCAACCGCTCTGGCGCATCCTGCCGGAGTTCGTGGCCGCGCACCCGCGCTATGAGCGCATGGGCCTGCGTGACTTGAGTCAGGCCATTCACGAGAAATACGCCAAGGGCGACATCGCGCGGCTGACGACCGAGATGTATTTGTCAGACCTGCAACCGGCGATGAAGCCGAGCGATGCGTTCGCTTGCATCGCCCATCGGCGCACTGAACGCGTTGGAATCGATGCGCTCGAAGGGCGCATCACGACCTCGCTGCTGACGCCTTACCCACCGGGCATTCCGCTGCTGATTCCCGGTGAGCGCTTCAACAAGCGAATCGTTGACTATCTGAAGTTCACGCGCGAATTCAACGCCGCGTTCCCGGGCTTCGATACCGATGTGCACGGCTTGGTGGAGGCCGAGGATAAGACAGGCGCGAACGCCTACTACGTGGACTGCGTCGGGCTCGACTGAGCCTACAGCGCCCGCGCCGCACCGAGCAGCGCGGGCGATACCTTTGCGTGGATCACGTACACCGGGATTGCTGCGAGATATTCGCTGAATCGGCCTTTGGCCTCGAAGCATTCGCGAAACCGCGAGCTCTCGAAAGCCGAGCCAAGCCGCGGCACGATGCCGCCGCCGATATAGACACCGCCACGCGCGCCAAGTGTCAACGCCAGGTTGCCGGCAACGCTGCCGAGAAACGCGCAGAACAAGTCCAACACCTCCACGCAAGACGGATCGGTGCCGGCGAGCGCTCGTTCGCTGATTTCAGCAGCCGTCAACGGCGTGGCCATGCGCAAGCCATCAACGCTGCAGATCGCATGGTGCAAGGCTTCGAGGCCCTGGCCAGAGACGGCTCGCTCTGCCGATGCGTGGCCAAATCGGTCGTGCAGCACCTGCAGCACAGCCGCTTCGCGCGCGTTGCTCGCCGCCAACGTCACATGCCCGCCTTCGCCTTGCAACGCTGCCCAGCGGCCGGGCTCGGTGCTCGGCACGAGCCCCGATACGCCCAGCCCAGTCCCGGGGCCAATCAACCCGAGCGGTGTGCCCGCAACGGGCTCACCGCCGCCCAGTTGGCGCAAATCGCCCGCCGGGAGATCGGGGAGCGCCAATGCCAGCGCCGTGAAGTCGTTGATCACGACGAAGCGCTCGAACCCCAGCTCGTGGCGCACCGCGTCGATCGAGAAAGACCAGTGGCTGTTCGTCAGGCTCACCGCATCGCCGGTGATTGGCGTGGCCACGCCAATCGCACACCAGGGCGGCGCCGGTCGGTCGATGAGCTTGAGGTAGGCGCTCATCGCGTCGGCCAGGCTCGCATGGTCCGCCACTGCCAACGTTTGCAGGTCGCCGGGCGCAGTGCCGGCACCCTCTTGCCATGCAAAGCGGGCGTTCGTTCCGCCGATGTCGGCCAAAAGTCTGGGCAGCGGGGCGGATGGGTTCACGGCGGTCCTGAATGTTGGTGAATGGCGAGTCGAGGTGTTGTCGATGGACCGTCAGCCGCCGTGCGGGTCAAGCATCGCCAATGCCGGCAGCGGTGGATTGGCTGAAGCCGCCGTCGACATACGTGATTTCTGATGTCACTCCGGCAGCGAGGTCCGACAGCAAGAAGGCCGCGACGTTGCCCACATCGTCGATCGTCACGTTGCGCCCGAGCGGCGCGTGCGCCGAGGCCTCGATCATCTTGCCGATGCCTTTGATGCCCGAGGCAGCGAGCGTCTTGATCGGCCCGGCAGAAATCGCGTTGACACGCACGCCTTTGGGGCCAAGCGCCGCGGCAAGGTAGCGCACGCTCGCCTCGAGCGAGGCCTTCGCCAAACCCATGGTGTTGTAGTTCGGCATGCTGCGCAGCGCGCCGAGGTAGGTGAGCGTCAAGAGCGCTGCGCCGGGCCGCAGATGCGGCAGCGCGACCTTCGCCAGGGCAGGGAAGCTGTAGCTCGAAATATCGTGCGCGATGCGAAAGTTCTCGCGGGTCAGGCCTTCGAGAAAGTCGCCGGCGATGGCTTCTTTCGGAGCAAAACCGATCGAATGCACAAAGCCGTCGAACTGCGGCCAGGCCCGGGTGAGGCTGGCAAACATGGCGTCGATTTGCGCGTCGCTCGTCACATCGCAATCGAACACGAGCTCTGAGCCGAATTCGGCGGCGAATCCGATGGCGCGGTCTTTGAAGCGGTCGCCCTGGTAGTTGAAAGCGAGTTCGGCGCCCTCGCGATGGCACGCTCGTGCGATGCCGTATGCGATTGAGCGATTGGAGAGCAAGCCCGTGATCAGCAGGCGCTTGCCGGCAAGAAAGCCCATGGTGGAATCCGATAGTTGTCAGCAGCCGGATTCTGGCACGCAAGCCACACACGCAAGCTCGCTTGACAGCCTTGACGCTTGCCGGTATCGACCTCTGGCGCTACAATCTACGTTTTGCTAGAAAGCTGCGTGGGCGGATTCTTCCGGCCCATTTTTTTTGGCTGAACGCTTTACCTGCAACGCGCTTTGCGAACAATTGGCTGCCATCTGCAGCATGTGAGCAGCGCCGAGTGGGTTGCGACTAGGAAGCTTGGATTTGATGAATTGGCAGAGTGCGGTAGAGCGCACCGTGACGGGATTGGGTTACGACTTGGTTGACGCCGAAAAAAGCGCCGGTGGTTTGCTGCGCGTCTACATCGACCATCCTGCACTGGCGCATGCTGCTGCCGAGAGGTTCATCACCGTGGACGATTGTGAGCGTGTCACGCGCCAACTTCAGCATGTGCTGGAAGTTGATTCCGTGCCATATGAACGCCTTGAGGTTTCGTCGCCTGGCCTAGACCGCCCATTGCGCAAGGCTGAAGATTACGCACGCTTTGTTGGCGAGCAAATTGAGCTGACGCTGAAAGTGCCGTTTCAGGGTCGGAAAAAATACGTTGGCGAATTGCTTGCGCAGCTGGAAGGTGGCGGTTGGCGTTTGCTGCTCACACCGGCTGTGGTCACGCGAGCTGGTAAAGCTTCGAAGCCGTCCAAAGGTGCGGCAGCAGGGAAAGCACCCGAAAAAACAGCCCAGAAAGCAAGCGAGGCGCCAGTCGATCAGGCACTCGATTTTTTGCTCGAAGAGGTCAAAGAGGCGCGCTTGGTGCCGGTGGTCGATTTCAAGGGGCGACCGGCATCACAGCCTGTCGATCCGGAAAGCGCCCCGAGCACTGAAATGCGCTCGGTGGATGAGGTTGAAGGAGATTCGATTCAATGAACCGCGATTTGCTTGATTTTGTGGATGCCATCGCACGCGAAAAGAGCGTCGATCTGGAAGTCGTGTTCGCGGCAGTTGAGGCAGCGCTTGCGTCGGCCTCGAAGAAGCTGCACGGCGGCGAGGTCGACATGCGTGTGTCGATCGACCGCGACAGCGGCGACTACGAAACCTTCCGCCGTTGGCATGTGGTACCGAATGAAGCCGGGCTGCAGTTGCCCGACTCCGAAATCCTGCACTTCGAAGCGCTCGAGCAAATTCCAGACATCGAAGTCGATGACTACATCGAAGAATCGGTGGAGTCGGTGTCGATCGGTCGTATTGGCGCGCAAGCAGCCAAGCAAGTCATCCTGCAAAAGATTCGCGATGCGGAGCGCGAGCAGCTGCTCAATGATTTCCTTGCCCGCGGCGAAAAGATCTTCGTTGGCACGGTCAAGCGCCTCGACAAGGGCGACATCATCGTCGAGCAAGGCCGCATCGAGGGTCGCCTGCGCCGCAGCGAGATGATCCCGAAAGAAAACCTTCGTTCGGGCGACCGTGTGCGGGCCTACATCGCTGAAGTTGACACGACCTTGCGCGGGCCGCAGATCCTTCTGTCGCGCAGTGCACCTGGCTTCATGGTCGAGCTGTTTGCGCAAGAAGTGCCCGAGATCGAACAAGGTTTGCTAGAGATCAAATCGTGCGCCCGTGATCCTGGTTCACGCGCCAAGATTGCCGTCGTGTCACACGACAAACGCGTCGACCCGATCGGCACCTGCGTCGGCGTACGCGGTTCGCGCGTCAATGCGGTCACGAACGAAATCGCTGGCGAGCGCGTCGATATCGTGCTCTGGTCCGAAGATCCGGCGCAGTTCGTCATCGGTGCGTTGGCGCCAGCAAATGTGCAGTCGATCGTCGTCGACGAAGAGCGCCATGCGATGGACGTCGTTGTCGACGAAGAAAACCTCGCGATCGCGATCGGCCGAGGCGGCCAAAATGTGCGCTTGGCGTCGGAGATGACTGGCTGGCGCATCAATATCATGACGGCGGAAGAGTCGGCAACGAAGCAGGCATCCGAGTCCGATCACGTGCGCAAGCTCTTCATCGAGAAGCTCGACGTCGACGCTGAAGTCGCCGATATCCTGATCGCAGAAGGCTTTGCGAGCTTGGAGGAGGTGGCCTACGTCCCCATGCAGGAAATGCTTGAGATCGAGAGCTTCGACGAAGACACCGTCAATGAACTCCGCACCCGCGCCAAGGATGCGTTGCTGACGATGGAAATCGCCAAGGAAGAAGGCGTGGGCGACGTTTCGCAAGACCTGCGGGATTTCGACGGCCTGACGCCAGACTTGATCGCCAAGCTAGGCGCAGGCGGCATTCACACCCGCGATGACTTGGCCGATTTGGCAGTCGATGAACTGACCGACATGACCGGCGTCGATGACGAGCAGGCCAAGGCCTTGATCATGAAGGCGCGTGAACATTGGTTCACGACCTGATCGCTGCAATCTGACCGCCAGTCCGACAGCAGCGCACCCGAACACATAAGACACACGCAAGGAACGCAATCCATGGCCTCGACCACCGTCGCCCAACTCGCTGCCGAGCTCAATCGCTCGGCCGCAGTACTGCTTGAGCAGTTGCAGTCGGCCGGAGTCCGCAAGGCGTCTACCGATGACGCGCTGACCGAGTCGGACAAGGAGCGCCTGCTCGACCACCTGCGCTCGGCGCATGGAACGGCACCCGGCGCAGAGCGCAAAAAGATCACGCTGACACGCAAGTCCACCAGCGAAATCAAGCAGGCCGACTCATCCGGCAAGGCGCGCACGATTCAAGTCGAGGTGCGTAAGAAGCGCACCTTCATCAAGCGCGACGACGCGCCGGCCGATCAAACGGCACCGGAGCCTGAGGTCGACCAAGAAGAACTTCGTCGTCGTGAGGAAGAGGCGCAAGCCCAAGCGGAAGCGCTGCGCTTGCAAGAGGTTGCGTTGGCTGAGGCGCGCCGTGAGCGTGAGGCGGCAGAGGCACGCGAACGCGAGGCGGCGGAAGTGCGAGCACGTGAAGCTGCCGAGAAGGCCGCGGCTGACGCAGCTGCAGCGGCTCTGGCCGCCGCTGCGGCGGCGCCAGTCAAGGCTGCTTCCGTGACAGACAGCGACGCCAAGCCAGCCGCGGTACCCACCGCGCCTGTGGCTGCAGCGCCGGTCGAACCGCCCAAGCCGTCCGTTCGGGTGATCAAGGCTGCCGACGTTGCCAACGAAGAAACGCAGCGGGCCGCCGATTTGGCCAAGCGCCGCAAGGCCGCTGAAGACGAAGCTGCGGCCATCCGCGACATGATGTCCGGCAAGAAGAAGCCGCTGACCGTGCCGAAGAAGATCGAGGAGGTCAAGCCGGCCGCCGTGGAGATCAAAGGCACGATCCACAAGAAGGTTGGGGCGCCAGGCACCGCAACGACGACCGCCGTGGCCAAGCCTGGCGACAAGAAGGCCGTCAAGTCGGAGAAGCTTTCATCGAGCTGGGCCGACGACGCGAAGAAGCGCACGGCGCTCAAGCCAGGTGCGCGTGCACCGGCCGGTGCGAATCGCCCAGGCTGGCGCGCTCCGCGCACTGGGCGGCGAGGCGACCGCAATGACGGTGCGCCCTCCAGCTTCGTGGCACCTGCAGAAGCACAGGTGCAAGAAGTGCACGTGCCAGAAACCATCAGCGTGGCCGATTTGGCTCACAAGATGTCGGTCAAGGCTTCAGAGGTCATCAAGCAGTTGATGAAGCTCGGCCAGATGGTCACGATCAATCAGCAGCTCGATCAAGAGACGGCCATGATCGTGGTCGAAGAAATGGGCCACACCGCTTTCGCGGCCAAGCTCGATGACCCGGACGCATTCCTCGAAGAAGAGGCCACTGACGCCAATCACGAAATGCTGCCGCGCGCACCGGTCGTCACTGTGATGGGCCACGTCGACCACGGCAAGACCTCGCTGCTCGACTACATCCGCCGGGCCCGCGTTGCTGCGGGTGAGGCTGGCGGCATCACGCAGCACATTGGCGCCTACCACGTCGATACGCCGGGCGGCATGATCACCTTCCTCGACACGCCGGGCCACGCTGCGTTTACCGCGATGCGTGCTCGGGGTGCCAAAGCAACCGACATCGTCATCTTGGTCGTTGCCGCTGACGACGGTGTGATGCCGCAAACCAAGGAAGCGATCAGCCACGCCCGGGCGGCCGGTGTGCCGATCGTCGTCGCGATGAACAAGATGGACAAGCCCGACGCGAACATCGAGCGGCTGAAGTCTGAACTGGTGGCAGAGCAAGTCGTGCCGGAAGATTTCGGCGGCGATTCGCCTTTCGTGCCCGTTTCGGCGCGCACCGGCGCCGGTATCGACACGCTGCTCGAACAAGTGCTGCTGCAGGCCGAAGTGCTCGAATTGAAGGCGCCAAAAGTCGCGCTCGCCAAGGGCTTGGTGATTGAAGCCCAGCTCGACAAGGGCCGCGGCCCGGTGGCGACCATCCTCGTCCAGAGCGGCACGCTGAAGCGCGGTGATGTGGTGCTTGCGGGATCGAGCTATGGCCGTGTGCGCGCCATGCTTGATGAAGACGGAAAAGCCATTACCGAAGCCGGCCCGTCGATCCCGGTTGAGATTCAAGGCCTGACCGAAGTGCCGCAAGCCGGTGACGAGTTCATGGTGTTGTCAGACGAGCGGCGTGCGCGTGAGATTGCGACTTTCCGCCAAGGCAAGTACCGTGACGTGAAGCTGGCGCGCCGCCAGGCCGCAAACCTCGAAAACTTGATGGACCAGATGGGCCAGGGCGCAACGCAGACGCTCGCCTTGATCATCAAGGCCGATGTCCAGGGTTCGCAGGAAGCGCTGGCTCAATCGCTGCTCAAGCTCTCGACGGCCGAGGTCAAGGTGCAGATCGTGCACGCTGCAGTTGGCGGCATCTCCGACAGCGATGTGAACCTCGCGATCGCATCGAAAGCGATCATCGTTGGCTTCAACGTTCGTGCCGATGCGGGCTCGCGCAAGCTGGCGGAGAACAACGGCGTCGAGATTCGCTACTACAACATCATTTACGACGCGGTCGACGAGATCAAAGCAGCGATGACCGGCATGCTGGCGCCGGAACAACGCGAAGAGACGATCGGCACCGCCGAGATTCGTACCGTGTTCGTCGCATCGAAGATCGGCACCGTGGCCGGCTCGATGGTCACCGCTGGCCTGGTGCGGCGTGGCGCACGCTTCCGCCTGCTGCGCGAGAACGTGGTCATCTACACCGGCGAGATTGAATCGGTTCGTCGCCTCAAGGATGATGTGCGTGAAGTGGCTGCTGGCTTCGAATGCGGTATCAAGCTCAAGAACTACAACGACATCAAAGAAGGCGACCAGCTCGAGTTCTACGAAGTCAAGGAAGTGGCTCGAACCCTCTAAGGCGTTCTCGTCTCGCAACGGGCCCCGCCTCTTTGAGAAGAGGGCGGGGCCCGCTGTTTAGGAACACACCATGCGACACAAACGAGCCATCCCGAACCGCGGTTTCCGCATCGCTGACCAGATCCAGCGCGATGTGGCCGAGCTGATCCGCGACCTGAAGGACCCGCGCATCGGCATGGTCACCTTGCATGCGGTCGAGGTCACAGCCGACTACGTACACGCGACGATCTTCTTCTCGGTGCTGATCGGTGACCCCACCGAGTGCGAGATTGCGTTGAACGAAGCGGCTGGTTTCATCCGAAACAGCCTCTTCAAACGACTGCAAATCCACACCGTGCCGACCTTGCATTTCAAGTTCGATCGCACTACCGAACGCGCTGCCGAACTCAACGCGCTGATCGTCAAAGCCAACGCGACGCGCGCCAAAGAAGACTGATCGAAGAAGACTGATTCCAGTGCTGCAACGAACCCGCATCCAGCGGCGCGCCGTCCACGGCGTGCTCTTGCTCGACAAGCCCTTGGGCTTGACGAGCAACGATGCATTGCAGAAGGCGAAATGGCTTTATCGCGCTGAAAAGGCTGGGCACACCGGCACGCTCGATCCGCTCGCGACGGGTCTTTTGCCACTGTGTTTTGGTGCTGCAACGAAGTTCTCGCAAGTCAGCTTGGATGCTGACAAAACCTACCGTGCCGAATTGAAGTTAGGCATCACCACCACAACGGCCGATGCCGAAGGTGAGGTGCTGCAAGAGCGAGTCGTTAACGTCACGCGCGCTCAGATGGAAGCGGCTTGCGCACGCTTCAGCGGCCCGATTTCGCAAGTCCCGCCGATGCACTCTGCGTTGAAGCACGAGGGCAGGGCGCTCTACGATTACGCCCGTGCCGGCATCACGATAGACCGCGAGCCTCGCGCCGTGACGATTCACGCCATCGCCATCGTCAGCGGCGAAGATGCCTGCTGGACGATCGATGTGACCTGCAGCAAGGGCACCTACATTCGCACGCTGGCCGAAGACATTGGAGAGGCGCTCGGCTGCGGCGCTCACCTTGCCGGGTTGCGCCGCACCGCGAGCGGCCCGCTTGACCTGAGCCGCGCGGTGACGATCGAACAACTCCACGCGATGACCGATGCCGAGCGCGACGCAGCGTTGCTGCCCGCCGATGCGCTGGTCGCTGATTGGCCCATCGTGCGCTTGGGCACGGAAGACGCAGGGCGCTTTCTAGGCGGGCTGCGTCGCCGCTTGGGGATGCCCGATGCACCGCATGTGCGCGTGTATGGGCCCGAAGCCAACGCGTTTCTCGGTGGCGGTCACATCACCGCCGGCGAACTGATTTCAACAAGGCTCCTGAGCCCGGTGGAGGTGCAAGGCCTTCTGCAAACAGGCTCTGTGCCGCAAGAGAGAGTTTCAACATGACCCGTCAGATTCGCAACATCGCCATCATCGCCCACGTCGACCACGGCAAGACCACGCTCGTCGACCAGCTGCTGCGCCAGAGCGGCACCTTCCGTGAGAACGAGAAGGTCGCCGAGCGCGTGATGGACAACAACGACCTTGAGAAGGAACGTGGTATCACGATCCTCTCGAAAAACTGTGCTGTCGAATGGAAAGGCACGCACGTCAACATCGTTGACACGCCGGGCCACGCCGACTTCGGCGGTGAAGTCGAGCGCGTTCTGTCGATGGTCGACTCGGTGCTGCTGCTCGTTGATGCCGTCGAAGGCCCGATGCCGCAAACGCGCTTCGTGACCAAGAAGGCGCTGGCGCTCGGCCTCAAGCCCATCGTCGTCGTCAACAAGGTCGACCGCCCAGGCGCACGGCCTGACTATGTCATCAACGCCACCTTCGATCTGTTCGACAAGCTCGGCGCTACCGAGGAACAACTCGACTTCCCGGTTGTTTTTGCCTCCGGTCTCAACGGCTGGGCCACGATGACGCAAGGCGAAATCGGAACCGACCTCGCGCCGCTGTTTGACACCGTGTTGAGCCACGTGCCGGCCTTTGACGGTGACGTCAATGCGCCGCTGCAACTGCAGATCTGCTCGCTCGACTACTCCACGTATGTCGGCCGCATCGGCATCGGCCGCATCAACCAAGGTACGCTGAAGCCGATGCAGAACGTGGCCGTGTTCAGTGGCCCGGAAAGCACGCCCTTCAATGCGCGCGTCAACCAAGTGCTGAAGTTCGAGGGTCTGGAACGCCAGCAGGCCACGGAAGCCGGCCCGGGCGACATCGTGCTGATCAACGGCATCGAGAACATCGGCATCGGCGTGACCCTGACCGAGATCGAGCGGCCTGCGCCGCTGCCAATGCTGCTGGTTGACGAGCCAACGCTGACGATGAATTTCTGCGTCAACAACTCGCCGCTTGCTGGCCGCGAAGGCAAGTTTGTGACCAGCCGCCAGCTGTGGGATCGCCTGCAACGCGAGCTGCAAAGCAACGTGGCTTTGCGCGTGAAGGAAACCGATGAAGACGGCATCTTCGAGGTGATGGGCCGCGGCGAATTGCACTTGACCATCCTGCTGGAGACGATGCGCCGCGAAGGGTACGAGCTCGCTGTGTCGAAGCCGCGCGTTGTGTTCCAGATGAAGGGCGACGAGCGCCTCGAGCCAATCGAAGCAGTGACCGCTGACGTCGAAGACCAACACCAAGGTGCCGTGATGCAGGCGCTCGGCGAACGCCGCGCCGAACTCGTCAACATGGAGCCGGACGGCATGGGCCGCGTGCGCTTGGAATACAAAATCCCGGCGCGTGGCTTGATCGGCTTCCAGAACGAGTTCTTGAATCTGACCCGCGGCACCGGTCTCATCAGCAACATCTTCGACAGCTACGAGCCCTACAAGGGCGAGATCGAAGGCCGCAAGAACGGCGTGCTGATCAGTCAGGACGACGGCGAAGCCGTGACCTATTCGCTCGGCAAGCTCGATGACCGCGGCCGCATGTTCGTCAAAGCCGGTGATCCGTTGTATGAAGGCATGATCATCGGCATTCACTCGCGGGACAACGATCTCGTGGTCAACGCTGTTCGTGGCAAGCAGCTCACGAACTTCCGCGTCTCGGGCAAAGAAGACGCGATCAAGATCACGCCGCCGATCATTCTGTCGCTTGAATATGCGGTTGAGTTCATTGCCGATGACGAGTTGGTTGAGATCACGCCGAAGTCGATCCGCATTCGCAAGCGCCACTTGAAAGAGCACGATCGCAAGAAAGCGTCGCGCGAGATTTCCTGACCATGACGACGACGCCTGACTTGCCCGAGCAGCCCGCGTTGGCGCAGCCGGTTTCATCAGCCGAAGCGGCGGTGCATGCGTCGGCTGGCGCTGAAACACCTTCGGCCCAATCGCCATCACCTGATGCGCCTGCGGCCGATTCGCTCACAGCTTCCTCGGCAGCCGGCGATGCCGTCGCAGGTGAACTGGTTGCAACTGAGCAGGTTGACGCTGAAGTGGCATCAAGCGAACCAGGCGCTCACGAGCCAGTGTCTTCGCTTGCCGCCAAGCCACCGGAAGCGACGCCTGCCGAGACGGCCGCGGAGCTCCGAAAGCGCTTTCCAGGCTTGTTCGGCCACGGCGCCAAGCCATTGAAGCTGCGCATTCAGGCTGACATTCAGGAGCGGGCGCCCGGCGTGTTCACCAAGCAGGCGCTTTCGGCGTTCTTGCGTCGTCACACTGGCAGCACAAGTTACCTCATGGCGCTCAGCAAGGCGCGCGAGCGCTTTGACCTCGATGGCGCGCCGGCTGCTGAACTCGCGGCCGAGCACCGCGATGCGGCCATCGCCGAGCTGGCCCGCCGCCGTGAGAACCAGGTTTCGCGGCACGAGCTCGAGCGCCAGCAGCGCTTCAACCGCGCCGGCTTGTTGCGCGACTTTCAGAACACCACGCTGACGGCTCCTAACTTCTGCGCGCTCAAAGGCGTGGCGGTTGAAGAGCTCGATGGCTTGCTTGAGCTGGCCCGCCGTGAGGCGGAAGAAGACCGGGCGCAACGTGCAGCGATGCCCATGAACCAGCGGCCGGCCTCCCGCCCGGAACATCGCGCCGATCAACGCCATGATCCGCGCCCCGATCAACGCCCCAGCGGGCGCACCGATCGTCGGCCGCCACAGCGCCCGCCAACGGCGCGCCGCGACGGCCCCAAACCTCGCTAACGGTTAAGCGGAGCGTCATCGCTCCGCGGGCTGCACTGGCTGTCGCAGGCATCCCGATGCTGCGCTGCAGCTCAGGGAATTTCCCGGGCGTGGCCGGATTGACGATGCCGTATCGCCCGCCTAGGCTTGCACGAGTCGGGATGGTTACTTGCGGGTAACGCCCCGTCGCTCTGGGCTCGCAAACGCTGCTCAAAGCGTCCACGTTGAGGCTTGGCGCGTGCCTTGATTGCGCCGTACCTGTGTTGCGTTCTTCGTGTTCGGCTACCGCCGCGCGCTGTGAACGTGATCATGGAGCGCGCTGAGTATGGTGGCTACCAAGGCTCTCGATTCCCCATGGCGCAGCGGCGAAGCGCGCCAACAGGATCGCCACGCCAAGAAGGATGCCGTGTTGCTCACCGCGGCACGGCTCTTCTCTGCGAAGGGCTTCCAAAGCACCTCGCTCGATGACATCGCGGCCAGCCTCAAGGTCAGCAAGCCGACGCTCTACCACTACATCGACAGCAAGGAGCAAATCCTCTTCGAGTGCGTGCAGCGTGGCCTGGCTGACTTGCGCGCAGGCATTCGGGCGGCCGCTGAGCGAGGCTTGCAAACGCGCGGCAGCTTGCGGGTGGCGATGGAGAACTACGCCGAGCTGGTGACCAGCGACTTCGGCATGTGCGTGATCCGGGTCGGCGAAGACCCGCTCTCTGACGCCAAGCGCCACGAGCTGCGCGCATTGAAGCGCGAGATTGACGCCGAGTTCCGCACGCTGATCGAGCAAGGCATGGCCGAGGGATGGATCGTGCGCGGCGATGCACACGTGGCGGCCTACACCGTCGTGGGTGCGCTGAGCGGTATTGGCCGTTGGTACCTGCCTGAGCGGCATGGCGCACAAAGCCTGGCTGATGCGGTGCAGCATTGCATCGAGATGCTGATGCGCGGCGTGCTCGGCGAGCCCACGGCCGATGCAAAACTTGCGCGCGCCAGCGAGCACGCATCAGCGGCCGGACCGATGGCGATTCGCCGTGAGACGCATTTCGACAACCGCATCGTGCGCTGTTTCGCCGAGCGGCCTGCGTCGCTGGCGGCGATGCTGGAGCGCGTCGTTCGCGAGCGGCCCCATGCCGAAGCCTTGGTCGCCGGTGATATTCGCCTCAGCTGGCGCGAGCTGCATCACGCAGCCCGAAAGTGCGCAGGCGGCCTCGCGTCACGGGGCGTGCATGCCGGTGACCGAGTCGCTGTCTTTCTCGGCAACGGCACCGAGTTCGTCATCACAACTTTGGCCTGCGCATGGCTCGGCGCGGTGCTCGTGCCGATCAGCGCACGCTCGCGCACGCCGGAGCTCGCGCATGCATTGCAAGATGCCGAGGCTGCGGCGATCGTCTGCGCAGCCGACTTGCTGCCCTTGCTTCCGGAGCGAGCTAGCTTGCCCGCGTTGCGCCTCGTGTGCAGCACTGGCGCAGCGCAAGCGGGTGTCGAGAGTTTCGCGGCGCTGATGCAATCGGCACCGCACCTCGAGCCGCACCGGGCCGGCGAAGACGAGCTCGCCGTGTTGCTCTACACCTCGGGCACCACTGGCAAGCCGAAAGGCGCAATGCTCAGCCACTTGAACATCGTCCATTCGCTGATGCACTACCGCGCGGTGATGGGCCTCACGGCAGACGAGCGCAGCATCGTTGCCGTGCCTTTGAGCCACGTCACCGGCCTGGTTGCGCAACTCTTCGTTGCCTTGCACTGCGGCTCGTGCCTCGTGCTGATGGCGCAGTTCAAGGCGGCCGATTTCGTCAAGCTCGCGGCCGCCGAGCACATGACCCACACGATCATGGTCCCCGCCATGTACAACCTTTGCCTGCTGCAAGTCGACCTTGCTGCGCACGACTTGAGCGCCTGGCGCATCGGTGCTTTCGGCGGTGCTTCAATGCCCACCGCCACCATCGAGAGCATGGCCGCACAACTGCCCGGCCTCACGCTGATCAACGCCTACGGCGCCACCGAAACCTGCTCGCCCGCAACCATCATGCCGCCGGGTTTGACGGCAGCTCGTGAAGACAGCGTCGGCCTGCCGGTGCCATGCGGTGAGATCTGCATCGTCGATGAGGCCGGCCGCGAATTGCCGCGCGGTGAGATCGGTGAGATCTGGATCGCCGGGCCGATGGTTGTGCGCGGCTACTGGCGCAATGAAGCAGCCACGGCGAATGAGTTTTGCGGCGGCTACTGGCGCTCCGGCGACATCGGCACACAGGATGCCGAGGGCTTCGTTCGCATCCTCGACCGCAAGAAAGACGTGATCAATCGCGGTGGCTACAAGGTCTATTGCGCCGCGGTGGAGAGCGTGCTGGCCGAGCACCCGGAAGTGATCGAGGCGGCGTTGATCGGCGTGCCGTGCGCCGTGCTCGGCGAGCGAGTGCACGCCTTCGTCTGTGTGAGTGCGTTGGGCGAAGGCACACAGGCCGCGGCCCTGAAGGCGCATTGCGCTGCCCGCACCAGCGACTACGCCGTCCCCGAGACCTGGACGATCGGCACCGAGCCGCTGCCGCGCAACGCGAACGGCAAGGTGATGAAGCGCGAGTTGCGCAGCACGCTGCACGCCGCGTTGATTTGAGCTGAGGTTTGTCGATGCGCCTCGATATCTTGCCCCCTCGCCCTTTTTGGGGAGATGGCTGGGGAGAGGGGCGATTGGCGACACGCCGGCGCTTGGGGGGCCCTCACCCCAACCCTCTCCCAGGGGGAGAGGGAGAGGAAGCCGAATCGAGAGCGAAAAAGGAGCAGGCATGGCTGAAGTGGCGCGGCACCCTTTGAAGATCACCCAGCAGACGATCGTCTTCACCATCTTCGTGTTGATGTTCGTCGGCTTCGCTGTTCTCCTCCACGGCTTCTTCACCGCAAGCAACTTGCTCGGCTTGTTGCAGAACGTGGCCATCCTCGGCATCCTCGGTTTGGCGATGGCCTTGATCGTGATCGGCCGCGGTATTGATATATCGATGGTCGCGGTGCTTGCCGTGCCCGCGGGTCTGCTCTTGCAGCTCGTGCAAGACGGGTATTCGGTCGCTTTCGCGTTCATGGCCGCGGCAGGCATTGCCCTGCTCTTCGGCCTGCTCAATGGCTGGTTGGTTGCGTACGCCGAAGTGCCGTCACTGTTCACTACGTTGGCCTCGGGCCTCTTCCTCGCCGGCCTCGGCCAAGTCGCGTTCTTTCGGCTCGACGTGGTGCAGTGGAGCCCGCAGCTCGACGGCTTCGCCTGGCTCGGCCGTGGCAACCTCGGCGGCGTGCCGATGCCGGTGATCATGTTCGGCATCGTTGCGGTCATCGTGTCGGTCTTTCTGCGGCGCACTCGCCTCGGCCAATACATCTATGCGATTGGCGACAACCCCACCGGCGCGCGCACCACCGGCATTCCGACGCGGCCGGTCATCGTGTTGCAGTACGTGCTCGCCGCGTTGATCGGCGCCTTCGCGGGCATGGTGATGGCCGCCTCAGTCAACAGCATGCCGACGCGCATCTACAACTCCACCATGATTTACGACGTGATCCTCGTCGTCGTGCTTGGCGGCATTGGTCTCTCGGGCGGGCGCGGTGGTGTCGTCAACGTCGTGATCGGCACCGCGCTGATCGGCACGCTGCTCAACGGCATGACCATTCTCGATGTGTCGTACTCGGCGCAGAACCTCATCAAGGGCGTGATCCTGTTGATCGCGATCCTCATCGATTCGTTTCTCAACCCGCGCAACGAAGAAACCGCTCAGCAGGGAGACATCTGACCCAGCGGCCCGCCGCCTTCACCACCCGTGATTCCACAGGAGACAAGCATGACAACGACACTCAGCAAACGATCGGTTCAGGCCGTGCTCACCAGCGCCGCATTGCTCGCCGGCATGGCGATCAGCGTGGCTGCGTTCGCACAAGGCAAAGGCCTCGACGAGCCGTTTCGCGCCACCTACAAAACCACGCTGGCCGGCAAGACAGTGGCATTCGTGCCCGTGGCGATGGGCTTCGATCTCGCGCAAGGTTGGTTTGAAGGCTTGAAGAAAGAGCTCGAACCGCTGGGCGTCAAGGTCATCTCGCGCGACCCGAACTGGAACACGAGCGCAGGCGCGCAAGCGATCACCACGCTGATCAGCGAAAAGCCCGATGTGATCGTCGTCCACAACCCCGATGTGCAGACCTACGCCAAGCTGCTGCAAAAGGCCGAGGAGCAGGGCGTGCAGGTGGTGCAGATCAACATGCGGTCGAACTACCCGTCGGTTGTGTTCGTCGGTGCTGATTGGGTGGATGTGGGCGAGAAGGTCACCACCGCTGTCGTTGATTCATGCAAGGGCAAGTCGAACAAAGTCGCGATCGTGCAGGGCGCGCTCTCGGCCGCGGCGAGTGCCTACACGCTAAAAGGAGTGGAGAACGTGCTGGCCAAGCACCCGGAGGTGAAGGTCGTCTCAAGCCAAGCCGCCGATTGGGATGCTGCCAAGGCCAAGGGCATCACGCAGACCGTGCTGAAACAAAACCCCGACCTGTGCGGAATCATCGGCTTCTGGGACGGCATGGACATCGGCACCGCAGCCGCCATCAAAGAAGCGGGCTTGACCGGCAAAGTCTTCCTTGCAACTTCCGGTGGCGGCGAACAGAAGGGCGCGTGCGAGCAGGTCAAGTCCGGTGCGTTCGACTATGACCTCAGCTACGACGTGCCGACCCAAGCCAGCAACATGGCCGCCTCGATCAAGTGGCTGCTGCAGAACAAGGGCAAGACGGGCACCGCCAAGGGCTCGATCTACACGACGCTGATACCGATCACGAAGGCCAACGCAGGGACCGAAGGCACCTGCTGGAAGCTGACGAAGGGTTGAGCGTTGATCTCTCTTTCTCCCTCTCCCTCTGGGAGAGGGCAGGGGTGAGGGCGAGCGTGCCGCTGAAAGCTAAGCGCAGCGGCCTGCCCCTCACCCCAACCCTCCCCCAGAGGGGCGAGGGAGGTCATCACGCTGGACGAGGAGTGCCTGTGAATGAAACTTTGAGCCCACCGCGTGTGGCCGCGGCAAGCGCCGCGGTGCAATCACCCGCTGCCGCAGCACGCCAGCAAGTCGAAGAGTCGCTGACGGACACGCTCACCCGCCTGCGCTACCGCTACTGGCCTGACCACGCGCTCGGCGAGATCCTCGCCAAGCGCTGGATGGAGACGGCCATTCCGGTCATCGTGCTGCTGATCGTGGCCTTTGCCTTGTCGCGCGCGATACCGAACTTCCTCACCGCCGCAGCGCTCTCTGACACCGGCCGCCAGGCTGGTGAGATCGGCTTCATCGTGCTCGGCATGGCACTCGTGATGATCGTGGGCGGCATCGATCTCTCGGTCGGCTCGCAGTTCGCGTTGACCAACTTGTGCGCGCTCTACTGCATGCATGTGCTCAAGTGGCCGGTGCCTGCGGCAGTCGCCGCCACACTGGTTTGCGGCGCGGTGCTCGGCGCGGTCAACGGGGTGCTGATCGGCTACTTTCGGCTGCGCGCGTTCCTCACCACACTCATCACGCTGATCATCTACCGCGCGCTCTACGACCTGCTCACGGCTGACGTGGCTACCGCCATCGCCGGCAGCACGCCTGAATCGAAGGTGTGGGATTTCATCGGCAGCGGCGAGTGGCTCGGCGTGCCGGCGGTCGTCTATGCATATGCGGTGGTGGCGCTCTTCGGCCACATCTTCCTCACGCGGCTGCGGCCGGGCTGGCACGTCACCGCCATCGGCGGCTCGCGGCGCTCGGCCTACAACACCGGCATTGCAGTGCGCCGCACGGTGACGATGTGCTATGTGGCCAGCGGCGTGTTGACCTCGCTCGGCGGAATCTTCTTCGCGTCGCGCCTGGCCACAGCTGGCGGCGACATCGGCGTAGGCCTGGAGGTCACGGTGCTGACGGCGGCCGTGCTCGGCGGCATCAGCCTCGGCGGCGGCAAAGGCTCGGTGATGAAGGCGCTCGTCGGCACGCTGATCGTGCTGCTGATCATCAATGGCTTGACGACCATGTCGCTCGACGGTGGCTACAACCGCATGGTGCTTGCCGCGATTTTGTTGCTCGCCGCGATGGTCGACATTCGCTGGCTCAAGAACCGCCACCGCATCGTCAGCAAGGTCTACGTGAGCCCGACTTATCACGCGATGCCGCCTGCGCCATCGACTGCGCCCGACTGCGGCACGCCCTGGGCCTTGAACGACCGGTTGCGGCCGGCCACACCGATTGGCCTCGGCCGAATCGAAGGCCCGGAGGACGTGATCCTCGACCGCAACGACAACCTCTACGCCGGCTCGCGCCACGGCGACATCATTCGCTTCTTCGCGCCCGACTACCACCGCATGGAGATCTTTGCCCACATTGGCGGCACGCCACTCGGCATGGCCTTCGACCGCAAAGACAACCTCTATGTTTGCATCGGCGGCATGGGGCTCTACCGCGTCAGCCCGGAGCGCAAGGTAGAGAAGGTGACTGATGAGACCAACCGCAGCTACTCCTCCATCAACGACGACAGCCGCCTGCGCCTGGCCGATGACCTCGACATCACCGACGACGGCCGCATCTTCTTCTCGGAAGCCACCGTGCGCTTCGAGATGCACGAGTGGGCAACCGATGGGCTAGAGGCCCGCGGCAACGGCCGCATCATTTGCTACGACACCAACACCGGCAAGACGCACACTGTCATCCGCGATTTGAAGTTCCCGAACGGCGTGTGCATCGCCAGCGACGGGCAATCGTTCTTGTTTGCCGAGACCTGGAACTGCAGCGTCAAACGCTATTGGTTTGACGGCCCGAAGAAAGGCACGCTGGAGCTCGTGCTGGAGAACCTGCCGGGCTTTCCGGACAACATCAACAACTCGTCTGACGGGAACTACTGGATGTCGCTCGTCGGCATGCGTTGCCCGGCGCTCGATCTGGCCTGGAAGATGCCCGGCTTTCGCAAGCGCATGGCCAAGCGCGTGCCGCGTGATGAGTGGCTCTTCCCGAACATCAACACCGGCTGCGTGCTCAAGTTCAACGAGCGCGGCGAGGTGCTCGAGACGATGTGGGACTTGGGCGGCGAGAACCACCCGATGATCACCTCGATGCGCGAGCACCGCGGCTACCTTTACCTCGGCGGCATCATGAACAACCGCGTCGGCAGGTTGAAGTTGGAAGGCGTTGACCCCGACTTCATCCAGTACGACCGGCGATGGGGGAGGGCCGCCTGATGGGCGCATTGGCTGAATGGAAGGACCGCCTGCTCGGCCGCGGTGACGCCGCCATCACCGTGCCAGTGTTCGATGGCGCGTTGAAGTCCAACAGCGTGCTGGAAGACGCAGCGGTGTTCGCCACGCTGCCCGAGGCCGATGACCTCGCGACCGATGGCAGGTCGCTCTTCGTTGCCGATCGCCAGCGCGTGCTGCGTTATGAAGGCAACGCCGCAGTCGAAGTGCAGCGCTTTGACAAACCGATCACGGCCATTGCATGCTTGGCTGAAGGCGGCATCGCCGTGGCGCTCGATGGGCGCGAGGTTCGCATCACAGGCGGCCCGAATGACGGCCGGCATTGGGAGGCCGTGGCCGGCCAGCCGCTGAACGCGGTCAACGCATTGAGCGCCACCGCCGATGGCCGGCTGATCGCGACCGATGGCTCGCGCGAGCACGCGGCGGCCGAGTGGAAGCACGACTTGATGAGCCTCGGCCACACCGGCCGCGCGGTCGAGTTGCGCGTGGCGGACGGCACCGCCCGCGAAATCGCCTCCGGCCTGTCGCATGCGTTCGGCGCTTGCGCGGTTGGCCAAGGCGTGTGGGTGAGCGAGAGCTGGCGCCACCGTGTGATGGCGCATGGCGAAGGCCGCAAGGCCACTGCCGTGACCGATTCCTTGCCCGGCTACCCGTCGCGCATCACGCCAGCCGCGGGCGGCGGCTACTGGCTCACCTGCTTCATCTTGCGCACGCAGCTCGTCGAGTTCGTGTTGCGTGAGCCGGCGTTCCGTCAACGCATGTTGAAAGAGATCGAGCCGGCTTATTGGATTGCGCCGGCGTTGAACTCGGGCAACACTTTCCTGGAGCCGATGCAAGGGGCGCAGCTGAAGATGATGGGCATCGTCAAACCCTGGGCACCGCCACGCTCTTACGGCCTCGTCATCCGGCTCGATGCCGAAGGCCGCGTGCGCTATTCGCTGCACAGCCGCTTTGACGGCAAGAACCACGGCGTGGTGGCAGCCGTCGAATGCGTTGGTGATTTGTATGTGCTCGCCAAGGGGAGCCGGCGCGTCTTGCGTTTGAATGTGGCAGCTGCCGAACGGAGCTTGAGCGAATGACGACTCCCATCCTTGAACTGCGGCAAGCAGCGAAGAAGTACGCCGGCGTGCCCGCGATTGACGGCGTTGATTTCACGCTGCTGCGCGGCGAGATCCATTCGATCATCGGCGAGAACGGCGCGGGCAAATCGACGCTGACCAAGGTGATGGCCGGCGTCGTCAACCTGAGCTCGGGGCAGATGCTGGTCGAGGGCCGCGAGGTGAACCCACGCACGCCCAACGAGGCCTTGCAACTCGGCGTGGCGATGGTCTTTCAGGAGACGAGCCTCGTGCCGACGATGACCGTCGCACAAAACCTCTACCTCGGGCAAGAGAGTTACTTCAACCGGCTGCGCGGCATCTACATCGCGGCGCAACAGTTCATGCAGTCGCTGCAGTTCGATGTCGACCCAACTGCGCAGGTCAGCCTGCTCGGCGCCGCGAAGAAGCAGATGGTGGAGATTGCGCGCGCGGTGCTGCACAACGCCAAGGTCATCATCTTCGACGAGCCCACCGCGAGCCTCACGCCGGAGGAGAAGAAGTACTTCTTCGACCTCGTCTTCAACCTGAAGGCGCGCGGCGTGTCGGTGGTGTTCATATCGCATGCGCTGGAAGAAGCGCTGCTCGTCTCCGACCGCATCACGATCCTGCGCGACGGCAAGCATGTGGTCACCGACGACAAGGCCAAATTTGACCGCGCGCGCATCGTGCAGGCGATGGTTGGCCGCGACCTCTCGCAGACGATGTATGGCCAGCGCAAGACCACGGTGCGGCCACAGGGCAAGCGGGTGCTCTCGGTGCAAAACCTGCGCATGGCGGCGATGGTGAAGAACAACTCGCTCTCGGTTTTTGCGGGGCAAATCACCGGTGTGTTCGGGCTCGTGGGCTCGGGCCGCACCGAGACGTTCAAGGTCGTTGCCGGCGTCATCAAGAGAGATTTCATGCACGGCGGCGAAGTGCTGCTCAACGACCGGCCGGTGCGCTACTTCGTGCCGGCGCCTGCGGTGCGAGACGGCATCGCGTATGTGACCGAAGACCGCAAGATCGAAGGATTCTTCGAGACGAAGTCGATCGCCGACAACATCTACCTCGGCCTGCTCGCCAAGCTGCGCGGCAAGCGAACGTTGGTGTCAGCCAAGGAGGCGGCCACGAGCGGCGAGCACTGGATCAAGCGGCTGAACATCCGCGCGATCAGCAAGGACGTGAAGGCGATCGAGCTCTCGGGCGGCAACCAGCAGAAGGTGGTGATTGCGAAGTCGTTGATTCAGGAGCCGGAGCTCATCATCTTTGACGAGCCGACGCGCGGGGTTGATGTCGGCGCCATCGCCGAGATTCATCAGCTCATCAATCAGCTGGCTGATGAGGGCAAAGCGGTGGTGGTGATCTCTTCTTACTTGCCGGAAATCATGTCGATCTCAGACCGCATCTTGGTGCAGCGCATGGGCAAGGTGGTCGAGGAGTATTCGGCGCTCGATGCGAGCGAGGAGAAGATCATGTATGCGGCGATTCACTGAGTGATGGACGCCCATTCATCAGCCTCAGGGCAATGCCCTCTCCCACTCGGAGCGGGCGGGGGAGAGGGCGGGGGTGAAGGCCCGGAGTACGCGTCGGCGCTCATCGACGCCCCTCACCCCAACCCTCTCCCCGGAGGGGCGAGGGAGGAAGACATGACCACCCAGCCGATCGAGTTCTACTTCGACTTCATCTCAGGCTACGGGTACTTCGCCAGCCTGCGCATCGAGGCGATCGCCGCAAGGCACGGCCGACGAGTCGAGTGGCGCCCAATGCTGATCGGCGTTGCCGTGATGAAGGTGATGGGCTTGAAGCCACTTCTCGAGACGCCGCTCAAAGGCGACTACGTGATCCGTGATGCCGAGCGCTACCAGCGCCGCCACGGCCTTGTGCTCAAGCGCAAAGTGCAAGACCCGATGATGGACCCGCGCCCCGCAGCCCGCGCGTTCTGCTGGGCCAAGCGCCACCACGCCGATCAAGCCGCGCCACTGGCCAAGGCAATCTTCGACAGCTACTGGCGCCTCGGCAACGACCTGGCCGATCCCGATCAGCTCGCAGCCGTGGCATCAGCCGTCGGGCTCGATCCCGGCGCGCTGCGCGACGGCATCGCCAGTGAAGAGTCGCGCATCGACTTGCGCGAGAGCGTCGAAGCTGCGCTCGCTCGCGGCGTGTTCGGCTCGCCCTTTGTCATCGTCGACGGCGAGCCGTTCTGGGGCTCTGATCGGCTCGAGATGCTCGACGACTGGCTGAGCCAAAGCGGCTGGTGACACGTCAACCCGGAGAAGACAAACATGACCACATCGCCCGCACCCGATGCGCTGCGCCCGCGGCCGCTTGAGGGCATCACCATCGTCGATGTGAGCCGCGTCGTCGCCGGGCCGTATTGCGCGCAAATGCTGGCCGACCTGGGCGCAACAGTCATCAAGGTCGAGCACCCGAGCGACCCCGATTACGTGCGCAGCTTTCCGCCGCGCGTGATGGATGCCGATCATGTTGACAGCGGCAGCGGCTACTTCGCGCAATACAACCGGCACAAGCTCGGCGTGAGCCTCGATCTGAAGCACCCTGACGGCAAGGCGCTCTTCATCGAGATGGCAGCCAAGGCCGATGTGGTGATCGAGAACTTTCGCCCCGGCACGATGGCCAAGCTCGGGCTTGACTATGCGGCGCTTGCCCAGATCAACCCGCGGCTGATCTACTGCGCAATCAGCGGCTATGGGCAGACGGGGCCGCATTCCAAGCGCCCGTCTTACGACAGCACCGCGCAAGCCGCGGGCGGCCTGTGGTCGATGAACGGCAGCCCGGGCGAGCCGGCCCCGCGCGTGGGCAGCATCATTGGCGACCTGGCCGCGTCGTTCTACGCAGCGATCGGCATTCTTGCGGCGCTGCGCGAAGCGGCCCAAAGTGGTCTAGGCCAGTTGGTGGATATCTCGCAGCAAGACTCGGTCGTCACGTTGACTGAAAGCGCAATCGTCAACTACACGGTGGCCGGCATCGTGGCCAAACCGCTGGGCAACGAGCACCCGTTCGCACGACCATATGGTCAATACGCCTGCAAGGACGGGCACGTCTTCTTCGGCTCCTACACCGACAAGCTCTGGCGCGACTCGTGCGTCATCTTCGGCGAACCCGAACTCGCCCACGACCCCGAGATCGACACGATGACCAAGCGCTTTGACGCCGCGACCTACGAACGCCGCGTCAAGCCCATCATCGCGCGGTGGTTCAGTCAGCGCACGCAGGCCGAGTTGGAGGCAATGGCGGGCGACCGCATTGCGCTCACGCCGGTCAAGCGGATCGATGCCGTCGTGGCCGATCCGCACCTCGCCGCGCGCGAGATGTTTGTGCCGGTGCAGCTCGGCGCGGCCTCGGTGCAAGTGTTCGGCTCGCCGATCAAGCTCTCGGCCACGCCAGCGCGTGCGGCTGGCGCCGCGCCTGCATTGGGCGAGCACAACCGGCAGGTCTACCTCGATTGGCTCGGCATGCCGGCTCTGCGTTATCAGGCCTTGCGTGACAAAGGCGTGGTCTGAATCGTGCGCTGCAACGCCCGCTAGGTGCTCAGCCATCGCCAAGCCAGACCGGCCACGCCAGCGCCAATCACGACCGGGATCACGCCGGTCTTGAGCCGAAAGAGCGCAATGGCCGCCGCGATGCCGATCACGGCAGATGGCCACTCGAAGCGCCCCGTCAAGCCCTGCGGCCACAGCACATGGCCAGCAAAGAAGACGGCGAGGTTGACGATCACACCCACCACGGCCGCGGTGATGGCTGACAGCGGCGCGGTGAACTTCAGGTTGCCATGCGTCGTCTCGATGAACGGGCCGCCGAGCAAGATGAACATGAACGAAGGAAGAAAGGTGAAGAAGGTGACCACCGTGGCTGCTGTGGCGCCGGCCAGCGCCAGCGCATCGGCACCGAAGAGCATCTTCGTCCAGCCGCCCACGAAGCCAACGAAGGCAACCACCATGATCAGCGGCCCTGGCGTGGTTTCGCCCAGCGCGAGGCCGTCGATCATTTGCGGCGCCGTGAGCCAGTGGTGTTGCTCCACAGCGCCTTGGTAGACATACGGCAGCACGGCATAGGCGCCGCCGAAGGTCAGCAGCGCGGCCTTGGTGAAGAACCAGCCCATCTGCGTGAGCACTGCGCCTGGGCCAAACACGAACGCCAAGGCGCCGATGGCCAGCAGCCACAGCAGCACAAACGCGGCCAGCACACGGTTGAAGCGGGGCCAGCTGAAACGCGCGTGGGTCGGTGTGGGCGTGTCGTCATCGATCAATGCGGGCCCAAGCTGCGCGCTTGCCTTGCCATGCCCACCACCCAGCGCAAACGATGACGGCGCAACGCGCCCGCCAACGATGCCGATCGCCGCAGCCATCAACACGATCAGCGGAAAGGGCGCGTGCCACGCGAAGATCGCGATGAACGCGGCCAGGGCAATGCCCCAAGCCCAAGCGTTCTTCAAGGCCCGCGAGCCGATGCGCCAAGCCGCGGCGGCAACGATCGCCGTCACCGCAGGCTTGATGCCGTAGAGAACTGCCGCCACCGCCGGCACCGCTCCGAATGCGAGGTAGACACACGAGAGCACCATCAAGATCAGCAGCGACGGCAGCACAAAGAAGCCGCCGGCCACAAGGCCACCGGCCGTGCGGTGCATCAGCCAGCCGATGTAGGTCGCCAGCTGTTGCGCCTCTGGGCCTGGCAACACCATGCAGTAGTTGAGCGCATGCAGAAAGCGCTTCTCCGAGATCCAGCGCCGCCGCTCGACCAGCTCTTGGTGCATCAACGCGATCTGCCCGGCCGGGCCGCCGAAGCTGATGAAGCCGAGCTTCAGCCAGAACGCGAAGGCCTGCCCAAAGCTCACGGGGGCAGGGCGGTCGGGCGGTGGCGGTGTGGTGGAGTCGATCGGCTCGTTGTTCATGTTGGATTGGCCCTCGGCTTTCGATTGCTGGCCGCTCAAACTGTGCAGCCGCTTCGCGGTGAAGCGGATCAGGCCGCCGCGGCAAAAACCCGGCTGCGAGCCGCTTGGGTGATCGCAACGACGCACGGGTGCTTGATTCGCCGCTCGACCGACACAGCAAAGAACTCTTCGACAAGATCGTCAGTTCGCCCCAGCACCTTCACGCCGTACTGCTCGCAAGTCTCTTTCTCGATCACGGTGGGCGACATGAACACACCTCGCCCTTCGCGGCCAAAGGCTTTCATCAGCGCAGCGTCGTCGAACTCGCCCACGGTGCGCGGGTGGATGCCGCGGTCGGCGAACCAGATCGTCATGCGCTGGCGCATGGCCGAACTTGCGCCTTGGACGAGCATCGGAGCGCCGTCGAGGCTGGCCGGGAAGGCGCCTTTGAGCGTCTTGCGCAAGGCGGCCGTGCAAAAGAAGCTCATCGCCGTCGTGCCCAACGGGTGGTTGAATGCTTTGACATTCATCTGCCGATTCATCGGCTCATCGGCAATCACGAGATCAAGCCGCTGGATGGCGAGCTGGCCGAGCAAATCGGCAAACTTGCCTTCATGGCAAACGAGGCGCACTTGCTGCGCAAGCTCAAGCGCCGGTTCGAGCAGACGGTAGGCCACGGCCTTGGGCACAGCATCGGCCAGGCCGACACGGAAGTCGAGCACCTGCCCGCCGGAGCGGGCGCGGTGGATGGCGGCTTCCATCTCGGCGCCGAGCGCGAAGATTTGGTCTGCGTAGCCGAGTGCGGTGCGGCCTTCTTCGGTCAGCTCCAGCCTGCGGCCGCTCTTGCGGAAGAGCGCGCAGCCGAGCCGCTCTTCAAGCAGCTTGATCTGGCCTGACAAGGTTTGCGGTGTGATGTTCAGCTGCTCGCCCGCACGCATCACGCCGCCTGCGCGCGCGGTCGCCCAAAAGTAGTGAAGGTGCTTGAAGTTCATGAGGTGGCAACTCGGCAAGTATTCGGTTTTCGCGATGTTAATCCTCATGAAATACGAATTTACGCGAAGTGTGTCCGCGCCTAAGCTCAAGCCATCATCTTCACCGGAGGTCTCTCATGAACACAAGCGTGCAATCACTCGACCAACCGTTTGGCGGCGTCGCGTCAGTCGATCAACGCAACCGCGTCTTGCGCAATACCTATTGGCTGCTGGCTTTGTCGATGCTGCCCACGGTGCTCGGCGCCTACATCGGCGTGGCCACGGGCATGGCGAGCGCCATGTCTCCCGGCATCAGCTTGGTCGTGTTCCTTGCTGGCGCGTTCGGCTTCATGTATGCGATCGAGAAGACGAAGAATTCGTCGGCCGGCGTCCCGGTGCTTCTCGGCTTCACCTTCTTCATGGGCTTGATGCTCTCGCGCCTTGTCGGCCAAGTGCTGGGCTTGGCCAATGGCGCAAGCCTCGTGATGACTGCCTTTGCCGGCACGGGCGCCATCTTCCTTGGCATGGCCACTTTGTCGTCGGTGATCAAGCGCGATTTGTCGGCCATGGGCAAGTGGCTTTTCATTGGCGCGGTGATGTTGTTGGTGGCGGGCCTTGCGAACTTCTTCATTCAGTCGAGTGCGCTGATGATTGCTTTGTCGGTCATGGCGATCGGCATCTTCTCGGCCTTCATCCTGTACGATTTGAAGCGCGTGCAAGATGGCTTGGAAACCAACTACATCACTGCCACGCTCGGCGTCTACTTGAGCATCTACAACGTCTTCCAATCGCTGCTCGCCGTTTTCGGCTTGACGGCCGGCCGCGACGAATGAGTGCCTGAACATTTCGACGAACCTTCATCCCCCGCTTGACCGCTCAGCCGCCGCGCCCATCACGGGCGCGCCGGCCACCGATCATGCGCCGCTGTTCATCGTCATCAACGCGGGCTCGGGCAGCGGCGATGCGCGCGAGACCCAAGCCCGCATCGAAGCCGCATGCCAGAAGGCAGGGCGCAAGCTGACCCTCTTCATCGCCGAGCGGCCCAACCGCATCGGCCAGCTCGCTGCCAGCGCGGTGCAAGCGGCAAGGGCGGCGAATGGCATCGTCGTTGCGGCCGGTGGCGACGGCACGATCAACACCGTGGCCCAAGCCGCGCTCGGCAGTGGCTGCGCCTTCGGCGTGCTGCCGCAAGGCACGTTCAACTACTTCAGCCGTGTGCACGGCATCTCATCAGAGCCTGACGTTGCCTTGCGCCAATTGCTCAGCGAGCAAGCGCGGCCGGTGCAGGTGGGGCTCGTCAACGACCGGGTGTTTCTCGTCAACGCGAGTTTGGGGCTCTATCCGAAGTTGCTCGAAGACCGCGAGGCCTACAAGAAGCAGTACGGGCGCAGCCGGCTCGTTGCATTTGGTGCCGGGCTCATGACCTTGATGGGCGCACACCGCCGTTGGCACTTGGCGGTCGATGCTGACGGCCAGCACCGCGAACTCCACACGACCACGCTTTTCGTTGGCAACAACGCCTTGCAGATGCAGCAGATCGGCGTGCCCGAAGGCGAAGCGATCGACCGCGGCATGCTGGTGGCCATCGCGTTGCGGCCAGTTGGCCGGCTGGCGATGGCCTGGCTGCTGCTGCGCGGTGCCGTGGGCAAGCTGGGCGACGCCGAGCGCGTGGTGAGCTTGCCCGTGCAAACGCTCAAGGTGGCCAGCACGCGCGGTCACCGCCGCGTGAAGGTCGCAACCGATGGCGAGGTTGCCTGGATGCGCATGCCGCTGCAGTTCAGCGTGGCGGCCGAGCCGCTCTGGCTCGTGAAGCCGCCGGAAGAAGCCGGGCTGGGCGAGACGGCGTGAATGCGCCCGGCCACCCTAGCGCGACCCTTGATCTGCGCAGCACGAAGGCCATTGCGTGACCACGCTGCTGCACATCTCTGACCCGCACTTCGGCACCGAACGCGCCGAGGTTGTTGAAGCGCTAGAGCGCTTGGCCGCCGAGTTGCGGCCCGATGTGTTGCTGCTCACTGGCGACATCACGCAGCGCGCAACCGCAGCGCAATTCATGGCGGCGCGGGCGTTTGTTGATCGCCTCGGCGTGCCGGTCTGTTTGGCGATCCCCGGCAATCACGACATTCCCTTGTTCAACCTCGGCTTGCGTTTGTTCAAGCCTTACGCGCGTTTCGCTGAAGCATTCGGTGCGGCGCTGGAGCCAGAGTTCGAATCCGATGATGTGCTCGTGATTGCCGTGAAGACGACTCGGCGCTGGCGCCATGAGAACGGGGAAGTCTCGCGAGCGCAGGTCGCCCGTGTGGTGCGCCGGCTGGCTGCCGCCAAGCCTGAGGCCTTGCGGCTTGTGCTCGTTCATCAGCCTGTGGCCGTGACCGAAGCGGAGGACAACCACAACTTGCTGCGCGGCCATCAACGCGCGGTCAAAAGCTGGGCTGCCGCCGGTGCCGACATCGTGCTCGGTGGCCACATCCACCTGCCTTTCGTGCTGCCGCTCGAAGACGCTTCGCGGCGCTTGTGGGCCGTGCAGGCCGGCACGGCGGTGTCGTCGCGCGTGCGCCGCGGTGCCGACAACTCGGTCAACGTGATCCGCACGCTCACCGGCATGGGCGCGCGCGTTTGCATGGTCGAGCGCTGGGATCATCAGTCAGCCACGCAGCGCTTCGAGCGCGTCGAGCGCCAAGCATTGGCGCTGCAACCACTCAGCGCTGCGGCCCATGGCACCGGCTGACTGGTTGTTGACGCTGGCTCAGGCCGCTGGCGCGCATGCCGTGGCGGCCTACGGCTTGGGCTTGGGCATCGTGCTTGCGGCCACCATGGTCGGCTGGTCGGCGTTGCGCATGCCGGTGTGGGCCCGCGTGCGCGAGCGGGCCGAGGAGCGGGTGTCGCTGCCGTTGGCTTTGGTACTGCGCGGCGCCATGGGGCTGGCCGTGATCGTGACCGCGGCAGCGCTCTTCGCTGAGATTGCCGAACACATCGGCCCTGATGGCCGCGTCTCACGCGCCGACGATTTGCTCGCCGCCACCTTGCGTGCCGATCTCAGCGCCGGCACGCTGCAGCTCTTTGCGGCATTCACCCACGGCGGCGATGTGCTCGTGCTCGCCTTGCTCGGCACTGGCGTTGCGGCAGCGCTTTGGCTCGCTGGCCGGCGCGCGCTTGCCGCCGGCTGGGTGATGGCCGTTGGCGGCAACGCGCTGCTGAACCCGCTGCTCAAAGGCATCTTCGAGCGAGTGCGGCCGGTGCACGATCACGGCTTTGCGCGCGAGACGAGCTGGAGCTTTCCGAGTGGCCACAGCTCGGGTGCGATGGTGGCTTACGGCATGCTGGCGTACATCGCGCTGCGCTTGCTCCCCGCGCGTTGGCACTTGCCGGCCTTGCTCTTGGCGGCGGCGGTGATCTTCACGATCGGCTGCAGCCGCGTCTTGCTGCAAGTGCACTACGCGAGCGATGTGGTGGCGGGTTTCGCCTCTGGCCTGGCTTGGCTGACGGTTTGTGTGTCGAGCCTTGAATGGCGCGGCCGCCACGGCCAGCGGGCGGCCACGCTGGGCTGATCGGCCGCATACACTGGCTTTCATGCGTTTGCGCCGTACCCATCGCCTGATCACCACGCTGCTCGCGGGGTTCGCGCTGCTGTTCTCTCAACTGGTGTTGGCGAACTATGTTTGCCCAGGGCAGGGCAGTGAAGCGATGGCCGAGATGATGGCAAGTGGTGCACCCTGCGATGGGATGGACGCCGCACAACCCGTGCTTTGCCATCAGCACGCGGCAGGCGCAGCTCAGTCCGCCGAGGCGGCCAAATTGCCAGTGGCGTCGTTGCCGCTGATCGTGCAGGTGCTGGCGATTCCGCCGGTGCCTGAACTCACAACTGCAGAAGTGCTGCCCCGAGCTGCCCGCGGCCAAGCGCGGCCGCCGCCCGACCCCATCTTTCTCGCCACACTCAGACTCCGCGTCTGACCACTCCGCTGACCTCACGGCGCTGCTGCGGCTTGCCCTCTTGCCCGCCAGCCAGCAAACGATTCGCGAGTCTTCGGAGTTCACATGTTCAATCGCCATTGGGGCATGGCCGCCGTCGCCATGGCCATGCTGCCCGCGTTGGCCAGCGCGGCATCACTGACCCTCGATCAAGCCATCGACCTCGCCTTGGCGCGCTCAGAGGCAACGCGCTCGGCGCGCGCCGGTCTCGCCAGTGCGTCAGAGGCCGCGCGCGCCGCCGGTCAGCTGCCCGATCCGACGCTGCGTGCGGGTGTCGACAACCTGCCGGTGACTGGTGCCGATCGATTGAGCACGGCGCGCGACTCGATGACGATGAAGCGCATCGGCGTGAGTCAAGAGTGGGTGTCGACCAAGAAGCGCGCCCTTCGCCAAGCCGCTGCTGACGCATTGACCGGCCGCGAAGCCGTGACCGCCGAAGCCGCTGCCGCAGAGGTTCGTTTGCAAACTGCGCTCGCCTACATCGAGGCCTACTTTGCTGGCGAGATGCTCGAACTGGCCACCGCGTCAGCGCATCACCTGCACGAGGAGTTCGTGGCAGCCACGGCGCGCTTGGCGTCGTCTGCCGGCAGCAGCCAAGAGGTGCTCGCGGCCAGCAGCGCGCAAGGCATGGCCGATGACGAAGCCGCCGAAGTTCTGCAACAACGAAGCGCCGCGCGCGTGAGCCTGGAGCGATGGACCGGCGCACCCGCCAACGAGCTTGCCGCCCCTGCGCCGCGAGGCACTGCCGGCGAAGATGCATTCATCGCCAAGCACCCGATGGTCTTGGCCGCGCGGCGCGAGGCCGAGCTCGCCCGGCGAGAAGCCGCCGTGGTGGCCAGCAACCGCCGGCCGAACTGGTCGTGGGAAGTCTCGTACGGGCAGCGTTCGGGCTACTCCGACATGGTGTCGTTCGGCGTCAGCATTCCGTGGCCGGTATCGAGTGCGGAGCGTCAAGATCGAGAGACGGCGTCGAAGCTCGCACTCGTTGACAAGGCCGAAGGCATGCTCGCCGAAGCTGAGCGTGCGGCGCTTGCCGAGTACCGCAGCTTGAGCAGCGACACGCAGCGGCTGGCCGATCGGATCGAGCGCTACCAGTCGTCAGTCGTCTTGCCGGCGCGGCAGCGCACCTTGGCTGCCATGGCCGGCTACCGCGCGAACCAGCTGACGCTCGCTGTGCTGTTCGAAGCGCGCCACGGCGAAGTGGAGGCGCAAAGAAAGCTGGTTTCGCTCAAGCGCGAGCTCGCCAAGAGCCAGGCGCAGCTGGCCTACAAACCACTCGATCTGCAAGGTGCCCCATGAACCGAACCAACACGATCGCCCTCAGCGTGCTGGCCGCAGCCATGCTGCTTGCCGGCGGCTATTTCGCCGGGCGGCACACCTCGCAAGCCGAGTCCATGCCCGCTGCTGCGGCTGCCGCATCTACGCCCGCGGAAAAGAAGGTTCTCTACTGGCACGACCCCATGGTGCCCGGCCAGCGTTTCGACAAACCCGGCAAGTCGCCCTTCATGGACATGCAACTCGTGCCCGTCTACGCAGACGCCGATGCCGATGCGGGTGACACCGGCTTGAAGATCAGCCCCACGCTGCAGCAAAACCTCGGTATCCGCACTGCGCTGGTCAGGATGACCAACGTGGCGACTTCGTTCGACGCCGTCGGCATGGTGCAGTTCGATGAGCGCCTGAACGTTGCCGTGCAGACGCGCGTGGCGGGCTACGTGGAGCGGCTTGCGGTGCGTGCGCCGATGGAGCGCGTTCGCGAAGGTCAGGCGCTGGCCACCATCTACGCACCCGAATGGCTTGGGGCCTTGAACGAGCTGATTGCGTTGAAGCGCGCGGGCGTGACTGACGAGCTGGTGGCCGCTGCGCGAGAGCGGATGCGCAGCATGTCGATCCCCGAGGCGCTCGTGCGGCAAAGCGAGGCCGCAGGCACGGCTCAAGCGCGGTTCACGCTGTCTGCACCCGTGAGCGGCGTGGTGGCCGATCTCGGCGTGCGCGAGGGTGTGGCGGTGTCGCCGGGCATGACGCTCTTTCGCATCGCCGGCCTGCAGAAGGTGTGGGCGGTGGTTGAGGTGCCGGAGGCGCAAGCACTGCGATTGGCGCGCGGCCAGAAGGCCAAGGCCTGGCTGCAAAGCGATGCGTCTCAGGGTTTTGACGGCGCGCTTGCCGAGATCCTGCCGCAGGTCAGCGCCAGCACGCGAACGCTGCAGGCGCGATTCGAGGTCGACAACCGAAGCGGCAAGCTCGTGCCGGGCATGTTGCTTCGCGTTCAGGTGGCCGGGCCGAGTTCGCAGCGCATGGTCGTCCCCTCAGAGGCCGTTATTCGCACAGGCAAACGGGCGGTGGTGCTGGTGCGCAAAGAAAGCGGCACGTTCGAGAGCCGCGATGTGGTGCTTGGCGACGAGGCGGGCGATGACATCGAGGTCACGCAGGGCCTCGCCGTTGGCGAGCAGGTGGTGGCGAGCGGGCAGTTCCTGATCGATTCGGAGGCGCGATTGCGGTCGGTGACAGGAACGATGTCGGGATCTACGTCGGGGTCGATGTCGGGATCTACGTCGGGATCGATGTCTGAATCGAAGTCTGGATCGATGGCCGAGCCCGCCGCGTCCATGCCGGCCTCGCCCGTTCCAGCCTCCGGAGGCGGCAAATGATCGCCGCGCTGATCCGCTGGTCGGTTGCCAACCGCTTGCTCGTTTTGCTGGCGGCGGCATGCCTCATGGCCGTGGGCGTTTGGTCGGTGGCCACCACACCGATCGATGCGCTGCCTGACATTGGCGACGTGCAAGTGGTGGTGCGCACGCCTTACCCCGGCAAGCCGCCGCAGGTGGTTGAAGACTTGGTCACCTACCCGTTAACGACGACGATGCTGAGTGTGCCCGGTGCGAAAACCGTGCGCGGCTACAGCGTCTTCGGTGATTCGTTCGTCTACATCTTGTTCGATGACAAAACCGATCCGTATTGGGCGCGCTCGCGGGTCGTGGAGTACCTGAATCAAGTGCAGAGCAAGCTGCCGCCTGGCGCCACGGCAACCCTCGGGCCCGATGCCACCGGCGTGGGCTGGATCTTCGAATACGCGCTAATCGACCGCACCGGCAAGAACGATCTCGGCCAACTGCGCGCGCTCAACGACTGGTTTTTGAAGTTCGAGTTGAAGACGATCGCCGATGTGGCCGAGGTCGCCAGCATCGGCGGCATGGTCAAGCAATACCAAGTCGTGCTCGACCCTGACCGCATGCGCGCACTCGGCATCACGCAAGCCGCGGTGACTGACGCGCTGAAGAACGCGAACCAAGCCGCCGGCGGTTCGTCGGTTGACATCGCGGAGGGCGAATACATGGTTCGCGCGCAAGGCTTTTTGACCTCGCTGGCCGACTTTCGCGTGATCCCGATCTCGGTGAGCGGCGCAACGCCGGTGCTGTTGCGCGATGTCGCGACAGTGCAGATCGGGCCTGCCATGCGCCGCGGCATCGCCGAGCTGGACGGGGAGGGCGAGGTGGCGGGCGGCGTCGTCGTCATGCGCACGGGCAAGAACGCGCGGCAGGTGATCGCTGCGGTGAAGGCGCGGCTCGATGCGCTCAAAGCGAGCCTGCCGCCGGGCGTGGAAGTGATCGAGACCTACGACCGCTCCAAGCTGATCGACCGCGCCATTGGCCACCTCGAATGGAAGCTTGCGGAGGAGTTCATCGCCGTTGCGCTCGTGTGCCTGCTGTTCTTGTTCCACGTTCGTTCGGCGCTGGTGGCGGTGATTGCGTTGCCGATGGCGATCGGTGCGGCGTTCATCGTGATGCGCGGGCAGGGCGTCAGCGCGAACATCTTGAGCCTCTCGGGCATTGCCTTGGCCGTGGGTGCAGCGCTTGACGGCGTGGTTGTGTTGCTTGAGGCCGCACACAAACGCATCGAGGCGTTTGAGTTGGAGCACGCGCGCAAGTCGACCGCAGCGCAGCGCTGGGCGCTGATCACCGAGGCGTGCATGGAAGTCGGCCCGGCGCTTTTTTTCTCGCTGCTGGTGATCACGCTGTCGTTCCTGCCGGTGTTTGCGCTCGAGGCGCAAGAAGGGCGGCTCTTTGCACCGCTGGCATTCACCAAGACCTACACGATGGCCGCGGCCGCGGCGCTCTCGGTCACGCTGGTGCCGGTGTTGATGGGCTACCTCGTGCGTGGGCGCATACCGCGCGAAGCGGCGAACCCGTTGAACCGGGCGCTGATGGCCATCTACCGGCCGGTGCTGGAGGTCGTGCTTCGCCTGCCACACGCCACGCTCGCGGTGGCCGCCGTGGTGCTGGCCATCACCTTGATTCCGGTCATGCGCTTAGGGGGAGAGTTCATGCCGGCGCTGGACGAAGGCGATCTGCTCTACATGCCGTCGGCGCTGCCGGGGCTTTCTATCTCCAAGGCGGCAGAGTTGCTGCAGCAGACGGATCGGCTCATCAAAACGGTGCCTGAAGTCGAGCGCGTGTTCGGCAAAGCCGGCCGTGCCGATACAGCCACCGACCCGGCGCCGCTGGAGATGTTCGAGACGACGATTCAGTTCAAGCCGCGCGCACAGTGGCGTGCCGGCATGACGCCCTCACAGCTGATCGATGAACTCGACCGCGCCGTGAAAGTGCCCGGCCTCTCGAACGTGTGGGTGCCACCGATTCGCAACCGCATCGACATGCTGGCCACGGGCATCAAGAGCCCCGTGGGCATCAAAGTGGCGGGCGCCGATCTCGTCACCATCGACCGCGTTGCGACGCAGATCGAAGCGGCTGTGAAGGGTGTGCCGGGTGTGTCTTCAGCGCTGGCCGAAAGGTTGACGGGCGGTAGGTACATCGATGTCGATGTAGACCGCTTGGCGGCAGCGCGGCTCGGGCTCTCGGTGGCCGATGTTCAAGCTGTTGTGTCGACGGCCATCGGCGGCGAAACGCTGAGCACGACGGAGGTCGTGCGCGGTCGCGAGCGCTATGCCATCAACGTGCGCTACCCGAGGGAGTTGCGCGATTCGCTTGAGCGCCTGCAACAGCTGCCGTTCGTGACGGCACGCGGTGCCACTGTGCTTTTGCGAGACGTCGCTCGCGTGAGCATTCAGGATGGGCCGCCGATGTTGCGCAGTGAAAACGCGCGCTTGTCGGGCTGGGTGTACGTGGACGTTCGCGGCCGCGATCTCCGATCGGTCGTGACCGACATGCGGGCGGCTGTGGCGCAGCAGGTGGTCATGCCCGCAGGCGTTGCCGTGTCGTGGTCAGGCCAGTTTGAATACCTGGAGCGGGCGACTGAGCGGCTGCGGCTCGTGGTGCCGTTGACGCTTGTGGTGATCCTGGTGTTGCTGTTTGTGTTGTTCCGTTCCGTGGGCGATGCGGTGCTCGTGATGGCGGCTGTGCCGTTCTCGCTCGTTGGCGGGTTTTGGCTGGTTTGGGCGTTGGGGCACGCGCTGTCGGTCGCGTCGGCCGTGGGCTTCATCGCGTTGGCCGGTGTGGCGGCCGAATTTGGCGTGGTGATGTTGGTCTACCTGAAGAGCGCGCATGCACGGCGGCTCGCCGCTGGCGAACCCGACAACAACGAGACGCTGCTGGCAGCGATTCGCGAAGGCGCCGTTCAGCGGGTGCGGCCCAAGGCGATGACGGTGGCGATCGTGCTCGCAGGCCTGGTGCCGATGATGTGGGGCACCGGCACGGGCTCCGAGGTCATGGCGCGCATCGCCGCGCCGATGGTCGGCGGCATGGTGACGGCGCCGCTCTTGAGCATGCTGGTGATTCCCGCGGCTTGGTACTTGCTGCGGAAGCGCCGGAGCGCGGCTGGCTGAGCCGGCGATCGGGAGAGTCGCGGATCAGGACAGTTGTTGATCAAGAGAGTTGTTGATCGAGAGAGTTGTTGATCGAGAGAGTCGTCAATCCAACGAGCCGTACAGCTCGCGGATCGATGGCGCCGTCCAGACAATCAAAATTGAGCCACTTGAGTTGACATAATATACATCGTAGCGCATTCATCGGATCCAAAAAAGGCCGCAGCTGGTCATCGAGATCAGGCTGCGGCCTTGGTGGCAAGCGGCTCTTCGGGAGTTCGATCTCCCTAGCGCGCGCTCACCTTATGCGCTCATCACTTGCCGCAGCCCAGGGTGTTGATGCGGTCGTAGGCAGACTTGGCTTGCACGAGGCCGAAACCGTAGTGCACGTCGCGGCCCGGATCGCCCAGGTCTTGCGCGCTCTTGGCGAGCGTGTCGCGAATCTGCGTGGCGGTGCAGCTCGGGAAGTAGCTCCACACCAATGCAGCCACTGCCGAAACGTGCGGCGTGGCCATCGAGGTGCCATCGAAGTACGCATAGTTGCTGGCCGCCAAGCTCAGCGTGGTCGACTGGCCGAGCTTGGTCTTCATGGCCGCGCCATCGGTGTCGCTCACGGTGCCTGACGGGATGGTCGTGGCCACACCGCCCAAGGTGCCGCCAAACGAGCCCGGTGCGTTGTTGTAGATCACCGCGCCAACACCGCCGCTGTTCTGGCAATTCAACACCTTGTCAGAAAACGCGATCGTGCCGCGTGCGATCAAGCATACCTTGCCAGACACCGCGGTGTTGACCGCGTCGCCAAGGCCGAAATCAGCCAGCGGCGCCGTGACGGCCTTGACCGGCGAGCCGTCGATGCCGAGTGCTGCAAAGCTGGTGCCGCCAACGCTGAGGGAGACGTCAACGCCGGTACCCATCGGCACTGTCGAGAGCACGCCAACGCCAGGGCCTGACAACTCGACATCGCTGTTGAATTGCGAGAACGATGCGAATGCCTTGTTCGAATCGATCGCCGCGACCGACACCACGTTGGCCAGGCCAGCTGGGTACGACACGGCACTGGTGCCCGCATTGCCTGCTGCGGCGATCACCAAAGCGTTGGATGCAACCAGCTTGTTGATCGCGCGTTCTTCAGTCTTGCTCGCCGGCCCGCCGAGCGACATGCTGACCACGTTGGCCTTGGCTGTCTTGCAAGCGTTGATGCCTTTGGTGATGGTCGATGCGCTGGCGCTGCCGCTGGCATCGAACACCTTGGCGATGTAGAGCTTGAGTTGCTTGTTCGGCAAGACGCCGATCACGCCCAAGCTGTTGTTGATCGCCGAGATCGTGCCGGCCACGTGCGTGCCGTGGTGCGCTTCGTCGGTCGACCAAAGCCCTGAGGTGGTGAGGTTCACGCCGCTGACGGTGTTGGCGCTCAGGTCTTCATGGGCCAGGTCGTAGCCCGAATCGATGATGCACAGCACGCGGTCGCTCGCCAACGAATCGGGAACTTGGTCGGCCTGAACCATGCCAATGCCGTACGGAACGGTTTGTGGTGTGAGTGCCACCGAGGCCGCCGCGGCAGCCGTCGCAGCCGTTGCACCAACCATGCCGAACGCATAGCGCGGCACGTCTTCTTCGATGTAGTCGACGTGTTTGCTGCGCTGCAGAGCCGCCAGCGCTTTGCGCGGGAGCTCGACCGCGAAGGCGTCAACATCATCGAGATCAACCACGACACGCCCACCTGCGGCAGCGGCCGCGGCACGAGCTGCAGCAGCAGCGCCTGGCTTGAACGCGATGATGACCCGCGTTTTGCCCTGAGACCTCAATTCGGCAGCTGTCAGTGCTTTGATCGGTGCCTGAGCCGAGGCGTTGGCGCCGGCCGCCAAAGCAGCCACCGCAACGCCAATCGCTGCGGCTGTGCGGACGTGTGAGTAAAAAGTCATGAGGTTCCTGTGAAAAAAGCCATAGAGGCGGTGACTTTGCACAGAACGCCCTGCCCGGTCAACCTTTGATCGTAGGCGTGCCAGAGTCAGTGACTCACCGGCATCGGTTTCGGCAGCGATATCGAGCCATCAACGGCATGATTTCAACGCCGCGCCATCCCGCGCCAGCGATCGAGCCGCCCAGGCCCGAGTTCAGCACCGAGATAGCTTCGCGCGATGCTCTCCAGCGTGGCCGGTGTGATGCCGAGATCAGCCAAACCGGGCAGCTTGCCGCTCGCAACATTCGGCGTGCGCATCGAAACCAGGTTGTCACGCGACATCAACGGCTCGCCGGGCAAGCACTCCATGACTGCAGCTTGCAGCCGAGCGAGCCCATCGGGCAAGCCGATCACCGGCCGTTCATGGCCTGCCCACCGCCCTGCCAGCCTCACCAGTTCAGCGAGCGTGAAGACATCGGGGCCGGCGCACTCATAGGTCTTGCCGATGGTCTCGGGGCGATCGATACAGCGAACGATGGCCTCGGCCACATCCTGCACCCACACCGGTTGAAACTGCGCGTCAGCGCCGGCCAATGGCACGACTGGTGCCACAGCTTGCAGCGACGCAAAGAGGTTCATGAACCTGTCGTACTCACCAAAGATGACCGACGGCCGCAACACGCTCAGGGCCAAGCCCGCCGATGTCAGCTGCGCCTCGCCCGCAGCTTTGGAGCGCAGGTACTCGCTTGGCTTGGCTGAATCGACACCCAGCGCGCTGACGTGAATCACGCGCTGCACGCCCGCTGCACGGCAAGCTTTGGCCAGCGTGCGCGGAAGCGTGATGTGCGCGCGCTCGAATGCGCGCGTGTCGCCGTGAAGGATCGCAATCAAGTTGACCACGACGTCTTGACCCGCGAGCAAGCGGGTCAGCGTGGCTTCGTCGTGAACATCAGCCTCGACGAGCTGCAACGTCGGCAGCGTCTGCAGATGTTTGGCGCGGGCGATGCGCCGGCTTGGCACCGTGATGCGGCCACCGCCGCCACCGGAGCGCTCGACGAGTTTGTCGCAAAGGCTGCGGCCAACGAAGCCGCTGCCACCCAGGATGAGAAAGTTGTTGTTGTCCATGCGCGCCGTTATACCCGCCGACTTCCGTCGGCGCGGCGCGGTGCGCGTCAGTCCGCGATTTCTTCGGCGCTCAATTCAACGCTCAACTCGGCGCTCACGTCGAGCGACGCGTCATCGGGATCGGTGGGCGCCTGGCCGAGGATGGGCTTGTCGAGCGGGCGGCAGATGCGGCTGTGCAGGCTGCCAAGGCGCTCTGATTCGGCGATCGCCGCAAAGACTGCCTCTGGGTTCATCATCAACGCAAAGGGATTGGCTACGAGCTGTACTTGTTGCATGACGAAGACTCCGGGTAGGGGGTAACGATGCAACCAACTCTAGGGCGACCGGCATTGGCGCGCAGTCGGGGTTCGGCCAAAGGCGATGTCGGCGCGCTTCCGACAAACGCTGTCAGCGCGTCAGGCCGCGCTGAGGTGCAGGCGCCCTGCTTCAGCGGCTCCCGGCGTCGAGCTGCTTGGCCAAGCTGGCGCGTTCGGCTTTGCGCGCGAAGTCTGCGGCGCTCAAGCCGAGCTGATTGCGCAGCTTCGCATCAGCGCCGCCTGCGAGCAGCGCCTTGACGCTGTCTTCGCTGCCGTATTGCGCCGCCATCATCAGCGGCGTCGTGCCGTTGGGTGAGCCTGCATTGACCGCTGCGCCGCGCCCGAGCAAGAGCACAACGAGCTTGGGCTCGGGGCCGCTGGCCGCGTAATGCAGCGCTGACCAACCCGGCTGGTTGACCTTGGCGCCGCGATCGAGGAGCAGGCTTGCGGCTTTCAGATCACCCTTGATTGCCGCCAACATCAGGGCCGATTCACCGGCTGGATTGAGCGCATCGAGCTCGATGCCGGGTTGCTCGGCGAGCGTGCGCAAGACTTTGCTCGATTGCTCGCGCGCTGCGATGAGCAGGCCCGGCTCGCCCTTGGGATCGCGCGAGTTGGGATCGAAACCGCGCTTGATCAGCGAATCGACTTGGTCGCTGCGGTCATTGCGAACCGCGACGAAAAAATCATCGTAGGAGCCGGCGAAAGCTGGCAACGAAGCCAACGCCAAGACGCAGGACAGGCCCAACGCCAGCGCAGCCGTTGCCACTGATTTAACGTGTTGTGTGAGCGACATGGCGCCTCTCCTCAAACGGTGGTTCTGTTGAACAAACATTCGAAATTGCGTGAGGTCGCCTCGCCGATGGCCTCGACAGTCACGCCCTTCAACGCTGCAATTTGATGCGCAACATGGGGCACATAGGCGGGGCTGTTGGTCTTGCCACGAAAGGGCACGGGCGCGAGGTAGGGGCTGTCGGTCTCGATCAAGCAGCGGTCGAGTGGCACGAAGCGGGCAACCTCGCGCAAGTCGGCAGCGGTCTTGAAGGTCAAGATGCCGGAGAAAGAGATGTAGAAGCCGAGATCGAGCGCAGCGCGCGCCACAGCCTCGGTTTCGGTGAAGCAGTGGAAGACGCCACCGGGGCCATTTGCCGCGTCGGCGCCCTCCTCTGCCAGGAGCCGCAAGGTGTCGTCAGATGCGCTGCGCGTGTGGATCACCAGAGGCAACCCGCTCGCCTTCGATGCTCTGATGTGCACTCGAAAGCGCTCGCGCTGCCAGGCCATCTCGTCAATGCTTCGGCCGTTGAGGCGAAAGTAGTCGAGCCCTGTCTCGCCAATGGCAACGACCTTGGGCTTGGCCGCGAGTGCCAGCAAATTGTCGAGGCTGGGCTCGCGCACGCCTTCGTTGTCCGGGTGAACGCCGGCACTGCACCAAAAGTTCTCGTAGGTGGTGGCCAGCGCATGGACGGCATCGAACTCTTCGAGCGTGGTGCAAATGCAGAGTGCGCGGTCGACTTGCGCCTCGGCCATCGCTGCTCGAATTTCAGGCAAGCGCGCCGCGAGTTCGGGAAAGCTCAGGTGACAGTGGGAATCTACAAACATGCGGCCATGGCGCAGAGGCGACTGCGCTTCAAATTGTTTGTGTGGGCTTGGCCGAAGCGATCTGGGTGCCGAGCAGTTCCTCGATCTTGAGTTTCAGGCCGCGCGTTTTTTCGTCGGCCGGAAACCGCACACCCACACCTTGCGTGCGGCCGCCCGAGGCGTTGGGCGGTGTGATCCAGCCGACCTTGCCGGCCACCGGATAACGCTGAGGATCGTCGGGCAACGAGAGCAGCAAGTAGATGTCTTCGCCGAGCTTGTAGTCGCGTGTGGTCGGCACAAACAGACCGCCATCGGTGAAGACCGGCATGTAGGCCGCATAGAGCGCGCCCTTCTCGCGAAACACGAGCTGGATCACGCTCGGGCGTGTCGCCGCCACTGCAGTTGGCAAGCCCGCTGCAGCACTGCGGGCGATGGGTTCATTCATGCAGCCGAGTGTATCGAAGCGGTTTTTGGCGAGCGCCCTGGGCCGGCCCTCGGCGCCAAAGCCACTTTGGCCTGCTGCATGAGCGACTCAACCACCAAGCCGAGATTGAATGGATGCTCGGCGTGGCGGGCAATGCGTTGCAGCTCGCGGTGCCACGCGCCGAGTGCGTCAGGTGCACCGAAAGCAGTGAGGCTCTTTAGCGGGAAGTAGCGTGGCGCTGCACCCACGGCGAGGCACATCGCGTCGTGGCAAATCTTCTGCAGCGCATCGACGACACGCGGCAGCGGCCACGCTGCCACCGCGCTGGCATCACCGCGGGCCACGCGCGCCGGCAAGGCGACCCATGAGGCTGCGTCGATGCCTTGTTGCGTCCACTCGAGGGCTTCGAGCGGTTGCCCGCCTGCCGCTGCGAGCATCACCTCAGCGTTGGCAACGCCTTTTTGGACGAGCCATGCAGTGGCGACATCAACTGCCGGCAAGCCCATGGCGATCGCTTGGCAGCGGCTGCGGATCGTCGGCAGCAGGGCCTCGGGCGCGGCGCAGCCGAGCACGAAGCGGGCGTTGCCGGGCGGCTCTTCGAGCGTCTTGAGCAAGGTGTTGGCAGCAACACCATTCATGCGCTCGGCCGGGTGCAGCACGACCACCTTGCCGCGCCCGCGTGCCGAAGTGGTCTGCGCGAACACGACCGCTTGCCGCACGGCTTCAACCTTGATCTCCTTGCTCGGCTTGGCTTTGCCTTTGCTCTCGGCTGCAGAGTCGTCGTTGCCAGATGACTCCCAACCCAGCGCCTCGCGCAGGGCCTCGGGCAGCAGCACGAGCAGGTCAGGATGGGAATGCGCGCTGACGAGCCGGCAACTCGCACAAGCGCCACAAGGCCGATCCGTTGACGGCGACTGTGCTGCCTCGCAGAGCCAAGCCTGGGCCAGCGTGAGCCCGAGCTCGAACTGGCCGACGCCTTGCGGCCCGTGCAGCAGCAAGGCATGAGCGCGCTGCGTTTGGAGCAGGTGTTGGAGCGGCGCGGCAAGCCACGGCAAGGCTTGGGCGGCATTCGGCGTCAGCATCCACGCGCCTCCAGCACGGCGGCAATTTGTTGCCAAACTGCATCGCGATTCTGGGCTGCATCGATTCGCGCGAAACGCTCCGGCGCCGCATCGGCCCGCGCGCGGTAGGCATCACGCACGCGCTCGAAAAACGGCAAGTCTTGCTGCTCAAAGCGATCAGCCTCGCGAGCCTGCGCGCGGCGCTCGGCGGCCATGTGCGCGGGCAGATCGAACCAGATCGTCAAATCGGGTTGCAGGCCGGCAAGCACATCAGCCTCGAGCCGAAGCAACCAACCGACATCGACGCCGCGGCCGCCGCCTTGGTAGGCGAAGGTGGCGTCAGTGAAGCGGTCACACAACACGGTGTCGCCACGCGCGAGCGCGGGGGCGATCAGCGTCTGAAGGTGATCGCGCCGCGCGGCGAAGACGAGCAGGGTTTCGGTGGTTGAGTCCATGGCTTGGCCAAGGAGCAATGCGCGCAGTTGCTCCGCAAGCGGTGTGCCGCCCGGCTCGCGGGTGGAGACGACGCTTCGTCCACCGAACCGCAAATGTGAGGCGATGGCATCGAGGTGCGTGGATTTGCCCGCGCCGTCGATGCCTTCAATGGTGATGAATCGTCCGCGCAGCGTCATCGGTTCAGGGTGCTCATCAAGGCTTGGCGCGCGCCGGGTTGCGCTGGTACTGGTTGACCGCGCGATTGTGATCGACCAAAGAGTCGCTGAACTCGCTGCTGCCATCACCGCGCGCCACGAAGTAGAGCGCCTTCGTCGCCTCTGGCCGCACGGCGGCGACGAGTGCTGCCTTGCCAGGCATGGCGATGGGCGTGGGCGGCAGGCCAACGCGGGTGTAGGTGTTGTAGGGCGTGTCGGCGAGCAAATCGCGCTTGCGCAGGTTGCCGTCAAACGCATCGCCCAGGCCGTAGATCACGCTCGGGTCGGTCTGCAGGGGCATGCCGATGCGCAGGCGGTTGATGAACACGCCAGCGATGCGGCCGCGGTCGCTGGCGGTGCCGGTTTCCTTCTCGACGATGGACGCAAGCGTGAGCGCTTCTTCCGCGTTTTTCAGCGGCAGATTGGGTGCGCGTTCGGCCCACGCTTCGGCAATGCGCTTGTCCATCGCGCGGTAAGCGCGCTTGAGTACGGCGAGGTCGGTGCTGCCTTTGCTGTAGGAGTAGGTGTCGGGGTGGAAGCGGCCCTCGGGCGAGATGCCGGGCGCCCCGAGCGCCGCCATCAGGGATGCGTCGCTCATCGACGCGGTCGTTGGCTTGAGGGCTTCCGCATGCGCGAGTTCAGCGCGGAATTGCTGAAAAGTCCAACCCTCGATCAAACGCACGGTGGCCGATGTTTCATCGCCTCGCACCATTTTCTCGAGCAGCTTGATGGGCGTGTCACCGCGGCTCACTTCATAGCTGCCCGCACGAATCTTGCGGGCCTGGCCTGACCAGCGGAACCATTCATAGAGCAGCAACGGCGAGGTCTGCACGCCGCCTTGAACCCAAGCTTGCGCGATGTCTCGCGGTGCGGTGCCCAGCTCGATCGACACCTCAACCGAATCGGTGCTCAAGCGCAGCGGCTGATGCAGCCACGACCAGGCCGCGAATGCGATGCCAGCGGCGATCAGCAGCAGCCCGATTGCCACCTTGGGCACGGAAAAGCGCCACTGCTTCATCCGTGATGAGCGCGGCTCTCGCGCCCTGACCCCAATGCGGTAACACCCATGGCGGCTGATGATAATGGGGCGATGAACCCGCCCTCACCCATCGCCGGAACCGTGCCCCTTGCCCACCTTGGGTTGATCCGCGCCCGCGGCGCCGATGCGCCAAGCTTCCTGCAAGGCCAATTGACGAACGACGTTGCCTCGCTTACACCCGATCGTGCCCGCCTCGCTGGCTTCTGCTCTGCCAAGGGTCGACTGCAAGCGAGCTTCGTGGTTTGCCGTTTGGCGGCCGACGAGTTTTTGCTGGTCTGCGCAGCAAGTGTGTTGCCGGCCACGTTGAAACGCTTGTCGATGTTCGTGATGCGCGCTCAATGCAAACTCAGCGACGCCTCAGCGGAACTCCCGCTGATGGGCATCGCCGGGCCTGCGGTCAATGCCCTGCTTGGCGATGCCGCGGCGTGGTCGGTGTCTCAGGTCGACGGCGCCGTGCTGATCCGCCTGCCTGATGTTGACGGCGTCCCGCGCGCGTTGCGGCTGGGTACACCGAGTGCCGATCATGGCTTGCAGGCGATCTCTCTCGACGAGTGGCGCGCACTTGAAGTTCGCAGTGGCTTGGCGCTGATCGACGCGGCAACGGTCGATCACTTTGTGCCGCAGATGCTCAACTACGAGCTCGTGGGCGGCGTCGACTTCAAAAAGGGCTGTTACCCGGGGCAGGAAATCGTCGCGCGCAGCCAGTATCGCGGCACGATCAAGCGGCGCATGTTCTTGTTCGAGACGGATGCCGTCGCTGCGGCGGGGCAAGAGGTATTCCACAGCGCCGATGCCGACCAGCCGGCCGGCATGGTTGTGAATGCGGCGCCGCTTTTCGTTGGCACCGGCAGCGTGGCGCTCGTGGAGGTCAAGTGGGCCATGCTCGAGGGTGGCTCGCTGCATCTCGTGGCGCCGGGCGGCGCCGTGCTGCGGCGCGTCGCCCTGCCCTACGACGTACCGCTCGAGGCTGCGCCAGAGCGCTGAGAGTGCCGCCCCTGACGGGGTGTTGAGGAAACTTCGGGCGGCCGTGAGGCTCCTCTTCGGGCACGCCACACAGGTTCTGCGGCAACAGTTCACGGGCCCTTTTCGAGTGCTTCCTTCGAGGTCAGCGATGCGCGAAGTGTTCATCTACTATCGAATTCCAATGAACCAGATCGAGATGGCACAGCGCGAGATCCGGGCATTTCAAGCCCGCATGGTTGCAATGTTTCCAGGCCTCATCGCTCGCTTGCTACAGCGTGCAGATAGCGCCGATGGTGAACACCAAACCTGGATGGAGCACTACCGAATCGATGCTGTTGACTCGACGAGCAGCGAGCCCGGATTGACGCCCGAGATCCAGGCCCGCATCGAGCATGACGCCACAGCGCAGTTGTCGCGCTGGATCGCCGGCCCCCGGCATACCGAAGTGTTCATCCCATGTGCCTCGTAGCTCTGGCTCTCGCTCAATCGCGCCGCTTTCCGCTGGTCATTGCCGCGAATCGGGACGAGTTCTTCGATCGCCCTGCCGCGCGTCTGTCGTGGTGGACGCCGCCTTGCGGAGAAGCCGCGATCCTCAGCGGCCGCGATCTCGATTCCGGCGGCACCTGGATGGGCCTGACAGCGCACGGCCGATTGGGCGTGATCACCAACATCCGTGAGTCGGCTGCGGCAGATCCCGAAGCGCCCTCGCGCGGCCACATCATCACCGACTGGCTGCGGGCCAAAGGCCAGCATGATCGCTTCTGGATGCGCACTGCACTCTCCGGCTACAAAGGCTTCAACCTGATTGCAGCTGATTTCGCGAGCGGCCAATGCTTTTGGGCATCCAATCGCGGCGCCTTGCCGCAACGGCTTGAGCCGGGCCTCTACGGCATCTCGAATGCCGCCCTTGACACGCCCTGGCCCAAGGTGCGGGCATTGAAATCTCGTTTGCACACAGCGCTCAACAGCGCCCACGCCGTCGACGATCTGGCAACGCGCCTTTTCGCGGCGCTGGCCGACCGCAACGCTCCCGCAGATGCCGATCTGCCCTCCACCGGCGTTCCGCTCGAACTCGAACGCGCCCTTGCGTCCGCATTCGTCCACACCGCCGATGGCCGCTACGGCACCCGCTGCTCCACAGTGCTCATCACGGAAGCGATTGGCCGCCATCAGCTCACTCACGTGATCGAGCGCAGCTTTGCGCCCGATGGCAGCGCCACCCTGCAGCGCAGCGCGCAACTGCGCGGCTGGCCACTGCAAAACTTCGATGGGAGCATCTCGCCGGCGTTGATGCTGGAGACGAGCCCAGTCTCCGAAATCGATCTCAGCGGAGAAACGCTGAGCGAGCTCGGTTTGACCGCTTGATCGCTTGACCGCCTGACCGGCGATCAAAGCGCCTTCGTCATCTCGACGTGGGCAATCCCGGCTTCGTCAAACGACGGGCCGTTCTGCACGAAGCCAGCGCGCCGATAGAACGCCTCCGCGCTCGTCTGTGCATGGAGCACGGCTTGCAGGTCACCACGTTCCTTGGCGGACTGCAGCAGGGCGTCGAGCACGCGCTGGCCGATGCCGCTGCCGCGCAAGGTCTGTGACACGGCCATGCGCCCGATCCGCGCGACGCCTGGGGCGTAATCCACCAAACGGCCCGTTGCGAGCGGCAAGCCGAAGCGATTGAAAGCGACTGCATGCAGATTGCCTGCATCGGCATCGTCCCACTCAAGTTCGACGGGAATTTGCTGTTCCTCGACGAACACTTGCCGTCGAATCTGTGCCGCCGGCTCTTGCAATTCAGCCCAGGAGCCCACGCGGACCTTGACCATCGATTTGCCCGCCTCGAACGCAGCAAGCACGTCGCGCAGCGTCTGTGGAACCGGGCGCGGCTTCTGCGTCAGCGGATCGGCGAAAACGTAGACGAGTTCGCCTGTGACGAGCAATCGACCCTGCCGATACGCCGCAGCATGAAAGACGATCGACGAGTTGCCGACGCGAGCAGATCGCAAGCCGATATCGAGCAGATCGTCATAGCGCGCAGACGCGAGGTACTCCACCGTGGCTTTGCGCACGAAGAGATCGCCCTCAAGCTGCGCCATCGTCTCAGCGTACGGCATGGCGAGTGCGCGCCAGTAGCCGGCCATGGCGGTATCGAAATAGGTCAGGTAGTGGCCATTGAAGACGATCTTTTGCGCGTCGATCTCTGACCAGCGCACGCGCAGGCGCTCAAAAAAACGGTAGTCACTTCGGTTGGTCATGTGAATGCTTCTTTCAATGCTGCGGCAATCAGATCGAGGGCCGCATGAGCCTCGGGCAAGGCTCTGCCCATCTTGATGAAATCGTGGGTCACGCCGCGGTAGAGCTCGAAGTTGATCGGCACATTGGCCGCGCGCAGCCGGTCCGCGTAGGCCACACCTTCGTCGACCAGCGGGTCGCATTCAGCCAGCACGATGCAAGCCGGCGCAAGGCCTTCGAGGTCATCGGCCAGCAGCGGAGCGAAGCGCCAGTCATTGCGGTCGACCTCGTCAATGTAGTGATCGAAAAACCATTTGATGCCTTCGGCTTCCAGCAGATAGCCACTTGCGAAGCGCGCGTGCGAGTCGGTATCGGCATGTGCCGTTGTGCCGGGCGTGATGAGCACTTGCAAGCGAAGCGCAAGGCCAATGTCGCGCGCGTGGATGGCGCATACCGCAGCGAGCGTGCCACCGGCGCTGTCGCCGCCAACGGCGAGGCGTGAGGTATCGATCCCAAGGCGGCTGCCCTCGCCGGCCAACCATCGCATGGCGGCCCAGGCGTCTTCTACCGCGCAGGGGAAGCGGTGCTCGGGCGCAAGCCGATAGTCGATTGCGACCACAGCTGATCCGCTGCGCAAGGCGAGCTGGCGGCAAAGGCCGTCGTGCGTCTCAAGGCCACCGATCGTGAAGCCGCCGCCGTGCAAGTAGAGCAAGGTGCCGCGCGCCGATTGACCTGATACATAAAGCCGTGCGGACAGAGGCGTAGCGTCTGCGGCGGGAATGTGCAGGTCTTCCACGCGCGCCACTGCGGCACGTGGCGGCTCGAGGATCTCGGCAGCCGCCACGTAGGCGATGCGCGCGTCTTCCACACGCATGGCATAAAACGGTGGGCGCCCGGCGCGCCGGATTTTTTCTAGCACCACCGCCATCTGCGGCGTCAAAGAAGCCGTTGTCACGCGGGCTAGAAAATCGAATCGCGATCGACGCCGTCACGCAGCATTCGGCGCTTGAGCTTCAACAGCGCCTCTTGCTGAATCTGGCGGATGCGCTCGCGAGTCAAGTTCAGGCGATCGGCCAGCACCTCCAGCGTTTCTGGTTCGCGGTCACCGAGGCCGAAGCGGCCAGCAACGATCTCGCGCTCGCGTTCATTGAGCTGGTCAAGGCCGTGGTGCAACAGCAGTTCGAGCTCGTGCGTGAGCATCTGACTCATCGGGTCCGACGCGCCGTCGTCGGCGACACCGTCCATCAGCGACTCGGCGCCCGCATCGCCTTGGCGATCGACCGGCGCATCGAGCGAGGTTGGCTGCTCGGCGAATTTGAGCAAGTCGCTGACTTCCTGTACTGGCCGGCCAACAGCTGCAGCAACTTCTTCCACGCGCACCGGCCTGTCGCTGTGGCCTGCGCTGGCCGATGCAGCTTCGAGAGCGCGCCGCGCTTTGAGCACCTGGTTCAATTCGCGCACCACATGCACGGGCAGCCGCACGAGCCGGGCTTGATGCATCAGCCCGCGCTCGATGCTTTGGCGTATCCACCACGAGGCGTAAGTCGAGAAACGAAAGCCGCGCTCGGGCTCGAACTTGCCGATCGAATGCATCAGGCCAAGATTGCCCTCTTCGATCAAGTCGGTCATCGGCAAGCCGCGGCCGAGGTAGTTCTTTGCGATGCTCACCACGAGCCGCAGGTTGTGCTCGATCATCGTTTGCCGCGCCGCAAAGTCGCCTTGCCTTGCTCGCACTGCGGTGTCGAACTCTTGCTGCGGCGTCAGCAGAGGCGCACGGCGAATATCGCGAAGATAAGTCTGCAAAGTGTTGCCGACTTCGCCGTCGCCGGCTGCGAGCTCTACGGCGATGCGCTCAGGGCGGCCGACGTCATCTGCGTCGTCTGAATCGTGAACGTCTTGTGCGGCGGGTGGGCCGTTGGCGGCACCATCGACCTCGGGCTTCTCGCCGTCAGCGCCAGGCGCAAGACCATCCAGGGGAATGCGCCGTTTGGCCATGGTCTTTGCGCTGCGTCACCGCGTCAGCGCGGTGGGAGCAGCCGAGCCGGATCGACCGGCTTGCCGAGCTTGCGAATTTCGAAATGCAGTTGAACCTTGTCAGCGTCGGTCGCGCCCATCTCGGCGATCTTCTGGCCGCGCTTGACGTTTTGGTCTTCCTTGACGAGCAGCAACTGGTTGTGCGCGTAGGCGGTGAGATAGGTGTTGTTGTGCTTCAAGATCACGAGATTGCCGTAGCCGCGCAAGCCCGATCCGGCATAGACCACCCGCCCATCGGCAGCAGCAAGAACCGGGTCGCCAGCCTTGCCAGCGAAGACGAGGCCCTTGACCTTTCCTTCTTCAAACGGCGCCGAGACGGGCGCGCTTGCAGGCCAGGACCAATTGACATCGTCATCACCACCCTTAGCGACAACCGGCTCCACGGGCGGCGGTGTTGGCGGCATCGCTTGCGGAGGCGGCAACACCGGTGTGCCACTCGCTGCGGGCGCCGAGGCCTTTGCCTCCAGCGGGCGCGAATCAACCTTGGCCGTGCCCACACCGCGTGTCGACGCTGCGGTCGGATCGGTGCCGGGTGCGACCACGCGCAAGACCTGGCCGACTTCAATGACGTTCGGCTTGTCGAGCGAGTTCCAGCGAACCAAGTCTTTCCAGTTCTGCCCGTTGTCGAGCCCAATGCGAATCAGCGTATCGCCCGGCTTGACGGTGTAGTAGCCGGGCTTGCCCGCGTTCTCAGCACCCGGCAGTGGCTTAAGCGGCGCAGCGTCTGACGCGGCCGATGCCGCGGCACTGGCCTGCGGCAATGCAGATCGCGGCACGCCTGCCCGATCTTCAACAGGGGCCCGATTGGGAGTGCTATTGCATGCTGCCAACACCATCAACAGCACCGTCAATGGCGCCATCATTCCGGTGCGCACCAACGACTTCGCGACACCGTGACTACTCGATCCGATCACCAACATGCAGGCTTCATCCCTCATCCAACGAGCCCTGATTTTAGAGGGACGAAATGCACCGCCTCGTGAACCGTTTGCTGCAAGCCGGCTTCTGTGCGGTCGATGACCATCAACACTTGCCGGCCCGTTGGCCCATCGCGCACCGGCGAAACGAGCCGGCCGCCGACTGCGAGCTGATCGAACCACGCAGTCGGCAAGGCATCGCCACCAGCGGCGGCGATGATGCTGTCGTAAGGCGCATTGGGCGCGTGGCCGAGCATGCCGTCGCCGTAGATCAAGCGCAGATTGGTGGGCCGCAAGCAGGCGAGCAACTCGCGTGCTTTGTCATGCAAAGCTTTCAGGCGCTCGACCGAATACACCTGCTTGGCAAGCACCGCAAGCACCGCAGCTTGATAGCCGCAGCCGGTGCCGATTTCCAGTGTGCGGCCGAGCGAGCCGCTCGAACGCGCCTGCGCGCTGGCCATCAGCAGCTCGATCATCCGCGCAACGACCGAAGGCTTCGAAATGGTCTGGCCGTGGCCGATGGGCAAGCTTGTGTCTTCGTAGGCCTGCGTCACCAGCGCGGTATCGATGAAGCGGTGGCGTGGCACCTGGGCCATGGCGTCGAGCACGGCCGCGTTCATCACGCCGCCCGCACGCAGCCGTTGAACCATGCGCTGACGAACGTCGGCGGAGTCGAGCCCATGGCCGGGTGATGAAGGCACCGCAGCCGCTTTGCTCCGCGCAGGTTCAGTGGGTTTGTCGCGCGCTGTTGTGGTGACGCGGTCGAGTTGAAGCGGGAACTTGCGAGCCGGCGGTGCGGGCGGATTCATGTGGCGGCCGTACCCAGCCAGGCGCTCCAATCGGCCAGGGTCGAATGCTCGGTCAGGTCGACTTGCAAAGGTGTGATCGAAACCTGCCCGTTGGCGGTTGCATGAAAGTCGGTTCCCGGGCCAGCTTCGCGGGCATCGCCTGCGGGGCCGATCCAGTACATCGTGTCACCTCGTGGGCTGGCTTGGCGAATCAACGGCTCGCTGGCGTGGCGGCGGCCGAGGCGTGTCACCACGCGGGGCAACTGTGCCGCATCGGCCCGGTTCGGAATGTTGACGTTGAGCAGCCAAGGCGCACGAACGGGCGGCCGGCTGAGCACTTCTTCGATCACCGATCGGGCCACCGCCGCAGCAGCATCGAGCTCGCCCCAGCCGCGATCTGCCTGCGAGAACGCAATCGCCGGGATGCCGAAAAGATAGCCTTCCATCGCCGCAGCCACGGTGCCGGAGTAGAGCGTGTCATCGCCCATGTTGGCGCCGTTGTTGATGCCCGATACCACCAGATCAGGCCGATGACCCAGCACGCCGGTGAGCGCCAGATGCACGCAGTCAGACGGCGTGCCGTTCACATACCGGTAGCCATTGCTTGCGGTGAAGACCGACAGCGGCCGGTGCAAGGTCAGCGAGTTGGAAGTGCCACTCGCGTTCTGCTCAGGCGCGACCACGTCGAGCTCGCCAAGGCCTTCGCAAGCCTTGACCAATGCCGCCAATCCGGGGGCGAGATAACCGTCGTCGTTGGCGATGAGGATGCGCATCGAAACATTGTATGGACTCGTTAGCGGAGTCGGGAGCGGGTCACCATGGAGACTGTCATCGGCCAGTCTGCTGCCTATGATCTTTGCACCGCACCGCCGCAACAACCCTGCAGGAGAACCACCATGCACGCTTGGCTTTGTGAGAACCCGATCGGCATTGACGCCGTGACCTGGAAAGAGTTGCCAACCCCCGAGCCCCAAGCTGGCGAGGTGCTGATCGCCATTCGTGCTGCCAGCCTCAACTTTCCTGACCTGTTGATCGTGCAGAACAAGTACCAGATGAAGCCGCCATTGCCCTTCGTGCCGGGCTCGGAGTTTGCGGGCGTGGTGGAGGCCGTGGGTGCCGGCGTGACGCACGTGAAGCCGGGCGACTCGGTCGCCGCATTCGCGGGCACGGGCGGCTTTGCGACGCATGCTTGCGTCAGCGGTGCAGCCGTTGTGCCGTTGCCGCTCGGCTTTGACTTTGTCGATGCGGCGGCCTTCGTTCTCACCTACGGCACCACGCACCACGCGCTGCTTGACCGCGGCGCATTGCAAGCAGGCGAGACGGTGCTTGTGCTCGGTGCAGCAGGCGGTGTGGGCACCGCTGCGATACAGATCGCCAAAGCGGCCGGCGCAACCGTGATCGCTGCGGCTTCAAGCGACGAGAAGTGCGCCCTTTGCCGAGAGATAGGCGCTGACGCAACGATCAACTACAGCACCGCTAAGCTGCGCGACGAACTCAAAGCGCTCACCGCTGGCAACGGGCCCGACGTCGTCTATGACCCCGTCGGCGGCGATCTCGCTGAACCCGTGTTTCGCTCGATCGCGTGGCGCGGCCGCTATCTGGTGATCGGCTTTGCGCAAGGCGGTATTCCCTCGCTGCCGTTGAATCTTCCGTTGCTCAAGGGGGCTTCGCTCGTCGGCGTGTTTTGGGGCGAGTTCGTGCGCCGCGAGCCCACAGCCAACGCTGCGATGATGAAAGAGCTCGCGCGGCTCTATGCCGCAGGCAAGGTCAAACCGATCATTGACCAGCGCATGCCGATGACCGAACTCAAAGCCGCGTTTGCACGAATGGGCAGCCGCCAGGTCAAGGGCAAATTGGTGATGACCAACCTTTAGCCGCGTGCGGGTGATGGGCGAGTGAACTTGGACGCGTTAGGCGAGTCAATGGGCGAGGCAAAAAGCGAGGGAATAGGCGAGGCAATAAGCGTTTAGCGAAGACTCTTATGACGCCGCCAACTGGGCGCCGAGTAACTGCAAACGAGCCCGTGGATGAGGCTGCTTTCGATGATGAGTGCGCTACTATCCCCAGCTTCAACTCGGGTCAGCGAAGCATGCCAGTCAAGGTACTCATCGTCGAAGATAACCCGGTCGCGCGCAGCTTCTTGACGCGCGTGGTTCGCGAGAGTTTCAGCGACGCGTTGGTCATCACCGAGGCCGGCGATCTGGAAACCGCTCGCCGCCAGATCGGCCCGCTCATCGAAGGCCAAACGCCCGACGACCCCTACAAGCTCGCGCTCGTTGACCTTGAACTGCCCGACGGCAACGGCATGGAATTGCTTGCCGAGATGGTCAACTACCCGGCAACCAAAATCGTCACCACGCTCTATTCAGACGACGACCACCTCTTCCCCGCACTGCAATGCGGTGCCGACGGCTACTTGCTGAAAGAAGACCGATTCGAAGTTCTCGTTGAAGAGTTGCAAAAGATCGTGCGCGGCCAGCCGCCACTCTCACCAGCCATCGCCCGCCGGCTCTTAACCCACTTTAGGCAAAGCCCGAGCGTTGCCGGGACCACCACGAGCGGCAGCAGCCCTGCAGCGACGAGTGGGCCGGTGCCGTTGTCTGGCCTGCAAAGCAGCCGCGTGCCGCTGGGCGGCAAAGGCGCGCCGATCGATCACGAGCGCCTCACCCCGCGCGAAAGCGAAGTGCTGACATACCTCAGCAAAGGCTTCACGATCAAAGAAATCGCCAGCCTGATGGGCATCAAGTGGTTCACCGTCAACGACCACATCAAGTCGATCTACAAGAAGCTCAACGTATCGAGCCGCGCTGAAGCAGCCGTTTTGGCGAGCAAGCAAGGCTTGGTCTAGCGGCCGAATGCACGAAGAGGCGGCCGGATCAAGCCGCGGCGGTTTCGCCGCCGATTCACGATTCGACAACGCGCTCGACGAGCCGAAGCCGCTCGCAGGCTCGGCATCCTCACGTTGGATGGGCTGGCGCTTGCGGCTGTTGGTGGCGCTCTCGTTGCTCGGCTGCCTGTGCATCATGGCGATGGTGGCGAGCGTTGCCGGTTGGCCGGTGATCGACGCGACTTGGCGCGACGCCGCTGGCAAGGTCGAGCTGGCGAGCAGCGCCAACGCCGATCTGCAAGCGCTGCGCGGCCACACGCTTGCCGCCATCGGTGGCGCCGCCAACACCAAGGCCGCGCCCACTGTGGCGATTGACGCCAGCGCGCTGCAGCGTTCCATGCGTTGGCTGATCGACGATGACGAGCGGGCTCACCTCGTCGTACTCCACCGCCAACTCGCAGCCTTGCTCGATGCGCCGCAGGTGAGCCTGTCTTTCTCTGACGGCACCGTGCATGTGGCCACTCCGCAGCGCAGCGGCCTGGCACGCTTGCCCGTGCTCTTCTGGCTTCTCTCGACGCTCGTGCTCGGGCTCTATCTGGTGGCGATGGTCGTGGTTCTCGCGCAGCCCTCCGTGCGCAACCTGCTCTACGCGGTGATGGCGTGCTGCCAGGCCGGCAACCTCGTGTTCGTCGCGATCGAGATGGCCTTCGAGCTCGGTCAGCCCGCCCTCTTCACGCAGTTCGACATGCCGGTGCGCGCCACGCTCGACCTCGTCACTGCGGCTGCGATCGTGCATGCCGCGAGCCTGCATCCGCGCCGCCTGCCGGGCTGGGGTTGGATTTCAATGGGCGCGTGGGGTGCTGCGTTGTTGTTGACGGCGCTCGTCGTCAGTGGTGTGGCGGGCGCTTGGTGGTGGGTGCAGGGCGGCGTGGCCGGCCTCGGGCTGGCGGCGATTGGCCTCTTGAGCTGGTCGTACCGCATCGAGCCTCACCCTGTTGCCATCATGCTGCGCCGCTTCGGTGTCATTGCGGTGGGCACCTGGATGTTGCTGACAGTGGCCGTGGCAGCCACACCGCACTTGACGGACATGCCGCAAAGCATTGCGGCGATCGGCTCGATGGTCTGGTATGTCTTTCTCGGCTCACTGCTGATGCTCGTGCCCTTTCTTGCCAAGTCGCACTTGGTGATGCGGGAGTTCTCGCTGCTCGCAGCAATCAGCACCATCGCAACCGCGCTCGATCTTCTTTTTGTCGCTGTGTTCTCGCTCGGCCAATTTGCCTCGTTGACGCTCTCGCTCTTCATTTCGCTCGCCGTGTATTCCGGCATCCGGCAATGGGTGATGACGCAGTTGCTCGGCACCGGCATGCTGACCACCGAGCGCATGTTCGAGCAGCTCTACCGCATTGCGCGCGAGGTTGAGCTGCACCCGGAGCGCACGCCGGCCCTGCTCTCGATGCTGCTGCGCCAGTTGTTCGAGCCCATGGAGGCGCGCATCGTCGACCGCGAAAGCACCTCCACCCGCATCGCGGGCGATGGCTCCACGCTGCTCGTGCCGGTGCCGCACCTCACTGGCGAGATCGACCCCACGCGCACCTCGATCATCATGCGATTTGCGCAGCGCGGCCGGCGCCTCTTCACGCCTGACGATGCTCGGCTCACCGACCGCATCGTCGAGCAATTGCGCCGCGCGGTGGCCTTCGACCAAGCGGTGGAGCAAGGCCGCAAAGAGGAGCGGCTGCGCATTGCACAAGACTTGCACGATGACATCGGCGCCCGGCTTTTGACGCTGATGTACAAGGCCCAGTCGCCAGAGATGGAAGACTACTTGCGCCACACGCTGCAGGATCTGAAAACGCTCACGCGCGGCCTCGCAGCATCGAATCACCGGCTCTCGCACTCAGCCGCCGAATGGAAGGCCGACTTGACGGCGCGGCTCACCGCGGCGCAGATCGAGCTGAAGTGGTCAGTCAACTTTGATGACGATGTGCTGCTGACGGTGGTGCATTGGTCGGCGATCACGCGGGTGCTGCGCGAACTGGTGAGCAACGCGATCGCGCATGCGCAGGCCGAGAAGGTGGCCATCGAGATGGGCCTGCACAAAAACCGCTTCGAGCTGACCGTGACCGACAACGGCGTTGGCCGCAATCCGGGCGAGTGGTCACATGGGCTGGGCTTGGGGGGCGTGCGCAAGCGCGTGAAGCAGCTTGGCGGCCAGGTCGAGTGGCATGAGGTGTCGCCTCGGGGCATCGGCTGCCGAGTCGTGATTCGAGTGTTCAACGGCGCGGTATGACTGCCCACGTTGACAGCGCGCAGGCAAGCTTGCTGACCACGCCATCGCAGCCGCCTCCAACCGGCGCGATTTTGCTGCTCGCGGCCGCCGCTTTCGCGAGCGGCTTGTCGCTGCGGCTGACTGATCCGCTGTTGCCCCAATTGGTGGCCGAATTCGGCATCACGCTCGCCCAAGCCTCGCACGTGGTCACGGCGTTCTCTGTTGCCTACGGCCTCTCGCAGCTCTTCTTCGGCCCGCTCGGTGACCGCTACGGCAAGTACCGCGTGGTCGCCTGGGCCTGCGGCGCCTCATCGCTCACGGCCCTGCTCTGCGGCCTCGCACCGGGGTTTGACTCGTTGGTCGGCGCGCGGCTGATGGCGGGCGCCACGGCCGCGGCGATCATTCCGCTGTCGATGGCATGGATCGGCGATGTCGTGCCGTATGAGATTCGCCAGCCAGTGATCGCCCGCTTCCTCGTCGGGCAAATTCTTGGCATCTCGACCGGCGTGCTGGTTGGCGGCCTCGCCGCCGATCACCTCGGGCGGCACCTGCCGTTCTTCGCGCTCGCAGCGCTTTTCGCTGGGCTCGGGCTTGCGCTGGCAGCGCTGAACAAGCGCCTGCCCGCCAGCGCCACGACAACCTCCACGCACGCCGATGGCCCACTGCTGCGCCGCATGGCGCGCGAGTTCAGCGCGGTGCTCGCCAAGCCGTGGGCGCGTGTGGTGCTGCTGACGGTATTTTTCGAAGGTGCAGCGCTCTACGGCGCGTTTGCATTCATTGCAACGCACCTGCACCGGGCGTTCGGTCTGTCGCTGGTGGCGGCCGGCTCGGTGGTGATGCTTTTCGGCCTCGGCGGCGTGCTCTTCGCCGCGATGGCGCAATGGCTGGTGATGCGCCTGGGCGAAGCTGGTGTGGCGGGCTGGGGCGGCAGCTTGATGGCGCTTTCGTTGTTGGCGATTGCCGTCGGCCCGGCGTGGTGGTGGGCCCTGCCCGCCTGCTTTGTGCTCGGCTTGGGCTTCTACATGTTCCACAACACGCTGCAGACCAACGCCACGCAGATGGCACCAGAGCGCCGCGGCGCCGCGGTGGCGGCATTCGCATCGGCCTTCTTCCTTGGGCAATCGGCCGGGGTGGCCTGCGCCGGGCTCATCGTCGGGTGGAGCGGCACGCGTCTGGTGATGGCGCTGGGTGCAGCGGGCTTGCTCGGCTTGGGGCTTAACTTCAGCCGGCTGCGCCGCGCCTCGCAGCGCGTGACCGTGGCGCCGGCTGCGTCAGCCGATTGACTCGCTTCAGCCTTGCTTGCCGAACTTCCGCACCAAGCCTTCAATCGCCAGCACGTAGCCGTGCACGCCAAAGCCGATCACGATGCCGGCCGCGGCTGGCGAGACGAACGAGTAATGCCGAAACGACTCGCGCGCATGAACGTTCGAAATGTGGACTTCGATCACCGGCACTTCCGCGCCCTTGATCGCATCGTGCAGCGCGATCGAGGTGTGCGTGTAAGCACCGGGATTCATCACGACGCCAAGCACGCTGCCCTCTTTCACGCCGCGGCCGGCTTCGTGCAACGCATCGATGAGCACACCTTCGTGGTTGCTCTGCCGGCAATCGATCTCGAAGCCCGCTTGGGCTGCGGCTTCGGCACAAAGGCGCTCGACATCGGCCAGCGTGTCGCTGCCATATTGCTCGGGCTCGCGCTGCCCCAGCAGGTTCAGATTCGGGCCGTTCAGGACGATGATCTTGGGCATGGCGAGTCTCCAGCGAGGTCTGAGGTTTTGGCCGCATTCTCCGCGCTGGTTCAACGCATCGCGGTGGAGTCGCGCTTCCAGGCGGCATCGGTCCAGCGGTTGAATGCACCCAACACGCTCGGCTCCGAGGCTTGCCGCTCGGCAGTCAACGTGTCGAGCTTCAGCACCTCAAAGCGGCGCAAGGTTCGGCCTTCGGCGATGGCCTCGCGCGCCACCAGCATTTGCTGCCCGCCGGGCACCCAGCCGGCGAACTCGGCATAGCCGACGCCAGGCGCGGCGGCGTTCGGCGGCAGCACGTTGACCGACCATTCATTCGCGTCTTTTCTGAACACCCACAGCTCGCGCCAGCCATCGACCGGTTGCACCGCCAACGCCAAGGCTGTTCGTTCGCGGTTTGACGTGCTGGACGCCACCCACGCGATGCCCCAAGTGCAGCGCTGAGCAAGTGCAGCCGAGCCGGGCTGATGCGAGTCTGTCAGCGAGACGCAGGTTTGGCCGTCGTCAGTTCGCGTCGTCGTGATGGCGAGCCCTGGGCTTGGCGTGGTGAGTGGGGTTGCCGCCCAGCGCACCGCGTTCACGCGCATCGCGGCTTCGTTGAACCGAACAAGATCGTCGTCGGCAAGATCGGTCTTGGTGACCGCCGCCAGCTCACGAAGCGCACGGTCGGCTGCGGCTTGCGCGGCCAATGCATCACCTCGGCGAGCGCGTGCGAATGCAAGGCTGCTCCAGACCGCCGCGCGGCGAGCTGCCACGCGGTTCTTCCAGTGCGCCGGGAGCGCCGCATCGCCCGCGTTGCTGGCGCGATCAAGCACCTCGGCGCGCCAGTTGTCAGCCTCTTCGCGCACGCGCGGCGTGGCGGCTGAATCAAGACACTCGGGCCGGGTGAGTGCGAGCGCCGCGCGGGCGCGCTGCTCGCTGTTCGCCTGCTTCATCGCAAGCAAGCGGCGATAGGCCTCGCCGTCATAGCAAAGCAGCACGCGGCCATCCGCTTCGCGACTTTGAAAGCGCACGCCTTGGCGTGCGGCGATGTCGAGGTGGGCGGTCAATGCGGCTTGGTCTTGCGCACGCGGCGGCGCACCGGCCGACGCGCGAGCGGCAAGGCGCTCGGCTTGCTGGCCGATCGCATCGAGCAGCTCAGCGCCTGCCGACTCGGCAAGCATCGAAGCCGGCGCTGCCTGCAGTGCGGCGGAGGCGAGGCCCAGACCGAAGGCTTCGGCGCCAGGCTGATCGCGCACATAGCGCAGCACCGCCATCAGATCGCGTGCGGCCGCCTCATCGCTGCCAACTGCCATCACCTGGCTCTTGCGCACATAGCCGCCGCGCTCGCGCCCGTGATCCCAGACCTGCAAATAGTCGCCTCGCTCGCCGCGGAGTTCAAGCGTGTCGCCGCGCCAGAGCGTGGTCAGCACTGGAGCCGTGTCATTGGCCGCCCCGCGCAAGGCTGTGGGGTCTTGCGTGACGAGCCCTGTGCCGGCTTGGGCCGACACCGTGAAGCACGCTGAAGCAAGCGCAAGCGCCATGGTCGACAGCACCGTGCAGAAAATTTGAGCCATGATCATTGCTCCGTGGTTTCGTTGGCCGGGGTGTCGCTGCGGGTGTCGCTGCGGGAGTCGGTGCTCGCTTGCGTGCGCGCATCGCTGCTCGTCTTGATCGCACCAACCAGCGCGCTGCCGATGAAGCCTCCGGCTTCAGGCGCCGGCGCGATGATCACTTGGATCTTGTCGCTCAAGCGATCAGCCAGCGTCTTCTGGATCAGCAGCGGGTGCTTGGTGATCAACGCGCCTTCGATCGCCATTTGCTCGGCATTCACTTTGCCGAGCTTGGCCACGCGGTAGGCCTCGGCATCGGCCAGCTTTTCGCGCGCTTCGGCCTCGCCTTGGGCTTCGATTCGGCGGGCTTGCGCCGAACCTTCGGCCAGCTTGACGCGCGATTGGCGCTCGGCTTCAGCCTCGAGCTGGCGCTGCTCGATCTGCATTTGCTTGAACGGCAGCACGTGCTTCATCGCCTCTTCTTGCGCTCTGGCCGCGATGACTTGCTCGCGCCCCGCCGCCTCGGCAGCGATCTCGCGGCGGGCTTTGTCGGCTGCGGCATCGAGCTCGGTTTCTTTGACGCGTTTGTCCTTCAATTCGAGCGTGTAGCGCATCTTCTCGGTGGCCAAGCCTTCAGCAAGCAGGCTGTCAAGGCCGCGGCGGTAGTCGGCAGGCAGGTCGACGTTGCCGATCTGCACAGTGCGAAGCACCAAACCCTCGGCGGCGAGCTTGCCGCGAAGCTCGGTCTCGATCGCTTGCTGAATCTGGGCGCGTTGCGTGGAGAAGATTTCGCGCACCGTGTGCCGCGCCATCACGCCGTAGACCACGCCTTGCACCGCGGGCTCCACCACATCGGCGGCAATGTCGTCAGGCAGGCCTTTGGTGGCGGCTGATGCGAGCTTGTCGCCGTCGATCGCATAGCGCACGCTGAGCTCCAGCCCGATCGACAAACCTTCGACCGATTGCGCTGGCGCCGGCCCGCTGGCGTGTGCCATGGCTTCGGCGCGCCAAGTCTGGTCGCGCAGCGAGTAGTTGCGCAGTTCGTGAATGCCGGGCAGCACGAGCACGTTGCCGTCGCGAAAGCGGCTCAGCTCGCCGCTGAAGAGGTTGGTGCGAATGCCGATTTCACCGCGGCCGATGTGCTGCATTGGCGGGTGGTTGATGAGCGCCCAGCCCAAGCCTGCAGTGACGGCCACGCCAGCGATCAATGGAATGGCGCGGCTCGGGCGAAGGCGGCTCAGGCCTTGGCGAACGGCGGCAACGAGAGGTTGGAGATTGAAGTTCATGGCGGCGAATCCTTGGTTTGATTGGGTTTGAGCGTCATTGATCGGGGTTCAGGCAAGCTCTGCATCGAGCTCGTCCATGGATGCTCATGATTCGCAAATCGCCCGGAAGCGACAACGCAGTCGTCTGGCCAAAGCACGCCCGCCCGCGGAAGAAAAGCTCACACCGGTGTGCAAAGCGGGCTTCGATAATCCATCGCATGGAAAAAATCGCCGTCATCGAAGACGACCGCCCGACCAGCAATCAGCTCGCCGGCTGGATACGCGCGGCGCGGCCGGAGCTTCACATCGACCAATGGTTCGACCGCGACAGCGCCGAAGCCGCAGTGCAGCGAGAGCGCTACGCGCTCGTCGTGCTCGACATCGAGCTCGGCCGCGAGCGCCATGCGGGCGTGGCCATCATCAACGCCATCAACAAGCTGCAGCAAGGCACGCCGGTGCTGGTCGTCTCGGCGATGCCGGCGGCCGTCTACCGCAGCATCATGAAGGCGCTCGATGCTTGGGATTACCTGCAAAAAACGACCTTCGAAGAAGCCGAGTTCATCGAGACCTTTCTCGACATCCTGCGTACCGCTCGCGCCGCGCAGGCCGCCAAAGCGCCAGCAGCCGCACCCGCGGAAGAGCCGCTGCGGCTTGATCCGCTCTGGCAGCGCAGCCCCACGTGGCGCGGCCAACGCATCAATTTGCCGCTGACCGCACAGCGCATCCTGGCCACGCTCGTGCAGCACAAGGGCCAAGTCGTGAGCTACGACGATCTGTTCGACGTCGTCAAAAGCGGCCGCAACCGCGACAACGTGCGCAAACATGTGAGCACGATCCGCGAGGCGTTTCGCGAGGTCGACCCGAGCTTCGACGCGGTCGAGAACGTGCCGATGCGCGGCTTTCGGTGGGTTGGCGCTTGAGGCTTGACACGTGAAGCTCGGCGGTCTTGATTTGCCGGATCTGCCGGCCTTGGCCTTGCCGCGACTGCCGCTCGCGGCCTTTCGCCGGCGCATTGTTTTTCACGGCGTGTTCGTGCTGTTGGCCGTTGCCACCTTGGCGCTGGCCTTGACGCTGCTCGCCGAAGAAAAACAACGCAGTCGACAGCGCTACGAGGCCGGTTTTCGCCAAACGCTGGCGGCCGTTGCAGCGCAGTTGCGCAGCCCCACGGGGCAACTCGCTTTGCTCAACGCCGACCCGCCTCGGCAAGCAAATCGGGCCATGGCGCCGCTGGTGCTGCCCTACTCCGCGCTCGACTTTGACGATCCGTTTAAAGCCCGCCAAGCCGTCGAGACAAGCGGCTGCGCAGTGCGTTGGGCAGATGGCACGCAGCTCTGCGCCGCGGTGGGCAGCAGCGCCTACGCGGGCGGCTTCATCTACCTCGTTGCCAGCCTGAACTTGCCGCCCGCTCAAGCCCGCGAGCGCGGCCAACTCGATTTGCTGGCGGTTCACCGCGCGCGGATCAGCGTGTCCTTGCGCGGTGTGGAAGAGCGCTGGACCGCACCTTTCGAAGCCGCTGCCGACGGCCCGGTGCAGCGCGATGCCGGCGGTTTGCGCGGGCGCCTCACTGGCTTTGCCGGCGCTGACGACACGCTTGCACGCCTTGCTCGGCCAGATCGCGACTTCCGCGGTTGGCTATGGCAAGACGCCGAGTGCGCTGATCGCAGCGCCGCGTTGCCGGATTGCTTGAGGTCAACGCTGCTCTCGATCCGTGTGCCGATCGAGGCATACCGCGAAGCGCTCTTCCAACGCCCCGCGCCGGTCTGGCCGCCGCGCGATCTCGCTCAAGTGGCGCTGCGCCTGCAATGGCTCGGGCCGGATGGCGCCACGCTCTTCGACAGCGATTCCCCAGGCGCCGTGGCACCGTTCTCTTTGGCTGACCTGGCGGCAACCCTGTCAGCCGGCGAGGTCTTGCGCATTGACCGCGTGGATGCCGCAGCGCCCGCAGCGGGTACACAGCCGCTCGCCATGGTGCGCGGCCGCGCGCCCGACGCCGAACCCGCTTCGCCCTGGCTCACGCGCCTGATCCTGCGCCTGCCCACCGAGGGCGAGGCTGCCCGGCGGCAAGCCGAAAGCCTTCAAGCAGACGACAGCATCAACACCGCCGGCCACCGTTATCGCCTCGTGCTGACCGGCGACCTGAAAAGCGTGGACCGCGGCCTGGGCGCAACCGCGACGCGCTTGAGTTGGTTCATTGCCGCGATGCTGGCCGCCATAGCGGCCGCGTGGCTGGTGATCGAGCTCGGATTCATGCGGCGCGTGGCGGTGCTGACAAAGCGCGCGGCTGCACTCTCCTACAACATGCAAGACCCGTTGCTGGAGCGCCGACTCGGCGAGCTCGAAGTGGCCGACCTGCGTGGCCGCGACGAGCTGGGCATCCTCGCCGGGACCCTCGCCGAGCTGTTGCGCCGTGTGAAAGACGGTGTGCGCCGCGAGCACATCCGCGCTGAACAAGAGCGCGACATGTGGCAGGCCGTGGGCCACGAGATCATGTCGCCGCTGCAATCATTGATGGTGCTGCACGGCCAACATGCCGACCCGAGCCGGCGCTACGTGCAACGCATGCAACAGGCGGTGCGGGTGCTCTATGGCACGGCGTCACCAAGTGAGGCGATTGCGTCCGCGCCGTTGCAGCTCGCTGCGATCGACCTGAACGAATTTCTCGCGCACGTTTCCGCAAACGCGCCCTTTGCCGGAATCGAGAACGTGCAATACGAGCCCTTGCACGAGGCTGTTCCCGTGCAAGCTGACGAGCACTCGCTTGAAGACGCCGTCACGCACGTGCTGCGCAACGCCGATCGCCATCGCCAACCAGGCACGGCGATCAACTTGAGCTTGGCTGTTGACGACGCCATGGCACAACTCACCATCTCCAACATCGGCGCCCCCATCGAGCCTGCGATGCTGGAGCGCATCTTCGAATACGGCGTGTCTGAGGCGAACGTCAACCCCAACGCCGAGCGACGTGGCCAGGGCCTTTTTGTGGCGCGAACCTACATGGCCAAGATGGGCGGCACCATCACGGCGCGCAACGATGCCCATCGAGACGATTCAAGTGGCAGCGTGAGCTTTGTGCTGACGCTGCCGCGCAACTCTTGAAGTACCAGACGCTTGGAATCGGACTGGCATGGCAGCCTAGTCAAGCGAGTGCCGCTAGGGACTCATCGACCGCAAGAGCTATTGGAGAACCTAGTACCGTGCAGGACGCCGACGGTAGACCTGAGGTCAAATTCAGCGCCGCTTGGCGCGGCACCTTTGGGGTGGCTGATG
>JAYWGR010000003.1:0-12246 GCA_043778145.1 Rhizobacter sp.
CGCGCTTGGTAGATCGCCATGAGGGGCCCAAGGCCCATCGAGACCGTCGGGAACTGCCAGAACTCGGGCATCAACTTCGGATGCGGGTAGCTCGAAATGCCTTTGCCGTCGACCTCCTGGCGGAAGTTGAGCAACTGCTCTTCGGTGATGCGGCCTTCCATGAAGGCGCGCGCATAGATGCCGGGCGAGGAGTGACCCTGGATGTAGAGCAAGTCACCGCCATGGCCTTCGCTCTCGGCGTGCCAGAAGTGGTTGAAGCCAGTGCCGAACATCGTCGCGAGCGACGCGAAGCTGGAGATGTGGCCACCCAAATCACCGCCATCGGCCGGGTGCAGGCGGTTGGCCTTGACGACCATCGCCATCGCGTTCCAGCGCATGTAGGTGCGCAGGCGCTCTTCGATCTCGATGTTGCCGGGCGTGCGCTCTTCCTGGTCGGCAGGAATGGTGTTGACGTAGGCAGTGTTCGCTGAGAAAGGCAGGTCGATGCCGGCCTGGCGCGCGTGGTCGATCAGCTTCTCGAGGAGGAAGTGCGCTCGCGCTTTTCCTTCGTCGTCGCCATCGGAGCCGATGACGGCCGAGAGCGCATCGATCCATTCGCGGGTTTCCTGCGCATCCGCATCGTTGGCGGCGGCACCAAGGAACGATTCAGGCAGTGCTGACATGCTTGTCTCCTAACGGGGGTTCTTAAGGCGGCGTGGAGTCTCCCACAACTTTGCACCACTTCCAAATGGCGCAAAGCAATTTCATATTGCGGAACATCTCAACGCCTGTGGGCGTGGCCCGGGCAATCCTTCACGCTTCGGCGGGTCACGCCCGGATAATCCGCCGATGCAAGCAAGCAACGAAGGCTTCACCACGACGCTGATCCGCCGCACCTGGCCGGAGCGCTTGCTCGGCCGCTGGTGGCGGAGGCAGTCGCCGACCCGGCAAGACCGAGTCGCCACCATGGCGCCGTTGCTCTCGGTCCTGCTTTTTCTCGCAGCCATCATCTCGGCGTTCTGGTATCTGCGCAACGAGGAATTCGAGCGCGAGCAGGAATCGGTGAAGCGTGATACCGAGGTTGCGCAGCTGCAGATCCGCTTGAGGCTGATCGAAAACCAGGAGCAGCTGGTGCGCATGGCGCGCGAGATTGTCACCCGAGCCATCGGCACGAATGAATTTCTTGCGCAGGCCGCGCCTTTCACGCGCGATCGCCCCGAAATCACCAACCTGCTCTGGCTCAACGCGCGGCGCGCCACGCGCGCGGGCTATGCGGGCACCACCTTCCGCGCTGACGCCGAAGTCAGCGGCAACGACCCACCCATGGCACCGCCACCCGAGCCCCGCTCTGGCGCGCCCGAAGCTGCCTTCATCGCCGCGCGCGACGAGCGCCAGCCGACCTACTCGAATGCCTTTGTCGATGGCTTCGGCAACACCGTGTTCCAGATCCACGTGCCCCTGATCGAGCGCGGCGGGTTCGCCGGCTCGCTGGTCGCCGAATATTCGGTCGAGGCACTGATGCAGCGCAACGTGCCGAAGGAGGTCACCAAGCGCCACACCATCAGCGTGCTCGATGCCGATCGGCGCACCTTGTCGAGCACGGTGATGCCAATGCCGGGCACGCAGACCAAGGCGCCATCGATCGTCTATGACGTGCCGCTGGCGCCGGCCGGCAACGGGCTGGTGCTGCGCGGTGTGGGCTACAGAACCTCGATCGGCTTGATCGCCAACACGATGTTCTGGATGGTCGTGATCCTCTCCGTGCTGACGGTGTGGATGCTGCTTTTCGGCTGGCGCCACGTGGGCCGGCGCACCCAGATGCAGCGCGCACTTGTCTCGGAAACCAATTTCCGCCGCGCGATGGAGAACTCCATGCTGACCGGCATGCGCGCGATGGACCTCGAAGGCCGCATCACCTACGTCAACCCGGCGTTCGGCGCGATGACTGGCTTCTCGGAGGTCGATTTGATCGGCCTGCAACCGCCCTTCCCGTACTGGCCGACGCACCGCCTGGAGGAGAACAGCCGACTGCTGCAGCAGGAGTTGCAAGGCCGCAGCCCGGCCGGCGGCATTGAAGTCAAGGTGATGCGCAAAGACGGCAGCTTGTTCGATGCGCGCATGTATGTGTCGCCGCTCATCGATGCAAAAGGCCATCAAACCGGCTGGATGACCTCGATGACCAACATCACCGAGGCCAAGCGCATTCGCGACCAGCTCTCGGCCTCGCACGAGCGCTTCACGACCGTGCTCGAAGGTCTGGATGCGGCGGTCTCGGTGCTCTCGGTTCAGCAAGGCGAGTTGCTCTTCGCGAATCGCTCTTATCGGCTTTGGTTCGGCGCCGATGCCCAAGGCCATGCGCTGCTTGCCGGCGGCGACCACGGCCAGCCGCCCACGCCATCCGACCGCGACGACGAAGTCGACAACTTCGGTGGCCTGCCGACACAAGAGTTGACTGAGGCGGGCTCCGATTCGCGCGAGGTGTTCATCGAGCCCGTGCAGAAGTGGTTCGACGTGCGCGCGCGCTATCTGCAGTGGACCGACGGTCGCCTCACGCAAATGCTGATCGCAACCGACATCACTGCCCGCCGCGCCGCCGAAGCTTCGGCCCAAAGCCAGGCCGAGAAGGCGCAAGTCACGAGCCGTTTGGTGACGATGGGCGAAATGGCTTCATCGGTCGCGCACGAGCTCAACCAGCCACTGACCGCGATCACAAACTATTGCAACGGCATGGTCACGCGCGTCAACAACAACGCGATCGACAAGAGCGATCTGATCGCTGCCTTGGAAAAGACTTCGCGCCAAGCCGAACGCGCCGGGCAGATCATTCGCCGCATTCGCGCCTTCGTGAAGCGCAGCGAGCCGCAGCGGCAACCAGCGCACGCGCAAGGGATCGTCGACGACGCGGTCGATCTCGCGGGCATCGAGCTGCGCCGCCGCAATGTCGGCATTCGCACCTACGTGGCGCAGCGCTTGCCGCCGCTGCTGGTTGACCCGATCCTGATCGAGCAAGTGGTGCTCAACTTGCTGAAAAACGCCGCCGAAGCGATTGACCATGCGCAGTTGCCAGCCGCGCGCCGCAGCATCGAGCTGCGCGTCGTGCCGCGCAGCTCGCCCGAAGAAGGCGAAGTGATCGAGTTCAGCGTCACCGACATGGGCCCTGGCTTGAAGCCCGAAGTCATTGCCCGGCTCTATGAAGCATTCTTCTCGACGAAGGTCGATGGCCTGGGCATTGGCCTCTCGCTTTGCCGCTCAATCATCGAGAGCCACAGAGGGCGAATGCGGGCAGAGAACCTCTACAATGGAGACGCAATCGTGGGCTGTAAATTTGCCTTCACATTGCCGGCCGAGACCCCACTCGCGTGGACCCACTTGGCCTCCGATCCGCTCTCATCATCAACCTCCAAACCGGCTGTGACCTCATGAGCTTGATCCCCAAGAAGGGCACCGTGTATGTCGTCGATGACGACGAAGCGGTTCGCGATTCGCTGCAATGGTTGCTCGAAGGCAAAGACTACCGCGTCAAGTGTTTCGACTCGTCAGAGTCGTTCCTGTCGCGATTTGACCCGCGAGAAGTGGCTTGCCTGATTGCCGATATCCGCATGGAAGGCATGAGCGGCCTGGAGCTGCAAGACCGCCTGCTCGAGCGGCGCTCGCCACTGCCAATGACCTTCATCACCGGCCACGGCGATGTGCCGATGGCCGTGACCACGATGAAAAAAGGCGCCGAAGACTTCATCGAAAAACCCTTCAAGGAAGATGAGCTCGTCGCCCTTGTCGAGAAGATGCTCGACCGCGCCCGCGTCGATTTCTCCAAGCACCAAGAAGCCGCCAGCCGCGACGCTTTGCTCTCGCGCTTGACCACACGCGAAGCACAGGTTCTTGAGCGCATCGTGGCCGGCCGTCTCAACAAGCAAATTGCCGACGACCTCGGCATCAGCATCAAGACGGTCGAGGCGCACCGCGCCAACATCATGGAGAAGCTCAACGCCAACACCGTGGCCGACCTGCTGAAGATCGCGCTCGGTGCACAGGCCAAAGCCTGACCCAACCATTCACTCTTTCACGCCACTCCGAAAGGCCGCTTCGTCAGCGGCCTTTCTCGTTTCAAGGAACGTTCCATGACTGCGCAACTCATTGATGGCAATGCCTTGTCACGGCAAATTCGCAGCGAGATCGCCGCGCGTGCCGCGGCATCAGCGGCACGCGGCGTGAGGCCCGGCCTCGCCGTGTTGCTGGTGGGCGACGACCCGGCAAGCGCCGTTTACGTGCGCAACAAGGTCAAGGCTTGCGGTGAAGCCGGCATCCACTCGGTGCTCGAACGCTATGAGTCGAGCTTCACCGAGGCCGAGCTGCTGGCCCGCATCGGCGCTCTGAATGCCGACCCTGCGATTCACGGCATCCTCGTGCAGATGCCCTTGCCGCGCCACATCGACCCGCACAAAGTGATCGAGGCCATCGCCCCCGCCAAAGACGCCGATGGCTACTCGACACTCTCCGCCGGCGAGTTGATGACTGGCCTGCCGGGCTTTCGGCCCTGCACGCCGTTCGGCTGCATGAAGTTGATCGAAAGCACCGGCATCGACCTGCGCGGCAAGCACGCGGTCGTGATTGGCCGCAGCAACACCGTCGGCAAGCCGATGGCCTTGCTGCTCTTGCAAGCGCACGCCACGGTCACCATCTGCCATAGCGGCACCGCAAACATTGGCCTGCATACCGCCCAAGCCGATGTGGTGGTGGCGGCCGTTGGCCGGCGGAACATGTTGACGGCCGAGATGGTCAAACCCGGTGCGATCGTGATCGACGTCGGCATCAACCGCGACGCAGACGGCAAGCTCTGCGGGGATGTCGACTTTGCTGCGGTGTCGCAAGTGGCCGGCGCGATCACGCCGGTGCCGGGCGGCGTGGGCCCGATGACGATCACGATGCTGTTGATGAACACGGTCCTGGCCGCTGAACGCTGCCCGGCGTGAACTGGAAATGGACGCCATGACCACTGCCAATCCCCTGCTAGAGACCACGGCGCTGCCCCGCTTTGCGGACATCCAGCCCGAACACATCACACCAGCCGTTGATGCCCTGCTGGCCGAAGCAAACGATGCACTCGCACAGGCCACGAGCGACGCCGTGCCCGCCGACTACGACGCGCTCTCCGCCGTGCTCGATGTTGCGAGCGAGCGCCTGCACCGCGCATGGGCGCTCATCGGCCACTTGAACGCCGTGGCCGATACGCCGGCGCTGCGCGCAAGCCATGCCGAGAACTTGTCACGCGTGGTCGACTTCGACACCCGCGTCGGCGCTGATGAGCGCCTCTTCGCCAAGTACCAGGCGATCCTTGCCACGCCCGCCGCGGCGGCATTGGTGCCGGCACGCCAGAAGGCGCTTGCCAATGCGCTGCGCGACTTCGTGCTCTCGGGCGCGGCGCTCGAAGGCGCAGCCAAGGCCCGCTTCGCCGAGCTGCAGGATCGGCAAGCCGAGCTCGAAAAGCGTTTCGAAGAACATGTGCTCGACGCGATCGATGCCTTCTCGCTCATCGTCACCGAAGCCCAACTCGACGGCCTGCCGGCTGACGTCAAGCAAGCCACCCGGGCCGCCGCGCAAGCCGCTGGAATCGAAGAAGGCTTCAAGCTCAGCCTGCAACTGCCGGTCTATTGGCCCGTCATGCAGCATTGCCGCGACCGCGCTTTGCGCGAACGCCTCTACACCGCCTACTCCACACGTGCCAGCGAGCTCGGCGCGCCCGAGTTCGACAACAGCGCGCTGCTCACGCAACTCCTGGCGCTGCGCCGCGAAGAAGCGCAATTGCTCGGTCACGGCAGCTATGCCGAGCTCTCGCTCGTGCGGAAGATGGCCGATTCGCCCGAGCAGGTCATCTCCTTCTTGCGCGATCTGGCGCACCGCGCTCGCCCCACGGCCCAGCGTGAGCTGGCCGAGCTGCGCGCCTTCGCCAGCAGCGAACTCGGCATTGACGATCTGCAATCCTGGGACATGGGTTTCGCCAGTGAACGGCTCAAAGAGAGCCGCTACGCTTTCAGCGAGCAGGAGGTCAAGCGCTACTTCACAGTGCCGCAGTGCCTGGACGGCTTGTTCCGCATCACCGAAACGCTGTTCGAAGTGAAGATCAGCGCTGACACCGCGGCAGCTTGGCACCCGAGCGTTTCGTTCTACCGAATCGAACGCGATGGCCAACTCGTCGGCCAGTTCTACCTCGATCTGTATGCGCGCTCGGGCAAGCAAGCCGGCGCCTGGATGGACAACGCCCGCGACCGCTGGGCCCGGCCCGAAGGTCATTTGCAAACCCCGATTGCCTACCTCATCTGCAACTTCGCAGCGCCCATCATTGAAGACGGCCGCGAGCGCCCTGCCCTGCTGACGCACGATGACCTGACGACGCTGTTCCACGAGTTCGGCCACGGCCTGCATCACATGCTCACGCAGGTTGATGAGCTCGGCGTTTCGGGCATTGCTGGCGTCGAATGGGACGCGGTCGAGCTCCCGAGCCAGTTCATGGAGAACTTTTGCTGGGAATGGGATGTGCTCGAGCGCTTGAGCGGCCACGAGCAGACTGGCGAGCCACTGCCCCGCGCCCTCTTCGACCGCATGCTCGCGGCGAAGAACTTCCAGGTTGGCATGCAGACGCTGCGGCAAGTCGAACTCGCCTTGATCGACATTCGATTGCACGCCGAACCCAGCGCCGAGCACGACCCGCAAGCCGTGGTGCAAGACGTTCGGCGCGAGGTGGCAGTTGTGCATCCACCGGCATTCAGCCGCATGCTGCACAGCTTCACGCACGTCTTCGGTGGGGGCTATGCGGCGGGCTACTACAGCTACAAGTGGGCCGAGGTTTTATCGGCCGATGCTTGGAGCGCCTTCGAGGAGTCGCGGCCCCAAGGCGGCAGCGTGCTCGACATCGCGACCGGCCGCCGCTACCGACAGCAAGTGCTCGAAGCCGGTGGCAGCCGCAGCGCCATGGACAGCTTCAAGGCCTTTCGTGGCCGCGAGCCGCGCATCGACGCGCTGCTCAGGCACCAGGGGCTGGAATAGTCACCGCCCCCTGGGTCAAGCATCGTGACGTACTCACGGATATCGCCTTGAGCGCACCTGCCTCGTGCGTTAGATTCGCCCACAAATTGCATTTTCCGGAGCCCTGATGACGACTGCCTTCCGTTCGACCTCGCTCGCCGCGCCAGGCGCATTGCTGGCGGTGCTCGCGGCCCTCGCATCGTGCCCCGCAGTGGCGCAATACAAGGTCGTCGGGCCGGATGGCAAGGTCACCTACACCGACCGCCCGCCGATCAGCACCGAGAACACGGTCACCTCACTCGGTGCGCGTGGGCCGGCCGTGGCCGAAGTTGCGCTGCCGCTTGAGCTGCGCCAACCGATCTCGCGATACCCCGTCACGCTCTATGTCGCCTCGGGAATTTGCGAGCCTTGTGACACCGGGCGCCAACTGCTCCACCAACGCGGTGTTCCGCACGCCGAAAAACAGGTGCTGACCGCTGAAGACGCTGATGCGCTCGAGCGGCTCTCCGGCGGCCGAGACGCGCCCGTGCTGACGATCGGCACCCAAACCCTGCGCGGCTTCGCGCCGGAAGTCTGGACGTCGTACCTCGATGCGGCGGGCTACCCGCGCGAATCGCGCTTGCCAGCGAACTTCCAGTACGCGGCTGCCACGCCGTTGACCGAGCGGCGCGAGGCCAAGGTGCCCGCCGCGCAACCCCGCGCCACCAAAGCCGCGCAGCCGCAAGCGAGCGCACCGCCAACGACTGGCGCGAGCGGCATCAAGTTCTGACCGCAGCCTCCGGCGGTGCACGGCCCAGCCGCCGCGCCTGCCAGCTCCCCGCAGCCACCGCCGCACCCATCACCCAGAACAACGACGCCGCGCCAAGCGCCGACCCGGCCAGGCCAAACAGCAGCGGCATCACCGCACTTGAGGAGTTGATCGTCATCGAGCGCAGCGCAATCGCCTCGCCATGACGATCTTGCGGCGTGAGCTGATGCAGCGTGCTCATGATCATCGGCTGCACAGACCCCAACGCCAAGCCGAGCGCAGCCGAGCAAATGCCCATGGCCCAGGCCGTGTCTAGCTGCGGGTACACGCCAAACAACACTGCTGTTGTGAGCATGGCCCACATGATGACTTGCCATTCTTTTAAGTGTGCGGCCAGCACAGGAATGAGCAGCCGAATCACCGTAGCGGCCACCGCCAGTGCACCCAATATTGCGCCAACACTGGCGGCAGACAAACCTCGCTGAAAGCCCAAAATCGGCACGACAAAGGTATGCACGTCCCAGCAGGACGACAAAAACCAATTAATCATGATCAAGCGCCTAAACATCGGCTCGCGCAGCAAATCCCACGCCTTGGGTTGCACTTGGCCGGGCACAGCATCGCCCTGCGTCTGATCGGGTTTAGGCACAAACTCCTGCGTTTTTTGAACCAGGTACCAGCTGACCAGTGGCAGCAGCGCGACAAATAAAAATGCCATGCGAAAACCCAAGTCATCGGCTGGCACATGACCGGCATGGTCAATCAGCAAGCCGCACGACACCGGCCCGACAAAATTCGACACCGCAGGCCCCAACGACACCCAGCTAAATACCTGCCGCAGCTGCGTGCCGCCACTGGCGATGCGGCCCACGTGCCGCTGCAGCGCAATGATGGCCGTGCCGGATGCGCCGCCGGTCAGCAATGCCGCCAAGCACAGTACCGGAAAGATTGGAAAAGCGGCGGCCACGCCCGCACCCGCGCAGGCAGCGACCACGCTTAAGCCGATAGGAAGTTTGAGCCCATGGCGATCAGCCAAGCGGCCAGCAGGCAGCGCTAAAAAGACTTGGGTCAAGGCAAACAAGGCCAATAAAACACCCACTGCAACAGCGCTAAAACCCTGCTTGAGCGCCAGCAGCGGCGCGGCCATGCGCATGCCCGCCATACAGGCGTGAATGCAGATTTGCGCAAGAATCAGCCGGGCCAGCTCACTCGTCAAGCGTTTTGTCCACGGGTAACAACTTCGCCGAATCAACTTCAGGCAGCGCCTCCACATTGCGCAGCGCTTTGCCCATCACGCGGCTGCGTTGCTCGGCGCTGTTGACGGTGTTGATCATGGTCTCCGCATTTGACTTGATCTTGGCCAGCACATCTCCAAACTTGCCAAACTCGGTTTTGACCGCCCCCAACACTTGCCACACTTCACTAGACCGCTTTTCAAGCGCCAGCGTTCTGAAACCCATTTGCAACGAACTCAGCATGGCTAGCAATGTGGTGGGCCCAGCCAAAGTAATGCGGTGGTCACGGCTTAACGATTCCATCAGCCCGGGGCGGCGCAGCACCTCGGCGTACAAGCCCTCGGTGGGTAAAAACAAAATCGCAAAGTCGGTGGTGTGCGGCGGCGCAATGTACTTTTCACTGATGCTTTTGGCCTCTAGCCGAATGCGCATTTCAAGCGCTTTGCCAGCGGCATCCGCGCCCTGCCCGTCAGCACGCGCTTGGGCGTCCAGCAAGCGCTCATAGTCTTCGTTGGGAAACTTTGCGTCAATCGGCAACCACAGCGGCGCACCTGAATCGGCGCGGCCCGGCAGCTTGATGGCAAAGTCCACGGTGTTTTTGCTACCCGGCTGCACGGCGACCTGAGCCGCGTATTGGTCGACGGTAAAAACTTGCTCTAGCAGCGCCGACAACTGCGCTTCGCCAAAAATACCGCGCGTTTTGACGTTGGTGAGCAAGTGCTTTAAGTCACCCACGCCTTGGGCCAGCGTTTGCATTTCCCCCAAGCCTTTGTGGACTTGCTCTAGCCTGTCAGCAACTTGTTTGAAGCTCTCGCCCAACCGAGTTTCCAGCGTAGCTTGCAGCTTTTCATCGACTGTTTGGCGCATCTCGTCCAGCTTGGCCGAGTTGGTGGCCTGCAATTGAGCCAACTGCTTTTCAAGCGTTTCGCGCACCTCGCCCATGCGCCTGGCGTTGGACTCGCTGACCGATTGCAATTGCATGACCAGGGTATCTGACAGCGTTTTTTGCAGCAACGCCAGTTGCTGACCAAAGGCATCAATTTGCGTGTTTTGGGTACGAATCGCCTCTGCGCTTTGCTGCGTGAGTGTTTGCTGAAAGGTTGCAAAGGTCGCGCTCAGTTCTTGCCGATTGGTGCGTCCGTTGTCAACAATCTCACGGCGCACCTCGCGCTCGGTTTTGTCGCTGCCAGCGTGGACGAGCGCTAGCAGTTCGGCTTTGCCGTTGTCAGGTGGTTTTCTGAATAGCAGCCACACCAGCAGCAGCGCGTTGACCAGCAGCAGCACAAACACCAAAACCACGAGATAAAAACCAAGTTCAGTCATGCTATTTAATCAGGAGCTACTAGCGTAATACTTACCTTGGCTAAAGGTGTATTTGATTGAAAAAAATCACTCACAACGTATTCAACGGTGTCAGCGGCGGCCTGCCGGTCAACACCGCAATCAAATTGTCAGCCGCCAAATTAGCCATAGCCAAGCGCGTGGGTAGCGTGGCGCTGGCGATGTGCGGGGTGAGCACCACGTTGGGTACGGTCAGCAAGTCGGGGTGGACTTTCGGCTCACCTTCAAACACATCCAGCCCGGCAGCGGCAATGCGCTTGTCACGCAAGGCGGCTGCCAGCGCGGCGTCGTCCACAATGCCGCCACGCGCGATATTGATCAGCGTGGCGGTTGGCTTCATCAGTGCCAGCTCGGTCGCGCCTATCGTGTGATGCGACTCGGCCGAGTACGGCACGACCACCATGACATGATCCGCCGTTTGCAGCAGCTCTTGCTTACTGACATAAGTGGCTTTGCACTGAGCCTCAAGCTCTTGGCTTAATCGCGAGCGGTTGTGATAAGTCACTTTCATACCAAAGCCGTGCGCGCCGCGCTTGGCAATGCCCTGCCCGATGCGGCCCATACCCAAAATACCCAGCGTGCTGCCGTGAATGTCGCTGCCCGCAAACATGTCGTAGCTCCATTTGGTCCAATGGCCTGCGCGCAAAAAATGCTCGGACTCGGAAATGCGGCGGGCCGTAGCCATCAGCAAGGCAAAGCCAAAGTCTGCGGTGCTTTCAGTCAACACGTCAGGCGCGTTGGTGGCTTGCACCCGCGCCGCTGTCATGGCGGGCACATCAAAGTTGTTGTAACCCACTGCCATGTTGGCGCAAATTTTCAAGTCAGGGCAGGCAGCCAACAAGGCAGCATCAATGCGCTCACCACCGGTGGTTAAAACGCCTTGGCAGCCTTGCAGTTTGTCGATGAGCTGCGCCTTTGACCATAGCTCGTCACGGGGGTTAGATACGACTTCAAACTGCTGCTGCAGCTTTGCAATGATCTCTGGAAATACAGCTCTTGCTATCAGAACTTTTAATTTCGCCATTGTGAATTTATTTAAACCAAATGAACGTCATGACGACAAACAGCGGAATCAATACGCAAACTGACCAGGCCATGTAGCCAAAAAAGCTCGGCATTTTGACGCCTCGGTCTTCGGCCACGGCCTTGACCATTAAATTGGGCGCATTGCCGATGTAAGAGTTGGCACCCATAAAGACGGCCCCGGCTGAAATAGCCGCCAGCGTGGGGGCTAGCGTGGTCATCAACGCCTTCGGGTCGCCACCGGCAGTGTTGAAAAACACCAGGTAAGTCGGCGCGTTGTCCAAAAATGAGCTCAATATGCCGGTAGCCCAAAAATACATGGCGGGGTCGGGCGAGCCGTCGGGTCGGGTGATGGCACTCACGATGGCACCAAACGGCCCATTCACACCTGCCTTCAGCATCGCAATGACGGGAATGATGGTCAAGAAAATACCCACAAACAGCTTGGCAACTTCTTGCATCGGCGCCCATGAAAATTGGTTGCTGTCATGCACGCTTTTGGCAGTGATACGCAGCGAAATGAAAGTGATGATGATCAAACCTATGTCACGCACCATGCCGGGCAAGCCAACCACCGTGCCGGCGATATCCACGCTTACTGGCGTCTTCCACACACCGCTCATCAACACCAAACCAGCCACAGCGCCGAGCAGCCAAAAGTTAGCCCCACCATCAAACCCGATACGCCGCGTATCGGGCGTGGGGTCGACCGGCAGCACGCCTTCTTTTTTAAAGTAGTAGCTGTCGATGATGTAGAAAATCACCAGCAAGCTGATCACCATAAACAATGTTTCTGGAAACAAGTAACGCACGGTCCAAAAGAACTCCACGCCCTTTAAAAAGCCTAGGAAGAGCGGCGGGTCGCCCAGCGGCGTGAGCGAGCCGCCCACGTTGCTGACC
>JAYWGR010000004.1:0-12085 GCA_043778145.1 Rhizobacter sp.
CAGCGGCGGCCGCGTCAATCCACCAGCGCCGGCACCTCGCGCACGGCATCGCGCGGTGAGGCCGAAGCGTACTGCGCGAGCGCCACGCCCACCAGCGTCAAGGCCGCGCCGCCGAGTTTGACGCCGGTGTACCGCTCGCCGCCGAGCCACCACGCCACCAGCCCGGCCACCGGCGGCATCAAATACATCAACGGCGCCGTGCGGCCCACGCCGCGCACCGCGTTGACCCAGCCCCACACCAGCCAGCCAAGAAAGGCCGCAATCAACACCGCGTAGATCAGCCCGGCCCAGATCGGCGCGGGCACCGCTGCCCAATCCACGCGCAGCCCCGCCGGCAGGTTCATCAACACCACTGGGCCGCTGCCGAGCAGCGTGGCGTAGGCCATCACGACGGCGCCGCCGTGCCGCTCGATCAACGGCTTGGCGGCGACCGTGTAGTACGAGAAGAACGCGGCCGCTACGAGCAAGGTCACGTCGCCCAGGCCGGCCTGCCAATGGCCGCCGAGCAGCTTGTCGGAGAGGAAAACCAGCACGCCAGCGCAGGCCACGGCCACACCGGCCAACTGGCCGCGCGTGAGCACCTCCAGCCCATGCCAACGCAGCAGCAGCAAGGTGAACACCGGCCCGCAAGCGAGGATCAGCGAGCTCGAAAACGCGGTCGACCAAAACACGCCGAAGGTCGCCAAGCCGATGTGCAGCAGGTGCCCCGCCAAGCCGAGCTTGAGCAGCGCAAACCAATCGCCGCGCGAGACCCGCGGCCACGCGCGGCCGTGCCGCCAGCAGAGCAAAGCCGCAGCCGCCACGGGCATCGCGAGGTAACGCGCAAAGAGAAAACCACCCGGCGACAAGACCGCGAACACCTGCTTCTGAACGCTGAAGTTCGCGCCCCAAACGACGATCAAGCCCAGCGCCGCCCACAAGGCATGGCGCATGCGCCGCGCGGTCAAATCAGTGGTGATCGCAACAAGCGGCGCGGCAGCAGGCATGGCGGCGGATTCTCGCGGAGCGGTCAATCCAGCGCAGCCGGCCCGGGATCGCCGAGCGCGAGTTGATCCTCGGTGAGCGCGCCATAGAGCGGCGTGGCCCGCGCAAGCGCCATCCAGGTGCCGAAGGGCAGCTGCATCGCGCGGTGCGGCGCGGGGCGGGCCAGATCGAGCGCGCCGTCATGCGCCACGATCACGCCGCACTCCGGCGGTATCTCGGCCGGCTCGGCAATGCCAGCGCGGATCACATACCAGCACTCGCTGCCGAGCTGCAAATACGCGGCACGCTTGGCCGCGTTGCGAAGATCGCCAAGGAGGTCAGCGCGGTGCGCCTTGATCTCGTGCACCACCGGCTGCAAGTAGGCCTCCACCGTGGTGTGGCGGATCGAAAACACATCGGGCATCGCCATCACCCAGCGCTCGTCAACCCGCGCCCGCAAGCTCAGCCCGCACCAAGCGATGCGGCCAGCGCGCGCCATCTCGCGCGCCACGCGCTCGACCAAGCGTTCATGCGCATCGCGCCGTGCGCGGTTGCGCTGCAAGGTCTCGGCGAGCAGCGCGATGCCGGCATCGGTGACCCGCAATGTCTCGTGGCCGCTCGCGCTGCGCAGGCGCTCCAGCAGGCCGGCGGCCAGCAACTCGATCTCGATCAAGTCTTGGCACGGCCAGCCCGCCGAACGCCAGATCTCACGCAGGCGGCGGCGGTGAATGGTGGTCAAGTGGGGTTCTGTCATGGCCTGGCACGGCCGCCCGAGAGGCCAATGCCGGCGCGCGCATCAAAAAGGTCGCCAGCGAACTTGCCCTTGTCACCGCCCATCGTGTTGCCTCGCGCGCCCTGTGGCGAGCATCCTACGCGGGCCGATGGGTCGCTCGCTTCGGGCTAGGATTTGCGCATCTTCACTGCCCAGGAGGGTTGTTCGTCATGCCATCGTCGTCCATTCACCGGGCTCTGCGCGCGGTCGCCGCAGCGCTGCCTGCCCTGTTCGCTGCCGCATCGGCGCATGCGGCCGACGCAGCGGCCGAGCCCAAGGTGCTCAACGTCTACAACTGGTCTGACTACATCGCCGACGACACGATTGCCAACTTCGAGAAAGAAACCGGCATCAAGGTCCACTACGACAACTACGACGCCAACGAAGTCTTGCAAGCCAAGCTCACGGCCGGCAAATCGGGCTACGACATCGTCGTGCCCGGCTCGCACTTCGCGAAGTTGCAGATCGAAGGCGGCTTGCTGCAAAAGCTTGACCGCAGCCAACTCAGCAACTGGGGCAACCTCGACCCGGGCTTGCTCACCCAACTCGCCACGCTCGACCCCGGCAACCAGCACCTCGTCGATTGGCTCTGGGGCTATGTCACCGTCGGCATCAACAGCGCGAAGGTCAAGGCCGCGCTCGGCGAGTTGCCCATGCCCGAGAACGCGTGGAGCCTCGTCTTCGACCCGAAGTACGCGGCCAAGCTCAAGGGCTGCGGCATCAACTTTCTCGACTCAGCCTCCGAGGTGCTGCCGGTGGCCATGCTCTATGCCGGCAAGCCGCCTTACAGCCGAGTCGCTGCCGACTATGACGCCGCTGCCAAGCTGCTCAACGCCGTGCGCCCGTACGTGACGCGCTTTTCCTCATCCGGCTACATCAACGACCTGGCCAGCGGCTCGCTCTGCGTGGTGGTGGGCTACTCGGGCGACATCAACATCGCGCGCAGCCGGGCGCTCGAAATCAAGACGGGATCGTCGGCAAAAGCGGTGCCGCAGACCATCGAAGCCTTGGTCCCGAAGGGCGGCGCCACGCTCTTCTTCGACACGATGGCCATCCCGAAAGACGCGCCGCACCCGCGCAATGCGCACCTCTTCATCAACTACATCCTGCGCCCCGAGGTGGCCGCATCGCTCACCAACAAGGTCTTCTACGCCAACCCGAATGCGGCCTCGCTGAAGTTCGTCAAGAAAGACGTGGCCGAGAACAAAACCATCTTCCTAGCCGACGCCGACAAGAAACGCATGACCCCACCCGACGCCGTGCCGCAAGACATTCGCCGTGTGCAGACGCGCATCTTCACCAGCTTCAAGGCGGGCCGGTAGCGCGCGATGAAGTGGGTTGTCGCGGCACTCATGCTGACCTGCGCGAGTGCCGCGGCATCAGCCGAGTGCACGGCGTCGGCGCCGGTGCCGACTGGGGGGTCGGGGTTGGCGCCAGCTGCCTGCTACCTTGGCTTCGAGCCGCCTGGGGCGGGCGGGCGCTTCCACTATTACGCGTCGCAAGCGCCGGGCGGCTCCGCTTCGCCAGCGCCGCCGACGCAGGCGCTGATCGCGCTTCACGGCCATCCGCGTGATGCGAACAAAACCTTCGAGGCCGCATGGTCGGCCGTGCAACGCGCGGGCGAGACCGCGACCACGCTTGTTGTGGCGCCGGTTTATCAAGTCGACACAGCGCAATCCGCCAAGTGCCGCACAGCCGGCGTGCCGGCCGCGCAAAGCGGTGATTTGCTCTGGACATGCGCCTCATGGATCGACGGCGGGCCAGCCCGCACCGGCTCCGCGCCGACCTCGTTTGCGGTGATGGATGCGCTGGTCGCAGAGCTCTCGCAACGCTGGCCGTCGCTGCGCGTGATCACCATCGCCGGCTTCTCGGCGGGCGCGCAGCTGGTTCAGCGCTACATCGCTTTTGCCGCATCGCCGGCAGCAAGCGAGCCGAGCTTGCGCTACGTCGTCGCCGACCCCGGCAGCTTGCTCTACTTCGATGCCGTGCGGCCACAGCCGATGCAAGGCGATGCGCCAGTCGACTGGGCGGCGTGCAACGGCACCGGTGATTTGGGGCGATGCATGCTCCGCTTCATCGAACCGCCGGCCGATCTCTTGGCTGAATGCGCGGCCATGAACCGCTGGAAATACGGCCTGGGCAGCGCACCAGCAGCGCTTGGGCGCTCGGCCGCCGAGGCGCGAGCTCGCTATGCCGAGGCCGACATTCACTACCTCGAAGGCGCACTCGACAGCGGCCGTGCCCCCGGCGCAGCCAGCAAGTTGCTCGACCGCTCCTGCGCCGCCAACGCCCAAGGCCCCTACCGCTTGCAGCGCGGCGTGGCCTACGCGCAATACGACCGGCTGCGACTTGCATCGGCCCGGCCACACCCACTTACTGTCGTGCCAGGGTGCGCGCACGATGTGCGCTGCGTGTTCCCGTCAGCCGCAGCACGCGCGGCGTTGATCGCCCCGGCGCGCTGATGCCACCCACGGCTCACGGGACTACCTTCATGCTGCGCACTCCAGTATTCGCCCTTGGGGCGGCCCGGCGGGCTCTCTGGACTACCTTCGTGCTGCGCACTCCGGTATTCGCCCTTGGGGCGGCCCGGCGGGCTCTCTGGATTACCTCCGTGCTGCCGCCCTCCGGTATTCGCCCTTGGGGCGGCCCGGCGGGCTCATGCCACCGTCACGCCCTTCCAGAACGCGACGCGGCCTTTGATCTCTTTGGCGGCTTCGCTCGGCTCGGGGTAGTACCAAACCGCGTTCTCGTTCATGTCGCCATTGACCATCAGGCTGTAGTAGTGGGCTTGACCCTTCCATGGGCAGCCGGTGCGGTGGTTGCTGAAGGTCACGTACTCGCGGTTCAGGCTCGCCTCGGGAAAGTAGTGGTTGCCTTCGACCACCACGGTGTCGTCGCTCTCGGCGATCACGGCGCCGTTCCAGCTTGCTTTCATCGAAGTTCCTCGATCGGGTTGCTGCGCCGGTCTGGCGCGGTGGCGATCGTAGCGGCGAGCGCGTCAGGCTGCAGGCAGGTCGGGCGCATACCATGCACCACGTCGAAAGCAGCCGCGCATGAAACCCAGCCCCCATTCGCTGCTCGGCAAATTGCTTGCCGAAGCCAGCCGCATTGGTCACACCACGGGCCTGGCCAACGCTGCCGCGGCGATCCAGAAGGCGCTCGGGCTGGGCCCCGACGCGAAGGGGCCGGCGTCACCAACGTCACCACCAGCATCACCACCTCCGCCAGCCGCGCCCGCCGCCCCCGCGGCAACGCCCACAGCGGCTGCGTTCCATGCTGGCAGCTTCGACACCGAGGCCGGCACGCGCGCCTACAAGCTCTTCGTGCCTGCGGGCTTTGCCGGCCAGCGATTGCCGCTCATCGTGATGCTGCACGGCTGCACCCAGGACCCGGATGACTTTGCCGCCGGCACGCGCATGAACACGCTGGCCGCAGCGCAAGGGGCCATCGTTCTCTACCCGGCGCAGCCGCCGCGCTCGAACGCCGCCAAATGCTGGAACTGGTTCCAGCCGGCCGATCAGCACCGCGGTGGCGGCGAGCCGGCACTGCTCGCCGCGATGACGGCCGATGTGATCGCCACCCAAGCCGTCGACCCCGACCGCGTCTATGCGGCAGGCCTCTCGGCCGGCGGAGCGATGGCGGCCATTCTGGGCCGCGAGTACCCGGATCTCTTCGCTGCCATCGGCGTGCATTCCGGCCTGCCGGCCGGCGCGGCGGACAACGTGATGACGGCATTCGCGGCCATGCAAAAGGGCGCATCGGGCCCCGATCCCGCCCCGCCGCGCACGCCGATCATCGTGTTCCATGGCGACAGCGACGCAACCGTGCACCCCGCCAACGGCGACCTCCTGGTCGCCGCGCTGAACACCAGCGCGAGCACGCCCACCATCACCGAGGCCGCTGGGCGCCAGGTCACGCACCGCAGCTTTCGCGATTCGAACGGCGCCATCCGCGCCGAGCATTGGTTGATCCACGGCGCCGGCCATGCGTGGTCGGGCGGCAGCGCCAGCGGCAGCTATTCGGATGAGACCGGGCCCGATGCAAGCCGCGAGATGCTGCGCTTCTTTCTGGCGCATCCGCGGCCGAGCGTCTTGTAGGCCAAGCGCCCCCCAAACGGAGCTTCAGGCCCAAAAAGCGCGGGGCCGCAGCGCCTACTTGTAGTTCGCTGCGGCGCTCACCAAGCGGGCGCGAATGAGTGCGGCGAGCGCCTTGTCGCCACTGACGACCACGCTGTCGCCGTGGCGCAGGATGTCCATCACGAGCTCGGTCGGGTCGCTGTAAGGCACTTGCAGCTCATAGCGACCATCGGCCAGCCAGCGGCTCTTTTGCTGCGCGTGCCATTCCTCGTTGGCAACCCATTGCGCCGCATCGGCATTGAAGACGAGCGTGGCCCACTTCACTTTGGCGCCAGCGCCGCCATAGATGCCGTAGCCGGCGTCGAGCGCAGCTTCGAGATCGCGCAGCGCCACGCTGCGGGCTTTGGTGTCGAGCACACGCGCCTCCGTGATCGCGTCGAGTGCGAATCGGCGCAAGCCCTCGCTGGCATGGCACCAGGCATCGAGGTACCAGGTGTTGCGGTAGTTCACGAGGCGCTGCGGTGAGACCTCGCGCTCGCTCGTGCTGCGGTCGGTGCGCTTGAAGTAGCGCAGCCAAACGCGCCGGTGCCGCAGCAGCGCACCGCCCAGCAGCTCGAAGAAGCGGCACGGCACGCGCCGCCGCGCCGTGCCAATCACCTTCACGCGGCGCATCAGGTCGCGCGCCGCGGCAGCGTCGGCACCGAGCATGCCTTGCAGGCGCTCCATCAGCGGCTGCAAGTGGCGGGCGAGCACGCCGTCGTCATCGAGCCCGGCGAGGAGCTGGTGCATCGTCAACAGCGCGTGGATTTCGTTCTCGCTGAACCACAGGCCTGGGAGTTCGTGGCGAGTGGCGTCGCCAGCGTCTTTCGCGGCGCCGTCTTTTGCAGGCGCATCGAATCGATAACCGTTGGCGAGCGCGTCATACGTGATCGGTGCGCTCATCCGGCCGCGCAAGTATTGGAGGTCACGCTTGAGCGTGGCGGGCGAGACGTCGAGCTCGTCTTGCAAGGCCGCAAAGCTGACGCAGCCCCGGCTGCGCAGCAAAAGTTCGATCCGGTAGAAGCGCTCAGTTCGGTCCATGGCGTATATCACACAGATAGCTCACCACGTGAGCCAGCGGGCAAGAGCATACCCCGAGTAGAAATTTATCGTCGCTCAGGTCGCTGGCTCACGCCATGAGCTACCTGCCTGTCAGACTGGCTTTCCCAGTCGCAGAGTTCGCAGCGACACCATCTGGAGCCCCGCCATGACGACGATGATGCCCATTCAATTTCAAGCCTCGCTGCTGCCCGCGCCGCTCTTGGCCGCGCCCCTGTTGGCAGAGCAGATGTTGGCGCCAAGCGCACACGAGCAGATCGGCTTCGAACTCGGCTGGGATTGCGCCCGCCACGCCTTCACGCCGCCCGCCCCTTACGGCTCTGAAGCCTCGCCGCTGCGCGATGGCCTCCAGGCCGGCAGGGCGGCGTTCGGCGCGCGCGCTTTGCAGCCCACGCGGCCGGTGCAACAGTGGTTGCAGCTGCGCTTGCATGCCTGGCTGCATGGCCGCAGCGTTGAGCTGTTCCAGGTCACGCCGAACTACTTGCAGCAAATCGCCGCGAGCCATTGCCCCATCACCCGCAGCGCAATGGCAGCCGACAGCGACAACCTGCTGATCGACCGCGTGCGGCACGACGCGGCCTACGCCGCCGGCAACCTCGTTGCCATGAGCACGGCCGCAAGCCACGCCAAGGCGGCGATCGGCTATCGCGAAGCGATGGCGCGCGCCGAGCGCATCGAAGCCGATGGCCTCGCTGGGCTCGACGGCATGAGCGCCGCCGCCTGGCGCCGCATGGCCGCACTCTGCAGCTATGTGGAGCCGATGCCGCACGACGAGGCCTGTGCCGTGCCGATGCGCGTGCTGCCGCCAAACCGCCTTCGCCTCTTCAACCCGGTGCAAGCCCTGCAAGCCATGCTCAGCCGGCAGCTTCTCCGGCCGGGTTGGAGCCAGCGCGTCAGCCACTTCGAAGAATTGCTGCCGGGCAAAGCGCTGCAACGCGACGCCAAGCAGTTCTTCATGGCGCTGCTGCCGCGCGTGCTCGAAGCCGGGCCGATCACCGATTCACAGCGCACACGCTGGGCGATCGAAGACGCCTGGGCCACGCCTCTCGTGCAGCGCCGCTGGACCGAGTTCGCTCGGCAGTTGACGCCCGCGCAATGCGAGGCCTTGCTCGAACGCACCGCCAAGGCCGGCTTGGCCGTCACGCACATCGAAGCCTCGAACGAAGCCCGCGCCACGGATGGCTGGAGCCTGGAGACGCGCGGCTATGTGGCCCATCGCCCGGCGCCAGAGGGCGAGCCCGCGATGCATCAGCCGCTGCTCTGCTGAACCGCGTTCACAGCCAGGCGCCGCCTCCGTCACCGCAAGGCATTGCGGCCACGCCGCACGAGCACCTACCGTTCAGCCGCTTCTCGCCGCCCCAGCCGCTCAGGCTGGCGCGCTCAAGCGGGCCGATCGGCCCCGAGCACTGGCAAACCAATCCGAACCGGCTCTCTCAACGCGAGATTTCCGTGCTCCGCTGGACGGCGGATGGCAAAACTTCTGCTGAGATCGCAGAGATCATGGCCGTGTCAGAGCGCACCGTGAACTTTCACGTCAACAGCGCCGTCAGCAAGCTCGGGGCGAGCAACAAGACCAGCGCCGTCGTGCGCGCCGCCATGTTGGGCTTGATGTGGTGATGGCCTGGGCCGCGCGCGGTCCATCAGGCTGGCCACGCAGGCCTGAATGGCCTCGGGCCCGAGGTCGGCGCCGCTGACGTCGGTGACCATCAGGTTCGTGCCCAGGCTCGACCAATCGGCCGACCAGATGCCGGCACGGCGCACGCAAGGCCAGTCCCAGCCGAAGGTCAGGGTGCGCGCTGCAAAGGCAGTCCATTCGGTTGTGCCGTAGACATCAGCGCTGTCGATTCAGCCACCGAACTTGTTGGGTTCGATGCACGATCGAATGTGCACCGGAATCACTTGGCCGCCATGAGCCATCGGCGGGCCGAGCCGCAGCACATCAACGCCCGCGCGCTTGAGCAAGCGCTCGACTGGCAACGTCGAGACGGCGAGCAACTGCGTCACACCGCGCGTGGCGCAAAACCTCAAGGCCTCAAGCAGCACACGTTCAGCAAGGAAGGTGCGCGCCTTGGTTGACCCGGTGGCCACGTGGCCGGCCATATCAGCGCCGCCTTCGAGCTCCATCGCGGCAAAGCGCGAGAGCTCCCAGACCTTCTCGTCCCGCGGGATGGGCAAGCCGTTGAACAGCTCGGGGAAGACGCTGGCGAGCAGGTATTCACGCGTCGTTGGCAGCAGACGGCCGCAACCCACGATGCCGCCGGCCTCGTTGCTGGCAACGATGTGCACCGTGTCGCCGTGGTCGAACTGGTCTTGCTCATAGCCAGGCGCCGTCTCAAGCTCCCAACCCAGGCGCTCCACGAAGACGCGGTACCGATAGGCCGGCAATGCATCGCATTGATCAGGATGCCTGTGATCGGCCCGTGCGCTCGAGATGTTCATCTGGGTTCCTTTGGCTTGCTTGATGCGATGGCCGCCATCGTCGCGAGCTCGGCCCGCCAGCTCAACTGTCAAAAGCTGCAGATTCGCGGAACCAGGGGCCCCCAAGCTTCGTTTCAGGCAAAGCCGCCGCGGATTGCAGACATTGACAGGTGCCAGACCCAGCCCCGCATGACACATTGGCCTCGCCGGTCAACCGACCACCGCACTGCACTGCGGCAGCCCGGATGCCGGCACCCAGTTGCATCCACTGCAGAAAGCCCAGGCCATGTCCATGTCCATGCTCGAGCCCGTCGTCGCCGTGATCGGAGGAGGCGCCATCGCCACCGCCTTCATCCGCCAGCTCGCCGATTGCGCCACCCGGGGCGGCATGCGGCGCATCGCCAGCGTCTGCGTGTTCGAGCCACGCGAGTCGCCAGGTGCGGGCGATGGCTGCACCAGCCCGCACCCATCAGCCTTGCTGGATGCGGCCGCGGCAAGCATGTCGGTGCTGCACGATGAGCCGATGCACTTTTTCGACTGGGCAACTCAGCATCAGGCGCAGTGGCGTGAGATGCATCCAGAGTTGGTGCTGCATCCGCAGGCGCATCTGCCGCGCGCGCTCTTCGGCCGCTATCTGCAAGCGGTGTATGACGAGGCGGTCGCCACGCTGCGCAACACGGGCGTGGTGGTCCACCACATTCGCTCGGCGGTGAAGGCGGTGCAGCCCTTGAAGCCCTTGCAAGTGCCCTGCGCCGAGCATGCGGTGGTTACCGAATCTGGCGCCACCTACGCGGCCAACGTGGTGGCGCTCGCATCGACCAACACAGACGCCACACCGTTCGATCACCTCCGCCACCACGCCGGCTATTTGCGCTGGCCACGGCAAGGCGCGGCTGGCGAGCTCAGCCTGCATGCCACGGCCTCCGTGGTCATCCTCGGCAACGGCGCAAGCGCAGTCGATGCCGCCATCGCGCTCGAAGACGCGGGCCACCGCGGCCGCATCACAGTGGTCTCACGCAGCGGCTTGTTGCCACTTGACTCCCACAGCGTGGCGCGGGTTGAGCTGCCGTGCGCAAGCCGGTTCTCTCGCGAGGCGATTCAAGCCTGGGCGCATCAACGCGGCGGCACGCTCAGCTTGGCCGAGGTCGGGGAGCTGCTGCTGCGCCACTTCAATGCGGCATCAACGGGGCCGGCGGGCTCGGGTGAGTTGCATGAGTCGGCACGGTGCAGGGCAGCATCCACGCGCTTGGCAGCATCGTCAGCGGCACCTACTTCTGGACTGGCGCGATGGACATCAACGCGCGGCTGGCGGCCGGCGTGGCGCGCTTCATCACCGCGTCTCGCGGCGACGCCGTGGCGCCCGATTGCGCGCCACGAGGCCTGCTGCCCGCCGGCTCGGCCGCAGCCACTTTGCATCGCGCATCAACCTCGCACATGGCCTCGCACTTGGCCTTGCACGCAGCCTTGAACAACCCGCCCAGCGGCGAGTACCGCCGCGCTCAACATGCGGGCAGATCGATGGCCCGGCTTGCGATGGAGGCCGCATGAACAAGTGGCAATCGAGTCTGTTCGATGCCCTGCACGGGCTCTCAGCGCAAGCGCAAATCGTGGACCGCGTGGCATGGGCTACCACCGAGCTCGGCTTCGATCACTTCAACTGCGGCGTGTGGGCAGCGCTGCCGCTGTCCAACCCCAAGCTGCATGCAGTGGGCAACCTGCCGCAAGGCTTTCAAGCGCGCTACTCGCAAATGCGCCGTGCCAGCCATGACCCATTGACGGTGCACGCCCGCAGCAGCAATGAGCCGCTGGTCTGGGCCGATACCGTCTTCAGCGATTGCCCGCCCTTGCGAGCCGATGCGCAGCGCCACGGCATCTTTAACGGCTGGACGCAAGCGTGCGTCAACACCGAAGGTCGGCGCGTCTTGCTCACGCTCAGCCGCCATTCGCCCGCACTTGGCGCCGAGGAGTTGCGCCTGAAAGCGAGCGACATGCTGTAGCTCGTGCAGATGACCACCCTGTTTGTCGGGCCCCACGCGGCCAATCAGCACGCTGGCTCGCAGACGCCCACCTCCTTGACCGAGCGCGAGACCGAAGTGCTGCGCTGGGCCGGCGACGGCAAGACCACCGGCGAGATCTCATCCATCCTCGCCATCTCCGACAACACGGTCAACTACGACATCAAGAACGCCATGGCCAAACTCCACGCCGCCAACAAGACTGCGGCCGTCGTCATCGCGCTGACTCGAGGGCTGCTGACCTACTGAAGCGGAAGCGCCGCTTGCGAGAGCTCGCCGCGCACTTTGCGCATGGGTCGGGCTGCGGGTTGGATCACCGCTGCAGGCGCCACGACAGGGCCACTTTGGGGGATCGCCACGCGCGCAGGTGCCGGTATCCTCGTTGTCCCACATTTCGTGTGTCGACTGGCCGCTGCGCCCAGCGCGCCGACAGCAGCCCAGACCATGCCCGCCGACTTGATCTCCGCCATCACCTCCCGCCTCGATTTCGCTGCGCTGCTCGACCAGCAAGGCCGCATGCTGAAAGTCGAGACGGCGCTGCCGGCGCTGGCGCTGATCCCCGAGCGCATGGTGTTGCAAGACAGCGTGAGCCAACCCTTCGAACTGACGCTCGACTGCCTCTCGACGAGCGCGTTGTTTGAGCTCAAGGCCTTGATCGGCGAGCAAATCTCCCTGCGCCTGCTGCAAGCCGATGGCACCTACAAGCCGTGGCACGGCTACGTCCTCGCCGCCGCCCAACTCGG
>JAYWGR010000005.1:0-1505 GCA_043778145.1 Rhizobacter sp.
CAACCCGTTGCGGCACACCAGCCGGTACAGCAGGGGCTGTACCGACAGTGTTCCCTGGCCGACCTCGGAATTCGAGATCACCACGCCAGCCTGCACGATGTCGCCCGGTGCCATCTCGATCTTGAGCTGCGGCGTCACGCACTTGAGGTACATCCGCGTCTCGGTGAGTTCCACCGATTCGAAGCGAACCTCGGGCAGTTGCCGAAGGATGGGCAGCACGCTCTCGGCCAGGTCGAAGTTGTCGAGCCGGCGGTAGCGTTCCGACAGCACCGCACGCACGTTGCCGTCCAGCGTGCGCAACATGCGGCGGTCATCATCGCTTTGCAGCCAGGTGTTGACGTTGCGGTCCAGCAGCACGGGTTGCTCGCCCCGCATGCGCTCGAAGTACGCATACGGAATCTTCAGTTTGTCGGCGAGTTGCCGGCGCGCGAGTGGCGTGACGCCATAGCGAACAGGATCGCCACCTTCTTCGACGACGAGACGGGTCAGACCCGTGTCATCCGTGTCGTGCCGCAACAGCGACGACGACACCACCACATCCTTCTTCGAATGCAACTGGCGTTCCAGTTCCTGGGCCAGGCTCACCAAAGTACGTCCGCTTCTCATATCAAGCTCCTTGTTGCGAGTGAATGGCGGGCACGGCAATACCCACTCGCAGGGATGCACATCCCCGCCAGGGTTGGTGAAGGATCGGCAAAGCCGAACCACAAACAGCGCGAACGAATCGCGCGAGAACTCCAAGGCTGTCTTTGCCGTGCAGGCGCACGGCCTGGTTTGACAGCAACCAGCGGGAAAAACCTTTTCACCGCCGCCGAAGCGATTGCCGTTTCAGTGACGCTGAAAAGGCAGGTGCAGTCTTCCGACCGCACCTCCATGAAAACCTACGCGGCACGCGCGAGCGTTTGCTCCCGCGCCAACCAGACATCGGCCCAATCCATGCCGGCCTGCTTGGGCAGGAACACCTGCACCTCGCGTGGCCCGGTCTGCTTCTCTTCCTTCTTCAACCGACGGGCCAACGCGAATGCGTAGGCCTGACCATCGAAGTCGCCGTTGGCATCGTTGTCGGCGTAGACGCAGATGCGCCGTACCGAATCCGGTAGCCAAAGCCGCTCCAGGTTGCCGGCGCTGAGCCCGGCCCAGACCGGCTTTTGCGTGCCCAGGTGGACGGCAAGACCGGTCTCGATGCCTTCGCTGATCGCGAGTTCGTCGGTGGCATCGAACAGACGCACTGCCGCACCGTTGATTCCGGCCGAAAGCACCTTCTTCGCGTCGGCCACGGCCAGCTTGCGCCCGTCCTTCAGGTAGGTTCGGTGCAGCGTCACGGCATGCCCGTCGGAGCCCTGGATGCAGGCCAGCATGGCCGGGTACTCGGCAACCTTGCGCGACTTGCCTTCGCCGTCCTTCTGGAAGTAGCCGAGCGCCGCATGGAAACGCAGCGCCCTGGGATACGTCGGCAGCGCAAGCCCTCGACCGCTCAGGTAGCGATCCACTTCATCGCCCGTCGT
>JAYWGR010000006.1:0-37504 GCA_043778145.1 Rhizobacter sp.
CTCTGAAGACGTGCGCAAAGCGGCCAAGTTCATGTTGCAAAACACGGACGTGTATGCGGCACTCGAGGCGCAAAGCGCTGCGGCGGGCCCGCGCCCAGCACCGACCCGTGGTGAAGTTGCCTCGGCGGCCACGACGCTCGGCAACTACCAGAGTGGAACCAACGGCGGCGTGCGCACGCCTGAGGATCTCTACAACTTGAGCCGCGACGCCTCGGCCCCTGAAGACGTGCGCAAAGCAGCCAAGTTCATGATCGAGAACCCAGACGTCTACCGAGACATCGAAGTTGGAGATTGGGCCACGGTTGACGGCATCAGCAGCTCCCACGAGATGCTCTCTGCGGCGGCCAAGTTGAAAACCAACGCCGACAAGCCTTACGTCTCCACGGCGGCCAGCAGCATCGCCATCGCATCGGCGCCGTCTGCTGAGGGCACTGCCACCGCCCTCAACACCCTGGGTGCGTACATGCAGGAGAAGGGCAAGACGGAGTTGAACCGCAACGACCTGAATGCGCTGCTCTACAGCCCAGACTCCTCGGACGACGTGAAGAGAGCGGCCAAGTACATGCTGCAAAACTCCGACGTCTACGAGAGCGCGGTCAATGCCTCGGCGGCGCCGGCTCCTGCGCCAGCATGAGCTCCGGCGCCAGCAGAAGGCAGTGGCGACATCGGTCTGCAGTGGCGGGCTGATGCTCCATCGAGCGGCGGCTGCAACGGCCGCTTCTTGGCACCTTTGATCGGTGCATCTTTATCGACCAGGCCCGCTCGAAGTGCCTGGTTCTCAGCCATTCCAAATGTTGGAAGACTCTTCGTCTGGATGGCGCAGGCACGCGCATTCATCGCTTCGCGGCTTGGCAACCAACTTGCGAACGCACAAAGCCTGTACTCGCCTGGTCAAGCTCATCCCAGTTTTCCATCGCCTCGGCACCCTGCCGCCGCAGGTTCAGTCACGCTGATTCGATTCGGCGGCGTCGTGACTGAGCCATTCGACAATCTACTGACATCGCTGTTGCACAAGAATCGTGGTGCATTCGACCTTTCTTCGCCTCAGTGCAAGCATCTTCGCGTCTCGATGCATTCGTGACGAGAAGCGAACCTAAGATGACCCTCACCTGACCACCCGCGGAACGGTGCTGCGCAGTCCGCACAGACAACTGTTGGGGTGGGCAGAGGAGGTTGACGGCCACTGGCTTGAGCAAGGGGCGGTCGGCAAATGGATGCAACCAATCTGGGTGCTTGATCGCTGCCCAATCGAGTGGAGAAACTACGATGCCGAATATCGATACCAATGTCGCTGGTTCAGTGATTAGCGTTGTCTTGACGCCAATGCCGGCCGTGCAAGACGGGGCGAAGACCATCCAGCTGGAGCTGGTTCAAGGGAGTGTCTCCCAGCTGGCTGCAACTGCGCTGGTCGACAAGGCCGATCCGACACGGATGGAGCGGGGCCTGCACCACAAAGAACGCGGTATCGAGGAGCACCACCATCATCACGTTCCGATGGCTGCAGGCGCCGTTGGCATGCATCATCACGTTCCGATGGCTGCAGACGCAGTTGGCATGCGCTCGAAGGGCCCGCACGCCGGTGAAGTGGCCGAATCGGCACGCGCCATCGACAAGTACATGGGCAGCAAGGGCCTGGAAAAGTTGGATGTCGGTGACCTCTACAAGCTCGCAACCGACGAGAGCGCACCGAAGGACGCGCGGAAGGCAGCCAAGTTCTTCTTGGCCCATCCCAAGGAATACCAGAAGATCGAGACGCTTGACTCTGCCCATGCCGACGGCATTTCGGGCCGCGGCAACTTCCACAAGGCTGCGGCCGCTGGCGCACTGGCCGCAGTCATGCCGCCCAAAGTGGAGATCGCTTTGATCAAAGGGTTGGAGGGCGAGGTGCATGCCGTCAGCACACTCGCCAGCCCGTCGCACCAGTCATCTCTAGACGCTGCGGAGGCCGTGTTGAAGAAGATGGAAGACCCGAACTACATGCCGACCCCGGCGGAGTTCGCAGCAGTCATGGCCTACAAGAATGCCGCTGACGACAAGAGCTCGGGCAACCAAGTGACGGGAGTCTCGGGCGGCGTCGCGTCGGCCGCTGCTGCGATTGCCGGCGGTGCTGGCCTTGCCTCGGCGACGGCTGCCGCGCAAGCCGAGCTGCAGCACATTCAAGCGCAAATGCGCCAGCTAAATGGCGCAGCGGGCGTCGGCGCACCAGCCATGGCCGCGGCAGCAAAAGAGATCGCTCTGATCAAAGGGCTGGAGGGCGAGGTGCATGCCGTCAGCACACTTGCCAGCCCGTCGCACCAGTCATCTCTAGACGCTGCGGAGGCGGTGTTGAAGAAGATGGAAGACCCGAACTACATGCCGACCCCGGCGGAGTTCGCGGCAGTCATGGCCTACAAGACTGCCCCTGACGACAAGAGCTCAAGCAACCAAGTGACGGCAGTCTCGGGCGGCGTCGCGTCCGCCGCTGCTGCGATTGCCGGCGGTGCTGGACTTGCCGCTGCGACGGGTGTCGCACAAGCTGGCATGCAGGCCGTTCAAGCTCAAATGTCGCAAGGCAATGTCGCGGGTTCGGGCTCAGTGCCGACCCGCGGCGACGTGGCCAATGCAGCAGGAACTCTGGCGCAATATCAGGAAGACAGCCACATCGACTTCATGACGTCCGATGACATCTACAACCTCAGTCGCAACGCGCTCGTCCCAGAAAACGTGCGCAACGCGGCCAAGTTCATGGTTGAGAACCCCGACGTCTACCACGACATCGAAGTCAAAGCGGGGCAGGCTTCTGACCAGAAGAGCAGCGTCAACGAGATGCGTGACATGGCGACGGAGATGGGTTCCGACGTTGGCAGCCCTTATGTCCCGACGACAAGCAGCGTTGCCATCACGGCAGCGCCCTCTGCTGAAGGCACCGCGGCCGCCATCAACACCCTGGGCACCTACATGTCTGAAAAAGGCATGACGGAGTTGAATGCCAATGACCTGAATGCAATGCTCTACAGCCCTGATACATCAGACGATGTGAAGCGAGCGGCCAAGTACATGCTGCAAAACTCCGACGTGTATGAGAGCTTGACCAATGCGTCAGCGGAAGCCGATGCAGCAGTGGCAGCGGCGCCTGCAGATGAAGCGGCACCGGCTCCTGCAGCTGAAACGGCACCAGCACCGGCACCCGCGCCAGACAACTACGATTATTTGGACGGCGAATTGGACGACGACGGTCTCAGCTGATGTTCTGAATCGCGGGCGGCTGCACCGGCCGCCGCGCGGCCGGTGCGTCGGGCTTGAGTATGTCCACGTCTGCGGGGCGGCGATGATTGAGCGATTGCGCAACTTGCTCGGCTGCTGGAGTAACGACGCTGTCTCGACTGGCCGGCCAAGCGGCCAGGTGGCGTCCACTTCGCCTACAACGTCGCGCATAGATCGGGGCGAATTGAGTGCGCAGCTTGGCGGCAGGCCGGTTGCCTTGAAGCCGCGCATCCAACCACAGGCTCAACCGGGGCACATGTGCAAGACAGTTGCTCTCGCCCACATCGAGGCGCACTACGCAGAAAAGTTGGGTGTTGACGGTATTCCGCTGCTCAAGGAGCACGCCAAGCACGAAGCGTTGGGCAGTCCAGTGCCGAAGTTCAGCGTCAGAAAGTTGGCGAAGGAATGCGGCTCGAAGCAGGGTGAAATTCTGGAGAGAGGCGGTATCTCAAGACTTGCTGCCCGCATGGGTTACCAAACCACCACCACAAAGCCGGCAACCCTCAACGAGTTCGAGTGCTTCATCAGAGAGAGCATCACGCAGGAGGCACCGGTTTTTGCATGTTTTCCGGTGACTGCCAACTCGCTGGATCCAAACTTCGGGCGGCCCGCCGACTACAACGGAAAGAACGAACATGCCGCGGTGATCGTTGCCCACGATGCCGTGCATCACACCGTCGACTTGGTGCATTGGGGCGAAACATGGCGCGCCGTTCCGGCGGCCGTTTTGCACGAAAAAATGCAGCAACTGCCCGAGTCACGAGAGCAAGAGATCTACACGCGAGTCGGTGACTCGGTGTCTGATCAAACAAAGAATCATTCCGTGGTGTCCTACAAGTACGACTTGATCACCAATCGCGCGGGTGCTGATGGGCAGTCTTTGTTGCACTCCATCATTCCTGGGCCCGGCACTGGATTCCAAAACACCCTCATCTCGGTTTCCCCTGATCCTGGCCACCCTCGGTGGCAAACAAGCGCAGGCGACTCCGCTGACACAGCCCTCCTGAATCCCCCGCACAGCGGACCGTGAAGGGAACCCCCGTGGGCCAGGCGCGGCATGGCTGCGTGTGTGAGCGCAGCCCAAGCTCGAGAGCCCACTGAATTCGCCTCGCCGCCTAGCTGGCTGGCGGCAATAGTGCTCCGAATTCGGCTACCGATCGATTTGCTTCGCGTCGCCAGCCGCAGCTTCGCTCGCGAAGGCGCAGAGCGCCGCCCCGGTGCTTAACCTTCGTTTCACGTGATCTGCACCACTTCACCCCTCAGGAGAGCTTTCATGCCCAAGCCCATCGGCAGCAGCCATACGGTCTACACGCCCCCACCGAGCTCGACCAGCACGAGCCCCACGAGCAGCAGCAGCACAAACAACACAAACGGCACAAATAGCGCAAACAGCACAAGCAGCACAAACAGCACGTCGAATACGAGCACAAACTACAACACCAACGCGCAGGACGACGCGGCTTCGAGTAACCCAGCGTCAGTTGGCACTGGGGAACTGACGGCCGAAGATCAGCAAGCGCTCATGGACTACATGGCCAAAGACTTCCTTCTGCAGGACTATCAAAGGTCAGAGCAAACACGGACCGAGGAAGAGCAGCGAATCAAAGAAGAACACGAGGAAGAAGAGAAAGAAGAAGAGAAAGAAGCTGCGAAAAAAGGGCGTGCCTGATCTGCTCGACGCAGTGAGCTCGGCGACGGGGCGCCACCAAACCCGTGCAAGCGCGCGGTGCTAAGCATCGCCACTCACGCAAATCACCGAATTGAACGAATGGGACTCCCCGTGTCGCTTTCCAAATGGCATAACTTCACATTGACCTGCCTTGTCGCGGGTGTGCTCTCGGCGCTTCCATTGCCGAGTGAAGCAGCCGCGGCAACCAAGTTGCCCACGAAGCCCTTTGTCTACAAAGCCGTTAACGTGCAGCTGGTTGATCTGCTGCGCGACTTTGCTGGCGCACAAGGGTTGCCATTGGTGATTGCGGATGGCGTCTCCGGCATCGTCAACGCCAACTTTCAGTTCACGCCTGAGGCATTTCTCGACACCGTCAGCAAAGCATTCGGGCTGATTTGGTACTTCGATGGTGTGGCGCTCTACGTCTATCCGTCGAGCCAGATTCAAACGCGATTGATCTCGCTGCGAGACTTGAACGTCGAATCGGTTGAAGCCAAATTGGCCGGCTTTGGCTTGGGTGATCGGCGCTATCCACTGCGCGTGCAGCGTGGCGTTGGCCTGGCACTCGTCTTCGGCCCGCCGCGCCACATTGAACTCGTCGAGGCCGTCATTGGCGCGCTCTCCGAAGTCCAAAAGCACGCAGATTCGGATGGCGTGCGCACCTTCGCGCTCACCTACGCATCGGCCGTCGATCGCACCGTCCAGGGCGTGAGGTTGCCCGGCGTCGCCTCCACGCTGACGTCGATCTACCAAGAAAAGGCAGCCGGCGCATCGAGCACGGGGCCTGCGGCCTACGCTGGAGCCGTGGTGTCCGACACATTCGCCAAGATTGACCGACTCGAAGGCTCGCCCGATCAGATTGCTAATCGCGACGGTGCGCTGCGCGGTGTGGCGCGGTCTATTACCAGTGGCAGCACCAAGTCAGTGGCGCCCAACACGCCCGCCACATCCGGCGCCATATTCACGCCGCCAGAGGCGCAGCCTGGTGCCGGCAAGCTGGTGTTCTCGGCCGATGAGGCCACCAACACGGTGATTGCGCGCGGGCCCGCAGAAAAGCTGCGTGAAATCGAGAAGCTGATTGCTCGGCTCGACATGCAGAGCGAGATGATTGAGATCGAGGCCACCATCATCGACATCGCATCCGATGAAGTAGAGGGCCTGGGTTTCGATTGGCGCTACGTGAGCAATTCACGCGATGTACAGATTTCGCCGGCTTTGGGTGCCGCGTCAGTCAATGGCGCCATTCCTCAAGGTGGCAGTTTCAACATCACCACACTGTTCCGCGGCAGTGCCTGGGAACTCATTTCGCGCATTCGCGCACTCGAGTCGCGTGGCACTGCGCGAGTGGTGTCTCAACCCAAGGTGCTCGGTGCGGCCAATCGCACAGCACTGTTGTCAGACAAGCGAACCGCCTCGGTGCGCGTGGCCGGCAATCAAGATGCGAAGCTGTATTCGGTCGAAGCCGGAACACTGCTTCAAATGGTGCCGCGCCTGGTGCTCGACCCCATGCAAACGCGAATCGGCCTGGATCTTCTGATCGAGGATGGCGGCTTCTCGGCTGAATCGGTCGATCAGGTGCCCATCGTGCAGAAGACGACGATACGCACCGATGTGATGATCAACGAGGGCCAAAGCATTCTGATTGGCGGCATCGTGGTCGAGAACAACCGCAGCAGCCGCTCTGCCGTGCCTTGGCTCTCCAAGCTGCCGTTGCTCGGCGCGGCCTTCCGTCTCGACGAGTCGGGTGCCAGCAAGCGCCAGCGCCTGTTCCTTTTGACGCCCAAGCGTGTTGTGTTGGCCACCCGCGATGCCGGCTCGCCGGACAGGTCTGCCAGCCCACAGCCCAGCATGGGTGCTCCACGCTCGGCCACGCCTGGCAGCGAGATCGTTGAGCCACGCGCTCCGTTCGAGCGTTAAACAAATAAGCACGAAGAGTTCGCACGCCATGACAAAGGTTCGGGTCATCAGCGGCAAGCACACCGGAGCTTTCATAGACTGGACTCGTCCACTGATGAAAGTGGGCGCAAGTGAAGACTTCGACATCTACATAGGCGACTGGAATGCACAAACGATCGAGCTGGTTCGCACACCTGAAGGTCACTGCCAAGCGCAGTGGCTTGCAGGCAGCGCTGACCTGCCGGTCATGGGCAGCCAGCTCGAAGGCAACACGTACAGCTGCCAACTGGAGCAATGGGTGCCGGTTCGCTTCGGAGCCATCATCCTTTGCATCGGCCCGGCCAACGAGCCTTGGCCCGCAGACGCCGACTTGCTTCAACGCTTGTTCGCGCCGCCGCCACCACCCCCACTGCCAGAGGCCGTCGCTGTCGCGGCCAAGCCGCCAGCACGCTGGAGGAAACCGCTGATGGTCGCCGGCCTCGCATTGGTGGCAGTGGCTTCGTCTGCGGCGGTGCTGTCCATGAAGCATGGTGCACCGCTGGCGACGATCGTCAGCACACCGAAGGCTCCCATTCAGACGCTTCGCGACGCCTTGGCCGACAAGCGCTGGCCCGAACTCGAGGTGCTGGACCAGCACGACAAGTATGTCGTCCGCGGCGTGCTCGAAAGCCGTGAAGACGCAGCCGAAGTTCACCAGCGCCTCGACGCCTTGCGCCTGGATAAACCGGTGATCAGGCACTTCATGGCGGCGGCGGCCATTGCCGAGCTGGTGCATGAATCCATCCCTGATGCTGGCCTTGAGGTGAAGCGCGTGGGTTCGCGGCGCTTCCAGGTGACTGGTGCCTCCGTCCACCGCGACCGCACGAATCAAACCTTGGCGCGCCTCGGCGCCGATTTGGATCACGTCGGTGTCACGGTGGTGTCTTCGGTCGATGCCTTGGTTGTGGGCTCCCCCCGCATCAGCGGCACATTGACTGACAGAGAAGGCCTGTCGTTTGCGCGCACCCGCGATGGCGTCAAGCACATCGTCTCTATCACCGATCCGGCGACAGCGGCGAGCGCTGCACGGTCAGCCACCACTCATTGAAACAGGAGCACTAGCCATGGCCCTCGAATCTAAAGCTGCCGATCGTCTGCTGAGTTTTTGCAGCAAGTTGCCCGGTTTTCCGGCTGACGAAGCCGCCGCCGCTGCAGAGGCCAAGTTCACGCTGGCATGCTTTCGCGACCGATCGCAAGTGCTCGAATCCGAAATGCAGCAATCGGCCAGTAATTCGCAGGGCCTTGCAATGCTGCGCTGCGAAAACGAAGCGCTGGCAAGTGCGCAGCGTGTGATTCAAACGCTTTGGCTGCGCCGGTTCGGCGTGGCTCTCGCCAACAACTGATTTTTTACACAAGAATTTGTGGCTTTTGGGCGCCACAAAAACAAGGCCACCCGGTCTTGCCATCCTGCCCGTCATCAACTTTTGGAGTATCGAAATGCCTGGAATTAGTATGAATGGACTCGTTCAAGCCGGTGGCTTCGCACTCGACGCGGCAAGTACCGCCACGACGGCAGGAACCGCGATTGCTGGTTCGCACGGCCTGGCTACCGCGACTGGCGCGGCGCAGTCTGACCTGAACGCGATTCAAGATCAAATGGCCGTCAAGAGCATGGAAATGCAAATCTTGGCCGCAGCCCGTTCGATGATGGTTCAGGCCGTTCGCGACCTCGTCAAAGACGCCAAGGACTGCATCAAGGACCAAGGCGAAGCCGGTCACAAGCCGTAATCGTGGTGGCTGCGTAGCCGCCGCAGTGCTCAAGCTGCGGCGTCTACCTCTTTGGCGCACCCCGCCACATCTACAACGAGCAGCGCTCCGGCGGGTTCGTCAAAACGGAGAAACCGTCATGCAAAACGAAGTTAGCTTCGACCCCATGCACGTCGCGCTGAAGTACGTGGCTGCGACCTGTATCGACGAAGGGCTGACCGAAGAGGCGGAAGTGCTGGTGCACTTTCTCGAGCTGATCGACATTGCGCCCCGCACCGTGGGTTTGCTGCAGGTGTGGATACTCAGCCAAAAAGGACTTCTGCACGACGCATTGCGCCATTGCCATGCACTCGTGAACCAGTTCCCAGAAGCAGAAGAGTTTCAGCCGGTGTTGGCTGTGCTCGGCTACTCATGCAATGAAGACGGCTGGCGCCTGGTGTGCGACAAGCTGCTCGAATCGCCCACGTCCAGCCAAGACAACAAGCAATTGGTTTCGACACTGCTTGACGGCACCTTTGGCACGCCGGCACACGCCAAAGCCGATGCCGAGGCCAAGGCGAAAGCTGCTGCAGAAGCCGAAGCCAGCGCATCCCCGGCAGACGTATTCGACTACGCCGCCATGGGTGGCTACATGCGCGCCTAGTCGGCGTAAACCAGACAAAAGGAGCCCCGTACATGGATCCGATCAGTGTGAGCAGCGCCACCGCTTTGCATTACGACATGCTGCGCCAGTCGGAGCACATGGCCCCGCCACTGCCGCCGCCGGCGCCTGACGTGGTGAGCCGGTTCGAAGCGTTGATGGCGCGCGCGCCCGCGCCGGGGATCGACTCAATCAGTGACACGCCCGCCATGCAGTCGGCCGTGGCTGGGGTGGAAGGCCATCTTCAGCACCATGCTGATGCCGTCGAGAGAGTCATGGCATTGAGCGACAGCAACCTGAGCGCAGCCGAGATGCAAGCACGGCAAACCCAGGTCACGATGGAACTCGGCTTGCTGTCCATGCAGCATGCGGCCTACATGGAAGTCATGGGTTCGACGAAGAGCACGGTCAGTGCTTTGATGAAGAACCAATAGGCTCGTGACTCATGCCGAACGTTGCACCTTCAAGCCGCACCGGCCGCGTTCGCCGCGCTGTGCTCTCCGTCTGCGCTCTGGTCATGTTGGCCGGCTGCCAGATGGACTTGCACACCAAGGCCAAGGAGGTCGACGCCAACGAGATGCTCGGCGCTTTGCTTGCGGCCGGTCTCGATGCCCGCAAGACCACGCCTGACGGCGGCAAGACCTGGACGATCAGCATCGAGCAGGCCCAGACCGTGCAGGCCATCGAGGTGCTGCGGCTGAACGCGCTGCCACGCGAGCGCCATGAGTCGTTGGGCGACTTGTTCAAAAAAGAAGGCCTGATTTCGTCTCCCACCGAAGAGCGCGTGCGTTTTCTCTTCGGCATCGAACAAGAGCTCGCACAAACGATCAGCACGATCGACGGCGTGATGGTGTCCCGCGTGCACATCGTCTTGCCCAACAACGACCCACTTGCAACGAACGTCAAGCCGTCGAGCGCGTCGGTTTTCGTCAAGCACCGGCGTGAAAACGATCTGGCGGTGCTCGTGCCCGCGATCAAGAATCTCGTGGTGCATGCTGTCGAAGGCCTCGCCTACGACCAGGTCACCGTGACCCTGGTGACCGGCAATGCCGAGATTCGCATTGCCGACATTCCGAAGGCGCAAACCGCTGCCAAAGCCGAGGCGGGCGCACCGGTTTGGCTGATGGCGGGCGGTGTGGTCACCGTGCTGCTGATGCTGCTCGCCACCGCCGCCAAGATGGGCTGGTTGCCAGCGCCGCTGATGCGGCGGCTGGAGAAGAGTCGATCAACATCCAAGGCCGATGACAGTGCGGGTGTGTCTGCGATTGAATGAGGGCCAGCCCCGTGCACCTGACAGCCGAACGCCCAACGGCAGGCCATCTCGCTGACAGTACGGAAGGCGCAATCGCGCTGGCGAAGTTCGCTGCTGCGGCGCTTGCCTCCGTCAGTCGGCGCGTGCATCCGGCATGGGTGGAATCGCTGGGAAAGGAGGTCGCGGTGGTTGCCTCAAAAGGCCCCGCACTGCTCGACGAGCTTCTGCTGTCGCACTTCGACCTTCGCTGGCCCGATCTGTCTGCGGTCTCGCACGGCCCGGAATATCTTTGGCTCTTGCCTGTCGAGCAAGTCAAGCGTTTTTGCAGTGCGCGTGCGCTCTACACCTGGCGCGATGCACTCGATCGCTGCGTCGTCGCCCAAATGCGGCGCCAAGCCCGCGCCCTCGTTGGTAACGTCGCTTTCGAGGCACTCATTGCCCGGCCCGATCCGCGCCCGCACTCGGTGGCGTTGCCGGAATCGCTCGATGGTGATGAGGTCTGCGCCCTCGGCTGGTTGCATCTCAAAGCCGGGTTGCCTTGGCGTGACGCTCGTTCGCGCCGGCTTGTCGATTTGATGTTTCCTCCCACAGCCGTCACGGCGCCACCCGGCGCTGCCGACGATCACGACCTTTTTATGGCCGATCTTCCGGCCATGTTCCCGGAGCTGTCATGGCTGTTTGGCTCAAATCCGGCAACGACGACATAGGCGTTGCTGACGGCATCATCCGCCGCGAAGATTTCGCGAGCCTGGTGGAGGCTTGCGACCTGACGGCACGCGGTGCGGCGCTACTGTCGAGCGCTGGTGAAGAGGCAGTCAGCATCGTGGCAGACGCTGTCGAGCGCGCCCGCAACACCTTGCAGCACGCTGAAGTCGAAAGCAAACGGATGAAGAGTGAGGCCTATGCGCGCGGCATGAGTGAAGCGGCTGCGCGCTGGGCTGAAGAAATGACACGCAAGGCATTCGAGGCGCATCAGAGCATTCAGCGCGCCTCGGAGCGCTTGGCCGAACTGGTGAGCCTGGCCGCGCAGCGCGTGGTTGAGGCCGAGGACAAAGACGCTTTGTACCGGCGCGCATTGCGCACTGTCAGCCATCTGACGAAGGAATCAAAAACCCTGGTCTTGCACATTGGTGCGGCCGATGCCGAATACGCACGCGCAACGATGGCTGAGATCGCCGCGGATGTAGGCATTGAAGTGCCCCTGGAGATTAAAGTCGATACGCGGCTTGTGGCCGGTGGATGCGTGCTGGAGTCGGACTTCGGCGTCATCGACGCCAGCTTGGGCCTTCAGCTCGACTCGATCAAATCGGCCATCGGAAAAGCCGCCCGCGCCGCTTTACATTCGGCCGAGAAGTCATAGCAAGCAGCACAAGGCACTCATGGACTTTGATCTCGACGCTTTCACTCGCTCGCTGCAGGAGTCGCTGCAAGAAGAGCCGCCGTTGCCGGCTGCGGGCAAGGTGTTCGAAGTGGTTGGCACGCTCATGCGAGTCAGTGGCATGAACGTCAAGCTGGGTGATTTGTGCGAGCTGCGTGACCGAACTGGCGCCGTGCTGCAAAAGGCCGAGGTGGTGGGCATCTCGCGCACCACGGCAATTTTGTCGCCGTTCGATCAGCTCACCGGCATCTCGACGGATACGCGCGTGTTCAGCACTGGCAAGCCGCTGTCTGTGCCGGTGGGCGACGGGCTCTTGGGCCGCGTGCTCAACGGCCTGGGCGAGCCGACCGACGGCAAGGGCGAGTTGATGTGCACCGAGCAGCGGCCGGTCTACCGCGATCCGCCCGATCCGATGTCGCGCCGCGTCATCGAACATCCGCTTCCCACCGGGGTCAAGATCATTGACGGGCTGATGACGCTGGGCGAGGGTCAGCGAATGGGTATTTTTGCCCCCGCCGGCGCGGGCAAGAGCACGTTGATGGGCATGCTGGCGCGCGGCACGCAAAGCGATGTCAACGTCATTGCGCTGATCGGCGAGCGCGGGCGGGAGGTGCGCGAGTTCATCGAAATGATCCTCGGTGAAGAAGGCATGAAGCGCTCGGTGGTGGTGTGTGCCACCTCAGACCGATCGTCCATCGAGCGTGCTAAAGCGGCTTATCTCGCCACTGCGATCGCCGAGTACTTTCGCGATCGGGATCAGAAAGTGCTGCTGATGATGGACTCGCTGACGCGCTTTGCCCGCGCCTTGCGTGAGATCGGCCTGGCGCGCGGCGAGCCTCCGGCACGGCGCGGCTTTCCGCCTTCGGTGTTTGCTGAAATCCCGCGATTGCTCGAACGGGCGGGCATGGGCAGCGTCGGCTCGATCACCGCGCTCTACACCGTGCTCGCAGAAGACGAAAGCGGTGGCGACCCGATTGCCGAGGAAGTGCGCGGCATCCTGGACGGGCACATGATTCTTTCGCGCAAGATTGCCGCGAAGAACCAATATCCCGCCATTGACGTGCTGGGCAGCTTGAGCCGCGTGATGACTCAGGTGGTGCCGCGTGCCCATGCTGACGCGGCCGGCAAGATGCGCAAGCTGATGTCGAAATACGAGGAGGTCGAGACGCTGTTGCAAGTGGGCGAGTACGCCACGGGCAATGACGCCGCCGGCGACGAAGCCATCGCCAAGAACGAGATCATCAAGGGCTTCCTCAACCAGCGCACTGATGCGCTGAATCCATACGGCAAGACGATCAACGAATTGACGCGGATTGTTGAAGCATGAGCCGGATGCGCGCATTGAAGTCGTTGGTCAAAGTGCGCCAGCGCCGCGGTGAAGCGCTTGACCAAGCCGTCACTGGCGCGGTGCACACGCATGAAGATGCCAAAGCCACTGAGCAGGACGCTTGCGATCAGGTCGAGTCTGCGCAATCGGCAGAAGACGCAGTGCGGCGCAAGCTCTCCGAGATGCTTGACGTGGGGCAGACCTTTGACGCGAACATGATCACCGTGCGCGAACATCAGATCACCGTGATGGCCGGCAAGGTGGTCGAAGCGCAGGGCGAGGTCGAACGCTGTGCCGCAGAAACCGAGCGCTGCATGCAGGAGGTGCGAGCCAAACGCGCCGAAGCGGCTCGCAACCGGCAAAAGATCGATGCCATGAAGGGCGACATCGCCAAGCTGCTGGCCGAACGCCAGCAAGCCGAAGACGATGAGCAGGACGAAGAGGCCGAAGAAGCGGCCATCAGCCGCTTGATCGCCAACGCTCGCCAAGCCGCTGAGGTGGCCCAGGCGGCAGAGAGATGACCTTCGGCGGTCAGTCAGCGGTACCTGCGGAACTCCAGTTCGAGTTGCTGCAGGCGCTGCAAATCTCGGGCTCTGCAGTGGCCCTCTACATGATTCGCTTCATCACGGCGATGTCGATACTGCCGGTGATGGGTGAGCAGGTCGTCAACAACCTGTCTCGAATGGGCATTGCGTTGATGCTCGCCGTTTTTGCGAGCTTCGGTCAGCCATGGAATGAACTTGTGGTGTTGAGTGGCGCGCAAATTGCACTCATTGCCGTGAAGGAAGCTTTGCTCGGCGTGGCATTGGGTTTTGCCATGTCCACGGCGTTCTGGGTCATCGAATTCGTGGGCGCATTGATCGACACCGCTGCAGGCTTCAACAGCGTGCAGTTGCAGAACCCGCTGAGCGATTCGCAGTCGACGCCCGTATCCAACATGCTGGGGCGGCTGGCGGGCGCCGTGTTCTTCGCCATTGGCGGTGGCGTGTACTTCGCGCAGGCCATGTTTGATTCATTCCAAGTTTGGCCGCTGGCCGACTTGATGCCCTCGGCGCAAGGGGCATACAGCGTGTTCATCGAGCGCGAGGTCAGCAGCATCTTCAGCAACACGATCAAGCTGGCCGCCCCGATTCTCATCGTCGTGCTGCTGATCGATTTGGGCATTGGGATGCTGGCGCGCTCCGCCGAGAAGCTGGAGCCATCGAGCCTGTCGCAGCCGATCAAGGGCATCGTCTCGGTCATCATGCTGACGCTCTTCATCAGCGTGGCATTCGACCAGATGCGGCAGTTTTTGGTCCCGCGTGGCGTGATTCAGCAACTCCTGCCGGAAGCGGCCAATCCCGTACGTTGAGCCTTTCGCATCGCCGGTCAGGACTTCGTCCGCGCCGCGAACCCAGCAACTTACCCACCCTATGCTGCCGAAAGGAGCCGGGGCTCCGCATGGCGAGAGTTCAGCGTGTCAGAGAAAACCGAACCAGCATCAGACAAAAAGCTCGACGACGCGCGCAAGAAGGGCGAGGTGCCCCAAAGCAAGGACCTGTCTTCCGCTTTCGCTTTCATGTTCGCACTCGCGGCCATGGTTGGCACGGCGAGCAGTGCCAACGACCACATTCGCAACATCATTCTCACGGCGCTCGGCACGCTCGAAGGTACGCCCGAAGAGGGCTTGACCTTGCTCTACCAGCGCCTCTACGCGATGGCCACAGACGGGATCTTCGTCATCGTGCCGCTGGTGGCGGCGGCCGTCATTGGCTCGGTTGTAGGCGGCATGGCGCACGTCGGCATCAACATCACGTTCGAACCCTTGTCGCCGAAGTTCAGCAAGTTGGACCCGGTGGCCGGTGTCAAGCGCATCTTCTCGATGAAGTCATTGGTCGAAGTGATGAAGTCGATCGTGAAAGCGGTATTCATTGGCTGGATCGTCTACGAGTTAGTGCGTTCGATCACGCCAATGATGGTGCGCACGACCTATGGTTCGGCGGAGAGCATCGGCCAAAATGCATGGGCGGCGGTACGGCGATTGTTCTTCGTGTGCGCGCCGATGTTTTTACTGTTGGGTGTGGTGGATTTCGTCGTTCAGCGTCTGATGTTCCTCAAAGACCAGAAGATGTCGAAAGACGATCAGAAGACCGAGTACAAGCAGAGCGAAGGTGACCCGCAACTCAAAGGCCAGCGCAAAGCATTGGCACACGAGATTGCTTTCTCCGATCCCAAGCCTGCAGTGGCCGGGGCCAATGCCGTGGTGGTCAATCCGACGCACTATGCCGTGGCACTCCGATACAACCCTGAAGAGTATGGATTGCCGGTGATCGTCGCCAAGGGTGTGGACGCTGAGGCCGCGCGAATCCGCATGTTGGCTGCTGAGTTCAAAGTCCCCATCATTGGTAACCCCGAGTTGGCTCGCGCGCTCTACAAAGTGGACAACCGCGAAGCAGTACCAGAAGCCTTATTGGAAGCGGTGGCCATCGTGTTGCGATGGGCAGAGCAAATGCGCGGTGGAGAAGCGGCATGAAGAGTATTTTTGTTCGGTTTGGCGGCGATATCGGCATTGGATTGCTGATCATCGTCGTACTCGGGTTGATCATCATCCCTGTACCGTTGTTCATCATCGATTCGCTTTTGGCAGTGAATTTAATGGTCAGCACGTTGTTGCTGATGGTCGTGATGTATGTGCCCGGAGTCGTCAGCCTTTCGACATTCCCCACGCTGCTGTTGTTCACGACATTGTTTCGACTGTCGCTGAACATTGCCTCCACCAAAGCCATTCTGTTGACGGCTGATGCCGGTCACGTGATCGAGGCATTCGGCAACCTCGTGGTCGGCGGCAACCTGGTGGTGGGTTTTGTCATCTTCATCATCATCACGCTGGTGCAGTTCATCGTCATTGCCAAAGGTTCGGAGCGTGTGGCTGAAGTGGGCGCGCGGTTCACACTTGACGCGATGCCGGGCAAGCAAATGAGCATCGACGCCGATTTGCGCGCCGGCCTCATCACCGGCGATGTGGCCCGCGCCAAGCGCGAACTTCTTGGCATGGAAAGCGCGCTGCATGGGGGCATGGACGGCGCGATGAAGTTCGTCAAAGGCGACGCCATCGCGGGGCTGGTGATCACCGCCATCAACATCTTGGGCGGCATCACGATCGGCGTCGTGTACTTCAACATGTCGGCTGGCGAAGCGGCGAACCGGTTCACGGTGCTGTCGATCGGGGATGCGATGGTCTCCCAGATTCCTTCGCTGCTGATTTGTATCGCCTCGGGCGTGCTCGTGACTCGCGTGGCCGACGAACACCGCACAAGCGCCAACTCGGTCGGTGTCGAGATCGGGGAGCAGTTGACCAACAACCCCAAGCCGCTGCTGCTGACCAGCACGATGCTGCTGTGCTTCGCGCTCATACCCGGCTTCCCGGCGCTGCAGTTTCTGGGTCTGGCCGCGCTGCTCGCCGCCGTGGCTTGGTTCAAGGTCAAGAAGAGTGGCGGCGGCTTGGCGGCACCCTCGGCACCACTGCCGGCGCTGATGCGTGAGGGCGGCAAATCCGATGCGCCAACGATCCGGCTCAAAGCGCGTGACTTCAGCAGTCCGCTCACCATCAAGATCTCTGCGGAGATATCGAATGCATTGGATGTGCCGGCACTCGATGCCGCCTTTGCGCTCGAACGTGACACGCTGCAGGAGTCGCTCGGCTTGCCCTTTCCCGGCATCGAAGTTGTGATTGGTCGCGATTTCGAGGCGCGCCAATATCAGATTCATGTCCACGACGTGCCAGTCGATGCCGGCAGTCTGCAGCCCGGTGCGCTCTTGATGATCGGCGCAGACCCGCAGGTGCAACAAATGTGCGAAACGCACGATGCCGCGTGTGGGCTACCCACGACTTATTGGATTCCCGCCGCCAGGCGCCGAGAGGTCGGCACTGCGCAGGCGCTGACTCACGAAGAAGCACTGGCCCGCCACGCCATTGCCGCATTGCATCGCCATGCGCATTTGTTCGTCGGTATTCAAGAGGTGCAATGGCTGCTCGAGAAGGCCCAGAAAGATTACCCCAATCTCGTGGGTGAAGCACTCAAGGCTGTGCCACTGCTGAAGATGGCTGACGTGATGCGCCGCCTGCTTGAAGAGCAGGTGCCCGTGCGCAACATTCGCTCCATTCTCGAAAGCTTGGTTTCTTGGGGCACCAAAGAAAAGGACATCCTGATGCTCACGGAGTACGCACGTGTCGACTTGGGCCGCTTTCTGGCACATCGCGCGACGGGCGGTGCGCCGATACTCGAAGTGGTGATGCTGGACCCATCCGTGGAGCAAACCGTGCGCCAATCCATCAAACAAACACCAGCCGGCAACTTCTTGGCGCTGCCACCCGAGACGATCGGTCAAATCACGTCGGCCGTGCTGAAGCTCGCAGGCAATGGTTCGCAGCCCGCGCGAGCGGTGGTCACGTCGATGGACATCCGGCGCTACGTGCGCAAGATGATTGAAAAGCAAGCGGGCTGGTTGCAAGTGTATTCATTCCAGGAGCTTGGGGGTCACGTCGAATTTCGCTCGCTAGGCCGAGTGGTGATCTGAGCGCATGGTCGCACCCAAGCCGATTCCCTTCGTGCAAGTCCGTGTGAGAACGGACTTTGACGACGCGCAGACACTTCCGCGTGCAGCGGTGCGCGCGCCGCTCGCTGGTCGCCAGCTCGTGGCGTTCCAATGGAGCCGGCTCAGCCGCCCCGAGCCGGACGAGGAGCAGGAGCCCGAGCATGCCGATGACCCGGATCAGGCGGACGATCAATTCGCCATCCCTGCTCGGCATGGCCTTCGCCCACTCAAAGCGGCACCGGGTGCGCTGCAGCGTGACACCGGCGAACCGCGGCAGCAAGCTTCGCCCGAACGTGAACCCGAGTCGGCACACACTGACTCGCCATCGGCGCCACCCCACATCGGCACCGCTGCAGTTGCGCGCGCGAGCGGTGTACCGATCTCGGCGATCGCGAAATCGGTGCGCCAGGCGGCGGTCTTGGGCGGCCTGACAGACACCATCAAAGAGCTCTGCAACGGTGAGGAGAATCAGCGCTTGGGCCCGTGGGACATGACCTTGCCCTTGGATGGTCACGGGCTCGGTGCATCCGTATTGAACCTGCAACTTTCGGTCGGTGAATTGTTGCTTCGCTTTCGGTGCAGCGATTCCGCCGTAATGGATTTACTCTCGAGCGGCGTCGACAGACTGAGCGCGCAACTCCAAGAGAGCTTGCATCCACCGCTGGATGTGCGGATCGAACTCGCCCTGTCTTGACTGAATGCCTGACCATGCATGACTCCACGCCTCAACCGCTTGCCTACCGGCTTCCTGCCGTGGCTGCGAGCGATGCAGCTCTGGCGCGTTTGTGCTTTGACCGCCGGTTCGGAGCCTTGCTCAGCCCGCGCGTGGCCGGGTGGCGCGTTGGCAAGCCGCAACCGCCAGCTGCTGACGCACCGCCGTCATTTGGTTTGGTGTGGTCGAGTGCCTCGGCCCGGTTGACAGTCAGCGTGCCCGAGGCGCTCGACATGGCGGCCACGACGGTGGTCAAGGCGGTGGGTTGGTCTGAGTCGGTTCGCTTGACTTGCCTGGAATCGATCTTGCGCGAGTCGATCGGACACATCGCCGATTGGGCTGGCATCATGGACATGCGGCTGACTGCGGTGCTGAATGCCGGCGTATCGGGCGCAATCGAGACCAGTGTGCCGGTCATGGAATGGCGCAATGGCATTCACAGCATTGGCGTCTACCTGCGCAGCGAGTCGCTCGCCTGGACGAATTTGGCGGTGGGTGCAATGCGGTCTCTGCCGCCTCACCTGGGGCAGATTGCCAACGTCAACGTGCTTGCGGCTTTGGCGTTCGGCTGGCGGCGCATCAGCGTGGCGGCGTTGCGCACGTTGGAGGTTGGCGATGTCTTGCTGGCTTCGCGCGCGACCAGCGTGAATTCGATTGAAAACGCCTTCCTGGTCTGCGGCCGCCTGCGTCAGCAAGCAGTTGGCCGTGCTTGCCAAGTCGAGCAAACAACCATCACCGTATTGGGAGAGCATTGGATGAACGAGCAAGCGATGACGGAAGCAGCACTGGCGCAGCCCGGCGCGTCCAACCCCCTGACCAAGATGGAGGTCGACCTCCACCTCGAATTGCAAGTGGTCAGCATTCCCATGGGCGAGCTCGCCAACATGCGCCCGGGTTACGTGCTGGAGCTGCCAATTGCCGCGGCAGACGCTGCCGTCGATCTGGTGGTGGGTGGCCAAGTGTTCGGTCGCGCCGAGTTGATCTGCATCGGCGACCGCCTCGGCGCGCGCATCATCGAGCTGAATCATGACGCCGGGTAATCCGACATTCTTTGACGCCTATTCGCTGGCGACCATCGGCTTCATGATCGCGGTGGTGCCATTGGCCGCCGTGGTCGTGACTTCGTTCTTGAAGATGACGGTCGTGTTGGGTTTGCTCCGCAACGCGATTGGCGTGCAGCAAGTTCCTTCCAACATGGTGATCAACGGCATTGCCGTGATCATCAGCGCCTACGTGATGGCGCCGATCGGCATGGAGGCCATGGAAGTGCTGCAGTCCAAGCCCACCACGGGCAGCGGAGCGCAGCAGTTCGCGGATGTGATTGACGCTGTGCAGCAGCCTTACCGTGTCTTTCTGTCCAAGCATGCGCACGAGCGGGAGCGCCAGTTTTTTCTCAAATCTGCGGCATCGATTTGGCCCGCAGAGCGCGCCAAGGCATTGACCGACACCGACCTCATCGTGCTGGCGCCTGCGTTCACCTTGTCAGAGTTGTCAGAAGCATTCCGGGTAGGCTTTTTGCTCTACATGGCTTTTGTCGTGGTCGACTTGATCATGGCCAACGTGTTGCTGGCTTTGGGACTTTCACAGTTGAACCCCACCACCATCTCCATTCCTTTCAAATTGCTCATGTTCGTGGTGCTCGATGGCTGGTCGGTGCTGGTGCATGGGCTGGTGCTGGCGTACAGGTAGGTAGAAAAATGGGCTATGAAGACGTCATTCAGATCGCAACGCAGGGGCTCGTGATGGTGCTCATGATCTCGCTCCCGATCACGATCGTCTCGGCTGCGGTGGGCTTGTTGGTGTCGCTGGTTCAAGCTGTCACCTCGCTGCAGGATTCGACCGTGTCGCAAGGCGCGAAGTTGCTCGTGGTGACCTTGGTGATCTTTTTGGCCGCCCCTTGGGCAGGCTCGCTGGTGATGGCGTTTGCCCGCCAGGCTTTGCTCGGGGCCACGCCATGACGATGCGACCACGCTTGCCGGTCATACCGCCCACGGTGATCATCTCGCCGCTGGCGCAAAACACAGACAACCGCGCCGAGGAAGATGCCGCAGCGAAAGCTGCGGCCGCGCATGCCCATCACGGACACCACCGCGGTCATCGCATCGGCCCGGGGCGCAGCGGGCCGGCCAACATCATGCGGCCGAGGCCACCACCGGCGCGTGCGCTGCAGCCGCGCCGTGGCGCCGCTGCAGCCGGAGCGCCGGGCATCAGTGAAGATCACGATGACGAGATGTATGAGAGCCATGATCTCGACGAACAGCGTCGGTTCATGGATGCCTCCAACAAAACGATCAATCAAGGCGACAAAGACGACAGCAGCCACGACAGCAACAGCCGGGAAGGCAAGCACAAGGAGCGGCACTTCGCGGCCATCATCAAAGCGCCCGGCACGAAACGGCTGAGCCTTCCACCCTTGAGCAGTTCGCCGGTGCCGGCGAAGCTGGAGGCAGTTGCGGCATCGCTGCTGACTTTGGCGGCCAAGTCGCGCCCGGCCGCGCTGGGTGCTGGCGTCCAGTCCAAAGCGCTCGGCATAGCGCGCCAATGGATGGCCACTGCCGGCACCGGTGACGCGAATGTCACGCTGGCGGCCGTGCGCTCGACCCTGATGAACGCCGGCGTCGAATCCGTGCCCGAAGCCGCGCTGGGAGAGAGTGCTCGTCTCTGGATGCCGGCTTACTTGCTGAACCTGCACAAGCCGCGCACACCGCGCCAGCAGCAGCAGGCAGCAGACACGCTCGCCATGCTCGAACGCGCCTCCATGCGCCTGGAAGGAGGCGGCGATGGAAGCTGACACGGATTTCGACCAGGCCCCCAGCCCGCTCGACGATCTGCTGCGCGATCTCTGCGCAGAGATCGGCTTGGTGGATGTGCAGTCGGTGATCGAAAACCGCATGCTTGAAGTCGAAGGCTTCGAGTGTTCGCTAGAGATGCCCGAGAGCGACCCCGGCACGCTCTACCTGTTGTTCAACTTCGGCATCGCCACGGCCGGCCGCACGCTGCGCTTGTTCAAGGCCATGCTGGAAGCCAACCTGACGACGTATGCGCAAGACCAGGCGCAGTTGGGCATCGATGCGGACAGCGGCGTCACGCTGCTGATCGTGCGCGTGTCAGCGGCCGATGAGATTGACGCGACCTGGCTCGCAGACACGCTCTCGCACTATGCCCAGCACGGGCTCTATTGGCGCGAGAACATTTTCAAGGCCGAAGACGAAATGTTCGAGGGCCTGGCTCAGGGCAATTACGAGTGGATACGCGCTTGAACGCGGCCTCGCCAAAGCGCTATTTGGCTCGCCGCCCGACGAGGTAACTCACGCCGTCAACACCGGCGCGCTCCTGGTGCGCGCAGCCGGCGTTGAGCTCGAAGATGCTGCCGGCCGGGTAGGTGCGCGAGGTGCCATCGACGGTCAGCGTGATCTCGCCCGCAGTGATCAGCGCACGCGAATCGAAGTCGTGGGCGTGATCGCCGAGGAAGTAGCCCGGCGGCAGGTCACGGATGACGACCTCGTTGAACCCCGCTTGTCGCAATTCAGTCTCGAAGTCTTTGGCGTCCATCGGCATCTCCTCTAGTCGTTCATCGAAGGTCGCCGGTCATCGCCGCGCCGCGTCTCAAGCAAATCCGACCACCGCATGCGGCACGTAGGGCGCTTCGAGCGCCGCCACGTCGTCGGGCGATAGCGAGAGTGCCAGCGCGGCAACCGCGTCATCGAGCTGGGCCAGTTTCGTGGCGCCAATGATGGGCGCGCTCACGCCCGGCTGCCGCAACACCCACGCGAGTGCGACCTGCGCCCGCGGCGCGTCAAGCCGCGCGGCCACAGCGGTCAGCGCCTCGACCACGCGGCGGTCGGCATCGGCGGTGCTCGCATAGAGCGTGCGGCCGAACTCATCGGTCTCGGAGCGGGCGCTCGCGGTATTCCAGTCGCGCGTGAGCCGGCCGCGTGCCAGCGGGCTCCACGGGATCACGCCGAGCCCCAAGTCGCGGCAAAGCGGCAGCATCTCGCGCTCTTCTTCGCGGTAAAGCAGGTTCACGTAGTTCTGCATCGAGACGAAGCGCGCCCAGCCGTTTTGCGTTGACACCTGCAGCGCCTTCGCGAACTGCCAGGCGTGCATCGATGACGCGCCAATGTGCAGCGCTTTGCCCGCCTTGACGACATCGTGCAGCGCCTCCAGCGTCTCCTCAATCGGCGTCAGCGGGTCCCAGCGGTGGATTTGGTAGAGGTCGACATGGTCGGTGCCGAGCCGCATCAAGCTCGCATCGATCTCCGCGAAGATGGCCTTGCGCGACAAGCCCGCGCCATGGCGCCCCGGGTGCATGCGGCCATGCACCTTGGTCGCGATGACGATCTCGTCGCGCCGCGCGTAGTCGATCAGCGCGCGGCCCACGATCTCTTCGCTGCTGCCGGCCGAATAGACGTTGGCGGTGTCGAAGAAGTTGATGCCGAGGTCAAGCGCTCGCCTGATGAACGGCCGGCTTTGCGATTCGCCGAGCGTCCACGCATGGTTGCCGCGATCGGGCTCGCCGTAGCTCATGCAGCCGAGGCAAATGCGGGAGATCTCGAGGCCGGTGCGGCCGAGGCGGGTGTAGTCCATGGCGGGGTTCTCCTTGATCAACTTGGCGCCACACCGCGCCGCAAGCGCATGCGGCCCGGCAGCGGCACCGAGCGTTGCAACACGTCTTCACCAAGCCAAGCGGCCGCGCGCCTGGCGCGCTCGGCCACCGTGGGCAGCGGCATTTGCTGGTAGTCGTCGTTGAAGACTTCAAAGCTGTAATCGCCGCGGTAGCCGAGGCGGTCTAGCCGCATCACGAGTTCGGCAAGCTGCTCGCTGTGAACGCCCTCGCCAGGGAAGACGCGGAAGTGCCGCGCCGTGTTGATGCGCTCTTCGAACGACGGGATCTCGTTCCACATGAAATCGGCCAACTGCACGAGGAAAATCTTCGAAGGGTCGAGCAGCTCCAGATCTTCCAATGCCGTCTTGGTTGCAAACGCGTGGAATGAATCGATGCCGATGCCCAGGTTGGGCGCATCGGCGCGGCAAACGATGTCCCATGCCGTGGTGAACTCAGAGATCGTGCGGCCCCACGACAAGCCTTCGTACGCAATGCGGATGCCAAGCGGCACGGCCAGCATCGCGAGCTTGTGCAGATCGCGGGCGAGCACGTCGGGCTCGGCGCTCGCGTGGGTCGAGGTCGATGAGCACACCAGCATCACCTTGGCACCGACCGCATGACACATCTCGAGCATCGCTTTGGCAACATCGATCTTGTAGTCGTGCAGATGGCCCGAGAGCCCTTCGAAATCGCGCAGCACCTGAAAGCCGGTGACGCGCAAGCCGCTCGCCTTGACGACACGAACTGCACCTTCGATCCCCTCGGCGTGGCCGACGAGGTCGCGCGCCATCAACATCACTTGCGAGAAACCGGCACCCCGGATCGCGGCGAGCTTTTGCGGCAGCGTGCCGGCCAGCGAGATCGTGTCCATGCCGAAGTCAGCGCTGTTCATCAAGTCGTGCGGGTTCATGGGAGGCCTTTCTTGCTGCGGCTTGTGGTCATCGCACGCATCAGCCGCGCTCGTCGTGAACGAGCTCGAACATCGTGCTGCCGAGGTAGCTTTGCGTGAGCGCGCCGCGCGCATCCGAGTGCACGCCTTTCGATTCGATGAAGCCCACGCCGCGCGCTGAAAGCGCCTTCACGCTGGCCAGCACGTCGGGCGTGCCGAGGCCGATGCGCTGCAGCGATTCATCGCCTTCCACATCGAGGATGCCCGGCTCCGGCTCGATCAACTGCAGGTAGAACGTGCCGCACGGGCTTTGCAGCACACGGCCCTTCGGCAAGATGCCGCGGCGATCGTCATCGGCGAGTGCCTTGAAGCCGAACACCACGCCGTAGAACTCGGTCCAGTCTTCCATGCGGTCGTTGCCGATGTACTGCACCACGCCGAACCAGTGCAGGCCGGTGATGGCGGGCGGCTTCGGGTCGATGGTTGGAATCAGCGTGAAGTCGACGTCGTAGATCGAGAAGTCGTCATAACGGTCGACGAAGTAGATGCGGCTCGCGCCCACGCCGTGGATGGCCGGAATGTTCAGCTCCATCACCTCCACGTGGGTGGGCAGGCCCCAAGCGCCAAGGGCCAGCGCGTGGCGGTAGGCGCTGGCGGCATCGCGCACGCGCAGGGCGAGTGCCGCAATCACCGGCTGCGGGTCGGCTGACGCGCCGCTTGCCTGCGCCGCGCGCGGCAGGCCGCCTGCGTGGGCGTTGATGATGATGTTCATCTCGCCTTGGCGGTAGAGCAGCACCTCGCGCGAGCGGTGCCGTGCGATCGGGCGAAAGCCCATCATCTCCAGCACTTGGCCGAGCGCCTGCGGCTTGGGCGTGCTGAACTCGATGAATTCGATGCCGGCCAAGCCGAGCGGGTTGGTGGCGTCGGCGAGCGATTCGCGGTCGGTCGGTGCGGGCATGAGCGGCCTTTCGATCGAGGGTCGATGGCATGGCGGGCGGGCTTCATTCGAGCCGCCGCCAAATCATCGGCGCAATCATCGCGCAACGCGTCCGCCGCGGCCAAAGGCCATTACGTAAAAAAGCCAAGGGCCGCAGCACTTGCGGTCAACATCGGGTGAGCCCGCGCGTGGTGCGCGGCGGGCGCAGCCCCAGTCGCCATGCGCCCTGCGGACCTTCTGAAAGAATCAACGCCAGTCTGCGCCTCCCGAGCTTCGAGCCTTCATGGATCAACCCGCTTCCGCAGCCGCCCACGCTGTTCCTCGCCCGTTGGACTCACCGCCACCCCCACCCGCCTCGCGCCGCAGCCATTGGCTCGGCGGTGTGATTGCCGCGCTCGTGCTGGCGGCAATCGGCGGACTGGCTTGGTACTTGACGCACCGGCCGCCCGCGCAAGCCCCCGGCGCGCCCACCGGCAGGCCGGGTGGCGCCGGCGGCCCTGGCGGTGCGGTACCGCGCGGCGGTGCGCCCAACACTGTGGGTGTGGCGACCGCGCGGCCAGCGGACATCCCGGTACTGATCGAAGCGCTCGGTACGGTCGTGCCGGCGGCCAACGTCACGGTGATGCCGCAAGTCTCCGGTGTGTTGACGAAGGTGCTCTACACCGAAGGCCAAATGGTGAAGAAGGGCGATGTGCTTGCCACGATCGATCCGCAACCATTCCAGATCGCCCTCGCACAAGCGCAAGGCGCGCGGCTTCGTGATCAAGCCCAGCTCGAAGCCGCGCAAGTCACGCTCAAGCGCTATCAGACACTGCTCACCCAAGACTCGATCGCCCGGCAAGACGTGGACACGCAAGCCGCGCTCGTCAAGCAGCTCGAAGGCACGGTCGCGATCGACCGCGCCAACGAGAACACCGCCAAGCTCAACCTCGCCTACACGCGCATCGTGGCGCCGGTGGCGGGGCGGGTGGGCTTGCGGCCGGTCGACTCGGGCAACGTGGTGGGCACGGGCACGACAACCGGCATCGCCACCATCACGCAGATCGCGCCGATCGACATCGAATTCGCACTCCCGCAAGACCGCGTGCCCAACATCCAGGCGCGCCTGAAAGAAGGCGCGAAACTGCCGGTCGCTGCCTTCGACCGCACACGCACCAAGCAGCTTGACAGCGGCCAGTTCTCCACGCTCGACAACCTCGTCGACACGGCCACCGGCACCGTCAAAGCCAAGGCGCGATTCGCCAATGCCGAAGGCGCGTTGTTCCCGAACCAGTTCGTCAACGTGCGGCTCTTGCTGCGCACGATCAGCGGCGCGGTCGTCGTGCCGGTCACGGCCTTGCGCCACGGCCCGAAGGGCGACTTTGTCTATGTGCTGAACGATGACAAAACAGTCGCGATGCGCAGCGTCACGCGCGGTGAGGCGAGCACAGACAACATCGCCGTGACCAGCGGCCTGGAGGCCGGCGAGCAAGTCGTCACCGAAGGCGGCGACCGGCTGAAGGATGGCGCGCGGGTGCAGACCAGCGCCGAGCATGCGGCGGCGTCGGCATCGGCCGCGTCTGGCGCATCGGGCGCGGCCTCGGGCGCACGGCATCGCGGCGGTGGTGCGGGCTGGGCCGGCTCCGGTGCCAGCGGTGCACGCGCAGGCATGGGCCGTCGCGCATCAGACGCAGCGAGTGCCTCCAGCCGATGAGCCCTTCTACGCCGTTCATCCAGCGGCCGGTGGCGACCTCGCTGCTGATGGTGGCGATCCTGCTCGCCGGCTTCGTCGGCCTCAAGTTCCTGCCGCTCTCGGCCCTGCCGCAGGTCGACTACCCGACGATTCAGGTGCAGACGATCTACCCCGGCGGCAGCCCCGAGGTGATGAGCAACACCGTGACCGCGCCGCTGGAGCGCCAGTTCGGCCAGATGGCCGGGCTCGACCGCATGAGCTCGACGAGTGCTGCCGGCGTCTCGATCATCACGCTGCAATTCACACTCGGGCAGACGCTCGATGTGGCCGAGCAGCAAGTGCAAGCCGCCATCAACGCGGGCGGTTCATTGCTGCCCGCCGATCTGCCTTCGCCACCGGTCTATGCCAAGGTCAACCCGGCCGATGCGCCAGTGCTGACCCTCGCGATCACCTCCGACTCGCTGCCGCTGACCGAGGTGCAAAACCTCGTCAACACGCGGCTCGCGCAGAAGATTTCACAAGTCTCGGGCGTGGGCTTGGTGTCGCTCTCCGGCGGGCAGCGGCCTGCCGTGCGCATTCAGGCCAACACGCAGGCGCTGGCGGCCAACGGCATCGGCCTGGACACGCTGCGCACGGCCATCAGCAACGCGAATTCGAATGGCGCCAAAGGCAGCTTCGACGGGCCGAAGCGCGCCTACTCGATCAACTCGAACGATCAGTTGGTGACCGTTGATGACTACAAGAACCTGATCGTCAGCTACAAGAACGGCGCGCCGATCCGGATGATCGATGTGGCCAATGTGATCAACAGCGCCGAGAACACGCAGCTCGGTGCGTGGGCTGGCGACACGCCTGCAATCATCCTCAACGTGCAGCGGCAGCCCGGCGCGAACGTGATCGCCACCGTCGATGCGATCAAAGCGCGGCTCCCTGAGTTGCAGGCCGGCATGCCCGGCGCCGTGAACATCGAAGTGCTGAGCGACCGCACGACCGGCATTCGCGCCTCCGTCCAACACGTCGAGCTCGAACTCGTGCTGGCCGTCGTGATGGTCGTGCTGGTGATCTTCGCGTTCCTCGGCAGCTTGCGCGCCACGGTGATTGCGAGCGTGGCCGTGCCAATCTCGCTGATCGGCACGTGCGGCGCGATGTATTTGCTCGGCTACAGCCTCAACAACCTGAGCTTGATGGCTCTCACCATCGCGACCGGCTTCGTCGTGGATGACGCGATCGTGATGATCGAAAACATCAGCCGGCACCTCGAAGAGGGGCGCGCCGCAGGCGCTCGGCCCGAAGGGACGACGGCTGGTGTTTCGGCGCAGGCTCATGTCGGCGCAGCCGACGTGAAGGGCGCGACAGCGCCCGGCCGCAGCCAGAACATCAGCCGCTACATCGAAGAGGGCGAGACGCCGATGCACGCGGCGTTAAAGGGCGCGTCGCAGATCGGGTTCACGATCATCTCGCTCACCGTCTCGTTGATCGCCGTGCTGATCCCGCTGCTGTTCATGGGCGATGTGGTCGGCCGCCTCTTTCGCGAGTTCGCGGTCACGCTGGCCATCACCATCCTCGTTTCGGCGCTGGTCTCACTCACCTTGGTCCCGATGATGTCGGCGCGCTGGCTAAAAGGTGCACCCCGCTTGCCGGTGACGGCAAGCGACCCTCCGGGAGGGTGGGGCCTTGCTTGGGGCGGCCCGGAGCGGCGGCCCATCGCGCCGCCCGGCCGCACCCAAGCCTTCTTCGACCGTTTGATGCAGCGCTACGACCGCGCGCTCGGCTGGGTCATCGATCACCAAGCGATCACGCTGATCGCTGCGCTCTTGACGCTGGTGCTGACCGTCGTGCTCTACCTGACGATCCCGAAGGGCCTCTTTCCGACGCAAGACACCGGCCAACTGCAAGGCCGCATCCAAGCCGCGCAAGACGTGTCCTATGACCGCATGGCCGAGTTGCAGCAGCAGGCAGCACGCGCGATTCTCGAAGACCCGGAGGTCGCGAGCCTGAGCTCTTTCGTCGGCGTCGATGCAGCCAACAACACCATGCTGCACACCGGCAGCATGCTCATCAACCTGAAGCCCAACCGCGGCCATCAGCAGGCCACGATCGAGCGGCTGCGCGAGCGGGTGAGCCGCGTGGCGGGCGTCACGCTGTCGCTGCAACCCACGCAAGACTTGACGATCGATGCCGAGACCGGCCCGACCGAATACCGCGTCTCGCTCGAAGGCGTTGACAGCGCGCTCATCACCGAGTGGATGGGCAAGCTCATCGCGCAGTTGCAAGCGCATGCGCCGCAGGTGCGCAACGTCAGCAGCGATGCGGGTGCGCAAGGCGTTGCGGCGTACATCAACGTCAACCGCGACACGGCAGCGCGGCTCTCGGTGAGCGCCAGCACGATTGACGACGCGCTCTACAGCGCCTTCGGCCAGCGCATCGTCTCGACCATCTTCACCGAGACCAACCAGTACCGCGTGATCCTGGAGGCCGAGCCGGCCGGCATCACCACGCCCGAGGCCCTCGGCCGGCTCAACCTCATCACCGGCTCGGGTGCTGCGGCACCGCTCTCAGCCATGGCCGAGATCAGCGAGTTTCGTGCGCCGCTGCAGATCACGCATGTGGCGCAGTACCCGGCGAGCACGCTGAACTTCGACACCGCGCCCGGCGTGGCGCTTGGCAGCGCGGTCGATGCGATCCGCCAAGCCGCAGCCGACATCGGCTTGCCGAGCAGCGTGACGCTGACCTTCCTCGGTGCCTCGGGCGCGTATGAAAAGTCGCTCTCGAACCAGCTGTGGTTGATCTTGGCCGCGGTGATCTGCGTCTACATCGTGCTCGGCGTTTTGTACGAGAGCTATGTGCATCCGCTGACGATTTTGTCGACCCTGCCTTCGGCCGGCGTCGGTGCGCTGCTGGCGTTGATGGTGACCGGCAACGACCTCGGCGTGATCGGCATCATCGGCATCATCTTGTTGATCGGCATCGTCAAGAAGAACGCGATTTTGATGATCGACTTTGCGATCGACGCAGAGCGCAACCAAGGCATGGCGCCGCGAGACGCCATCCACCAAGCCGCGTTGCTGCGCCTGCGGCCGATCCTGATGACGACGATGGCCGCGCTCTTTGCTGCCGTGCCCTTGATGCTGAGTTGGGGCGAAGGCGCTGAGCTGCGCCGGCCGCTGGGCCTGGCGATCTTCGGCGGCTTGATCGTCAGCCAGCTGTTGACCTTGTTCACGACGCCGGTGATCTACCTCGGCTTCGATCGGCTCGGGCGGCGGTTTCGGCCCTCACCCCAACCCTCTCCCGCCAAAAGGGAGAGCGAAAGGGAGAGCGAGCAAGACAGTGCAGTCCCCTCGCCCCGCGTGCGGGGAGAGGGTTAGGGTGAGGGGCCGCCCATGAACCTCTCCGCCCCCTTCGTGCGCCGCCCGATCGGCACGGTGCTGCTCACCATCGGCGTGGCGCTCGCCGGCATCGCCGCCTTCTTCGTGCTGCCGGTTGCCCCACTCCCGCAAGTCGATTACCCCGTGATCTCGGTCGGCGCCAACATCCCCGGCGCCAGCCCCGAGACCATGGCCACCAGCGTGGCCACGCCGCTCGAACGCCACCTCGGCACGATCGCCGGCGTCAACGAGATCACCTCGCAAAGCTCGACCGGCGGCACCCGCGTCACCTTGCAGTTCGACCTCAACCGCAACATCGACGGCGCCGCCCGCGAGGTGCAGGCGGCCATTGCTGCCAGCCGCGTCGACCTGCCCGCCACGCTGCGCAGCAACCCGACCTACCGCAAGACCAACCCCGCCGCGGCGCCGGTGATCATCCTCTCGCTCACATCGAAGACGAAAACGCCGGGGCAGATCTACGAGGCGGTCGCCAACATCGTGAGCCAGCGGCTCTCGCAAGTCGAAGGCGTGGGCGATGTCGAGATCGGCGGTGGCTCGCTGCCGGCGGTGCGCGTCGAGTTGTTGCCTTTCGCGCTGAACCGCTACGGCATCTCGACAGAAGACGTGCGCGCCGCCATTCAAGCGGCCAATGCCAACCGGCCCAAGGGCGCGATCCAGGGCGATGGCCGCCGCTTGCAGATCTACACGCAAACGCCCGCGCTCAAAGCCAGCGACTACGCGCCGATGGTGGTGGCGTGGCGAGGCGGTGCGGCCGTGCGGCTGGGCGATGTGGCCGAGGTGATCGACAGTGTTGAAGACACGCGCACGCTCGGGCTCTTCAACGGCGAGCCATCGATTGCGGTGCTGATCACACGCGAGCCCTCGGCCAACATCATCGAAACGGTCAACGGCGTGCGGGCGCTGCTGCCCGAGTTGCAAGCGCAGCTGCCGCCCGACATCACCTTGCAAGTCGCCTCCGACAGCACCAATTCGATTCGCAGCTCGCTGCGCGAAGTCGAGTTCACGCTGGTCGCTTCGGTGCTGCTGGTCGTGCTTGTGGTCAGCGTGTTCCTGCGCAGCGTGCGCGCGACCATCGTGCCGGCGGTGGCCACAGTCGTCGCCTTGCTCGGCACCTTTGGCGTGATGTACTTGCTCGGCTTCTCGCTGAACAACCTCTCGCTGATGGCGCTGACTGTGGCGACCGGCTTCGTCGTTGATGACGCGATCGTGGTGCTGGAGAACACCAGCCGCCACATCGAGGCCGGCATGGCGCGCATGGAGGCGGCGCTGCTCGGTGCCAAGGAGGTGGGCTTCACGGTGCTGTCGATCAGCGTGTCGCTGGTGGCGGTGTTCATTCCGCTGCTCTTCATGGAGGGGCAAACCGGGCGGCTGTTTCGCGAGTTCGCCATCACCTTGTCGGCGGCGGTGTTGATCTCGCTCGTGATCTCGCTCACCACCACGCCGATGATGTGCGCGTGGTTCTTGAAGCCGGGAGGCGCCCACAACACGAAGCCGCCCGGCTGGCTGGCGCGGCAGGCCGAGCGCGGCACCGATTGGTTGCTCGCGCGCTATGCGTCCAGCCTCGATTGGGCGCTCGAAAGCAAGGCACTCGTGATGCTCGCGCTCGTTGGCGTGATTGCGCTCAACGCGTATCTCTTCAACGCGATTCCGAAGGGCTTCTTCCCGCAACAAGACACCGGCCAGTTGAACGGCGGCCTGCGCGCCGACCAGAGCATCTCGACGACGGCCATGGGAGAGAAGCTGCGCCAGGTCGTTGACATCATCCACCGCGACCCGGCTGTCGACACCGTGGTCGGCTTCACCGGCAGCCGGGCCGGCGGCGGGTTTCTCTTCGTCAATCTGAAGCCAGCCGCTCAGCGCACCGACAGCGGCTCGGCCGTCATTGCGCGGCTGCGGCCGCAGCTCGCGCAAGTCACCGGGCTCTCGGTCTTTCTCGGCACCGTGCAAGACGTGCGCTCCGGCGGCCGGCAAAGCAACTCGACCTATCAATACACGCTCAAGAGCGACAGCCTCGCCGACCTTCGCCTTTGGGCAACCAAGCTCGCCGACGAGTTGAAAGCGCAGCCAGCGCTCACCGATGTCGACACCGATCAGCAAGAAAACGGCGTCGAGACGGTGGCGCAAGTCGATCGCGATGAAGCCCGGCGCCTCGGCCTCACCGCCACGGCGATCGACGCGGCGCTCTACGACGCCTTCGGCCAACGCCAAGTCGCCACCATCTACACCGAGCTGAACCAGTACCACGTCGTCATGGAATGGGCGCCGCGCTACACCCGCGGTCCGAATGCGCTGGCCGATGTGTATGTGGCCGCCAACGCCACGGCCGTCAGCGGCGCGGCGGCGGCAGCCTCGGCCGTCACGGCGAACCCGGGCGTCAGAGGCGCATCAACCGGCAACGTGCTGAGCAACTCGCCGACGGCGCTGGTGCCGCTGTCGGCGGTCGCGAAGTTCATCGAGAAGTCCACCGCCACATCGATCAACCACCAAGACACCGAGCTCGCAACCACGATCTCCTTCAACCTCGCCGAAGGCATGACGCTGGCCGACGCGCGCGCCGCCATCACGCAGGCCGAAGCCGGCATCGGCATGCCGACCAATGTGCGTGGCGAGTTCGCTGGCAGTGCCGCCACCGCGCAGCAATCGCAGGCGCAGCAAAGCCTCTTGATCGTGGCCGCAATCGTGGTGATCTACATCGTGCTCGGCATCCTCTACGAGAGCCTCGTGCACCCGATCACCGTGCTCTCGACCCTGCCTTCAGCCGGCGTGGGCGCGGTGCTTGCGCTGATGCTGTTCCGCATGGAGTTCTCGCTGATTGCATTGATCGGCGTGTTCCTCTTGATCGGCATCGTGAAGAAGAACGCGATCCTCATCATCGACTTTGCGCTCGACGCCCAACGCGCCCGCGGCCTCTCGGCACACGATGCCGTGCGCGAAGCTTGCCTGCTGCGCTTTCGCCCGATCCTGATGACCACGCTGGCCGCTGCGCTCGGTGCGTTGCCGCTGGCGATCGGCTTTGGCGAAGGCGCGGAGCTGCGCCAGCCGCTCGGCGTGGCGATCATCGGCGGCCTGATCGCGAGCCAGCTGTTGACCTTGCTGACCACGCCGGTGGTTTACCTGCTGCTCGACAAACTGCGCCGCCGCGCGCCCGATGAACGCCAGTTGAGCCGCGCGGGGGCGGCTGGATGATGAAACGCTCTGCATTGATTCGATTGCGCCGGGTTTGCTCCCTCTCCCTCACCCCAACCCCCTCCCTCTGGGAGAGGGTTGGGGTGAGGGCTTTCTTGCCGCGCCGCGTCAGCCCGCTGGGCCTCACCCCCGCCCTCTCCCAAAGGGAGAGGGAGCCAGAGAGGCGTGTCGTTTGGGCGATGGTCGGTGTCCTGGCCATCGCTGGCTGCGCTGTTGGCCCGGACTACCAGCGGCCGAGCGCCGCATCGCCCGCGTCGTACAAGGAGGCACCGGCCGCCGAGGCCGGCTGGTTCCCGGCGGCGCCGGCCGATGCGCTCGACCGCGGCCCGTGGTGGCGCCTCTTTGGCGATGCCGAGCTCGATGCGCTGATGGCGCAAGTGGAAGTGTCGAACCAGAACATCGCCGCGGCCGTGGCCAACTATGCGCAAGCCCGCGCGCTGGTGCGGCAGCAACGCGCGAGCCTGTTCCCATCGATCACGCTCGATGGCAGCGCGCAGCGCTCCGGCGGCAACGCGAGTGCGGCCAGCGGCAACCGCTTTCAAGCCAGCCTCGGCGCGAGTTGGGAGCCCGATGTGTGGGGCCGGCTGGCGCGCACGGTTGAGAGCGCGGCAGCCAACGCGCAGGCGAGTGATGCCGATCTCGCATCCGCCCGGCTCTCAGCGCAAGGCGAGTTGGCCACCAACTACTTTTCGTTGCGCGACGCCGATGCCGAGGTCGATTTGCTCAAGCGCGGCGTCGAGGCTTACGAGCGCGCGTTGAAGATCACGCAGAACCGCTATGCCGCTGGCATCGCAGCGCGCACCGATGTGCTGCAGGCGCAGACCCAGCTCGCCAGCACGCGCGCCGACCTGGCAAGCCTTCAGGGCACGCGCGCGCAGCTCGAACATGCGATGGCCGTGCTCGTCGGCAAGGCGCCAGCCGAGTTCACGCTCGCGCCCGGCGCGTGGACCATGGCCGTGCCGGCCGTGCCGCTCGATCTGCCGTCCACCCTGCTCGAGCGCCGGCCCGACATCGCCTCCGCCGAGCGCGCCGTGGCCGCCGCGAATGCGCAGATCGGCATCCAGCGCGCGGCGTACTTCCCGAGCGTTGGCCTGAGCGCGTCGTACGGCACGGCGGGGTCGCGCATCGGCGATTTGTTCCGTGCGCCGAGCAGCTTGTGGTCGCTCGGCCTCTCGGCGGCGCAGACCTTGTTCGATGCGGGCGCCACCCGAGCCGCTGTCGAAGGTGCAGAGGCCGCGCGCGATGCCGCCATCGCGCGCTACCGCCAGACGGTGCTTGCGTCTTTTCAGAGCGTCGAAGATCAGCTCGCGCAAACCCGCGCGCTGGCCGAGCAAGCCGGGCTGCGTCTTGAGGCTTCCGAGGCGGCTGACCAAACCGAGCAGCAACTGCTCAACCGCTACACGCAAGGCTTGGTCAGCTACTCCGATGTCGTCACCGCGCAAGCCTCGGCGCTGAGTGCGCGCCGCACAGTGGCGCAACTCGCGGCCAGCCGGCAAGCGGCGGCAATCGCGTTGATCCAGGCGCTTGGCGGCGGCTGGCATGCGCCGAACCGGCCATGACGCAGCCGACGCGCTTACCCTAAGCCCTGAGAGCCTGAAAGACTCGCCTCCTGCAGAATCCGCCGTCGTTTCCGGAGCCATTGATGGACAAGACCTGGTTGAAGCAATACCCCGAGGGCGTGCCCGCGGTGATCGATGTCAACACGCCCGCATCGCTCACAGCGCTGCTCGACGATGCGATGAAGCGCCATGCCGACAAGGCCGCCGCCAAGTTCATGGGCAAGGCGTTCACCTTCGCGACCATCGATGAGCAATCACGCGCGCTGGCCGCTTATCTGCAGGCGCAGGGCTTGGTCAAAGGCGACCGCGTCGCGGTGATGATGCCCAACGTGCCGCAGTATTTGGTCGCGGTGGCGGCGATCCTTCGGGCCGGTTGCGTGGTGGTCAACGTCAACCCGCTCTACACGCCGCGGGAGCTCGAACACCAGCTGAAAGACTCGGGCGCGAAGGCGATCGTCATCGTCGAAAACTTCGCCTCGGTCTTGCAGAAGGTGATGGCCGAGGTGCCGGCGAAGAAGGTCATCCTCGCCTCACTCGGCGACATGCTCGGCTTCGTCAAAGGCAGCATCGTCAACCTCGTGGTTCGCAAGGTCAAGAAGATGGTCCCGGCGTTCGATTTGCCCGGCGCCGTGCGATTCAATACCGCGCTCGCCCAAGGCCGCCGCTCTGCATTCAAACCCGTGCCCGTGAGCGCCAACGACATCGCGGTGCTGCAGTACACCGGCGGCACCACCGGCGTCAGCAAAGGCGCGGTGCTGCTGCACCGCAATTTGGTGGCCAACATCCTGCAGTCCGAAGCCTGGTACCAGCCGGCGTTGAAGAAGATCCCGGCGGGCGAGCAAGTCGTCACCGTGTGCGCGCTGCCGCTCTATCACATCTTCGGCTTCACCTCGAACATGATGCTGGCGATGCGCATGGGCGGCTGCAACATCTTGATCGTCAACCCGCGCGATCTGCCGACGATGTTCAAGGAGATCGCGCACGAGCGCTTCCACAGCTTCCCGGCCGTCAACACGCTCTTCAATGCGATGGCCAACCACGCAGACTTCGCCAGCGTCGATTGGTCGAGCCTCGTGATCTCGGTCGGCGGCGGCATGGCGGTGCAAAGCGCCACCGCCAAGCTCTGGCTCGAGAAAACCGGCTGCCCGATCGTCGAAGGTTACGGCCTGTCGGAGACGAGCCCGTCGGCCACCTGCAACCCGGTCGACAGCACCTCGTACAGCGGCAACATCGGCCTGCCGATGCCCAACACCGAGCTCACGCTGCTCGACGACGACGGTGCCGAAGTGCCGATGGGCACGCCCGGCGAAATTGCCATCCGCGGCCCGCAGGTGATGGCAGGTTACTGGCAGCGGCCCGATGAAACTGCCAAGGTCATGACGCCCGACGGCTACTTCCGCACTGGCGACATCGGCACGGTCGACGCCAACGGCGCATTCAAAATCGTCGACCGCAAGAAAGACATGATCTTGGTCAGCGGCTTCAATGTGTACCCGAACGAAGTCGAAGACGTGGTCACGCAGATGCCTGGCATTTTGGAATGCGCCGCGGTGGGCGTGCCAGATGCCAAGGCGGGTGAAGCGGTGAAGTTGGTGATTGTGCGCAGCGACCCCAGCGTCACAGAAGCCCAGGTTCGCGCTTACTGCGAAACCCAACTCACAGGCTACAAGCGGCCCAAGGTGATCGAGTTCAGAGCCGACTTGCCCAAGTCACCGGTGGGCAAAATTTTGCGCCGCGAACTGCGCGACAAGGTCTAAGCGCAAGCCCAGAGCTCCTCGCCAATTCAAGAAAAGCCACGCACTTGCGTGGTTTTCTTTTTGATGTACATCGGCGTGGGTCGCCATACTCAGAGTAAATCCGCGCTAAAGCAAGACGGACTCACCTTGAGCCCAGCAGGGTTCGCAACGGACTAACAAAGTGGCTTGGACGAAAACCGATGCGGGACGCTTAGAGATGCAGTCGCGCCAGCTTGTCAATGACAGAGCGCAGCGCAATCTGCTGTTGCTGATTGACGGCAAGCGGTCGGCAGATGTTTTGCTGCAAAGCGTCAAAGGCATCAGTGCGGCCGACTTCGATGCGTTGCAGGCCTTGGGATTGATCGCCGCTGTTGAGGCAAGCGTTCATCCCGCGAGCCAGCCTTTGCCTGCCGGCGTCCAGAGCGAGTCAAACCAAGAGCCCTTGAACTACGCTGAGTTCACCGCCGTGCTCACCCAACTCATCTCAAGCGAATTGGGTTTGCGAGGCTTTCCACTCACTTTGGCAGTAGACAAAGCCAGCACCACCGAAGAGTTGGCCGTCGTGGCCACCAAGGTCATCGATCAAATTCGCAATCGCAAGGGCTTGAGCGCCGCAGCCAGCGCGAGCCAGAAGCTTTACGGGCAGTAAGTTTCGCGGCCGCTGGCGCGGCCTCGCTCTATCGGGCTTCCTACAATGCCCAATGATTTTGTTGAAGTGGGTTTGGCGTGCGCTGCGCGCCGTGTTGCTGGCCCTGGCAGCCCTGGTGCTGCTGATCGAAGAATTGGGCTGGCGGCCACTTTCTAGGTGGTTGGCACGTTGGGCACATTGGCCGCCGTTGGCCCGACTTGAAGCGCGCATTCGCAAACTGCGGCCTTACGCGGCCTTGTCGTTCTTTGCGGTGCCCATGCTCACTTTGTTTCCCTTGAAATTGCTGGCGCTGTGGCTGATTCATCAAGGCCAAACTGCCATCGGCATCGCCGTGATCGTGCTGGCCAAAGTGGTGGGCACGGCGCTGGCGGGACGCCTGTTTGTGCTGACCGAGTCGCAACTTCGCCAATTTTCTTGGTTCAATTCGGCGCTGAACTGGTGGCTGG
>JAYWGR010000007.1:0-11589 GCA_043778145.1 Rhizobacter sp.
GTGGCCATCATCACCGGCGGCGCGGGTGGCATTGGCAGCGCGATCGCGCGGCGCCTCGCGCGTGACGGAATCACCGTCGTGATCGGCTACTCGACCTCCATCGAGCACGCACAACGCCTGCTCCAAGAGTTCGAGGCCGCTGGCCAGACCGCCAGCGCCGTGCAGGCCGACATGCGCCGCGCCGAAGACGTGGCCCGCCTCTTCGAGACGGTGCAGGCGCGCCATGGCCGGATCGACCACGTCATCAACAACGCGGGCACCGCGGTGCCGCGCCCGCTGGCCGAGATCAACGATGCGCTCTAGGACGCCGTGTTCGATGTGAACGTGCGCGGCGCGCTGCATGTGCTGTCGCAAGCGGCTCGCCACTTGGGCGACGGCGGGCGCATCGTCAACACCTCGTCAACGCCGGTGGGCGCACCGATTGCCGGTTCGGCGCTCTATGCGGCGAGCAAGGCGGCGCTGGAGCTCTTCGGCGCCGTGGCTGCCAAGGAGCTGGGGCCGCGCGGCATCACGGTGAATTCGCTGCGCGTGGGCGCGGTGGTGCCGGGCATGTTCTCGAAAGCGCCGCCGGAGCGCCAGGCTGCGATGGCTGCCGCCTCGCCATTCAAGCGCCTGGGCCGGCCGGATGACGTGGCCGATGTCGTTGCCTTCCTGGTGAGCGATGCGGGCCGCTGGATCACCGGCCAGACCATCACGGTCGACGGCGGCTCAACCTGAGCTCGCCGCGTTCAGCACCTGCTCCCAATGCCTGCCCTGCATCGCCCACGCCTCCTTCTCGGAACGGCCCGCCATGAACCAACCTTCCTCGTTACTGCGCCCAATTGTTTTTCCACCCCGAAAGGACACGCCATGTGGACTCAGAGTTACAGCCATCGCATTGCCAACAACAACGCCAGCAACGCCGTCGCCAAGAAGATTTGGGACGTCTGGACCGATGTGAACCGTTGGGCCGAATGGCAACCCGATCTCGAATCGGCGCGTATCGAGCGCCCGTTCCGCGCGGGCACGCACTTCACCTTGCGGTCAAAAAGCGGGCCGAACGTGAAGGCGGAGTTGCTCACGGTCGAGCCGGTGTGCGCTACGTGGACCTGACCTGCTTTCCACTCGCGACCATGACCGGCAGCCACGAGTTGATTGCCAATGGCGAGCACTTGGAGATTCGCACCACGATGTCGGTCAGAGGCCCACTGGCGTTTTTGTGGGTGCGCCTGGTGGCGCGCGGCATCGTGAGCGGCTTGCCGCAACAAACCCAGACGCTGATCGAGCGCGCTTGCGGCAGTGGTGCGAAGGCGCCGAAGGTCGAGCCAGCTTTGTCCTGAGGCGTCAATGCCTCGGCGCGGGGAGCCGCGCCAGCGCCGAATCACCAGCGATAGGCCGCCAGCGAATCAATCACCGCTTGTTCGGCCTGAGTTGGCGGCCGCTCGGCGCGCATGAGCACGCTCACCTCTCGGGCAATCTCCACGTCAGTCGTGTGCGCGTAGGCCAAGCCTGCGCTTTGTGCAATCGACTCCGGCATGAATGCAATGCCAAAGTTGGATCGCACCATGGCCTGTATCCAGTCTTCTCGAGTCGACTCTTGCACGACTTCGAGGTTCACACCGCGCTCTAACAAGAGTCTCTCGATGTGCGTTGAGAACTCGCACATTACGCGGTCGCAATATCGCTCACGGTGCAACTCGGACAACTCGATTCCATCGCGGCCGTTGTAGCGGTGATCGTCACCAAAGGCCACGACATACGTTTCTCGGAACAGCATTTGTGCGGAGAAGCGCCGCGGCATGGGGTCTGGCGAGCACATGATGCAAAGGTCGAGCTCGCCGCGATCGAGTGCGTCACTCAGTGCTTCGAGGTTGCCATCGCGAAAGCGCACTTCAATTTCACAGCTGCCAAGTTCAATGTCGGCAAAGCCGGGCAGCATTTTGTCGATGTCGAGGCTGCACATCACGCCCACGCGCACCAAGTCTTTTTGCCTTGAAGTGAGTTGGCGCGCGTGCTCGCGTGTTTGCTCGACTCTGGCATACACCTCGCGCAGATTGGGCAGCATGGCTCTGCCCAACTCAGTCAGTTGTACCTGGCTTTTGCTGCGATCAAAGAGGCGCCCACCCACCGTATTCTCGAGTCGCTGAATGGCTTTTGTCAGGGCGGGTTGAGAGATGAATGAGCGCTCAGATGCGCGCGTGAAGCTCAATGCGTCGGCCACCGCAAGGAAGTAGCGGATTTGGTAGAGCTCCATGTCCATGGCGTTCCAGTCGCCGTTGGCAATGAATTCTTACAGCCGCTCTCATAACCTGCGCGAATCGCCGGATGAAAGAAAACCATTTTTCAGACGAGCAATACCTCAGTACGCTTGCGAACAAGAGCTTTGTGCAGACTCGCACTCGGCAAAACCAGGAGTAAGGCATGTTCATTGGCAAGACCGCACTCGTCACCGGCTCAACTTCGGGCATTGGTCTCGGCATTGCAAGAACATTGGCCGCCCAGGGCGCCAACATTGTTCTCAATGGCTTCGGTGATGCCGCGGCGATCGAGAGTCTGCGTGCCGAGTTGGCTGAGATGCACGGCGTGCAGGTTCGTCACGACAAGGCCGACATGAGTCGCGCGCATGAGATCGAATCCATGATGGCCAAGGCATTGGCTGAATTCGGCTGCATTGACTTGCTTGTCAACAACGCAGGCATTCAGCATGTGGCGCCAGTTGAAGAATTCCCGGTCGAGCAGTGGTACGCGATTTTGGCCATCAATCTGTCGGCCGTCTTTCACACCACGCGCTTGGCGTTACCGGCCATGAAGCGCAATGGCTTTGGGCGCATTGTCAACATTGCCTCAGCCCATGCGCTGGTGGCGAGCCCCTACAAATCGGCCTACGTGACGGCCAAACACGGTGTGGCGGGATTCACCAAGACGGTGGCACTCGAAGTGGCGGAAGCTGGCATCACGGTGAATGCCGTTTGCCCGGGCTATGTGTTGACACCGCTGGTTGAAAAGCAGATTCCAGACACCGCACGAGCCCGCGGAATCAGCACTGAGGCGGTCATTCGCGATGTGCTCTTGGCTGCGCAGCCGACGAAGAAGTTCGTCACTGTGGAGCAGGTCGCCGCGCTCACTTCTTTTCTATGTTCCGAAGATGCCGCATCCATCACAGGCGCCATCCTGCCCATTGAGGGCGGCTGGACGGCGCACTGAATCAACCACCCCTTTCTACCTGTCCACTCTGGAGTTAAAAAATGAATTGCAAACACCTTGGCTTGATCGCCGCATTGGCCACTTTGGCTGCCTTCGGCCCCGCACAGGCTGGCGAGTGCCCAGCCGACAAGGTCGGTGCCAACAGCTTGCCCGGTGCGGCCACCGCGCCGGTGGGCGTGGTGGACACGGAGTTGTCGTCAATCGATCTCTCCAAAGAGAACGTGAAGCTCGATCAGCGCCGCCTGCGCCTTCGTCAAATGACCATTCAACCTGGCGGCGTGGTGCCCATGCACAGCCATGAAGACCGGCCCGCGCTGATCATGGTCACGAGTGGCGAAATCTATGAATACAACAGCAAGTGCTCAGTGCCGATCCTGCACAAAGCCGGCGAGGTGGCGCGCGAGGCGCTCGGCACCAAACATTGGTGGAAGAACACCGGCACTTCAGAAGTTCGCTTGACGATCGGCGACATCGTTAACGACAAGAAGCCCGAGACGATGGAAATGATGATGTAACGCTGAAGACCTTGTGGCCGAGCGATTGCCGGCCGCCAATGCCACTCGGCGGGCCACTCGCATGGAATAGCCCGCCACCAGAAATCCACAGGACCCACATGACGACAACCACACCATCCAACGCCACCAAGGCAAGGCGCGCCAAGACCCCCTCGGGCCTGCCCGGCGGGGTGGTGCTCGTGCTGCAAGGCGGTGGTGCGCTCGGTGCCTACCAGGTGGGCGTGTATGAGGCGCTGCACGATGCTGGCATTGAGCCCGATTGGGTGATTGGCACGTCGATCGGCGCCATCAATGCGGCCATCATTGCGGGCAACCCGTTGGAGCAGCGCATGGAGCGGCTCAATGCGTTCTGGCGCCATGTGGAGACGCCGTCATATTTGCCCGGCCCAATGGACTGGCTCGGCATGGGCAATCTGGTGACCAACATGACGACAGTGATGCGTGGAATTCCCGCATTCTTCGAGCCCAATCTGATGGCGCTGCGCGGCGCCCGCGCCGCGGTTGGCATTGAGCAAGCCGCTTACTACAGCACTGCGCCACTGCGCGCGACGCTCGATGCGCTGGTCGACTTCGGCTCGCTAGAAGGCGGCTCGACTCGGCTGACCGTGGGCGCCGTGAATGCGTGCACCGGCGCCATGCGCTACTTCGACAGCCGAGACGAGAAGCTGGCTGCCGATCACGTGATGGCTTCGGGCGCGCTGCCGCCGGCCTTTCCCGCCGTGCGCATTGACGGCGAGCCTTATTGGGACGGCGGCATCTACTCCAACACGCCAATCGAAGCCGTGCTCGACGACAACCCCCGCCGTAATGCACTCATCTTCGCCGTCAATGTGTGGCATCAAGCGGGGCCGGAGCCCGAGTCGATCTGGCAGGTGACTGGGCGGCAAAAGGACATCCAATTCGCCAGCCGCGCTGACAGCCACCTTGCGCGGCAAAAGCAAATCCACCGCCTGCGCCACGTGATTCGCGAGCTCTCGCAGCTGCTGCCCGCTGGCAAGCAATCAGACCCTGTCGTGAAGGAGCTGACTTCGTGGGGCTGCGGCACGACCATGCATGTGGCACACCTGGTGGCACCGCGCCTGGAAGGCGAAGATCACACGAAGGACATCGACTTCACACCCGCCGGAGTGAAGGCACGCCGAGAGGCGGGCTATGCGGAAACGCTGCGCATGATTGAACGCTCACCGTGGCGCGAGCCATGCGATCCGATTGAAGGCGTGGTCGAACACGTCTGAAATGCCGGAGCGGCATTGCGCGCACTCGCTCGGTCGATGGCCGGACAAGACTCGCCAGGTTCACTGCCCAATGGGGCGCGCTACCCGATTGATGCAATGTCGTTGATTGCCTGGCAAATGGCGATGTCGCATGGCGCTGATCGGATTTGACAAAGCGTGGCGGCACTCAATGCCACTCAACGCCACTCAGCGCCACTCAGCGCCACTGTGATGCCGACCACTCGCTGACGAAAGGCTAATGCCGCGCCATGATGATTTCGATCGGTTCAGCACTGCTGTCGGCATTCGCCGTCGCCCTGATGGGCTTTGCCATTCAGCGCGGAGGCACATGCATGGTGGCGGCCGTTGACGAGCTTGTCAGCCAGCGTCGGGCGCATCGCTTGGCGGCCATGATGGAAGCGTCACTCTGGGTGGTGGGCGGGCTGGCATTGGCGCAGCTGGCGCATTGGGAAGGCAGCATGCCTGCGGGCCGCGACGTGACCATCTGGACCGTGGTGGGCGGTGCCCTGCTGGGCGTGGGCGCGTGGGTCAACGGGGCCTGCGTCTTTGGCGCCATTGCGCGATTGGGCTCGGGCCAGTGGGCTCAAGCCTTCACACCCGTGGGCTTCTTTTGCGGCTGCCTGAGCGTCATGGTGCTCAGGCACACGCACACAGAGCCATCCACCATGCCAACTGGCCTTGCTCCGCTGTGGATGGCCGAGATCTGGCTGGCCCCGGCGTTTGTGCTTTATGCCTTGTGGCGCTTGGCGCCAGGCTTCATGACGGGCTTGCGCGACCCCGGCGAGGCCAGGCGTTGGGCTGCCCGCGCGTGGGCGCCGCACGCGGCCACCATCGTCATCGGAATCACCTTCGTGCTGACCTTGTTGCTCGCCGGCCCGTGGGCCTATACCGACGCGCTCGCTCGCTCGGCGCAACATTGGCGCGACGGCATGCAATCTGGCACTTCACAAGAGTTGGCTTTGCCACTGACACTGTTCGGCGCGCTCTGCCTCGGCGCACTCGCCGGAGGTTGGACCGCAGGGCGCTGGCGCCCCACAGCGCCGACGCCGCTCGCGCTGATGCGCGCTTTTGCAGGCGGCGTGTTGATGGGTTGGGGCAGTCTGCTGATCCCGGGCTCCAACGACGGCCTGATCCTCATCGGCATCCCACTGTTGATGCCCTACGCCTGGCTGGCATTTGCCAGCATGGGCCTCACGATTGCGACGGCATTGCTCCTGCAACGGGCTTGTTCGGCATGGGTCAATCGGTGATGACGACAGCATGAAATGAAACCCACGCTGTTGAGTGCCATGTAGCAGTGCTGCGCGCGTGCGGATTGGTTTTTAGCTGGTTTCGCATGGATCGCCTGCGCGCCTTGCTTGCGCGGCTTGATGGGGCCCGGTGCACCGTGTTCTTCGCCTATCCGCGTCGCCGCACCTTGCTGAACTCGAACACCGCTTGATCTGGCGTTACGGGCGCTAGACGCTGGCGAGCATCCTGACCTTCATCTTCTCCACCCGCTCGACCACAGGGCCACGCGCAGGCCAGTACCGCCGAGACCGCGGTGCTGGAGGCGTTGTGTTTCACATCCATCGCAGAAGCATGCGCCTGCCGACAGGCATTCGGATGCTCGTCGCGCTACCGGGCGAACCGGAGCGTCGCGCGGTGACTGCGGTCGGGTTTGATTGGTTTGACCGCCACGCCCAAGACGGGCGCTGTCTGCTGTGGCGGCTCGGCTACGGCCTCGGAATGCCCGCCGTTGCGCACTTCGCAACACGCTTGCGGGCATCAAGAATGTTGTCGACCCGGTTCGGGTTGCCGAGACAGGTGTCGTCTTGCTCCGCGACGATCTTGCCGTCTACTGCCTTGATGTGGAACAGCACCGTCATTCGGTTCCAGCCCATGCCGATCTCACTCGGCTTGCTGGCGAGCTTTTGGTCGATGGGGAAGTATTGAACCGTGACCAAAAGATCGTCGCTGCCTTCGCCTCGGACGCCGACGCCGACCACCGAGTTGCAATAGAACTTGTACGGCTCGTTGACTTTGACGGTGTTGAAGCCTGCTTCGGCGAACTTGTCATCGAAGAACATCAAGTGGCAGTCCGATGTGAGTCGCTGGCCTTCGTTGCATTGATATTTCAATCCAGGGCCGGACGTGGGTGTGCAGACTTCGTCGGGTCGCGACTTGCTCATGAACGCTGCTGGCCTAAGAAAAAACTTGGTCTCGTTTAGGAAAAGTTTGAATCCAAATTTCAGCCTCAAGGAATCGCGCAAGCCATGTCTCGCGACAGCGTCGCGACGAAAGGATGTTGCGTCCGATGCTTCATCGAACCGCGTTCCGTCACTCTCATCGTGTGGCTTGCTAGTGCCGTCCTGATTGACGTCAGAAGACCAGTCTGTACTTAGCCTGGTTTCACCGTGCACCAGCCCGACTGTGCAGACCAACAACGCAGCGACCACGTTGGCAACGACGTTAGGCATTCGGTTTCTCCGAGCTGTCTTTGGGCGGAAGAGAGAATTTCTCATAGGCGGCTTTTAATTTGGTGTCGTAGTGGAAGGTCTTGTAGCCAGGGCCGTTGTAGTTCAAGGCGATTGCCTCCCAGTCTTTGGCTCTGACCGCAGCCCACAGTCGCGGCTTGTTCTGAATAAAGCCGGCGAGCAATTTGAGTTGTTCGTACTCTGAGGTGCACATGGCGCCAACGAACGCGTTGAGATCGCGTGCGTCACACGCGGCAAAGTTGTCGCCCATCACTTGGAACTTGCCCCATGAGCAAGACATGAGTGCTGCGTCTTTATCAAGCCGGTAGGCTTCAATCAGTCGAAGGTAGGCAGTGGTGCGGTCGCGGTAAAGATCAACTTCGTTCACGTCGCCAAACGGCATTGTTTTGTCGACTCTCTTTGGGTCTTTGCGGACGCGGTACCCAACCGGCCAGGAGATGTCGGGGAAGGTGTCGTTGTAGATGCCCTTAGTCTTCCTGCTGAAGTAGTGGCGCTCGAAGAGGATCGCGGGGATATGAGCACCATCGCCGTTGTTCAGACGCCAGAACGAGGAGTTGCCGCCGCTTTCCACTACAGAGATGGTCTTGAGTACTGCCGCTTCGCAGGTCAATCTGTCGGCTGTGTCTTTCCAATCCTTGTCAGTGATCTCCCCACCCGTGAACTTTGCAAAGTGGTCCAGCAAGCCCTTTGGAATGTCCACCGAAATCTGCAACACCGGCTGCCCTTGCGGCGTCTTGGCGACTTTGGTTTTGACTGCCTTGTTGTTCTTCGACGGCGTGCCGCTCGCGCCTTTGGGCGGCGCGGCTTGCGTGGTCGGGCCGGATTTGGGTGGGGCTAGCGTGCCAGCAGGCGGCACTTCGGCCGATCAAGGCGCACTCATTCCTTCAATGCCGGTATGGCGCAGTTTTTTCTTCGCGATCACCAAATTGGCGAGGCCGAAGAGGCTGTAGAGCTGAGCGGTGTTTTTCGCCAAACCTTTGTAGCGCGTCTTCTTGTAGTGAAAGAGGTTCTTCACGACGTGATAAGGGTGCTCGACTTTGGCGCGAATCTGAGCCTTCACGCGCTCGAGCGCCTTGGTCAGTACCTTGAGCGGTCCTTCGGCCATCTTGGTGATGTTGCTGCGCTTGGCCGCCACGCTCCACGCGATGTCGCTGCGGATGGCGCCGGCGGCTTGCGCCTGGAGCACCTCTTGGCGCTTTGCGACGCCCGTGTAGCCGGCGTCCGCGCAGGCCATGGCTTCTTGGCCGTGCAGCACTTCGTGGGCGTGCGCCACGTCGCTCTCGTTGGCCGCGGTGGTGTGCAGGCTGTGCACGAGGCCGGAATCGGCATCGACTCCGGTGTGGGCCTTCATGCCGAAGTGCCACTCGTTGCCTTTCTTGGTCGAGTGCATCTCGGGGTCGCGCGCCTTCTCGGCGTTCTTGGTCGAGGGCGGGGCTTCGATGATGGTGGCATCGATCAGGGTGCCCTCGCGCAGGCGGCGAAACTTCAGCAGCGTCGTCGCGTCAGGCACCGCCTCGACCGCCAAATCGAGACCCACAAACTCGCGCATCGACTGGCTGTCGTAGAGGGCGTCTTCCACCGCTTCGTCGGCCAAACCAAACCACTGCTGCAGCAGGTACGTGCGCAGCATGCGCTCTACGCCGATCGGCTGGCGCCCCACCCGGCCGGTGCTCGGATAGGCCGGCTCGATCAACGCTTGCAACCGTGACCACGGCACCACCTGCTCCATTTCGGCCAAAAACCTCTCCCGCCGCGTCACGCGCTTCTTCCGCGCGAATTCGTAGCTCGCAAAACTCACTTGCTTGGCTTGGTGCGGGCGATGCTGCATGCTTCAACCTTATGCAGCAATCGGGCCGTATTGATCAGCGTTTCTCTAGCGGCTCAACTCCTCAAGCATTGACCGCGCTTCTTCTTTGGTAATTTGCCCAGATTTCAAGATCGCCGCAAGGTCATCCTTGGACAGCGGATACTCGCTCAGCAACTTTAAAAGTTCGGATTTACCGACGGGGAAGGCTGTAAGTGGCGAAATGAGCGTGGGGTCTGCAAGCTCGCTGGATTCGAGCCTCACGCCTTCTATGTTCACATAAACCCTGTACCTTACAAAACCCTCCGGAAAAGCCTGGTCATAATAAAGCATCGTCCCTTTTGGCAAAAGATAATTCATGCCAGTATATTGCGAGGCTTGAAGCATCAAGGGGAACTGAAGTTCATGAACTTTTGTCACTTTTTTAAACTCCCAAAAATAATAGGAAACGGCGACGGAGAACAGCGCGGCGAGAAGTAACGCGGCAGTGGTGACGAAGATCCTTTTCATCTCGTACCGCCGTACTTGTCAATTCGAACGGTTTTCGTTGGGGATGCTGAACTTAGAAACGTTTGAAGATTCGCGGGCAAAAAGAGCCTGGAAGCTCCACCCTTCGCCGTCAGCGCCAGACGCTCTGTCGCAGTTAGAACATCGCTGGGTCGATTGAATTTTTCTGATCCGCTGTCGATGTTGGGCAGAGCTTGCTTAGCGCCGTCAATGCTTAGTGTTGTGCAGTTCGGCGCAAGTGCGTGATAGTCCGTCGCAAGCCGATAGACTTTCATACTCACTCGATCTTTCTCGCGAATTGGCTTTCCTGATGCAATCAAGCCATCGAAATATATTTTTACTGCTGATATTTGGTGGTCAAATATCGGGTAGACAAAATCTGTTGTGATGCGACCGAGGGCGTTCTCTGATTTCACATATGGGGAGAAGTCAGACCACACTCTTAGAATGCCGTCACCACTTTCGCCGAACATTCCGCTCACATTCCCGTAGCGCCCAAAGTCGTAGGTTAAATCCAGCGTTCGGTTTTTGATCCGTAGTGCCGTGTGCCCGTATCGATGCTCTTCGCCGTCCAATTTATACGGTCCGCCAACGAGAATATGCAATTCGGCAGTCGGCTTCAATTTGTCGTCAACAACCGTTTGTCGAGATTCGATGGTTTGCGTTTGAAAAGGCTTGGTCGCCATTTTGCGTCAGCCCTTCGTAGCTGGTGGAAGTGAACCCCATTCGACACTGACTATCGCTTGAGCGACCGTCCCGACCCGCAGTGTCTTCCCATGCTCGTCCGTTCTACCGTAATAGGTATCGCCGTCTGACGTCGTTAGCTTGTATGGCATTCCGGCAATGGGTTCGCCGGTGAGTTCATTCAACGCCCGAATTTGTTGATCGAAGAGCTTCACTCTTGAATCTGGCAGTTTGTTTTGCTGCATCGCTCCAATCCCCCCACCCAAAAACGCATGCCCACCGCCCTTGGCCGCGAACGCCCCCGGCGTCTTGAACTCGATGTCGCTGCCTTCCAGCGTCACTGACGACTGCCCGGCGATCAGTGCGATCTTTGAGCTTGCGCTGATGGTGATCTCGTCATTGACCGAGATCACTGTGACGTCTTGATCGGCCCAGATCTGCAGCGCATCGGTGTGCGCGCGCAGGCTCACCGGCCCGTTGGCGGCAATCGCCTTGATGCCGCCCGAATGCACATACCAGCTCGTCGTCTTGCCGGTGATGCTGGTCCAGGTGTGAGCGGCCGTCTGATGCACATCGCTTTGGCTCGTGATGCTCAAGTCTTGGCCGGCGAATGCGGCGATTCCAGCTTCTGTGGCGAGGACTGCCGCACTCGGCGACTCCATCAACACCACCGGGCTCGCGAACGCCTCCACCGGGTCGCCAAGCTCAGGGCCTTGCCCTTTCAAGGCCTGCTGCCCGTTGACCGCGCCCGCATGCTTGCCGTCCTGGCGCGGATCGACCTGCGCGATCCACTTCTCCACCGATTGGCCCGCCTCGAACGACCCCAGCGGCTGCCCACCCGCTGCCTGGGCTGCCGCCCCCAGCCGTGCCCCGAGGTCACCCGCCCCTTTGAGCTGCGCCACGGCTTCAGCCGCATCCATCTGCGTCGACTCCGCCGAGCCGTACGTGCCCGCTCGAACTGTGGCCGACACCAACAAGCCCTGCGCCGCATGCACCGCCACCCAGCCCTGCGTCGTCGCCTCGAACCCCGAGCCGCGCCAGCTGCCGCGTTGGGCCGAGCTCGCGCTTTGCTGAATCAGGTGCCCCAGCCCGACCTCGGCATTCGTGTAGCCCGTGAGCAGCCGCATGCGCAGCTGCCCCGAAGCATCGTCCACCACCCACTGGTTGAAGCTCGATTGATCCAG
>JAYWGR010000008.1:0-36312 GCA_043778145.1 Rhizobacter sp.
ACGGTCACGAAGGTGGCGATTGGCTCGGGTCGCAGAGCAAGCCCACGATCCCCGCGTGACGCATCAGGGTGGTTGCACCGAACCCACCTCAACGGACGCAGCGACATCTATCCAGACCATTCAATCCGCTGAACTTCCAACATCGCGAGGCTGGCCGGACTTCCGCTGCGTCCACTGCCACTCTTCACTCGCACCGTGGGTGAGGCAAGGCCTCTCGAGGCGTGCCCGCCAGCGGCCTCGCCGCCGCGCTCCGCCAAGCCCCACCCGAGCTGCTGCGCCTGGACCTCTGGATTTCGCTGAACTCCTGCAAAACCGCCACCTCGCGAGCGAATAGGCGCGGATTTACATGAGCGCTAACAGGCGACGATTGAAAGCAATCGTCCCTGAAGCGTTTGGCCCGCGAGGCTTGCTTTTCGCCGGCGGTGCTGCTTCCCCAACGGTTCGCGGGCTTCGCATCGCAACTGCGGCGAGCGGAGCAACGTTGGCCACGTTCAGCGTTGCAGCAGGATGGATGGGCGCCGCCATCTATGTCGGCGCCGCTGCGTTGGTGACGTTCGCGCTCCAGGTGATCACGTATATCCAACATTGGAGCCTCGGAGACGATGCGTTGCCTGACGCGCGAACAGGAAACTATGGGTGGGAAAGCGACTGCCGTTTCCGGGCCTGGGTGACTTTGAATCTGAGTCTTCATCAGTCCCACCACCACCAAGGGTCACGGCCCTGCTACCAACTCGGCTTGTCACCAAACTCGCCGAGGCTTCCAATGGGGTATGTGCTCCTGATGTTCGTGGCGTTCATACCGCCCTGGTGGCGCCGAGTCATGGGACCAGCGCTCCTGCACTGGGAGGCCGAGCCCATGCGCCCGTTGTCAGCCGGCCGACACCTGACGTGCATTGCGCGCTACACGTGATTCATTGGGCGAGATCAGAGGAGTCAAGACTCGTGCGCCGCAATCAGCCGGCTGGCAGCAAGCTTCAGCGACTCGGCATCCAAGCCGTTCAACTCACAGTCTTGCTGAGTCGCCTCGTTGGCATAGTTGCGTTTCGTCGAACGCGCATAGCAAGGGTCATAGTGACGCTCCATCACGCTTTCGAACAGTGGCTCGACCTTGCCTTCGCTCGCCAATCCTTGCCATGCCGAAATGATTAGGCCGCCCACCAGTGGTTTCAGTGGCAGCAGTTTCTCGACCATGCCGATTGGGTCTGCCGCGAAGTGCGGATAGTCCTCTCGCCACAAGCGGACACGCTCATGCATGGGCGCAGAAAGTCGCGTCACCGGCGACTGGTGCATGGCTTCAAACAGCGCATCGGGCAATTGGCGGTCGCCAATCTTCTTGCTCTCTGCCTCGATCCAGACTGGCCGGGCAGCATCGAATTGGCGAAGCTTTGACAGAAGCAGGCTGTCGAACTGCTTTTGTGTGGGCTGCGGCCGCCCGGGCAGGTCACCCAGCAACGATCCTCGGTGCGATGCCAATTCCTCCAAGTCAAGCGTCTGCTCACCTTGCCTGGCCAACTCGTTCAGCAGCCGGGTCTTGCCGCAACCTGTCGGTCCTGCCAGCACGCGGTAGTTGAATTGCCTGGGCAACACCGCCAGTGACTCGCGAACCCACTGGCGATAGCGCTTCCACCCGCCCGGCAGTTGGTCAACCTCGAAGCCGATCGTGCGCAGGTTGTCTGCCCACAAGCGGCTGCGCTTGCCACCGCGAAAGCAGTAAACCAAGAAGCGGTCGGCGCTGCTGTATTTCGAGATCAGCGGCTTGAGTTGATCCGCGATGTTGCGCAAGGAGTATTCGACTCCGATCAAGTAGGCAGCATGTTTGTCCGACCGGTGGCGAATGCCGACTTCAGCAAACTCCGCATCGTCGACGACGGGCAGATTCACGGCGCCGGGAAGATGATCTTCAGCGTACTCGTGGGGCGAGCGGGCGTCGATCACGAGCGAATAGTCCGCGAACTCACGCACGCCGAGTTGATCGGCTGAGACGCGTTCACTCGGCAATGGGCCGCTCACAGAGACACCCGCCTCTCTCGAAAGCACGGCGAAAAATGGCTGGAATCCATCGCGCGAATGCTCATCGAGCGCTCCTACATTGAATGCCATGGTGTCTCGCAAAAAGCCCGACTCAATGGGCTTTCAACTCAAGCAGCAGGAGACAGAGATGGCAACACAGTCGCCGCTTCCAGGCATTCGAATTGACGAAATAAAGCGTATGAGAAGGACGAAGCCACTGCACACGGCTTTCGAGCCATGGCTCGAACGCTTCTGGTGGAGCGCTTGGACATCAACGCTGACGTGATCGAGGCTCAGCTTCGCTCGCAGCGTCCCGTCGCGATGCCGTAACGAAACACTTGGCCGCAGGCTTGCTGGATCGAATGGACAGTCTCCCGCACACCTCGGGCTTCAACTCGGCGGAGCGCGGTCAGCAGCATCGGCGCTGAGATATCTGGCAATGAATGCCCACCCAAGTACGGGAACACGTCCTTCCGCAGGCGTTCTAGCCACCGCTTCGCATGTGCCTCGCTCCACTCGGCCTTTTTGGTCTCGTGGAATTCGTGGGCTATGGCTTCAAACAAGTTGGACGCGCCACCAGTCCTGGAGATGCGCTCGGCCTTGCGCGCAGCGCTCGGGTCAACGCCGGATGCGAGCAACGCGCGAGCTTCTTCTCGCTTCTCACGCGCGCGCTTCAGACTGGTGTCAAGGTAGGTGCCGAGCGACAGCAACTTTTCCTTTCCATCAAAACGGTATCGCAGCCGCCACCACTTTCCGCCCTGTGGGGCGACTTCGAGATGCAGGCCTCGCCCATCCGACAGACGCACAGGTTTTGGCCCAGGAGCGATCTTGCGAATCGACGTGTCTGTGAGCATGCTGGCGGCCATTTGCGGGTAACTACAGCAGCGCGTGGCGCTGTTACCCTCAAATCTACCCTCACGCCGCCTCGGCTTGCAAGGGATTCAGCGGGACAACCCGGGACGATGGCACCGGGCGCCACGGAGCAGACTCAAAAAAAAAGGCCCTCATGGGACCCTTTGAGACAGCATGTTGGAGCGGGTGAGGGGAATCGAACCCCTGTATGAAGCTTGGGAAGCTGCCGTTCTACCATTGAACTACACCCGCAGTGCTACACGATTCTAGTCGGATGATGGCCTTGCCCAGCGTGATGCGCTGCGCCTATCTGCCAAACCAACTGCCGGCAAACCCAGCGCAAAGAGCGCCTGGCTTTCGGGCTCTGGCTCGGCGACCGCGGAGGTGAAGTTGTTGAATGCCAACCCGATCGAATGGGTCTTGGTGCCGAGGCAGGTGATGCGGATGTTCTCGAGTCAAAGGCGCATATGGCTCAGTCGCACTGCGCAGAGTGGCCCAAACCAAACGCAGGCCGCAGACGACGCACAGATCAATACGACACGCTGTATCGATATCCCTTGTAGCGCAGCACCGCCGCCTTCAACTTGATCTGCTCGAGCACCAACTCGGGCGCGAGCTTGTCGCCTTCATGGAAGACCTGGCCGTTGATGATGAGCATGCGGTTGGCCGCGCTTTCGGAGTAGCTCGCGCCGCCGATGGCAAGCGTGGGCAGTTCGCGTTGAACCTCGCTTGGCAACTCGTTGCGGGCGTAGATGCGGGCGTCTGCGCCGCCCGCCGCAGATGCCTCTTTGGCCGCGGTGGCGGCCTTCGCTGCGTTGGCCGCGTTGGCTGAGATAGATGCCTTGTCGGTGGTGCGTGCTTCGCTCCTTGCGACATTGCGTGCAGCGCGGGCAGGCTCAGCGATTCGAGGCGGCGGTGTTGCTTCAAGCCGCCGCGGCAAAGGAGCTGCCGCATCCGCGAGCGGCCGCACGGTGGGGTGATCGGCAGTGATCGGCGCTTGCACTGCATCAGCAGGCGCCAGCGAAGGCGCTGCGCTGGCCACCGCCTGCGCGGCCGGCGCAGCCGGTGCCGTCAATCGCCAAACCACCATGCCGACAAGTGCGAGCACGAGGACGGCAATCGCCGCCCAGAGCCAGCGCCCTTGACCAATCGAGCTGCCCGCGTCAACCGACACTCGCGGCAGCGGCTGCCCGAACAGCGTGGGCACAGCGCCGCGGTCACGCTCTGAATCTGCACGGCGCAAGGCATCGAGGATGTAGGACATCTGTTTTCTTTCCGCAGCCAGAGGAGCTCAGTTCGCCGACGACAGCAGCCGAGGCTCGTCGACGCCGATGGCTCGGTTGAGTTGCATGAAGGTGGTTGGCCCGGCGAGACCATCGGCTTTGAGGCCTTGCGCCAATTGGAAAGCCGCCACGCTTGCTTTGAAGGCTGCTGGATCGGACGGCGTGGCGCGGCCGTCGAGCTTCGCGAGGTGCTCGGCGAGCCAATCGGCGGCAGGCCCGGAGTCGGCGTTGACGATGCGGTGCTGTTGATAGCCCGGCGGCACGCGCCAAAGCGTCGAGAAGTCGCCACGCCAGAGCCGAGCCAGCGATTGAATCGGCACGGTCTCGGTGGCAGTGCCGAAGCGCAGTGTTGCGCTTTGTTCGCTCAGGCCGATGAGCAAGGCATAGACCGGCGCACCCGCGTCGTCACGCAGGCTCACGATGCCAGGCCGCCCGAGTTGGCGAATCATGGCCAGCGTGCTGCTGTTGCCACGAAAGCAACTGAGCGCCTGACTCTCGGCGGCAGCACACGGGTCGGCACCTGTGAGCGTGACTTTCCACGCGCGTGCCAAGGCCCGCCAGGCCACGCGCTCATCGCGTGCCGCATCGGGATAGCGCTGCGAGAAGCTGGCCGCTGAGGGCGCCTCTGCAGTCGCGTCGAGCGTGGCACCGGCAGCGCGCGCCAGGGCGGCGCCAGCCACGGCGGGTGCCGCGCGTGAGTTCGCCTCCACCGCCGTCTTTGCGGCAGAAGCACCCGATGGACTTGACGCGGCCGATGCCAACATCGGCGCATTGGGCCGCGAGACCGCTTGCAAGCCAAACGCGATCGCGCCGCCCAGCGCCACGCCGGCAAGCACCCCGCCGCCAATCAACCACGCACGACTGCGAGCCACCGCGTTGGGCCGGGCCCAGGTCGACTTGCCAAACACTTCTTCGGCGGCTTTGTCCACCACCTCGGTGTCAACTCGGCTGATGCCGCTGCCATAGGCGCCGAGCATCGCGCGGTCACACAGCAAGTTGATGCGCCGCGGCACACCGCGCGAGAGTTGGTGGATGCGCGCGAGCGCTTTGCGACTGAACGGCAGCGCCGTCGTCAGGCCGGCGATGCTGAGCCGATGGGCGATGTATTGCCTCGTCTCAACTTCCGACAAAGCCTCGAGGTGGAACCGCGCCAACACGCGCTGCGCCAGCTGTTCGAGCTCGGGCTTGGCGAGCAGCTGGCGCAGCTCGGGCTGGCCGATCAGCACGATCTGCAGCAGCTTGCGCTCGTTGGTCTCAAGGTTGGTCAAGAGGCGCAGCTGCTCTAGCACATCGGCCGAGAGGTTCTGTGCCTCGTCGATGATGAGCACGTTGTCTTGGCTCACGGCATGCGTGCGAAGCAGGTATTCGTTGAGCGGGTCGATGTAGTCCTTGACCGTCAGCGGCTCGGTGCCGCTCTCGCGGTAAGGAATGCGGAACTCATCGCATACCGACTTCAAAAGCTCGTTGACCGTGAGCTTCGGATTGAAGATGTAAGCCACGTTGCAACGCCGCGGAATCTGCTCCAGAAAGCAGCGGCAAACGGTCGTCTTGCCGGCGCCGATCTCGCCCGTCAACAACACGAAGCCGCCTCCGCCACCGAGCCCGTAAAGCAGGTGCGCAAGGGCCTCGCGGTGGCGCTCGCTCATGAACAGATAACGCGGATCGGGCGCGATCGAAAAAGGCTCTTGCTTCAGGCCAAAAAATGAGGCGTACATGGTGCAGAGAATAGCTTGCGTACCCACGGCTTCTCGGCGGTGCATGCAGGCAGTGCGTTCACATCGCCCCACTATCATCTGGCGCTCCCCATGAACGCCACGCCCAAGCCTGCCGACCCCCTCGCCGCGATCAAGGTCGTGGCCTTTGATGTGTTCGGCACAGTGGTCGATTGGCACGGCTCAATCGCCCGTGAGGTCGATGCTTTGGCGCTCGGCGTGGATGGTGCCGAGTTCGCATCGGCTTGGCGTGCGGGCTATCGGCCGGCGATGCAGCGCGTCATGTCAGGCGAGATCGGCTGGGCGTTGCTTGATGAGCTCCACCGCAGCATCCTTGACGAGCTGCTCACACGCTACTCACTCGATCACTTGGGCGAGGCAGAACGCCGCCAGCTCAACAAGGTGTGGCACCGACTTGCGGCTTGGCCCGACTCGGTGGCGGGCCTGTCGCGGCTCAAGACTCGCTTCACGGTTTGCAGCCTCTCCAACGGCAACATCGGCCTGTTGACTGGCATGGCCAAGCATGCTGGCCTGCCGTGGGACTGCATCCTGTCGGCCGAGGTTTTTCGTGCCTACAAGCCCGACCCTTCCGTCTACCTCGGCGTGGCCCGCATCTTTGATGTTGATCCCGGCGAAGTGATGCTTGCCGCCGCCCACCACGATGACCTGGCTGCAGCGCGCGCCTGCGGCCTGCTCACCGCCTACATCGAGCGCCCGTTCGAGCACGGCGCCGCGCAGCTGAAAGACGTGTCGCCCGACCCGCTCAACACTCTGCACGCACAAGACATCGGCGACCTGGCTTCACAGCTTGGCTGCGCTTGAACCAGCACATCACCCTTTCCTTTCACTTCACCAAGAACCGATATCTCATGAACGCCATCAAACACCTCATCACCCTGACCGCCGTTGCCCTGCTGAGCGCCTGCGGCGGTGGCTCGACCGATGTCACCGGCACCATCACCGGGCTGACTGCATCTGGCCTGGTGCTGAGCAATGGCACCTCCACCCTCGGAATCAACGCGAACAGCACGTCGTTCACCTTCCCGACGCTGGCTGACGGCACGGCCTACAACGTCACTGTCGTCACGCAACCTACCGGGCTCAATTGCACCGTCACCAACGGTTCGGGCACCGCCAGCGCCAACGCGTCGGAGACGAGCGTTGCCGTGGCCTGCAGCGCCGTGTTCAGCATCAGCGGCACGGTCGGTGTGGCGGGCAGCGGCCTCGTGCTGAACGATGGCTTCGAGCAGATCGCGGTGGCCGCCGGCGCGCAAACCTTCGCCTTCCCGACGCAGCTCAAGACCGGTACCGCCTATGCCGTCACCGTGACGACGCAGCCCAGCTCGCCAAAGCAGGTCTGCACCGTCAAGGGCGGCGGCACCAACAACGACGGCACCGGCACGATCGCGTCGACGGCGGTCACCTCGGTGGTCGTCACCTGCACGCCATGACCCAACGCCTCGCCGGCTGCGGCGGGCGAATCTAAACTTCGTCAGGCGCGACCAGCGCCATCCACCGGAGCCTTGCCATGGACACTCGCACCTCGCCCTTCCGACTCCGCATCGAACGGGCGCGCGATGCGCTGAAGCGCCATGGCCTCGCAGGCGTGCTCGTGCCGTCGAGTGATCCGCATTTGTCGGAATACCTGCCCGAGCGTTGGCAGGGCCGGCAGTGGCTCTCGGGCTTCACCGGATCGATGGGCACGCTGGTCATCACGCTCGATACCGCCGCGGTGTTCGCCGACAGCCGCTACTGGACGCAGGCCGAAGCCGAGCTCGCTGGCTCAGGCGTTGAGCTTGTCCGCATCTCCACCGGTGGCTCGATGCAGCACCTCGATTGGCTCGCCGATCGCTTGGCGGCCGGCGCCACGCTCGGCGTTGATGGCAGCGTGCTGGGCCTCGGTGCGGCCCAAGCGCTGACGCGCACGCTCGATGCCGCCGGCATTCAACTGCGCACCGATTTCGATGTGCTCGCCGAAATCTGGCCCGAGCGCCCTGGCCTGCCCGACGCACCGGTCTATGAACACTTGGCGCCGCATGCCGCGCTCAGCCGCGCGGCCAAGCTGGGCCAAGTTCGCGCTGCGATGGCTCGGCATGGCGCGTCACACCACCTCGTCTCCAGCGTTGACGACATCGCCTGGCTCTTCAATCTGCGCGGCTCCGACGTGAGCTACAACCCCGTCTTCCTCGCCCACGCGTTGATTGATGCGACGCGCGCCAGCTTGTTCGTCGCCCCGGGCAAGATGGATGCCGCGCTGCAAGCCCGCCTCGCCGCCGATGGCGTGCAGCTGGCGCCTTATGCTGACGCTGCCACAGCACTCGCCTCGCTCAGCAACCAGCAGCCTGACGCCGTGGTCTTGCTCGACCCGCGCCGCACCACGTTTGGCCTGCGCCAGCAAATCGGCGTGAAGGTGGTTGAAGCCATCAACCCGAGCACGCTGCAGAAGAGCCGCAAAAGCGATGCCGAAGCCCAACACGTGCGCGACGCCATGGCCGAAGACGGCGCCGCGATGTGCGAGTTCTACGCCTGGTTCGAGGCCGCACTCGGCCACGAGCGCATCACTGAACTGACGATCGATGCCAAGCTCGGTGCCGCGCGCGCCAGCCGCGCTGGCTTCAAAGGCCAGAGCTTCGGCACGATCGCCGGCTACAACGCCAACGGCGCCATGCCGCACTACCACGCCACGCCCGAATCCGATGCGGTGATCGAGGGCAACGGCCTCTTGCTGATCGACTCCGGCGGCCAATACCTCGGCGGCACGACCGACATCACCCGCGTCTGGCCGATCGGCGAGATCACAGCCGCCCACCGGCGCGACTACACGCTTGTGCTCAAAGGCACGATCGCGCTCAGCCGCACGCGCTTTCCGCGCGGCACGCTGTCACCGATGCTCGACGCCATCGCCCGTGCGCCGCTCTGGGCCGAAGGGCTCGACTATGGACATGGCACGGGCCACGGCGTCGGCTACTTTCTCGCGGTGCATGAAGGGCCGCAGACCTTCTCCAAGACCATGACCGAGCCGCAAATGGCCTTGGAGCCCGGCATGATCACGAGCATCGAGCCGGGGCTTTACCGGCCAGGGCAATGGGGCGTGCGGATAGAGAATTTGGTGCTCAATGTGCCCTCGCGCGTGCCGGGTGATGCGTCAATCGGCGGCGGCGAGTTCTTGGAGTTCGAGACGCTCACGCTCTGCCCGATCGACACGCGCTGCATTGACCGCAGCTTGCTGCGCGCTGACGAGATTGATTGGCTCAACCGCTACCACGCAACCGTGCGCGAGCGCCTTGCCCCGCGCGTCAGCGGTGCGGCGCTGGCGTGGTTGACCGAGCGCACCGAGGCCATCTGATGGCGCCTGCGCAAATCACCGCATCTGCCGAGCGCCTGGCCATCGGCGTGGACATGGGCGGCACGAAGATCGAAGCCGTCGTGCTCGATGCCGCAGGCCACATCCGCTGGCGCGAACGCGTGCCGACGCCCGCTGGCGACTACCGCGGCACGCTGGGTGCAATCGCGGCGCTCGTTGCACGCGCCGAATCGGCGTTAGGCACCTCCGATTGCACGGTGGGCATTGGCACGCCGGGCACGACGATCGACGGTGGCGTGATCAAGAACGCCAACTCGATCTGCCTCAATGGCCAGCCTCTTGGCGAAGACTTGGCGCGGGTGCTCGGCCGGCCTGTGCGGCTGGCCAACGATGCGAATTGCTTGGCGTTGTCAGAAGCCACCGATGGCGCGGCGGCCGGCGCCGAGGTGGTGTTTGCAGTGATCATCGGCACTGGCGTGGGTGCCGGTGTGGTGGTTCGCGGGCAAGCGCTCTCGGGGCCGAACGGCTTGGCGGGCGAATGGGGCCACAACCCGCTGCCGTGGGCGGATGCTGACGACGCGCCCGTCATGGCCTGCTACTGCGGCCAGCGCGGCTGCATCGAAACCTGGTTGTGCGGCCCGGCGATGGCGCGTGACCACATCGCGCACGGCGGCGAGCCGCTGACGGCCCAGCAAATCGGCGAAGGCGCTGCCGCGGGCGACGCTGCTTGCGAGGCGAGCCTGCAGCGCTATGAATCCCGCATGGCCAGAGCCTTGGCGCATGTGATCAACCTGCTTGATCCGCATGTGATCGTGTTGGGCGGCGGCGTGTCGCAACTCGATCGCCTGACCGTGAACGTACCGCGCCTTTGGGGCCAGCATGTCTTCAGCGGCGGCGTCAAAGACGTGGTGCGAACCAAGCTCGTGCGCAGCCTGCACGGCGATTCGTCCGGTGTGCGCGGTGCGGCTTGGTTGTGGCGCTGACGCTTCTGTAATCCTCTTGCTGTAATCCTCTTGCTGTAATCCTCGTGCTGTGAACCTCGCCAGCCGAGGGCTGCGGCTCAGCGCTGAGCCGCAGCAAGCGCCAAGGCGCCGATCAACACCGGCTGGTGAACCATGTAGAACGACAGGCTCCAGCGTCCGAGCACCGCCAGCGGCGCGAGCGGCCTGGCCAACGCCCCCGTCACCCACGACGGCCGCGACGACAGCACCCACTGACCGGCAGCCAGCCCCCACCACATCACGCCCAACCACGGAAACACCGGCACATAGTCTTCGGTGATGGGTTTGACCGTGATGAGGCCGACCCAGTTGGTCCAGCGGGTGTCGAAAAACGGGTGTTGAACGAACTGCGGCAGCAGCAGCGCGACCAGCCCGAGCGGCCAGAGCCAATGGCCGGCGCCGGCGCTGAGCCGCATCACGATCAAGGCCAGCGCGATGCCGTGCAACACGCCGAAAGTGATGTAGCTCGCCGGGAACATGACCCGCGAACCGAGCGTCACCAAGAGCGCACAGCCAGCGACCTGCGCCCAGCGGCGCCAGAACGAGCGCGTGAATGAACTCAACAGCAGCGGCTCGCCCGGCCCGCGCTGTTGCAGCGCAATCGCCTGCCCGAAGCCCGCGCAAAACAGGAACATCGAGACGATGCAACTGCGCTGCGTGGTCCAGAACGGGTCGCTGTAGAAATTGGCTTGAATGAAGCGGAAGTGGTCGAGGTCGAAGCAGAAATGGAATGCCGCCATCCAGACGATGGCTGCACCGCGAAGCGCGTCGAGCCGGTCGAATCGGGCGGAGTGGATGGCGGGTTGGATGGCGGACTTCGGCATGCGGGATCGTGGGGTCACGCGGCCTCGGCTTGGCAACGCGTGCCCCGGCCTGCTCAGCCGACCCAACGCCGCGCGTTGCCGAACATGCGCATCCACGGGCTGCGCGCGCTGCGGTCGCCGCTGGTCCAGCTCATCTGCACATTGCGGAACACGCGCTCGGCGTGCGGCATCAGTACCGTGAAGCGGCCATCGGCGGTGGTAACCGCCGTCAAGCCGCCTGCGCTGCCGTTCGGGTTGAACGGGTAAGCCTCGGTCGCTTGGCCGGCGTGATCGACGAAACGCATCGCGCGGTGCACGCTTTTCGCATCGCCGCGCTGGGAGAAGTCAGCAAAGCCTTCACCATGCGCCACGGCCACCGGCAGCACGCTGCCCGCCATGCCGCCGAAGAAGATCGATGGGCTTTCGAGCACCTCGACCAAGCTCAGCCGCGCCTCGAACTGCTCGCTCTTGTTGCGCGTGAACTTGGGCCACGCGGCAGCACCCGGAATGATCGGCGAGAGCGCGGCCATCATCTGGCAGCCATTGCACACGCCGAGCGCGAAGGTGTCGCGGCGCTGAAAGAAGGCTTCGAATTGATCGGCCAACACGGGGTTGAACATCACCGAGCGCGCCCAGCCTTCACCGGCGCCGAGCGTGTCGCCGTAGCTGAAGCCACCGCAGGCGACGAAGCCCTGGAACTGGTCGAGTCGCGCGCGGCCACTTTGCAGATCGGTCATGTGGACGTCGAAGGTGTCGAAGCCGGCTTGCGCCATCGCGTAGCTCATCTCGACGTGGCTGTTGACGCCCTGCTCGCGCAGGATCGCCACCTTCGGCCGCGCTTGATGGATGAACGGTGCCGCCACATCCATCGCCGGATCGAAGCTGAGCTTGATCTGCAAGCCTGCATCATCGGCAGCGCCTGCCGCTGCGTGCTCGGCATCCGCGCAAGCCGGGTTGTCGCGCAAGCGGGCGATGCGCCAGCTCACGTCGTCCCAGGCTTGATGGAGGTCGCGCAGCGGCACACTGAACTGCGCCTTGGCGTCGCGCCAAACTTCCATCACGCCGCGGGTGTTGGGCTTGCCGATGAAGTGGCTGTGCTTGCTGAGGCCCGCTTCGCGCAAAGTCTGCATGACGTCGTTGCGCACGGCGGTTGGTACCTGGATGACGACGCCGAGCTCTTCGTTGAACAGCGCGCGCAAGCTCAGTTCATGGCGGCGTGCGCCGACTTGCGTGGTCCAGTTCTTCGAGTCGCCGAAGTCGGCGCGGCTGTCGCTGATGCCGTCGCCCTGTGTCACGAGCATGTCGATGTTGAGGCTCACGCCAAGGTGGCCGGCAAAGGCCATCTCACACACTGCCGCCCAAAGCCCGCCATCGCTGCGGTCGTGGTAGGCCAGCAGGTGGCCGCTGCTGCGCAGCTGGTTGATCACCGTGACGAGCGATTTGATCTGCTCCGGATCATCGAGATCGGGAATGCCGTCGTGCTCGCGGTCACCGAACTGGCCAGTCACTTGCGCGAGCATCGAGCCGGCGAGGCGGTTTTTGCCCTGGCCGAGGTCGATCAAGATCAGCGTCGTGTCGCCCGGCTGCAGCTGCGGCGTGAGGCTGGGCCGCACGTCTTGCAGCGATGCAAAGGCGGTGACGACCAGGCTGACCGGCGCAGTGACTTGCTTCGGTGCGCCGGCTTCGCTCCAGCGGGTTCGCATCGAGAGGCTGTCTTTGCCGACCGGCACGCTGATGCCGAGCGCGGGGCACAGCTCCAGGCCGACCGCTCGAACCGTGTCGTACAGCGCTGCGTCTTCGCCGGGCTCGCCGCAAGCCGCCATCCAGTTGCAGCTGAGCTTGATGCGGTCGAGCTCGATCGGTGCGGCCAGCAAGTTGGTGATCGCCTCACCGACGGCCATGCGGCCCGAGGCCGGCGCATCGAGCGCGGCCAGCGGCGTGCGCTCGCCAATCGCCATGGCCTCGCCGTGGAAGCCGACAAAGTCGGCCAACGTCACGGCGCAATCAGCCACGGGCACCTGCCACGGGCCGACCATCGGATCGCGGCTCGAGAGGCCGCCCACAGTGCGGTCGCCAATCGAGATGAGGAATCGCTTGCTCGCCACGGTGGGGTGACGCAGCACGTCGAACGCGACCTTCTCCAGCTCGACGTTGTCGAGGTCGAGCGCAGCCGAATCACGCTCGATGCGCGTCACATCGCGATGCACTTTGGGCGGCTTGCCGAGCAACACATCCATCGGCATGGCGATCGATCGATCGCCGCCGGGGCCATCTTCCAGGATCAGCTCGCGCTCGGCCGTGGTCACACCGACAACGGCAAATGGGCAGCGCTCGCGCTCGCACAGCGCGCGAAACGCCGGCAGCGCATCGGGCGCCACGGCCATCACATAGCGCTCCTGGCTTTCGTTGCACCAAATCTCTTTCGGCGCGAGGCCCGTCTCTTCGAGCGGCACTTGCCGCAGGTCGAACCGCGCGCCCATGCCGGCGCCATCGACCAGCTCAGGGAATGCGTTGGAGATGCCGCCTGCGCCTACATCGTGAATCGCCAGGATCGGGTTTGCAGCGCCCAGCGCCACGCACTGGTTGATGACTTCTTGCGCCCGGCGCTGAATCTCGGGGTTGCCGCGCTGAACCGAATCGAAATCGAGCGCGGCGGCGTTGGTGCCTGACGCCATCGAACTCGCTGCGCCGCCGCCCAGGCCAATGCGCATGCCGGGGCCGCCGAGTTGGATCAGCAAAGTGCCGGGTGCGAAGCGGATCTTCTCGGTCTGCGCTGCGCTGATCTCACCCAGGCCACCGGCGATCATGATGGGCTTGTGGTAGCCGCGGCGAATGGCGGCATCACCGGTGCCGACGGTCTGCTCAAAGACGCGGAAGTAACCCGCGAGGTTGGGCCGGCCAAATTCATTGTTGAAGGCCGCGCCGCCGAGCGGGCCGTCGATCATGATTTGCAGCGGGCTGGCAATGTGCCCTGGCCGGCCGTAAGCGGCTTGCTCCCAGGGCTCATCGGTGCCGGGCAAATGCAAGTTGGAGACGCTGAAGCCGGTGAGGCCCGCTTTGGGCTTGGAGCCGCGGCCCGTTGCGCCTTCATCGCGAATCTCGCCGCCCGCGCCGGTTGAGGCACCCGGGAACGGTGAGATGGCCGTGGGGTGGTTGTGCGTCTCGACCTTCATCAGCACATGCGTCAGCTCGCGGCGCGCGGCGTAGCGCTCTGCGCCCGGCTGCGGCAACCAACGCTCGACTTCTGCGCCAGTCATCACCGAAGCGTTGTCGCTGTAGGCGATCACCGTGTGCTGCGGCGCCTGAGCGTGCGTGTGGCGAATCATCTGGAACATCGAGTGCGCTTCTGGCGCGCCGTCGATCGTGAAGCGGGCATTGAAGATCTTGTGTCGGCAGTGCTCGCTGTTGGCCTGCGCAAACATCATCAGCTCGACATCGCTCGGGTTGCGGCCGAGGGCCAAAAAGGCGTCGACGAGGTAGTCGATCTCGTCATCCGAGAGTGCCAGGCCGAATTCGATGTTGGCCTCACCCAGCGCGGTGCGGCCGTGGCCGAGCACATCGACATGCGCCATCGCCGGCGCCACTTGCGGCTCGAACAAGCGGGCAGCGTCTTCACGGCGCTCGAGCACGCTCTCGGTCATGCGGTCGTGCAGAAGCGCAGCGGCTACGGCGAGTTGATCGGCTTGCAGCGGCTTGGTGGCGCCCAACAGGCTGCTCTTCAAGGTCAAACGGTATTCGGTGACACGCTCCACGCGCTTGATGGGCAAGCCGCAGTTGTGCGCAATGTCAGTCGCCTTCGAGGCCCAAGGCGACAAGGTGCCCAGCCGCGGCGAGACGATGAGCAAGGCGCCTTCGGTCGGGCCGGCGTAGGCATCGCCATAGCGCAGCAGCGCTTCGAGCTTTTGCGCAGAGTCAGTGGCCAGAGGCGCGTCACTCGCGACCCAGTGCACATGGCGCGCATGCACGCCAGTGATGCGCGAGCCGAATGCGGGCAAGGCCTGCAAAGCCTGCAAGAGCGCCGCGGCGCGAAAGCCGGACAGCGCATTGCCGCCCTCGTGGTGGGTCAGGTGCAAGTCGGTGGGGTTCACGCTGGGCTCGGGGCTCTAGAGAAAGGCCGGTGGCAGCTCGTGGCTGCCCGGTGCGAACGCTGATTTTAGAGGGGGCTGATGGGATAATCGACGGATGAGATATGCCCTACACGTTTGCCCGCCAGCTCCACGGGAGCTCCCATGACGTACACCCTGAAGACCGGCACTGACATCGACGGCATGCGCATCGCCGGCCGCCTCGCCTCTGAGGTGCTGGACATGCTCACGCCGCATGTGAAGCCCGGCATCACGACCGATGAACTCGATCGCATCGCGAACGAACACATCGTCAAGGTGCAAGAGGCCATCCCCGCGCCACTGAACTACGCGCCGCCGGGCTACACGCCGTATCCGAAGTCGATTTGCACGTCGATCAATCACCAGGTTTGCCACGGCATCCCGAACGACCGACCGCTGAAGAACGGTGACATCGTCAACATCGATGTCACCGTCATCAAGGACGGCTGGCATGGCGACACGAGCCGCATGTTCGTCGTCGGCGAGGGTTCGATTGCGGCCAAGCGCTTGTGCAGCTTCACGTATGAGGCCATGTGGAAGGGCATTGCAAAGGTCAAGCCCGGCGTGCGCTTAGGCGACATCGGCCACGCAATTCAGACCTTCGCTGAGAACAACGGTTTCTCGGTGGTGCGTGAGTTCTGCGGCCACGGCATCGGCCGCAAATTCCATGAAGAGCCGCAAGTGCTGCACTACGGCCGGCCGGGCACGCTCGACGAGTTGGTGCCGGGGATGATGTTCACGATCGAGCCGATGATCAACGCCGGCCGCCGAGACATCCGCGAGATGGGCGATGGCTGGACGATCGTCACCAAAGACCGTTCACTCTCGGCGCAGTGGGAGCACACGGTGCTCGTGACCGAGACGGGCTACGAGGTCATGACGCTCTCTGCCGGCAGCCCGCCGCCGCCCGCGTTCGTCGGCGCTTCAGCTTGACCGACGTGTTGGGCTCGCCGGTGCCGGCAGGCACGCCGCCAGTTGAGCCAGCGTCCTTGTCGGCTCCCGTGCCGGTGCTGGCGCGCGAGCCGATCACCGCGCCCATCGCCGACTTGCGCAATCAGTTTCGCGAGGGCAAAGCGAAGCTGCTGGAGCACTTCCGCGAGGCTCGGCCCACCGCGCCGGCCGCCTTGCGATTGCTGCGCGATCTGACACGCCACGTCGACCAGACCTTGCTCGCGCTCTGGGCGCAGGCCGCCATGCCCGAGACGACGGCCCTGCTCGCCGTTGGCGGCTACGGCCGCGGCGAGCTGTTTCCGCATTCCGATGTCGATGTGCTGGTGCTCATGCCGCCTGGCCACGCCATCGGCGCGACGCGCCCTGAGCCCGCCATCGAGGCTTTCATCACCGCGTGTTGGGATGTGGGCCTGGAGATCGGCTCCAGCGTGCGCACCGTGGGTGAATGCATTGCGATGGCCGAGAGCGATGTGACGGTGCAAACCGCGCTGCTCGAATCGCGCTATCTGTGCGGCTCGCGGCGGGTGTTCAACAGCTTTCGCCACGCCAACACGCATGCGATGGATGCCAAGGCCTTCTTGCGCGCCAAGACGCTCGAGATGGTCCAGCGCCACCGCAAGTACGAAGACACGCCCTACTCGCTCGAACCCAACTGCAAAGAGAGCCCGGGCGGCCTGCGCGATCTGCAGGTGGTGAGTTGGGTGGCACGCGCTTCGGGCCTGGGCAAGAGCTGGAGCGCGCTGGCCGCGGGCGGGATGATCACGCCCTTCGAGGCCAAGCAGCTCAACCGCAACGAAGGTCTGCTGAAGCTGATCCGTGCGCGCTTGCACCTGATTGCCGGGCGGCGCGAAGACCGGCTGGTGTTTGACCTGCAAACCGCCGTGGCCGAGAGCTTTGGCTACGAGGCCACGGCCGATCACCGGGCTTCCGAGAAGCTGATGCGCCGCTACTACTGGGCGGCCAAGGCAGTCTCGCAGCTCAACCACATCTTGATGCTCAACATCGAGGAGCGCATCAACGGTTCGCAAGACGCACCGATGCGCCCGATCAATGCCAATTTCCTCGAGCGCGCCGGCATGCTCGAGGTCACGAGCGATGATCTCTACCAGCGCAACCCGCACGCGATCCTCGAGACTTTTCTCGTCTACCAGCAGACGATCGGGCCGAAGGGTTTGTCAGCGCGAACGCTGCGCGCGCTCTACAACGCCCGCGATCTGATGGGCAAGGCATTTCGCCATGACCCGGCGAACCGTGCCACCTTCATGAAGATCTTGAAGTCCGAGCATGGTCAGACGCATGCCTTCCGGCTGATGAACCAAACCAGCGTGCTCGGGCGCTACCTCTGGGTGTTCCGCCGCATCGTGGGCCAGATGCAGCACGACCTTTTCCACGTCTACACTGTGGATCAGCACATCCTGATGGTGCTGCGCAATGTGCGGCGGTTCTTCATTCCGGAGCACGCGCACGAGTACGCGTTTTGCTCGCAGCTGGCCTCGAATTGGGACCGGCCTTATGTGCTCTACATCGCAGCGCTCTTCCACGATGTGGCCAAAGGCCGCGGTGGCGATCACTCCGAACTCGGCGCCATCGAGGCGCGCCACTTCTGCCATGACCACGGGCTTGACGCTGCCGATACCGCGCTGATCGAGTTCCTCGTCAATTCGCATTTGGTGATGTCGCGCATCGCGCAAAAAGAAGACCTCTCCGACCCGGATGTGATCGACGAATTCGCCAAGCGCGTGGGCTCCGAGCGCTACCTGACTGCGCTTTATTTGCTCACCGTGGCCGACATCCGCGGCACCAGCCCGAAGGTCTGGAACGCCTGGAAAGGCAAGCTGCTCGAAGACCTCTACCGGCTCACCTTGCGCGCCCTCGGCGGCGCGCGGGTCAATGTGGGCGCGGAGATCGAGGCACGCAAGCAAGTGGCGCGCGAGGCGCTCAGCCTCAACTCGTTGCCGGTCGGCGTGGAGCTGCCGCTCTGGGAGACGCTCGAGCTCAGCTACTTTGCGCGCCACGACGCGGTCGATATCGCCTGGCACACGCGCTCGCTGCATGAGCATGTCGACACCACCACGCCGATCGTGCAGGCGCGGCTCTCGTCGCTCGGTGAAGGCTTGCAAGTGCTTGTCTATGCGCCCGATCGGCGCGATTTGTTCGCGCGCATCTGTGGCTACTTTGATGCCGCGAACTTCAACATCCTCGATGCCAAGGTCCACACCACGCGGACTGGTTACGCGCTCGATACCTTTCAAGTCATCAGCCCGCAGCTGGAGGCGCACTACCGCGATTTGATCGGCTATGTCGAGACGCAGCTCTCACTTGCACTCGCCGCAAACGACGCCCTGCCCGAGCCGAGCCGTGGCCGCTTGTCGCGCCGCGTCAAGTCGTTCCCGATCACGCCGCGCATCACCTTGCGACCCGATGAGCGCGGCCAGCGCTGGTTGCTCGGCGTCTCGACGAGCGACCGCTCAGGCCTGCTCTTCGCCATCGCGCGCGTTCTGGCCGATCACCACATCAACTTGCAGCTGGCCAAGATCACGACACTTGGCGAGCGCGTCGAAGACACCTTTTTGATCGATGGCCCAGCTTTGCAACAAAACCGCCTGCAGCTGCAGATCGAAACCGAACTGCTCGATGCAGTGACGGCGTGAGCTGATGTCGCTCATCAAAATCACCGCGGCCGACGCGCTGCAGCGTTTTGCGGAGTTCGACGCCGTGATCGACGCCCGCTCCGAGAGCGAGCACGCAGAAGACCGCTTGCCCGGCGCCGTCAACTGGCCGTCGTTGACGGACGAAGAGCGGCGCATCGTCGGCACCGAATACAAGCAAGTCTCGCCCTTCATCGCACAAAAGCGCGGCGCGATGCTGGTGGCGCGCAACGTCGCCAACCACATCGAGCACCACGTGCTCGACAAGCCCAAGGACTGGCGACCCTTGGTCTACTGCTGGCGCGGCGGCAAGCGCAGCGGCGCACTCTCACTGGTGTTGAGTGAGATCGGCTTTCGCGTGCACATCCTTGATGGCGGCTACCGCGAGTACCGGCGTGCGGTGATGGCGGAGCTGGTCGACCTGCCCGGGCGCTTTGCCTACCGCGTGCTGTGCGGGCCGACCGGCGCTGGCAAAAGCCGGCTGCTGCAAGCGTTGCAAGCGCAAGGCGCTCAAGTGCTCGACCTGGAGGCGCTCGCCAACCACCGCGGCTCGGTGCTGGGCCTGGTGCCCGGCAGCCCGCAGCCAAGCCAGAAGCAGTTCGACTCGCGCGTCTGGAATGCGCTGCGCGGCTTGGACCCCTTGCGGCCCGTGTTCGTCGAGAGCGAAAGCAAGAAGGTTGGCGACTTGCGCGTGCCCGAAGCGCTGATCGAACGCATGCGCGCCTCAAGCTGCGTGCGGGTCGATGTGGCGCTCGAATCGCGCGTCAAGCTGCTGCTGGAGGACTATGCGTTCTTCGTGACTGACACCGAGGCGTTTTGCCAGCGGCTCGATGCCCTGCGGCTTGCCCGCGGGCACGAGATCGTCAACGGCTGGCAGGCCGCGGCACGCGTGGGGCGCACGGCCGAGGTCGTGAAATCGCTGCTCGCGGATCACTACGACCCGATCTACATGCAGTCGATGAATCGCAACTTCGCGGGGCTGGCGGCGCCTGCGCAAGTGCTCGCCTGGGACGGCAGCGCGGCCGACTCCTCGCGTGCGATAGGCGAGCTCCTCGGTCAAAGCGATCGGTAGCAACCCCGATTTGCGCAGGCACCGACGGGCGTTTAAATAGAACGACCGTTCGTGTTAAATCAGCTTCGCAGCGCCAGTGCTGCGGGCGTTTTCTCGATGAGCGGCGTTCAAACAACCCGCTACTCAGGAGAGATCACCCGTGCACCAACTTGCTCGCCTTACCAGTTCCGACCCTGCCCTATCCCACCCTGCCCGTTCCCGCGCCGCCCCTGCGCGCTCCGGCCCCTCCCGTGCCTCACGCCGGCGCCACGTTGCAGAGGCCGCGGCTGCAGCGGCCATCGCGTCTGCGACCATCGTGACGCCGGCCACCGCTGCTGACACCTACGCCCAAACCCGCTACCCCGTCGTGCTCGTTCACGGCCTGTTCGGGTTCGACCAAGTCGGCGCGGCAGACTATTTCTACGCCATACCCAAAGCGCTGCGCGATGGTGGCGCCACCGTCTTCACGCCAGCCGTCTCTGCAGCCAACTCCAACGAGGTGCGCGGCGAACAGTTGCTGCAAACGCTGCTGAGCTTGAAGGCGACCTACGGCTACAGCAAGTTCAACCTCATCGGCCATAGCCAGGGCGGCGAGACGGCGCGCTACGTCGCAGCCGTGGCGCCTCAGCTGGTGGCATCGGTCACGACGGTCGGCACGCCGCACTTCGGCAGCAAGCTGGCCGATGCGCTGGGCAGCGTCACAAGCGTGCCCTTGCTCGGGCCCACCCTCGTTTCACTCGTCAACGGCTTTGCTTCAGTGATCTCGTTCATCACCGGCTCGTCAGCACTGCCCCAAGACGCGCTCGGCGCCTTGCAATCGCTGAACTCGGCTGGCGCAGCGCAGTTCAACAAAACCTACCCGCAAGGCGCACCGACGAGCAACTGTGGTGCGGGGCCGGCCAAGGTCAATGGCGTCAGCTACTACTCGGTTGGCGGTACAGCAGTGCTCAGCAACCCGTTCGACATCAGCGATGCCGTGCTGGCACTCGGCGCGCTGAGCTACGGCACCGAGCCGAGCGACGGCGTGGTGGGCAAGTGCTCGTCGCACTGGGGCACGGTGCTGAAGGACAACTACAGCTGGAACCACATCGACGAGGTCAACCAGATCTTCGGCCTTCGAGGCTTGTTCTCACAGGATCCGGTCGCGTTCTACCGCTCTCAGGCGAATCGCCTGAAAAGCAGCGGGATGTGAGCGCCACCCGGCGCCATTTCGCGACGCTGATGGCAGCGGCGGCGCTGCTGGCGGTGGCTGCGGCTTGGCGGTCACAAGCGCCTTCGCCGATCAGCGCCAGCGTGCCATCACCGCCGCCGATGCCTCGCGCCAGCAACGCGCCGTTGTCAGCGCAGCACCCCGCTGATGCCGCCCGTGCAAACAATGCAGTGCACGGCGATGCCGTCGCCGCGCTGCTGCAGCGAGGCTCACTGCGCGGCACAGCGCTCGATGGCGATTGGGGCAGCTGGGCCGGCGCCAATCTGCAACCCGGGCGCGCACTGAGGCGCCGCTTCGACTACCTCTTGACCGGCCTCGGCGAAGTCAACGCCGAGCAACTGCGCCCATGGATCGCCGCTGAGGTCAGCGCGCAGCACGGCGATGCTGGCGCGGCGCAAGTGCTCGCCGTGTGGGATGCCTACTTGCGCCTGCTTCAAACCGGCGCCGTTGAGCGGCTTGATCTGTCAAGCGACGAGGGATGGCGCCGCGCCATGGCCACCGAGACCACGCGGCGCAACGCGGCTCTCGGCCCGGCGTGGGCACATGCTTTCTTCGCCGACGACGACCGCGAAGCCCTCGCCGCGCTGGCTCGGCGAAGCGCACGCGGCGATGACCATGCCTCCGATTCAGCAGCCGAAGTCGAGCCCCGAGCGATGGCGTTGATCGAGCCGCCACCCGCCGCGCTGTCGCCATCAGCAGCTGCGGCGCGAGATGCCGCTCGCGTGAGCGCATTCGGCCCTGACGCAGCCGCGCGCCTGCGCGAACAAGACGCCGCATGGGCCGCTTGGCAGCAACGCTTGGCCGATGCGCGAGAAGCGCTTCAGGTCATCGCGGCCAGCTCATTTGCAACGGCCACGCAGCGAGATCACGCCCTTGATGCACAGCTCGCCCGCCGCTTCAGCGGGCGTGAGTTGGTGCGTGCCCGCGCGATGATCGCAAGCGATGGCGGCGCATCACCGCCAGCTGAGTCGCAACGCTGACCGGCCGCTTGAAGTCAGCGCGCAGTCAGGGCGCAATCAGCGCGCCGAAAGCCCACCATCACCCCATGTGCAAGCCACCGTTGACGGAGAAATCCGCCCCGGTTGCAAAGCCCGACTCATCCGACGCCACCCACGCCACCATCGAGGCAATGTCATCCGGCGTGCCAAGCCGCTTGACGGGAATGCCGGCGATGATTTTGTCGAGCACGTCTTGGCGGATCGCTTTGACCATGTCGGTTGCGATGTAGCCGGGGCTCACCGTATTCACCGTCACGCCCTTGCTCGCCACCTCTTGCGCCAGCGCCATCGTGAAGCCGTGCATGCCGGCTTTGGCCGCAGAGTAGTTGGTTTGGCCGAACTGGCCCTTCTCGCCGTTGACCGAGCTGATGTTGACGATGCGGCCCCAACCGCGCTCGACCATGTCGTCGATGACTTGCTTGGTGACGTTGAAGAGGCTCGTCAAGTTGGTTTCGATCACCGCGTCCCAGTCGGCGCGGCTCATCTTGCGGAACATGCCGTCGCGCGTGATGCCGGCGTTGTTGACCAGCACATCAACGGGGCCGTGTTCGGCCTTGACCTTGGTGAACGCGGCAACGGTCGACTCCCAGTCTCCTACGTTGCCCACCGAGGCGTGAAAGGTGTAGCCGAGCGCGGCTTGCTCGCCGATCCATTTGGCGTGATCACGGCTCGGGCCGCATCCGGCGATGACGAGGAAGCCATCTTTGTGCAGGCGCTGGCACATCGTGGTGCCGATGCCACCCATTCCGCCAGTAACGTAGGCAATTTTCTGCTTCATGGTTGGCTCCGCGCTCTGGTGAGTGTCATTGGGTGGTTCATCTTTCCACGCACAGCGCAACACCCATGCCACCGCCAATGCACAGCGAGGCGATGCCCTTCTTTGCGTCGCGGCGGGCCATCTCGTGCAGCAAGGTCACCAGAATGCGACAGCCCGATGCACCGATCGGGTGACCAATCGCAATGGCGCCGCCGTTGACGTTCACCTTGCTCGTGTCCCAGCCCATTTCGTTGTTGACAGCACAGGCTTGCGCGGCAAAGGCTTCGTTGATCTCCAGCAAGTCGAGGTCTTGTGGCTTCCAGCCGGCGCGCGCCAGAGCCTTTTGCGAGGCTGGCACCGGGCCGATGCCCATGAAGGCCGGATCGAGCGCCACGGTGGCGTAGCTGGCGATGCGGGCAAGCGGCGTCAACCCCAGTTGCGCGGCTTTGGCGGCGCTCATCAGCACAACGCCGGCCGCGCCGTCGTTGAGGCCGGAGGCATTGCCTGCCGTCACGCTGCCGGCTTTGTCGAACGCGGGGCGCAGGCCGGCGAGTGCTTCGGCGCTGGTCTTTTTGTTGATGAACTCATCGCTTGAGAAGACGATCGGGTCGCCCTTTTTCTGCGCGATGGAAAACGGCACGATTTCGTCCTTGAACCGGCCGGCTTCTTGGGCGGCTGCGGCTTTCTGTTGCGAGCCCAAGGCGAGCGCGTCTTGCTTCTCGCGGGTCACCTCGTACTTCTTGGCCACGTTTTCTGCCGTGATGCCCATGTGGTACTTGTTGTAGACGTCAAAGAGGCCGTCGGTGATCATCGAATCGACGAGCTTCCAGTCGCCCATGCGCATGCCGTCGCGCGAGCCGGGCAGCACGTGGGGTGCGAGGCTCATGTTCTCTTGGCCGCCGGCGATGATGATTTCGGAGTCGCCATCGCGAATGGCTTGCGCGGCCAGCATCACGGCCTTCAGGCCTGAGCCGCAAACGGCGTTGATGGTGAGCGCCGGCACACCTTGCGGCAGGCCGCTGGCGATCACGGTTTGCCGCGCCGGGTTTTGCCCAGAGCCGGCAGTGAGCACCTGGCCGAAGATCAGCTCGTTGATCTGGTCGCCGGAGAGCTTGGCGCGGCGCAGCAGGTCGACGACGACGGCTGCACCGAGGTCGGGCGCAGCAGTCTTGGCGAGCGATCCGCCGAATTTGCCGACTGCGGTGCGGGCGGCGGCGACGATGACGATGTCAGTGCTCATGGTGATGGCTCCGTTGAAATGGTGGCGATGGGAAAGAAGTTAGCTTGCGCTGGGGTGATGTGCAACCGGGACAAGCTGGGGCAAGCTGGCGAATGCCGTCAAACGGCTTTTTCTTTGACATAGCGGCCGGGTGCCGGCTCGATCGCTTTGTACTGGCGGTTGCCCGGTGCGCGCGGTGCGGCGATCTGTTTGCCGGCATGGGATTGCAGCCACTGCGCCCAGTCACCCCACCAGCTGCCGCGGTGCTCGGTGGCTTTGTCGAACCAGGCCTGCGCTTGCGCCGGCAAGGCCGCGGTGGCGCCAAGCCAGTGGCTGCGCTTGCCTTTGGCCGGCGGGTTGATGACGCCTGCAATGTGGCCCGAGGCGCCCAGCACGAAGCGCGTCTTGCTGCCGCTGAGAACCTGCGTGTTGCGGTAGGCGCCTTCCCACGGAACGATGTGGTCCTCGCGGGATGCGTAGATGTAGGTCGGCGCATCGATCAGCCCGAGGTCGAGCTTTTCGCCGCAGACCGTCAGCTTGCCCGGCACAGGCAGGTTGTTCTCGAGGTAGGTGTTGCGCAAGTACCAGCAGTACATCGGGCCCGGCAAGTTGGTGCTGTCGCTGTTCCAGTAGAGCAGGTCAAACGGCGGCGGCGTCTCGCCCTTGAGGTAGTTGCCGACCACGTAGTTCCAGACCAAATCGTTCGAGCGCAGCATGCTGAACGTGGACGCGAGCTCTTTGCCCTTCAGCAGATTGCCGCCGCCCGGGCTCTTGGTGCCAAGCGTCATCTCGCGCATCTGCACCATGGTTTCGTCCACGAAGATGTCGAGCACGCCGGTGTCACTGAAATCGAGAAAGGTGGTCAGCAGGGTCATGCTTGCAGCAGGCTTCTCGCCACGTGCGGCGAGCACGGCAAGTGCGCTTGCGAGGATCGTGCCGCCAATGCAAAACCCGAGCGTGTTGATCTGCTCGCTGCCGGTGATTTGCTGCACCACTTCAATGGCTTTGATGGCGGCGTCTTCGATGTAGTCGTCCCAGGTGGCTTGCGCGACGGACTCATCGGCATTGCGCCAGCTCAGCACGAAGACGCGGTGGCCCTGCTCCACCGTGTACCGAATCAGCGAGTTCTCGGGCTGCAGATCGAGGATGTAGTACTTGTTGATGCAAGGCGGCACGAGAAGCATCGGCCGCTCGAAGACCTTGGCCGTCAGCGGCTTGTATTCGATCAACTGGAACAGCGCGTTCTCGAACACCACCGAGCCTTCTGTGGTGGCCACATTGCGACCCACCTCGAACACGCTCTCGTCGGTTTGCGACACGTGGCCTTGCTGAATGTCATGCAGCAAGTGCTTTAGGCCCTGGCCAATGCTCTCGCCTTTGGACTCAACAGCTTTGCTGAGCGCTTCAGGGTTCAGTGCCAAGTAGTTGCTTGGCGATGCCGCATCGACCCACTGCTGCACCGCGAAGCGAACGCGCTGCTTGGTCTTGGCGTCGCCTTGCAGGCTCTCGGCCATTTGCATCAGCGTGCGCGCGTTGAGCAAATACATCTGCGCGGTGTAGGCAGTTTGCGGGCTTGCGACCCAAGCCGCATGCGAGAAGCGGCGGTCGGAGAGACCACTGCTGACATGGCTCGCAACCTCACCTTCGACTGCGTGCAGCGTCTGGTTCCACAGCGCAGTGGCCTGCTCGACATAGGCACTCTGCAGTTCAGACCAAGCGGTCGCGGGCAGGTTCAGCCCAGCAAGTGAACTCAACGCATCTTGAAGGTTCGCGCTGAGGGCTTTGGCACCTTCAGCGAGTTCGGCAACGCTGGTCGCCAGAGAATGTGGGGTGGTGTTCATGTGTCTCCTGACGTGCTGCTCGCCGTTGCGGCGAAGCGGGTTCTCACCTGGGTGCGACCCTGTTTCTTTGTTCCATTGCATTATGGTCACGTGCCGCTTCATCGGCCATTGATCCCTATCTAGAAATCGAGGCCATTGCAGATGTACCTGGTTGCTATCGCGTGGATGTATGTCGTCTTGATGGTGGCCGTGGTCGAGGCAGTGGGCGGCTCGGTGCTGGGCGCTGTTGTCACGTTCTTGATCTACGGCTTGTTGCCGCTTGGCATAGTGCTTTATCTGATGGCAAGCCCGGCTCGGCGGCGCATGCGCAAAGCGGCTGAGCCCACATCAGCCACATCGGAAACTTCAGATCAGCCAGACGGCAGCGACCATCCGGCCAGTGACACGCTCGCGGCGGAACGAAAAGAAGCGTGATGCATCGGTCACGGTGCACCACGAGCCGCCGCCAATCGACGTGACGCCGGCCGCGCGCAGCCGCAACCGCGCGAGCGCGGGCAGATCGGCCAACCATTTGCCCATCTGCGGCCTCGGGGCAAAGCAACTTGCCGCACCGCCGCCGAAGGCCGTCACCACATCCGCGCCCACCTCGAACGCCGCCGGCCCGATGCAAGGCCCGAGCCACGCAACGAGTTCATGCGGCGCGCAATCAGCCGCATCGCAGAGAGCTGCCACCGTGGCCTCCAGCACACCGCCCGCAAGACCTCGCCAACCCGCGTGCGCCGCGCCCACACCGCGCGCCTTGGGTGCTGCGAAAAGCACGGGCAGGCAATCCGCAACCTGCACCGCGCACGCCATGCCGCGGTCGGTGGTGATGCTGGCATCGGCTTGGCGCAGTTGCGCCCCCACGTCGGCGGACGAAAGCCGCAGCACATGCACGCCATGGACTTGATCGATCAACACCGCTGGCCTGCCGATCGCCTCAGAAAAGATCGCCCGATTTCGCGCCACGGCTGCGTCGTCATCGCCAATGCCATCGCGCAGGTTCATGCTGTCAAAAGGCGCGGCGCTGACGCCGCCTGCACGCGTGGTCATCAGCGCGCCGATGCCCTCGGCGGGCCAATCGGGCACGAGCCAATCGGCATCGCGCATCAGGCGGCGTCCGGGCAGGCCGAGGGTTGTGCGCTGGCGAAGGCGGGCAACGCGAGGCATTCGTCTGCGATGCGCACGAGCGTGGGCACGTGGTCGAGTTGGCAATCAAAGCGACGCGCGTTGAAGATCTGCGGCACGAGCGTCAAATCGGCCATCGTCGGCGTGTCGCCATGGCAAAAGCGGCCCGTGGCCGGGTGGCCAGCCACCTGCTTTTCAACAGCCGCCAAGCCCGTCTCGACCCAATGCCGATACCAACGATTTTTGTCAGCCTCGCTGACGCTCAAATCGTGTGTTAGGTAGCGCAGCACACGCAGGTTGTTGAGTGGGTGGATTTCACAGGCGATGTCGAACGCCATTGCGCGGATGCGCGCGCGGGCTAACGCATCGCCGGGCAGCAACCGCGGCTCGGGGTGAACTTCGTCGAGGTATTCGATGATGGCGAGCGACTGCGTCAACATCGCATCGCCATCCTTCAGCAAGGGCACGAGGTGCGTGGCCGACAAATCGGCAAATGGCGCCTGCAGTTGCTCCTGCTTTTGCAAGTGGACCACAAGGTAGTCATATGGCAAGCCCTTGAGCGCCAGCGCGATGCGCACGCGGTAAGAGGCGGACGAGCGAAAGTAGTTGTAGAGCTGCATGCGCACGGGCGATCAGTCGGCAGCAACGATTCTGAGCGCGAGGGCCGGCAAGCCAGCCACCGTCGCCTTCAAACTGTCGCCCGCCACAACCGCAGCAACGCCTTCTGGCGTGCCGGTGTAGATCAAGTCACCCGGCGCCAACTCCCACGCCGCCGAGAGGTGCTCGATGATCTCGGGCACGCTCCAGATCAGCTTGCCGAGCACGCTCGCCTGCCGCGGCTCGCCATTCACGTGCAAGCTGATCGGCGTGGTGGCATCGAGCGAACAATCTTCAGCGCGCACGATCGGCCCGATCGGCGCCGACTCATCGAAACTCTTGCCGATGTCCCATGGCCGGCCGAGCTTCTTGGCATCGGCCTGCAGATCGCGGCGCGTCATGTCGAGGCCGACGGCATAGCCGAACACATGGCTGAGCGCATCAGCCGCCAAGATGCGCCGACCACCCGTGCCGATGGCCACGACGAGTTCGAGCTCGTGATGAAGATTGTTCGTGAGGCTCGGGTAATGCATGGTGCCGATCTCACCTTCGGCCACCGGCAACACAGCGTCGCCCGGCTTCATGAAGAAGAACGGCGGCTCGCGGCCGGTGTGGCCCATCTCGATGGCGTGCTCGACATAGTTGCGGCCCACGCAGTAGATGCGCCGCACCGGGAACACAGCATCCGTGCCTTTGACAGGAACAACGGCAAGAGCCGCTGGCGGCAACACATGGTTCATGGCGATGGCTTTCCAACGTGCGAGACACAGGCTGAAATCATGCCACGCTACACTGCGTTTCATGTTGATTGGCCACAGCTACAAGCATTGCAAAACCTGTGGCGGCGCGGTCGTCTACGCGATTCCAGCCGATGACAACCGCGAGCGCGCGGTCTGCACCGTGTGCCACGCCATCCACTACGAAAACCCGATCAACGTGGTCGGCACCGTGCCCATTTGGGGCGATCAAGTCTTGCTCTGCCGGCGCAACATCGAACCTCGTTACGGCTACTGGACATTGCCCGCCGGCTTCATGGAGCACGGCGAAACGACCGCCGAGGGCGCACTGCGCGAGACGGTCGAAGAAGCCGGCGCACGCATCGAGTTGCAGGGCTTGTTCAGCGTGACCAACGTGCCGCGCGTCGGCCAAGTGCATCTCTACTACCTCGCCCGCCTGCAAGACATCGACTTCGCGCCGGGGCCCGAGACGATCGAGGCACGACTGTTTCGCGAAGACGAAATCCCTTGGGAAGAACTCGCCTTCCACACCGTGCGTGAAACGCTGAAGTGCTACTTCTCAGATCGCGCCACCGGCCATTTCGGCCTGCACTGCGTCGACATCGTTTAGGGCCTTCCCGAACGATCGTTCAGTTCGGCCGCTTGTGTGCCGATATGTCGTTAGACATGTGCGTGACAGCGCCTTCGCGTTGCAGCACCAGGGCAGCGCGAGCCGCCGCCCACCTCCCAGTTCGACAACGACGGATGACTTCCCCGATGGCCACTCAACGGCAAGGACTTGCATGCCCCCTCACGCCAACCAGGAGGTGCGCATGAAGCTCACACAAAAAATTCTGCTCGGGTTTGGCGCGCTGGTTTTCTTCATGGCGGCCGCATCCCTTGTCGGCATCTACCGGCTGAACCATTCGCTTTCGGTTTACGCCCACGAGGTTCGAGCCGCCAGTGACCGCGAGCGTGCGGTCAACGAACTGCTGTCGCGGTTCAAGACCCAAACTCAAGAATGGAAAAACACCTTGCTGCGCGGCAAGGACCCCAAGGCCCGAGAAAAATACTGGACGGCGTTCAAGGAAACGGAAGCCGAGGTCATCAGCGGTGCGCAAAAGTTGAGTGCCGCTTTGCCGGATGGCGAGACCAAGACGCTGCTGGTTCGCTTCACCGAAGCCGAACTGGCCATGGGCAAGGCCTACGAAATGGGCTATGAGACCTTCAAAAGCTCCGACTTCGATCCCGCGGCGGGAGACAAAGCTGTGAAGGGGATCGACCGGGAGCCCTCCAAGCTGCTCGTGGAGGCAGCAGAGAAGATCGCGGCGTCGGCGGCAGCCGCTGCGACCGAGGCTTCGGCAGATGGCTCAAGCGCTGCCTGGTCGAGCCTTGCGCTCATGTTGACGGTGGCCAGTTGCGGCACCGTGGGCGCGGGCTTCTTCAGCCGCAATATCGTGCGGCAACTGGGCGCTGACCCTGCCGAATTGAGCGCACTCGTCAAACGTGTGACCGCTGGCGATCTGGCCACCGCTGCTCCGCTGCGAGCCGGTGACGATCGCAGCATCATGGCGCTGCTGAACCAGATGCAGACCTCGCTCGCGCACGTCGTTTCAACCGTTCGGCGCAATTCGGAAAGTGTGGCCAAGGCCAGCGAGCAAATTGCCCATGGCAACCAAGACCTCTCCAGCCGCACCGAGCAGCAAGCCAGCTCGCTCGAGCAAACCGCGGCCACGATGGAAGAGCTCGGCACCACGGTGCGCCACAACGCCGACAACGCAGCTCAAGCAAATCAATTGGCCAAGGGAGCGTCGGCGGTGGCCGCCGAAGGTGGCGAGGTGGTGGGCAAGGTGGTGGCCACCATGCAAGGCATCAGCGAGAGCAGCCGAAAGATCAGCGACATCATCGGCGTCATCGACGGCATCGCGTTTCAAACGAATATCTTGGCGCTGAATGCAGCCGTTGAAGCCGCTCGTGCCGGCGAGCAGGGTCGAGGCTTTGCGGTGGTGGCCGCAGAAGTCCGCAGCTTGGCGCAGCGCAGTGCCGAAGCGGCCAAAGAAATCAAGGCACTGATCGGTCGCAGCGTGGAGCAGGTCGAGCAAGGCACAGTGCTCGTCGGTCATGCCGGCAAAACCATGGGCGACATCGTCGGCTCGATTCAGCGCGTGAGCGACATCGTGGCCGAAATCAGCTCGGCCAGTTCGGAGCAAAGCTCGGGCATTCAACAAGTGGGCGACGCGGTCAGCCAGATGGATCAGGTGACCCAGCAGAACGCGGCCCTCGTGGAAGAAAGCGCCGCTGCCGCCGAGAGCTTGAAAGGCCAAGCGCAGCAGCTCGTGCAAGCCGTGGCACTTTTCAAGCTAAACACCGCGGGTTGAACCATCAGCTTGTGGCGGCGAGCGCGTGATGCGCTGCCGCCATCAGAGCAGCGCCGCGCTCAGCGCTTGACCGGAGGCAGGTCGGTGCAAGCGCCTTCGAAGGCTTCGGCCGCCAGGCCAATGGTTTCGCCGAGCGTTGGGTGCGGGTGGATGGTCTTGCCGATGTCGAAGGCATCCGCGCCCATCTCGATCGCCAACGCCAGCTCGCCGATCATGTCGCCAGCGTGCGTGCCGACCATGCCTCCGCCCACGATTTGGTGCGTGGCTTCATCGAATAGCAGTTTGGTGAAGCCTTCATCGCGCCCATTGGCGATGGCGCGGCCAGAGGCCGACCACGGGAACAAGCCCTTCTTGACCTTGAGGCCGCGGGCCTTGGCGTCGTCTTCGGTGACGCCGACCCACGCGACCTCGGGGTCGGTGTAGGCCACGCTCGGAATCACGCGGGCATCGAAGGCTGCTTTGCTGTCGCCGGCCGCCACTTCAGCCGCCACATGCGACTCATGCACCGCCTTGTGAGCCAGCATCGGCTGGCCGACGATGTCGCCAATCGCGAAGATGTGCGGCACGTTGGTCCGCATTTGAATGTCAACCGGGATGAAGCCACGGTCGCTGACGATCACGCCGGCTTTCTCGGCACCAATGCGCTTGCCGTTGGGCACGCGGCCCACGGCTTGCAGCACGAGGTCATAGACCTGCTCGGTGAGCTTGCCCTCGCCCTCGAACTTGACCAAGATGCCGTCGGCCGTGGCTTCGGCGCCAACGGTCTTGGTCTTGAGCATGATGTTGTCAAAGCGCGGCGCGTTCATCTTCTGCCAGACCTTGACGAGGTCGCGGTCGGCGCCTTGCATCAGGCCATCGAGCATCTCAACCACATCGAGCCGGGCACCGAGCGTTGAGTAAACCGTGCCCATCTCCAAGCCGATGATGCCGCCGCCGACGATCAGCATGCGCTTCGGGTTCTGGCGCAACTCCAACGCGCCGGTGCTGGTCACGATGCGCGGATCGTCCTTCGGGAAGAACGGCAGCTTCACCGCTTCCGAACCTGCGGCAATGATCGCTTGCTTGAACTTGATGGTTTGCGTGCCACCCGCCGCCAACGCGACGCTGAGGTGGAACGGGTCGACGAATTCGCCGGTGCCTTGAACCACGGTCACCTTGCGCATCTTGGCCATCGCGGCCAGGCCGCCGGTCAACTTGCCGATGACCTTTTCTTTGTGGGTGCGCAACTTGGCGAGATCGACCGTTGGCGGCGCGAACGTCACACCCATCGATTCGAAGTGCTTGACTTCATCCATCACCGCGGCCACGTGCAGCAATGCCTTAGACGGAATGCAACCCACGTTGAGGCAGACGCCGCCGAGCGTTGCGAAGCGCTCGACGAGCACGACCTTCATGCCGAGGTCGGCCGCACGGAAGGCGCCTGAGTAGCCGCCGGGGCCGGAGCCGAGGACGAGGAGGTCGCATTCAATGTCGGCGCCGCCAGCGTAGGTCGATGCGACAGGCGCAGAAGCCTGTGCCGCGACGGGCTTGGCAGCCTCTGCCGCGGTAGCAGCAGCGGGCGCAGCGGGAGCGGGTTGGGGTGCAGGTGACGCCGCAGCGCCCTCCACTTCCAGCGACAACAACACCGTCCCTTCGTTGACCGTGTCGCCCACCTTGATCAGCACAGTCTTGACGACGCCCGCATGCGACGATGGAATCTCCATCGATGCTTTGTCGCTCTCCACCGTGATCAACGATTGCTCGGCCTTCACCGAATCACCGGGCTTGACGAGCAGCTCGATGACCGCCACGTCTTTGAAGTCGCCGATGTCGGGAACTTTGATGTCTATCAGTGCCATCCGTGTCTCCGGGTCAAAGCATCACGCGGCGGAAGTCGGCCAGGATCTGGCCGAAGTACGCGTTGAACCGCGCCGCAGCGGCGCCATCGATCACGCGGTGATCCCAGCTCAAGCTGAGCGGCAGGATCAGGCGCGGGGCGAACTGCTTGCCGTCCCAGCGCGGCTCGGTGGCGCTTTTGCACACGCCCATGATTGCGACTTCGGGCGCATTGATGATCGGCGTGAAGTAGCGCCCGCCAATGCCGCCGAGTGACGAGATTGAGAAGCAGCCGCCACTCATCTCGGCCGGGCTCAGCTTGCCGTCGCGCGCTTTCTTGGCGAGCTCGCCCATCTCGGTCGAGATCTGGAAGATGCCCTTCTTGTCAGCATCTTTGATCACCGGGACCATCAAGCCGTTCGGCGTATCGGCCGCAAAGCCGATGTGAAAGTACTTCTTGAAGACGATCTGATCGCCGTCGATCGAGGCATTGAACTCCGGGAACTTCTTGAGCGCCGCGACCGATGCCTTGATCAAGAACGCAAGCATCGTGACCTTGATGCCCGCCTTTTCGTTTTCCTTGTTCGTCAGCACGCGGAAGGCTTCGAGCTCGGTGATGTCAGCGTCGTCATGGTTCGTGACGTGCGGGATCATCACCCAGTTGCGATGCAGGTTGGCGCCGCTGATCTTCTTGATCCGCGACATGTCCTTGCGCTCGACCGTGCCGAACTTCGTGAAGTCGACTTGCGGCCAGGCGAGCAAGCCCGGAATGCCGCCGCCAGCTGCCGCAGCGGCCGGCGCTTTCGCGGCCTGCGCCTTGGTTTGCTGGCTGCCGCTCATCACGCCCTTGACGAAGGATTGAACGTCGACTTGGGTGATGCGGCCTTTGGGCCCGGAGCCTTTGACTTCTTCCAACGGCACACCGAGTTCGCGGGCGATTTTGCGGATCGTCGGCGAGGCGTGTGGCAACACGCCGGTGGGCGCGGTCGGCTGATGGGCGGGCAACGATGCGGTGGGCACTGGCTTGTCGGTCGCGGTCGCGGGCGCGGGCGCGGGCGCGGGCGCGGGCGTTGGCGTTGGCGTTGGCGTTGGCGCGGGCGCCGGAGCCGGTGTGCTCGTGGCCGCTGGAGCGGCTGCTGATGCTGCGGCGGCAGTGGCGTTGGCTGTGCCGCCTGAGGCTTCGATCACCGCGACCTTGCTGCCCTTGGCGACCTTGTCGCCCACCTTGACCAAAACTTCTTTCACCACGCCGGCATGCGACGAAGGGATCTCCATCGAGGCCTTGTCACTCTCGACGGTGATCAAGCTCTGCTCGACCTTGATGGTGTCGCCCACCTTGACCATCACTTCGATCACAGCGACTTCATCGAAATCGCCGATGTCAGGCACGAGCACGTCGATGAGACCACCGGCGCTTTGAACTGCGGCCGCGGCGGGCGCTGCAGCAGCAGGCGCCGCAACGGGTGCCGGCGCAGGTGCCGCAGCAGCCACGGGCGCTGCGGCCGGCGCATCAGCGCCCTCGGTTTCGAGCATCAACAACAGCGAGCCTTCTGCGACCTTGTCGCCGATCTTGATCCGCAGCTCTTTGACCACGCCAGCGTGCGACGACGGGATCTCCATCGACGCCTTATCGCTCTCGACAGTGATCAACGACTGCTCGGCTTTGACTGTGTCGCCGGGCTTGACCAGGAGTTCGATGACCTCCACTTCCGCGAAGTCGCCGATGTCCGGGACTTTGATTTCCACCAGTGCCATGTTGTTTGTCTCCAGTGCTGTTTGACGCTCAGGCGCTCAGGCGCTCACGCGTACAGCGGATTGATCTTGTCGACGTTGATCGCGTACTTCGTCAGCGCCTCGGCCACTTTCGATGCGGGCAGCGAGCCCTCATCGGCGAGTGCCTTCAATGCCGCGACGACGATGTAGTGGCGGTTGATCTCGAAGTGCTCGCGCAGCTTGGTGCGGAAGTCGCTGCGGCCGAAGCCGTCGGTTCCAAGCACTTTGTAGGTGCGGCCCTTCGGGATGTAGGCGCGAATCTGCTCGGCGTAGTTCTTCATGTAGTCGGTCGAGGCAATCACCGGGCCGGCGTGCTTCTCGAGCTGCTGTGTCACGAAGGCAACGCGCGGCTTGTCGGTGGGGTGCAGCAGGTTCCAGCGCTCCACATCTTGGCCATCGCGCCCGAGTTGGTTGAAGCTTGGGCAGCTCCAGACATTGGCTGCCACGCCCCAATCGGCCTCAAGCAGCTTCTTCGCTGCCTGGCTTTCGCGCAGGATCGTGCCGGAGCCGAGCAGGTTGACGCGAGGGGTTTTCTTCGCGCCCTCTTCGAGCAAATACATGCCCTTGATGATCTCTTCCTCGGTGCCGGTCTTGAGGCCCGGCATCGCATAGTTTTCGTTCAGCAAGGTCAGGTAGAAGTAGACGTTGTCTTGGTCTTCGACCATCCGCTTCAAACCGTGATGGAGGATCACGCCCACCTCGTGCGCGAAGGTCGGGTCGTAGCTGATGCAGTTTGGAATGGTGCCGGCCAGGATGTGGCTGTGGCCATCTTCGTGCTGCAGACCTTCGCCGTTCAAGGTCGTGCGGCCCGAGGTGCCGCCGAGCAGGAAGCCGCGGGCTTGCATGTCACCAGCCGCCCAGGCCAGATCGCCAATGCGCTGAAAGCCAAACATCGAGTAGTACACGTAGAACGGCACCATGATGCGGTTGTTGGTGCTGTAGCTCGTGGCAGCCGCAATCCAGCTGCTCATCCCACCAGGTTCGTTGATGCCTTCTTGCAGCACTTGCCCGGCTTTGTCTTCGCGGTAGTACATGACCTGGTCTTTGTCGACCGGCGTGTAGTTCTGGCCTGCGGGGTTGTAGATGCCGATCTGGCGGAAGAGGCCTTCCATGCCGAAGGTGCGCGCTTCGTCGACCAAGATCGGCACCGAGCGCGGGCCGAGGTCTTTGTCGCGCAAGAGCTGCGTCAGGAAGCGAACGAAGGCTTGCGTGGTCGAGATCTCGCGGCCTTCGGCGGTCGGGTCGAGCACGGCTTTGAAGGTGTCGAGTGGCGGCACGACGAGCTTTTCGTCGGCCTTCACGCGGCGATGCGGCAGGTAGCCACCGAGCGCTTTGCGGCGCTCGTGCAGGTACTTCATCTCCGGCGTGTCATCGGCCGGCTTCAAGAAGGGAATGTCGGCCAGCTTGTCATCCGAGATCGGGATGTTGAAGCGGTCGCGGAAGATCTTCACGTCTTCATCGACGAGCTTCTTGGTCTGGTGCGCGGTGTTCTTGCCCTCGCCACTCTTGCCCATGCCGAAGCCCTTGACGGTCTTGATCAGCAGAACCGTTGGCTGGCCCTTGTGGTTGACCGCGCGGTGGAACGCTGCATAGACCTTCTGCGGATCATGGCCGCCGCGGTTCAGGCGCCAGATGTCGTCGTCGCTCATCTTGGCGACCATCTCCAGCAGCTTCGGGTGCTTGCCGAAGAAGTGCTTGCGAACGAAAGCGCCGTCGTTGGCCTTGAAGGCCTGGAAGTCGCCGTCGACCGTGTCCATCATCACCTTGCGCAAGATCTCTTCCTTGTCGCGCGCAAGCAATGGGTCCCAGTAGCTGCCCCAGAGCAGCTTGATCACATTCCAGCCCGAGCCACGGAACTCGCCTTCGAGCTCTTGAATGATCTTGCCGTTGCCGCGCACCGGGCCGTCAAGGCGCTGCAGGTTGCAGTTGACGACGAAGATGAGGTTGTCGAGCTTCTCGCGCGCAGCCAGGCCGATGGCGCCGAGCGACTCGGGCTCGTCCATCTCGCCGTCGCCGCAGAACACCCAGACCTTGCGGTTCTCGGTGTTGGCAATGCCGCGGGCATGCAGGTACTTCAGAAAGCGCGCTTGGTAGATCGCCATGAGGGGCCCAAGGCCCATCGAGACCGTCGGGAACTGCCAGAACTCGGGCATCAACTTCGGATGCGGGTAGCTCGAAAT
>JAYWGR010000009.1:0-36225 GCA_043778145.1 Rhizobacter sp.
GCCACGTCATCGGGTGCGCTCAGGTAGATCGGCAGGCGGTCGAGCCCGAGTTGGTCGAAGCGCAACCCGCCGCCTGTGCGCAGGCGAATTCGCAGGCCGCCTTGTGTGCCCTGCGCTTGTGGCAATTGAGCGAGCGGCAAGTCGGCCGCGTAGCTGAAGTACTGCGCCCTTGCGAGCTCGATGGGCCAGAGCGTCACCGCATGCGCGGTGCGGAACTCGCACCGCGTGTCCTGCCCGCGCGCAAGCTCCGAGGTGAGCGGGCTGCCGCGCGGCACGGCAAAGCCGCGCGCGAGGTTGGGGTCGGCCGGATCAACGCCGAGCCGCGCAATCATCATCGACGGCATCGGCGCGAGAAAGTTCGGGTAGGTTGCCTCCAGCAGATGCGCGATGAGCCGCGGCTGCTCGGCTTCAAGCTTCAATTGCACGCGCGCAGAGAGAAAGGCAAAGCCTTCGAGCAAGCGCTCAACGTAGGGGTCAGTGACCTCCATGCCCTCCATGCCCAGCCGCGCCGCGATCTTCGGGAACTCCTGCGCGAACTCACCGCCCACCTCGCGGAGGTGGGTGAGTTCGTCGCTGTAGAGGCGAAGGAGGCGAGGGTCCATCGGGTGCCCTCGTGAGTCAGGCTGTTCGGTTCTGGCGGTCGAGATCTTGACCGAACGCAATGACTTGCAGCACGAGATCGGGCTCGCCGCGCTCTCGGCGGGACTTCACCAGCGAGCACAGCAACCGCACCACGGCGAAATCCGTCGGCACGATGCACCCGTCGCTGCCGCGAGGTCCGCGACCGTGGATCAGCATGCCGGTTCTACCGTGCATCTGAGCTGCATCGAATGGTGCAAGTCGCAGCATGTCTGCGCGCTTCTCGTGAGGCGCGATCCGATACTTTCCCAGCGGGAGTGGTCCACCGGGATTCGACTTGTCTTTGGCCAACTTAACGGCAGTTGCAAAAGGGTTGTTGGCAAGCCACCAGTTCAGCGCACCAGCGGTCTTGCTTCCCGCTCGCCCGCCCGATCCTGCGGAGGCCGAGATTGACGTGTCTCCGACACGCCCTTGAAGCAAGCCCGAGGCAATGTTGTAGGTCAGGTCGGCTGGCCTGACGTACGCGAGGACGGTGCTACTGACACGCATAGGTAACCTCTCTTTCAGGAGATGAATATTCAGCGCAGCTTTGAGGAGGCACCCGCATCCCGCACCTCCACCTGCCCCGCCTCCAGGTCAAGCTGCGTGCGCAACAAAATCTCAAGCGGCACGGGCTGCGCCCACAGGTGACCGCGGATCTCGAATTCGATGACGTTGTGGGTGTCGAGCACGCTGCCCGCCTCCAGCGCGCGAATCTGCAAGGTGCCCGGCAAGATGCGTGGCTCGAAGCGGACGATGGCGTCGCGAATGGCGCGTTCGAGCACGCTCACATCGAGCTTGGAGGCGAGTTGGCCTGAGAGCGCTGGCAAGCCGTAGTTCAGCACGCTGCCTACCAGCGCCGGGTAGGCGCGGGCGGCCGCAGCACTCAAGGGTTGCACTGCGTTGAAGAGCGCGCCGAGGTCGCGCAGCACCGCTTGGCGCAGCTGCGCTTTCGACATCACGCGCTGCTCATCGATCTCGCGCTCTGCGTGGCGATCATCGTCAGCCAGGCGGTCGAGCAAGGCCGGTTGCAGTCGATTGCGAACGTCGCCGTGCAGCATGGTGGGCTCAGCCTGGCGAGGTGTCTGGCTGGACCAAAAACACGCGCCACTTCACATCCGACGCGCGTTGCCGCACCAGCTGCTGCAGCATGGCCAGCGCGGCGGCCGAGTCACCGGCTGCGACCAGGGCTTCAGCGCTCATCGTGATCGTGGCCATGGCGTCAGGCGGGCAGAACTTCGTCGCTGAACGAGTAGGCGCCTGCGCTGATGCCGCTCTCGGATTGCCGCTCGTACTCGATGTCGATCGTGGTGAATGCGATCTCGATGCGCTCGATGGGCATGCCGCGGGCATCGATGTCGAGATCGACGGCAATCACACGCGCGCCGCTCAGCGTCATCTTGAAATAGTCGAGCGCCGAGCCGCCGGCCTTGCGCATCGTGAGCTTGGCTTCGCGCACTTCGTCGTTGGTGACGAGCGCGCTCATCAACGCGGTGGAGGCCGAGTCGATGCCTTTGCAAATCACCAGCGGCCGGTAGACGCGCCGAGCGGTTGCCTCGGTCGAGCCGATGGCGGTGTTGGCCTTCACACCCCAGGCCCAGCTGACGAGGCTGATCTCGTCTTCGTGGCCATCGGTCGTGGCCTCGCCTTTGATCTTCCCGGCGCGCTTGGTTTGCACGCTCAAGAAGACGTCAGAGGCAGAGTCGAGCGCCATGACTTGCAGCTCTTGGCTGTCGATCGGATGAGTCGGTCGTTCAGACCTTTTTGTTGGTGGTCACGTCCCAGCCGCCGATCACTTCGCCGCCGAGTGAGCCATCGGGCTTTTGCTCTTTGTATTTGTATTCGATCTTCCCGAAGTTGAGCGAGATCTGCTCCATCGGGATGATGTCGGAGCCTTGCGAGCCGCCGCTTTGGTAGCTGCTCACAAGAATCGGCGAGAGGATGATCGTCAAGAACTCTTGTTGGTCACCACCGGCTTTGCGGCAGACGAGCGTGGCCGTCTTCAAGTGCTCGCCAGTGCAGCATGCAGCCAGCAGCTTGGCGGAGGCTTTGTCGGTCTTCTTGACGATGTTGAAATCTTGCAGCGAGACTTTGCCGCTGCCGCCGCCACCGCCGCTGGAAAACGAGCCCGAGTTGGTGCCGCCCACGCTCCACGATTCGAGTTCGATTTCGCCTTTGTGTTTGTCGTCAGTTGACTCGCCATCCACGCTGTCGATCTTCAGGAAGTAGTCCACTTTTGCCATGATGCTTTGCTCCGGTCAGGGGTGAGTGCGTCGTTGAAATGCAGGGGGGGGCAAGAGCACGCACGACGCGCTGAGCTCCGGCCTTGTCCGCCCGCGGCGGGCAGTGGGTACAGGCTGTCACGCCACCTTTTGCGAAGGCAGCGTGGAGACCAGCCGCAGTGAGACCGTCAAACCTTCGAGTTGGTAATGCGGCCGCAAGAAGAACTTCGAGGTGTAGTAGCCAGGGTTGCCGGCCACCTCTTCGACCACCACTTCAGCCGCCGCCAAGGGCTTGCGTGACTTGACCTCTTCTGACGAGTTGGCCGGGTCGCCGTCAACGTAATTCATGATCCATTTGTTCAACCAGCGAGACATATCTGCACGCTCTTTGAACGAGCCGACTTTGTCGCGCGCGATGCACTTCAGGTAGTGGCCGAAGCGGTTGCACGCGAAGAGGTAGGGCAGGCGCGCCGAGAGATTCGCGTTCGCGGTGGCATCCGGGTCGTCGTACTCGAACGGCTTTTGCAGCGACTGCGCGCCAATGAAGGCGGCGAAGTCGGAGTTCTTGCGGTGCAGGAGCGGCATGAAGCCGTTCTTCGCGAGCTCGGCTTCGCGGCGATCGCTGATGGCGATTTCGGTCGGGCACTTCATGGCCACGCCGCCTTCATCGGTCGGGAAGGTGTGTGTGGGTAAGCCTTCAACGGCACCGCCCGATTCAACGCCGCGGATGCGCGTGCACCAGCCCCACATCTTGAACGAGCGGTTGATGTTGACGGCCATCGCATAGGCCGAGTTGGCCCATGAATAAGCCGAGTGATCGCCGCCTGCGGTTTCTTCTTCGAAGTTGAAATCTTCGACCGGGCTGGTCTTGGCGCCGTAGGGGAGGCGAGCGAGAAAGCGCGGCATCGCCAGGCCGATGTAGCGCGCGTCTTCTGACTCGCGGAGCGACCGCCATGAGGCGTACTCGGGCGTCGTGAAAATCTTCGTCAGGTCTCGCGGGTTGGCGAGCTCTTGCCATGAGCTCATCTGCATCAGCGTGGGGCCGGCTGCGGCGATGAAGGGCGTGAGCGCACCGGCGGCCACCTTGCTCATCTCGCCGAGCAGTTCCACATCGGGCGGGCTGTGGTCGAAGTAGTAGTCGCCCACCAAGCAGCCGAAAGGCTCGCCACCGAACTGGCCGAATTCTTCTTCGTAGACCTTCTTGAACAGCGGGCTCTGGTCCCAAGCCGTGCCCTTGAACTTCTTCAGCGTTTTGCCGAGATCGAGCTTGGAGATGTTCATCACGCGGATCTTCAGCATCTCGTCGGTTTCGGTGTTGTTGACGAGGTAGTGCAGGCCGCGCCACGCGCTCTCCAGCTTCTGAAAATCCGGGTGATGGAGGATTTGATTCACCTCGTCTGAGAGCTTGCGGTCGAGCTCGGCGATCATGGCTTCGATCGACATCAGCACATCGCTGCTGACGAGATTGGTCTGCGCCAGCGCTTGTTGTGCAAGCGTGAGCACCGCTTGCTCGACGGCCGATTTGGCATCGTCAGATTTGGGCTTGAATTCCTTGTTGAGCAGGGCCGCGAACTCGCCGCCCTGGTACTCAATGCCTTGCAGCGCTGAACCAGGTGCGCTCGCTGAAACGGTTTCTTCGGCCATGGTGATCTCCGCTGTGCGTTCGGATGAGGTGGGCTTTTGCGTGCGGCTCAGCCGGCGTCGTTCGCGGGCTTCTTGGCCGCGGCGAGCGACTTGAGCAGCGCTTCGTCTTTGATGACGCTGGCGATCAACTCTTCCGCGCCGGTCTTGCCGTCCATGTAGGTGACGAGGTTGGCGAGCTGCTGGCGCGCGTCGAGCAGTTGCCGCAGGCCTTCGGTCTTGCGCGCGACGGCGGCGGGCGAGAAGTCGTCCATGCTCTCGAAGGTGATGTCAACGGCGATGTTCCCTTCGCCCGTCAAGGTGTTCGGCACTTGGAATGCGACGCGCGGCTTCATCGATTTCATGCGTGCATCGAAGTTGTCGACATCGACCTCCAGAAAGCTGCGGTCGGCCACGGGCGGGAGCGCTTCGCTTGGCTTGCCCGAGAGATCAGACAGCACGCCCATCACGAAGGGGAGCTGCACTTTTTTCTCGGCGCCGTAGAGCTCCACGTCGTACTCGATCTGCACGCGGGGCGCGCGATTGCGGGCGATGAACTTTTGACTGCTGGTGGCCATGGGCTGCTCCTTGGGGCGAGAGGCTGCTCGGGGTTACTCGCGGCCAGGGCCGGCGAGCTTTTCAATTTGACCGAGGCCGTCGGGCATCAGGTCTTTGATGATGTCGAGGAAGTTCGTCTTCTTCATCAGGCGCTGCGCCCGCTGGATCAGCAAGGGCGCAGGGTTGCTCGGCTCATTGCGTTCGATCCATTCCGAGACGCGCTGCAGCGTGCGGATGGCGTCTTCTCGGGAGTCGATGGCGCCAGCGGGCTTGGGCGCCGCACTTGGTGCGTTACCGGTTGCGTTGCCGGTGGCTCCGGATGTGGCGAGCGCATGACCCTGCGCCGCTTGCGCTGCGAGCGCCACGGCCTGCAGCAGCTTGATGAGCGGCGAGAGGTCGGGGCCGACGCCGGCGCCGAGCTTGTCGTCGAGCAGCCGGGCACTGGCTTGCGCGGCCTCGACCGCATGCGTCATCGCTGCGGCGAGTTGCGGCCGTTGCGCCATTGCCGCAGCCACGGCCGGTGTGATGCCCGATTCAGTGGGCACCGATTCGCCGGGCAAGGCCTCGGCTCGGCCGAAGGCGAGTTCGATGTCGCGCACAGTGACCGAGCCGCGTACCGGCGTGAGGCCGGCTGCGCGCAAGTCGGCCAAGCCTTCTGCATGGGCCAGCGGCACCAAGGCGCTGACGCGCGCGGTGGGGTCGTTGTGGTCGCTGGCATCGAGCGTGGGATGCACATGCGCCCAGTGCGATTGCAGCAGGCCGCACACGAGTTGCAGGCCGCGCGCGGCACTCTCGAAACCCTCGACGCGTGCGCCCGAACGCACCAGCTGCACGGCCACGCGCAAATCACGCGTGCGCGCTGCGAGTGCGAGCGCGTGCTGTCGAACGGCGGGCCAATCGGGCGGCTGAGCCGGCGTGATCTTGTCGCCGTATTGGGTTTCAGGGCGGGGCAGTGAGGCCTTCTCCATCGCGTCGAACGCCGGGTCGTATTCGAGGTTGGCGCCGCACGGCCCATCGCTGGCGAGCGGTGCGGTGAGCGAATCAATGTCGAGATCGGGCATGGCGCCTGGGCTGGTTGCAAAGTGGCTTGCGATTCACTCTAGGCGCGGGCCGGGCGCTGCGCAGTGGTCGAAAGTCACTTCAAGAACCAAGCCCCCGCAGGGCGTCATACAACTTGCGGGGCTGCACGGGTTTGAAGAGCACCGGGTGGCCGCTTTCGGTGGCGCGGCGAATCTCGGTGTGTGAGGTGTCGCCGGTGATAAGCATCGCCGTGACTTCGCAGCCGCATTGGCGGCGGATGGCCTCGATGCCGGCAATGCCGTCGGGGCCGTCGCCCAAGTGCAAGTCGGAAAGGATCAAGTCGGGCGGGGCTTCGAGCTTGGCCACTTCGCGCAGGGCCTCATTGATCGAGGCGGCGGCGATGGCCTCATAGCCCCACTCCTGAAGAAGCATCTGCAGGCCCTCGCGAATGGGCTCTTCATCGTCGAGCACGAGCACCGTGCGCGCTTGCAGGATGGGCGCGGGCACGGTGTCGGCCGCGGCGGTCAGGTCTTGAATCTCGGGCAGGCCGCCGAGCGCGATGCGCAATCGAAACATCGTGCCTTTGCCGGGCCGCGACGACACCGTGAGCTCATGCCCGAGCAAGCGCACCAGCCGCTTGACGATCGCCAGGCCCATGCCGAGGCCTTGTGCACGCACGCGCTGGCCGCCGCCGACTTGATAGAACTCATCAAAGACCTTGCGCAAATCGGCTTGGCGAATGCCAACGCCGGTGTCCCAGATCTCGACGTTGATGTGTGCCGCAGTCGACCGTGCAACGACAACGATGCCGCCTTCGTCGGTGTACTTGATCGCGTTTTGCACCAGGTTGCCAAGCACGCGCTCGAGCAGTTGCGGATCGCTGCTGATCGACTTGCCGCCCGGCGAGAAGCGCAGCCCCAAACCCTTTTGCTCGGCCTGCCCGGCAAAGTGCATGTGCAGCCGCCGGAACAAATCGCGCAGCGGGAAGTGCTGCACGCGCGGCTCGATGGCGCCGGCATCGAGGCGCGAGATGTCGAGCATCACGTTGAAGGAGCGGTCGAGGCCATCGATCGCACGGTTCAGGTTGCGAATGAGCGGCTCTTCGGCCGAGCCTTGCAGGCGTTTCTCGAGCGTGGCGGCAAAGAGGCCGATCGCATGCACGGGCTGGCGCAGGTCGTGGCTGGCGATGGCGAGGAAGCGGCTCTTTTCCTGATCGGCTTTGATGGCGGCGTCTCGCGCGGCCTCGAGCGCGCGAATGCGGTCTGCTTGTGCGATGCGAGCTCGCGCATCGGCGTCCCAGCGGCGGTGTTGCATGACGGCGATCAGCGCGGCCAAGCCCGCGGCGACGATGCATGCAGCGGCAATCGCCTCCGCTTGCGGCCCACCGACGGCGAGGTTTTCTACTGCCGGTGACAGCGGCAACGCCATCGCCAGCGCGGCCAGCGGCTTGATCGGCGCGAAGGTGAAGGCTGCGATCAAGGCGAGGCAGGTGAGGGCGATGGTGGGGGCGATCGTGTGTGGGGCGATGTGTGCCGGGCTGATCGAGAAGCTCCAAGGCGCGAGCGCCAACGTGCCGGCGGTCGCGAAGGCACTCGCCGCGATCCACCGGCGGGCGAGCCGCGAATCGCGGATCAGCGGCGCATGGCGCAACAGCATCCACGCGACGACCCAGCCGCCCGCGGCAACAACGAGCGCCAAAAAGAACCACAGCCAAGACCCAGATCCTTCGTTCGACCAGCCTACGCCAGCGAGGCCAAAGCCCATCAGGCCGAAGAGGCAAACACAGCAACTGGCCAGCCACAGCGGTTGCTGCGCCGCGACCGCGCTGGTGGCCGCATCGTGCAGGCGGCGGCTGACCGCGCGGCGCTCGGAGCGGCGTGCTGCGTGAGGCTCCGCGCCGGCGCGTTCCGCGGTTGGCGAGAACACGGCGAAAGTGGAACCGCCTGGCGCCTCCACGGTGTCGTTGCCGGGTTTGAAGTCGTGTCGCTGGGATTGCCGAGCCGCCGATCGGCTCGATTCGAGGTCAGCTCAGCGGAAAAGGCTGATCAGGTGCGAGCGCGATGTCACATCGAGCGCCAGCAACAGCGACGACACGTAGTTCTTCACTGTGCCGAGCGACAAGCCAGTTGCGTTGCAGATCTCCTGGTTCGCGCAGCCTGAGAGCACCAGCTCCAAGATTTCGAGGTGCCGCGGGCCGAGTTCGGCCACCCGGTCGAACATGGCCGATGACGGAAAGCGTGGGAACAAGGCGCCCACGGCAGGGCCATGTGCTCGCGCGTCAGCGGGCCAAAGCAGCGTGGAGAGCGTCTCGCGCAGCTGCGTGAGCATCGTGCCTTTGCCGACATAGCCCGCCGCGCCAAGCGCGCGCGCCTGACGCACCACAAACTCGTCTTGCGTGGCGCTGAACACGGCGATGCGCGCTTCCGGGTGCGCCTGCAGAAAGCGGCGCAGGCCTTGCAAGCCTTTGCAGTCGGGCAAGTTCAGGTCGAGCAGCACGGCGTCGACATCGCCTTCTTGCTGGTAGAGGTCGATCGCCTCTTGCAGCGAGCCGGCTTCAACCCACTCGATCGGCACGCCAGCCACTTCGGTGTGCAATGCGCGAATGCCGAATCGCACCAGCTCGTGGTCATCGACCAGCAACAGCTTGCGATGGGCCGGGGCCTGAGCTACCTCGCCGCGAAAGGCCTGCGCGGTGGGCGGCGCGAAATGAGGGCTGGCAAAGAGCGTCATGCAAGTTCCAATCTTCGCTGGGGTGCAGGCGCGTTGGCCTGTTCAGCGAAAGCCATCGTACGGCGCTGCACACCGAGCTACAACTTGCGGACTAGGGAGGCGTGAATGCAGCCGCGAAAGCGTGATGCGACTCCGCCTCGCGCAGCTGAGCGCCGATAGCGTTTGCAAAGAGGTCGCTCAAATCCCAGGTCAGAATCAACATGTTTCGGGCAACTGTAAGTTTGTCGATGCCAGGAGCGACATGTTCAGAGTGGGCAGTAAAGCCAGGGGTTTCCCTAGGTTCTGGACATCTGGCTTGCAAAATTTTTGGAACGATCCAATAATTCATTGAATCGTTCCAACGCCAGTCTAGCGCGAGACACATCCAATGAGTCAAGACGGAATTTTCGGGTGGGGCCTGATTGGCGCCAGCACCATCGCCGCTGAGCACATGATCAGCGCCATCCGCGCGCAAGCAGGGCATGCCGTTCAAGGCGTTGTCAGCGCCAGCCTGGAGCGCGGCAAGGAATACGCGCAGCGCCAAGGCATTCCTGCCGCATACGACTCGGTCGCCGCGCTGTTGGCCAACCCTGCCATTGATGCCGTCTACATCAGCACGACCAACGAGCTCCACCGCGACCAAGTTTTGGCCGCCGCAGCTGCCGGCAAACATGTGCTGTGCGAAAAGCCTTTGGCGCTCACACTGGATGACGCCATGGCCATGGTCAAGGCCTGCCGCGAAGCCGGCGTCGTCATGGCCACGAACCACCACCTTCGCAATGCCGCAACCCACCGCAAGATCCGTGACCTGATCCGCCAAGGCGCGATCGGCAAGCCGCTCTTCGCACGTGTCTTCCACGCGGTCCATTTGCCGCCGCACTTGCAGGGCTGGCGCATCGACAAGCCGCAAGCCGGTGGTGGCGTGATTCTCGACATCACCGTCCATGATGCCGACACCCTGCGCTTCATCCTCGATGCCGAGCCGGTCGAAGCCGTCGGCATGACCCAAACCGCCGCCATGGCCCGCGAAGGCCTCGAAGACGGCGTGATGGCTGTACTGCGTTTCGACAACGGCGTGCTCGCCCAGTTGCACGATGCCTTCACCGTGAAGCATGCCGGAACTGGCATCGAGATCCACGGCGAGCAAGGTTCGATCATCGGTCGCAATGTGATGACTCAACAGCCGGTGGGTGAGCTCGTGCTGCGCACTGCCGCTGGCGAAGAAAACGTGGCGGTCGAACACGAGAGCCTGTATCAGCGTGGCGTCGCGAGCTTCTGCGCAGCAGTTCGGGGCGAGGGCGCACCGGCTGCGACCGCCGAAGACGGCGTGCGTTCACTCGCCGCTGCATTGGCAGTTGTCGAGGCCTGCCGCCGCGGTGCGCTGGCTCGTGTCGCCAACCCTTGGGCCTGAGGAGCAAGTCATGAAGAAGGTCATAACACCCGCACAGGCTGCGGCACTCATTCGTGATGGCGACGTGGTCAGCATCAGTTCGTCCAGCGGCCTTGGTTGCCCTGACAAAGTCTTGGCCGCCATCGGCGAGCGCTTTGATCGCGAAGGCGCGCCCCGCAACCTGACCACGCTGAACCCGATTGCTGCTGGCGACATGTACGGCATCAAAGGCATCGATCACATCGCCAAGCCTGGTTTGTTGTCGCGCATCCTGGCGGGCTCTTACCCGAGCGGCCCGTCGTCGCTGCCCATGCCCGCCATTTGGCGCATGGTGGTCGACAACCAGATCGAGGCCTACAACATCCCGAGCGGCATCTTGTTCGACATGCACCGCGACGCCGCGGCTCGTCGCCCGGGCGTGCTGACCAAGGTCGGCATCGGCACCTTCGTCGATCCCGACCTCCAAGGCTGCGCGATGAACGACGCAGCTGCCAAACGCCCCGTCGTGCGCAAAGAGCATTTCGACGGTCAGGACTGGCTTTACTTCCCGGCCGTGGTGCCAAACGTCGCAATCATCCGCGCCACCACCGCAGACGAACGCGGCAACCTCACCTACGAACACGAAGGTGCTTTGCTCGGCGGCATGGACCAAGCGCTTGCGGCACGCAACAGCGGCGGCATCGTGATTGCGCAGGTCAAGCGCGTCGTCAAGTACGGCAGCCTGCGCCCGCACGATGTGAGCGTGCCTTGCAATCTGGTCGACTACATCGTCGTCGACCCGGATCAATGGCAAACGACGCAAACGGTTTATGACCCGGCCATCAGCGGCGAGATCATGCAGCCGCTGTCCACCTTCGCCGCGCAGGAGTGGGGCCCTGAGAAAGTCATCGCGCGCCGCTCGGCGATGGAAGTTGCTCACGGCCAGGCTGCCAATCTCGGCTTCGGCATCTCGGCCAACGTGCCGCGCATCCTGCTCGAAGAGGGCTTGCACGGCGAAGTCACTTGGGCGATCGAGCAGGGCGCCGTGGGCGGCATGCCGCTCCTCGGCTTCGCGTTTGGTTGCGCTTCAAACGCTGATGCGATCGTGTCCTCGCCGAACCAGTTCACCTACTTCCAGGGTGGCGGATTCGACGTGACTTTCCTGTCTTTCCTGCAGGTCGATGGCAACGGCAGCGTCAACGTCTCGAAGCTTGGTGCCAAGCCTTACCTCACCGCAGGCTGCGGCGGCTTCGTTGACATCACGGCCCATGCCAAGCGCATCGTGTTCGCGGGCTTCTTCACCGCCGGCGCGCAGCTTCAAGTGGGCGACGGTCGCCTCACCATCGTCAAAGAAGGCAAGACGCGCAAGTTCGTAAAGAACGCCGAGCACATCACCTTCAGCGGCGTGATTGGTCGCCAACGTGGTCAACGCGTCACCTACGTCACCGAGCGCTGCGTGATCGACCTCGAAGGTGACGCGCTCGTCGTGAAAGAAATCGCTCCGGGCATCGATCTCCAACGCGATGTACTCGATCAATCCGAGGTGCCACTTCGCGTTGCCACTGATTTGCGGACGATGGATGCCGCCCTGTTCCGCGAGCAGCCGTTTGGCCTGAAGCTCAAGGCCGAGGAGTCGCGCCGTGGCTGAGTCGATGGTTCATTGCGAGCGCGTCGGCTCAGTCGCAGTCGTCACGCTCTCGCGCGCCGCCAAACTCAATTCACTCACGCCATCGATGCTCGATGAGCTCGAGGTTGCGGCCCGATCGCTGGATGCCGACACCGAGGTGCGCGTGGTCGTGTTAACCGGCGCTGGCGAGAAGGCGTTCTGCGTTGGAGCTGACATCAACGAATGGGCTGCATTGCAGCCACTTGACATGTGGCGCCGGTGGGTTCGCCGCGGCCATCAAGTGTTCGACCAATGGGCGCGACTGCGCCAGCCGGTCATTGCGGCGGTCAATGGCCACGCATTCGGTGGCGGTCTCGAATTGGCAATCACTGCTGACATCCGCATTGCCGCCACGCACGCGCAATTCGCGCTGCCCGAAGCGTCGATCGGTACTTGCCCCGGCTGGTCGGGATCGCAGCGGCTCGTCAGCCTCGTGGGTGCCAGCCACGCCAAGTACTTGGCCTTGAGCGGCATGCGCATTTCGGCAGAGCGCGCCTCAGCCACCGGGCTCGTTCACGAAGTCGAGCCGCTCGCAAGCTTGCAAGAGCGCGCCATGGCGCTGGCCAAAGACATGGCCACCAAAGCACCGGTTTCATTGCAGCTGACCAAGCAACTGGTCAATGCCGCAGCCGGCGAAGACGTTGCCGCCACGCTCGAAGCCATGGCTGGCGCGCTCGCGGCAACCACCGACGACGGCGCAGAAGGCGTGCGCAGCTTCCGTGAGAAGCGCGCTCCCAACTTTGTCGGCCACTGACATTCACAACAAAACCGAGATTGATTCCATCATGACCACCACGCTCACCCCTACCGAAGTTCTGGCCAAGGCGCCGTACCGCGGCAAGCTCTTGATCGATGGCACCTGGCAAGACGCCGCAGACGGCGGCACCATGGAGCGCCGTTCGCCAGCGCACGACCAAGTCGTCGCTGTCTACGCATTGGCTGGCGTCCCCGACGCCGAGCGCGCCATCGCAGCCGCTCGCCGCGCCTTCGATGACGGCCCGTGGCCGCGCATGAAGGGCGCCGACCGCGCTCGCATCCTGCGCAACGTGGCCGAAGGCATCTTGGCTCGACAACACGAACTCGCGACCATGGAAGCCCTCGAAAACGGCAAGCCCGTCGCACAGGCGCTGGGCGAAGTTCAAGGCGCCGCCGATCTCTGGCACTACGCTGCCACGCTCGCGCGCAATCTGCATGGCGACAGCTACAACACCCTCGGCGAAGCCACGCTCGGCGTAGTGCTGCGCGACCCGGTCGGTGTGGTCAGCATCATCACGCCTTGGAACTTCCCGCTGCTGATCGTCAGCCAGAAGCTGCCGTTTGCACTCGCAGCTGGCTGCACGACTGTCGTCAAGCCGGCCGAAGTGACCTCCGGCACGACCGTGATGCTTGGTGAAATCCTCGTCGCCGCAGGCGTACCGGCTGGCGTCGTGAACATCATCGTCGGCCGTGGCAGCGTCGTCGGCGACGTGCTGGTCACGCACCCTGACGTCGACATGTTATCGTTCACTGGCTCCACGGCCATCGGCAAGCAAGCCGTGGCCAAGTCGGCGCAGACACTGAAAAAGGTGTCGATGGAACTCGGTGGCAAGAACCCGCAAATCGTGTTCGCCGATTGCGACTGGGACGCCGCTGTCGATGCCGCTGTGTACGGCATCTATTTCAACGCTGGCCAGTGCTGCAACAGCGGCAGCCGCGTGTTGGTGCAAGAGTCGATTGCAACCAAGTTCGCAGCTGCGGTCATCGAGCGTTCGAAGAAAGTCGTCGTCGGTGATCCGCTGGTGCCGGGCACCCAAGTTGGCGCCATCACGACCACCAAGCAGCTCGAGACCATCCTGGCCCACATCGAAGAGGCGCGCGCAGCTGGCGCCACGATCGCCCTCGGCGGCTCGCGCGTGGATCGGCCTGGCATGTATGTCGAGCCGACCGTCGTCACCGGCGTCACGCGCGACATGGCCATTGCCCGCGAAGAAGTGTTCGGCCCCGTGCTGGCCGTGCTGACCTTCAAAGATCTGAGCGAGGCTGTGGCCATCGCCAATGACACGCTTTACGGTCTCTCGGCTGCCGTTTGGAGCCGTGATTTCACCACCTGCATGGAAGCGGCACGCCGCATCCGCGCTGGCACGGTGTGGATCAACACGTTTCTCGAAGGCCACGCCGAACTTCCGTTCGGGGGCTACCGTGAAAGCGGCATTGGCCGCGAACTGGGGCGCTTGGCGACGGAGGACTACACCGAAACCAAGACCCTGCATATGCACCTCGGCGCGCGTACCGATTGGTACGTTCCGCAGTGAGGTACGCTTCCCCACAACACCGGAGACATTCCTTGAAGAAAAATATCCTTGGGTCGGTTGTTCTGTCCGCATTCACCCTGACGGCCGCTGCTCAGCAGAACGTCGAAGTCCTGCACTTTTGGACTTCCGGCGGCGAAGCTGCCGCGTTGAACGTCTTGAAATCCAATCTCGACAAGCAGGGCATCAAATGGAACGACATGCCCGTGGCCGGTGGCGGTGGGGAAGCCGCAATGACTGCAGTGCGCGCCCGCGTCACTTCAGGCAATCCGCCTTCGGCAGTTTTGCTGATGGGCTTTGACTTGACCGACTGGGCCAAGCAAGGCGTGCTTGCCGACTTGAACCCGCTCGCCGAGAAAGAAGGCTGGGACCGCGTTGTGCCTCCCGCCGTGCAGCGCTTCACCAAGTACGAAGGCAAGTGGATTGCTGCGCCGCTCGCCATCCACTCGATCAACTGGGTTTGGGCCAACAAGGAAGTTTTGAACAAGTCGGGCGTCACCGGCGAACTCAAGACCTGGGACGACTTCATCGCTGCCGCCGAAAAGGTGCAGAAGGCGGGCTACATCGCCATCGCCCACGGCGGCCAGCCATGGCAAGAAGCCACCGTGTTCGACAGCGTTGTGCTCGCCACGGGCGGTGCAGACTTCTATCGCAAGGCCTTTGTCGAGCTCGACAGCAAGTCGCTCGGCTCGCCAACGATGACGAAGGTGTTCCAGCGCATGTCGCAAATTCGCAAACTGGTCGACAAGGACTTCTCGGGCCGTGACTGGAACGTCGCCTCCGGCATGGTCATCAGCGGCAAAGCTGGCTTCCAGATCATGGGCGATTGGGCCAAGGGCGAGTTCTCCAACGCCAAGAAGCAGCCTGGCGTCGACTACCTCTGCTTCCCGGTGCCTGGCACGCAGGGCAGCGTGTCGTTCTTGTCGAACCAGTTCGCGATGTTCAAGGTCGGTGCCGACAAGACGCCAGCGCAAATGAAGATGGCTTCTGCCAGCCTCGACCCGAGCGTGCAATCGGCATTCAACGTGCTCAAGGGCGCCGTACCGGCCCGCAGCGACGTTGCCGACACGGCGTTCGACTCCTGCGGCAAGCGCGCGATGAGCGAACTGGCCGAAGCGAGCCGCAAGAACACGCTCGTGGGCTCACTCGCTCACGGCCATGCCTCCCCAACATCCATCAAGAACGGCTTCTACGACGTCATCACGCGCCACTTCAATGGCCAACTCGATGACGCCAAAGCCGTTGCCGCGATGGTGGTAGCTGCGAAGAACTGATCATGCGTGCCGGTTTCCTGCCCAAACTGTTGCTCACACCAAGCGCTTTGCTGGTGCTCGTCTGTGTGTACGGCTACATCATGTTCACGGTGTACTTGTCGTTCACGGCATCGACCATGATGCCGAGCTACGAACTGGCAGGGCCGGCCAGCTATCAGCGCCTGCTGAGTCTCGAGAACTGGCAAGTTTCACTTGTGAATCTGGCCACGTTCTCGGTGCTCTACATTGGCATCGCTGGCATCCTCGGGCTGGCATTCGCCATCTTGATCGATCAAAAGATCCGCGCGGAGAGCTTGTTCCGTTCGATCTTCCTGTACCCGATGGCGCTCTCGCTGATCGTGACCGGAACCGCATGGAAGTGGCTTCTCGACCCGGGCGTCGGGCTCGAGCACACGCTGCACAGCTTGGGCTGGGAAACCTTCACCTTCGGCTGGATCAAGGACAGCGAGATGGCGATCTACTGCGTCGTCATCGCGGCTGTCTGGCAGACCACCGGTTTCGTCATGGCGATGTTCCTTGCTGGTCTGCGCGGCGTTGATTCCGAGCAGATCAACGCGGCGCGCGTTGACGGTGCGAAGACTTGGCAGATCTATCTGCGAATCATCATTCCGCAACTCGGCCCAGTGTTCGTCTCGGCTTTCGTGATCCTCGCTCACATGGCCATCAAGAGCTACGACTTGGTGGTTGCGTTGACCAACGGCGGCCCTGGCCGTTCGACCTGGTTGCCCTCGGTCTTCATGTACCAATACACGTTTACTCGCAACGAGATGGCAGTCGGCGCCGCGAGCTCGGTGCTGATGTTGATTGCGATCGGGCTGATCGTCTTGCCCTACTTGCTCAGTGAAATGCGAAAGGTGAAAAATGGCTAGCGCACAGGCATCTACACACGTTGCGCCGACCATGCCAGTCGCTCACGGGTCTTCGGGCCCGGCAACACGCTTCGGGATCGGCCGCGTTATCTTGTACGCGGTGCTGATCGTCCTGGCGTTCTTCTTCTTGATGCCCGTCTACGTGATGGTCGTCAACTCGCTCAAGCCACTCGATGAGATTCGCAGCGGCAACTTGATGGCCTTGCCACAGGCCTGGACGTTCGAGCCCTGGCTCACGGCATGGAGCACGGCGCAGATCGGCGTGCAGCCGACGGGCCTCAGGCCCTACTTCATCAATTCGTTCTTGATGGTGGTGCCAGCCGTTGCGATCTCGGCGCTCATCGGCGCGATCAATGGTTATGTGCTGACCCAGTTCCGCTTCCGTGGCCAGCACTTGCTGTTCGCGTTGATGCTGTTCTCAGTCTTCATTCCGTTCCAGATCGTTCTGATTCCAATGGCCAAGACACTCGGCATTTTGGGTCTGGCCGGTACGGTCAAAGGCTTGGTGTTTGTGCACGTGGTCTACGGCATTGGCTTCTCGACACTGTTCTTCCGGAACTACTACGCCGCTTTTCCAAGTGAGTTGATTCGCTCGGCGCGCATGGACGGTGCGAACTTCTTCGAAGTGTTCTCGCACATCCTGCTGCCCAACAGCGCGCCAATCATCGTCGTGACGGTGATCTGGCAGTTCACCAACATCTGGAACGACTTTCTCTTCGGCGCATCGTTCAGCGACTTCAGCTCTTATCCGCTGACCGTTGCGCTGAACAACCTGGTCAACAGCAGCACCGGGGTAAAGGAATACAACGTTCACTTTGCCGGCGCCTTCATCGCCGCGTTGCCGACGCTGATCGTCTACCTGTTGTCGGGCAAGTATTTCGTGCGCGGCCTGATGGCCGGCTCTGTCAAAGGCTAAGGAAATAAATCATGGCATCGCTCGACCTCGTCAACGTTCAAAAGAGCTTCGGTCCCGTCAAGATCCTGCACGACATTTCGATCGAGCTCAAAGACGGTGAATTTCTCGTGCTGGTTGGTCCTTCGGGCTGCGGCAAAAGCACGTTGATGAACATCATTGCAGGCCTCGAAGAGCCCAGCGGCGGATCGCTGCGGCTGGAAGGGCGTGACATCACCACCGTCGCGCCGGCCGAACGCAACATTTCGATGGTGTTCCAGTCTTACGCGCTCTACCCGAACATGACGGTCGCGAAGAACATCGAGTTCCCGCTGCAAATGCGCAAGGTCGCCAAGGCCAGTCGCGAAGAGCGCGTCAAGTCGGTGTCCAAGCTGCTCCAAATCGAGCACTTGCTCGACCGCAAGCCGCGTCAACTCTCGGGCGGTCAGCGCCAGCGCGTGGCCATCGGTCGTGCCCTCGCACGTGAGCCCAAGCTCTATCTCTTCGATGAGCCGCTCTCCAACCTCGACGCACAGCTCCGCGTCGACATGCGCACCGAGATCAAGAAGCTTCACCAGCGGCTGAAGGCCACCATTGTCTACGTCACGCACGACCAGATCGAAGCGATGACTTTGGCCACCCGGATTGCCGTGATGAAGGGCGGGGTCTTGCAGCAGCTCGGCACGCCGTCCGAGGTCTACAACCGCCCTGCCAACACCTTCGTGGCTGGCTTCATGGGCAGCCCGCGCATGAACTTGGTGAAGGCGCGTTTGACCGCCCATGGCGGCGCGGGCCTGTCGCTCCACTTCCGTCAAGGTGCCGGCACACCGGTGCAAATTTCCTTGCCATCGGAAGTCGTGCCGCAAGCTCTGGCTGATCGCGCAGAGCAAGAAGTGATCGTCGGCCTGCGCCCGGAGGCGGTCTCATTCGCCACGCCTGGCATGGTCGCAGGCCCGCGGCAATGCTTTGTGGACGCGAAGATCGAAGTCATTGAACCAACCGGCGCCGACACGCTGGTCGTGATCGACCTGGCTGGTCACGAATTCACGGTTCGCCTTGAACCTGACCTCGCACTCACGCCGGGCCAGAACGCGCGCTTCCTCGTTGATCTGAGCAAGTTGGTCTGCTTCGACGCCAAGACGGAGACTTTGATCGCGTGATCTCGCCTCAGGCCAACGACGCCGACGTCGTCATCATCGGCTCCGGTGTGGGCGGCGGGTGCGTCGCGATGCAACTGGCCGGAAGCAACGCCAAGGTTTTGGTGCTCGAGCGCGGCCCGGTGCTTCCACGCGAACCGCAAAACTGGGACGTCGAGTCCGTGTTCTGCGACGACCGCTACAAGACCGACGAGACTTGGTACGCCGACGGCCGTGCTTTCCGCCCCGGCATGTTTTATTACGTGGGCGGGCACACCAAGTTTTACGGCACAGCGATGTTTCGCTTTCGCGAACGTGATTTCGATGCAGTCACCCACGACGAAGGCATCTCACCCGCGTGGCCGATTCGTTACAGCGATCTCGAGCCTTGGTACGGACAGGCCGAGCGCCAATTCGGCGTTCGCGGCCAGGGCGGCCTGGATCCCAACGAACCTCCTCGCAGCACGCCGTACGCGCACGCGCCGATCCCGCACGAGCCGGTGTTGGCAGCGATCGAAGGTCGCCTCCGCCAGCAAGGTCTCAAGCCCTTTCCGATGCCGAGCGCGGTCGACCTCGGTCCCGGTGGTCTTTGTCAGCGCTGCGCAAACTGTGATGCCTTCCCGTGCAAGATCGGTGCGAAGGGCGACGCCGAGGTGCGCTTGATCCGCCCGGCGCTCAAGCACAAGAACGTGGAGCTTCGCGCTGGCGTGCGGGTCGAGCGGCTGATCACTGACGACACCGGTCGTCGCGTGGTCGGGGTGGACGTCATCGAGAACGGCGTACAACGCCGAATCACCGCGAAAGTGTTTGTCTTGAGTGCGGGTGCCATCAATTCGGCGGCCTTGCTGCTTCGCTCTGCCAACGACCGGCATCCGCGCGGCTTGGCCAACAGCAGCGATGTGGTCGGCCGCCACTACATGACGCACAACACCACCGCGCTGATGGCGGTGCATCCGTTCAAGCGCAACCCGACGAAGTTCCCGAAGACACTGGCAGTCCACGACTTCTACTTCGGCGAATCTGATGGTCGCGACCCGAGCGACACGCCCTTGGGCAGTCTGCAGTTGCTCGGCAAGATCCGCGAACCGATGCTGCGCGGGCCGCTGTCAGCAGTGCCGAAGTTCTTGCGCAGCGCCTTGGCCGACCACAGCGTCGATTGGTACGCGCAAAGCGAAGACCTTCCACACCCCGACAGCCGCGTCACCGTGCGATCTGACGGCGCCATCAATTTGCACTGGCACCGCACCAACCTGCGCGCGCATCGTCGCTGGGTCGCAAAGTGCAAGCAGATTCTGCGTGGCACGGGTTACCCGATCGTGCTCTCGAGCGGCTTCGGCACCGAGGTGGTCTCGCATCAATGCGGCACGGTTCGTTTCGGCAACGACCCGGCCACTTCGGCGCTCGATCCGCTCTGCAAGGCCTGGGATCTGGACAACCTCTACGTTGTAGACACAGGTTTCTTCCCGTCATCGGCCGCCGTCAACCCAGCGCTCACTTTGGCCGCCCAGGCGCTGCGCGTCGGGCATCACCTGCGCACAGAGCTGTGCGCTTGACTTCAATTCGAACTCGACCCCTGGCAACGATTTAAATGGATACCTACGACTACATCATCACCGGCGGCGGCTCTGCGGGCTGCGTATTGGCCAACCGCCTCTCCGCCGATCCGAAGGTGAAAGTGCTGCTGCTCGAAGCGGGCGGCTCCGATTGGCATCCGTTCTTCGGATGGCCCGCGGGATTCGCCAAGATGACCAAGGGCATCGGCTCCTGGGGCTGGCACACCGTCCCGCAAAAGCATCTCAAGAACCGTGTGTTGCGCTTCACGCAGGCCAAGGTGATCGGTGGCGGCTCATCGATCAACGCGCAGCTGTACACCCGAGGTGTCGCGGCTGACTATGACGAGTGGGCGAGCGTGGGCGGTGCTGCAGGCTGGTCGTATCGCGATGTGTTGCCGTACTTCAAGCGATCGGAAAACAACCAACGCTTCGCCAATGAATTCCACGGTTACGGCGGCCCGCTCGGTGTCTCGAACCCGATCAGCCCGTTGCCCATTTGCGAGGCCTACTTCCAGGCTGGCCAAGAACTCGGCATCCCGTTCAACCCCGACTTCAATGGCGCGGTTCAGGACGGGTTGGGTTACTACCAGCTCACGCAGCTCAATGCGCGCCGCTCCTCGGCGTCTGTCGGCTTTCTCGATCCGGTTCGCAATCGCCCGAATCTGACGGTGAAGTTGCAGACGCAGGCCTTGCGCGTTCTCGTCGAGAAAGGGCGCGCAGTTGGTGTCGAACTCGTCAGCGGGAGCTCGCGCACGCCGGTCACGGTGCGTGCGAGCCGCGAGGTCATCGTGTCGTCAGGCGCCATGGGTTCGCCCAAGCTGCTGATGCAATCGGGCATCGGCCCGGCGGCCCATTTGCGCAGCGTTGGCGTCAACGTCGTGCACGACCTCGCTGGAGTCGGCTCGAATCTGCAGGATCACCTCGACCTCTTCGTGATTGCCGAGTGCACCGGCGACCACACTTACGACAAATACAACCTGCCGCACCACGCAGCTTGGGCCGGGTTGCAGTACCTGTTGTTCAAGAAGGGGCCCGTCGCGTCGAGTCTGTTCGAGACCGGCGGCTTTTGGTACGCCGACCGTGAGAACAAAGCGCGTTCACCCGACATTCAGTTCCACCTCGGGCTGGGCTCAGGCATCGAGGCCGGCATCGCCAAGTTGAAGAATTCGGGCGTGACGCTCAACACCGCCTACCTGCGGCCGAAGTCGCGTGGCACGGTTCGCTTGGCCAGCGCTGATCCGGCCGTCGCGCCGCTGCTCGACCCGAACTACTGGTCGGACCCGCATGACCGCACGATGGCCATCAAGGGCCTGCGCCTGGCCCGCGAGATCCTGAGCCAGCCAGCGATGAAACGCTATGTGCAGTCCGAGGTTCTCCCTGGCCCACGCGTCACGACCGACGAAGAGCTGTTCGACTACGCCTGTGCCCACGCCAAGACCGACCACCATCCGGTCGGCACCTGCCGCATGGGCTCGTCCGACCACCCTGACAGCGTCGTCACGCCCAATCTCAAGCTGATTGGCTTGGAAGGCCTGCGTGTTGTTGACGCATCGGTCATGCCGTTTGTGCCGTCGTGCAACACCAACGCGCCGACCATCATGGTGGCCGAGAAAGCTGCCGACCACATCCTCGGGCGTCTCCGCTGATTCACGCATCACCATGTCATCCATTCAGACCGGACAAACTGGTTCGCACTCCGCCGTTCCGCAAGACATTCTCGACGGCCTGACCGATGTGGCGATGCCGCGGCTCGCGAACGAGCGACCGGCGCAAGAGTTCGTCAAGGCCAATGGCGCGCAGCTTCCGGTGCGGCGCTTTCGTGCGTTGATCATCGGCAGTGGCGCGGCCGGCCTGAGAGCTGCAGTCGAGCTCAAGCGCCGTGGGGTCGACGTGGCCGTCGCAACGCAAAGCGCCTTCGGCGGGACTTCCGCATGTTCTGGCTCTGACAAACAGACGCTGCACACCGCCAACAGCGCGGACCAAGGTGACAACTTCCGCGCGCTGGCCGCCGCCATCGGCGCAGGCGGTGCGATGGACGAAGACACTGCTTATGTCGAAGCCGTCGGCTCGGCGCGTGCGCTGGCTTCGCTGCAATACCTCGGCTTGCCGATTCCGCAAGACACCCAGGGCGGGGTGCTGCGCTATCAAACCGACCACGACGACATCGGCCGTGCCACGAGTTGCGGGCCGCGCACGTCGCGCCTGATGGTGCGGGTGCTTGCCCGCGAAGCCTTGCAGCTCGATATCCCGGTGTTCAACCACACCACCGCGGTGCGCATCCTGGTCGAGGAAGGCACTACCCGCCGCGTGATCGGTGTGCTGGCACTCAGCCAAAAGCACCGCTCTGACGAGAACCCGCTGGGTGCCGTCGCCATGCTGTGCGACTACCTCGTTCTCGCTGCGGGTGGGCCGGGCGAACTCTATCGGGACAGCGTCTATCCGCGCCATTGCTTCGGCTCGCTCGGTCTCGCACTCGAAGCCGGCGTGGAGACAGTCAACCTGACGGAGAGCCAGTTTGGCATCGGCACTTCCAGAGACGGATTTCCTTGGAATCTCTCTGGCACCTATGCGCAGTGCATGCCGCATGTGTATTCGGTTGATGCGCAGGGGCAAGAGCGCCACTTCCTCGCCGACTACTACCGGACGACGCAAGAACTCGCCTCGAACATTTTCCGCAAGGGCTATCAGTGGCCGTTCCACGCCACGCGGATGCTCGATTTCGGATCGAGCCTGTTGGATCTCGCAGTCTTTCGCGAGATGCAGGCTGGCCGAAAAGTGTTCATGGATTTCAACCGCAACCCGCTGCCCGTGCCGGGCGACGCCGAGTTTGATCTGAGCCGGCTCGACGCCGATGTCGCCACCTATCTTGGTAAATCGGGCGCATTGCTGTCGACACCGATCGAGCGCCTGCGCAAGATGAACCCGCTCTCGATCGAGCTCTACAAGCGCTACAAAGTTGACATCGCGCAAGACCCGCTCGAGTTCGCGATGAACAACCAGCACATGAACGGTGGTGTGGCGGTCGATACCTGGGGCCGCACCAACCTCGAAGGCTGCTACGCCATCGGCGAGGCTGCCGGCAGCCACGGCGTGACGAGGCCGGGCGGAGCAGCACTCAGTGCTGGGCAAGTCTTTGGCACCCGCTGCGCCGAGCACATTGCATCACGGCCTGTGGGAAGCAGCGCAGTTGACACTCCCCAAGCGCTCATCGATGAAGCGCTTGCGGCGATCACCGGCGCAATCCGCACCGACAGCCCCGTGGACATGAGCGAGTTGAAGCGCGAAGTTCAAGCGCGGATGAGTGATCACGCCGGCATGATTTGCAGAGCGGCCGACGTGCGTTCTGCCCTCGAGGGCGCGCGTTCGCTCAACGACACGATTCGCCAGCATGGCATTGCCCCCGCCGGAAAGACGTTTGATGCGGTGCATGCGTTGCAATGGCGCCAGACCGCACTCGCATCGGAAGCCGTGTTGGCCGCACTCGATTTCTATGTGAGCCGGGGTGGTGGTAGCCGTGGCGCGCGCACCGTCTGCGATCCGAATGGCGACAAGACGCCGCTCACCCGCAATGGGCCACTCGAAGACTTTCGCTTTCTCTCCGAACGAGCGCAAGACCGCGCCGAGCAAATCCTCGTGCGTCTGGAGGGCGACAGGTTCGTGCTCCGCACACGCTCACTGCGCCTGAATGAATCCGGCGAACGCCCATTCTTCGAGCGCAACTGGCCGGACTTCCTCACCGGCCGCATCTTTGACTAAAGAGACTGCTTTCGTGACAAACACGTTGAACGTTCGCACTTGGCAAAGCCGCTCGGTTCTGGGCATTGGCGAGGCCATGGTCGAATTCGCCCCGACCGGCGGCAGCGCCTATCGCCGCGGCTTTGCAGGCGACACATTGAACACGTGTTGGCACATGGCGCAGTTGCTGGGTTCGAATGCGCGTGTCGGCTACTTCACGAAAGTTGGCGTGGATGCCTTCTCCGACCAGCTGGTCGCGTTCATCGAAGCCAGTGACATGGACGCGCAGCGCGTCCTCCGAGACACCGAACGCACGCTCGGCCTCTACGTCATCAACTTGACCGGCGCGGAACGCAGCTTCACCTACTGGCGCGACACCTCGGCCGCGCGCCGCTTGGCTGACGACGTGAGCAGCCTGATTGAAGCGACGCAGGGCGCAGGGCTGATTCATGTGTCCGGCATCACCTTGGCGGTTATTGGCGAGTTGGGCCGCAAGAACCTGATTGATGCACTGGGCCACGCGCGTGCCAATGGCGCGGTGGTTTCATTCGATCCCAACGTGCGCATGCGCTTGTGGCGCGATGCGGCTGAGTTGCGCAGTGCCACGCAGGCCCTGTTGGCCGTCGTGGACATTGCGCTGCCCAGTTTCGACGACGAAGCGCTCGTGTGGGGCGACGCCAGCCCCGAAGCCACGCTCACGCGCTTTGAAAACGCAGGTGTTGCAGAAATCGTGGTCAAGAACGGCGCGAGCGATGTGGCGTATTCGGTGGCCGGCCTGCGTGGTGGTTCGCCCACGCCCGTGGTCACGAACCTCGTGGACACCACCGGCGCCGGCGACTCTTTCAATTCCGGCTACCTCGCGGCAAGGCTCGTGGGCATGGATCCGCTCGCTGCGTGCGAACTTGGCCAGAGGGTGGCCGGGGAGGTCATCGGGCACCCGGGTGCCCTTGCGCCCAAGGATGCGCTCCTCGCTGTGCGCCGGCTGATTGGCGCATGCGCCACGAACCCCACTGCGGGATCAGGCGAGTTGCACGGGGCTTGAGGCCCTAAGCCGTGGGCGGTGGCTGCTTGGGAAAGCAAGCCGACGCGCACAGACCCCAAAAGCCGCACACATCTCACGCCATCGGCTGAGTCTGGCGCCGTGCCGAAGGCCTCGTCTCGCGATGCTCGAGCACGATGCCGGTGCTCGGCGCGGATTGGCGCACTTCGATTCGCCCAGTGCCGCGGCAGCACTCTCCTTGAGTCGGCGTAACCCTGAATGTGCTTGTGCTTCAGAAGAGTGCGGGCGTGCCGAAAAACTCAATGAAAGAAAGTGCGGCGCGTCTTCATCGATTGGGCTGAAGAGCGCATTTGAATGAGCGCGCGGGCGTGATTCAGAGAGATCAACTGTCGTGATCGAGAGTCTTTCGGGACGCGACTGCGCAGTCGACAAAGATGGTGCTCGAAGGGGTCGCAATTTTTTGAAAACGGCGAGCACTGATCCCTGCATCATCCCTTGCCCATGAGCAGGCTTCGCCGGCGACAAATGAATTCGAAAGGATTCGCGAGGCCGTTCCGAAGCAGCTCCGAAGCAGGCGGCTTTGTCGGGCCGTGGCGATCTTCGATGAATTCTTCGCGAACGCCGAAGAGTTGCGTGTCGCGGGCATTGTTGATCCGGCGCCGGGCCGCGAAGCTTGGGTACCGATGCGTCGCTGATAACGATCGTTGCTCGATGCAGCTGAGGAGAGAGATGTGAATGTATTTAATCGAATCCGAATTGGCAGTCGACTGGTGCTTGCGTTTGCCATCGTCGTTTCGTTGACCATTGCCTCGGCCATCTATGGCCAGATTCAGTTGACGGAAATTCAGTCGCTCTCGAACGAATTGACGACCCAGCAAGCAGAGAGATCGTCGCTGGCACAAAGATGGCGCCAAAACATTGCCCTGAGTTCGACTCGCACGCTGATGCTCGGCATGTTGTCTAACTCCGCGTTGATTGAGGCACTCGCGGCCAAGATCAGGGCCTCGAACCAGGACATGAGTGCCGTCAACGAAAAGCTCCAGCAACTAGAGACCTCACCTGATGGCCGGCTCTTGCTGGCCAGCATTGCCGAGCTGGACGCCAAGTACAGGAGCGAATGCGAAGCCTTGGTGAAGGCCGGCAAAGTGGGGGGCTCGATAGCCGAGGCCGTGGAGCGTGGCAAGGCAGTCAGAGTGTTCACGGCAACCGGTGACGCCTACCTGGCGATTGCCGAGAAGCTCGTCGAGTTGGAGCAACGCCGGACCACGGCCAATGGCGATTCAATTTCGCAGGCCGTGCGCGCCACGAGCGTGGTCGGCATCGTCTGTGCGCTGATCTGCATCGTTGCATCAATCGTGCTCTGCATTGCGCTCACGCGGAGCATCGTGCGGCCGATCCATGCGCTGCAGGCCACGGCCAACCGCATCGCCGCCGGAGATCTGACGGGCGCATGTGACACCAACGGCACCGATGAAATCGCGCAATTGACCACGTCGCTCGAACACATGCAAAGCGCCCTCGGGCAAATCGTCCAGGAGATTCGTGGTTCGACGGCATCGATGCTCGCCTCGACCACCGAAGTCGCGTCTGGCAACCACGATCTCAGCGAGCGCACGGAGCGCACGGCTGGCAGCCTCCAACAGGCCGCCAGCTCCATGGCCGAGCTCACCAGCACCGTTCGGCAAGGTGCCAACGCGGCGACACAGGCGCATGCGCTCGCAAAGTCTGCGGAGGACATCGCCAGGCGCGGTGGCGACGTAGTCACTCGAGTGGTGTCAAAGATGCAGGAGATCGAAGCGAGCTCAACGCGTATCTCAAACATCGTCGGCACGATCGACGGCATCGCTTTCCAGACCAACATCCTCGCTTTGAATGCTTCGATCGAGGCTGCGAGGGCGGGCGAGCGCGGCAAGGGATTTGCCGTTGTCGCAGGGGAGGTGCGCTTGCTGGCGCAGCGCAGTGCCGGAGCGGCCCGTGAGATCAAAAGTTTGATCGACTTGTCGTCGTCGGACGTCAAGTTGGGGAGCGGTCTTGTGCGCGAGGCCGGGTCGACGATGCACTCGGTGGTCGATGCCGTTCGAGGTGTGAGCTCGGCGATCAGTGAAATCACAACTGCGGCGGGAGTGCAGGCCCATGGCGTCGGGCTGCTGAGTGCGACGGTCACTCACGTTGACGAAATGACGCAGCAGAACGCAGCGCTCGTCGAGCAGTCGGCCGCGGCGGCCGAGTCGATGAGAGATCAAGCAGACCGGCTCGACAAGGTCGTCGAACGGTTCCGCACCTGAGGGTGCTTGGCCGCTCCAGTGGCGGCGGGCGCGGCCACTTTCATTGGTGCTTGATCAGCACCTGAGCTGCAAACAAAAAAGCGCGGGCACCAAATGGTGCCCGCGCTTCGTTGTGTAGTCAGCTATCGCCGGGCCGAAGCCCGGCTCAGCTTTACTCCCACCAAGCTTCGACTTGAATGCCAGCCAGGATGGCGTTCGAGTGTGTGCCCAGCGACGACTTCAAGTCGTTGCTCCTCGCCGCCTCATTGCCACCAACACGGCTCACATACAAGCGAATCTCAGGACGCGACCAAAAGTCGGTGTTCGGTGCTATCGCAATCGCGACGGTTTCTTTGTCCAGACGTTGTGTGTTCGTGCCATCGGTCTTCTTCGTCGCCACGTTCAACTCGCCGAGCAACTTGATATTCGGTGCCACTCCGTAAGAAAGCCGCCCACCTGCGCCCAGGTTGGTCGTCGTCTTGCCAGAGTCTTCCGGCTTGACGCTGTGATAACCAACAAAAGCTTGGCCGCCGAATGCGCCGCTCTGCCAGTTGATCGCATCGACAATGCGGAACTGTTTCGCGCCTGGCTTGTTGTTGATTGGGTTTGGATTTGGAGCCAGTTCTCCGTCCGGGCAGCTGTTGTCTAGATTGGCAGGCACCTTACAAACGAAGTCGCTGTTTTTCGAGCTCTCTTGGTAGAACTTGCCGCGCAAATCAGCGTGACCGTTGGAGCCTTGAACGAAGAGCGAGTTGGTCAGCACGCCGACCTTCTGGTTGTAGAGCGCGCCGAGTGCAAAGCTGGTGGTTTTGTCAGCGAACTTGCCGCGAATGACGCCGCCTGTCAGGTTCAAGGTGCCACCAGGAGCAACCGGAATTTCACGCAGTTGGAAGTTCAGGCGCTTGCCGTTGCTGATGGTCGTGCTGTTGTCGGTATTGCCTTCGGTGTACACGGCCAAATTGAGCCAACCGCCCATAGCGCCGAGGCCGATCTTGTCAACGCCCGCCCCAAAGTTATCGCCATCTTCCATCAACCACTGGTCGATGATGTGCACGTCTTGAATGCGGTGATAACGCTGGCCGGCCCAAAAGCTCAGCTCCGGTGCGAATGACAGGCCACTGATGTCTACGTAGACCTGTTTCGTGCCGGTGACGTTGACACCTTGCGCGTTGTAGAGGTAAGGCATCCAGTAAGTGCCGAGCTTAGCGCCCGAAATTTGCCACTTCTTGCCAAGACCAAATTCGAGGTAAGTGTCGCCTTCGTTGCCGAGGCGGGTAAAGCCAACGTCACTGAGGCTGTATTGGCCTTTGGCCAGGCCGTCTTTGGCGTAGTAGGCACCCGAGCGCATGTAACCAAAGAGCTGCACGCCAAGCGAATCGAGCGCCATCTTGGCCGCTGTTTGAGCCATGTCCAATTGCGATTGCGCCATCGGCGGCACCGATGAGGTCGATTCGGATTGGGTGTCAGCGGCGGTGGCACCCATTGCGGCGCCCAGCATCGCGGCGGCCAGCGCGGTAGCGCGGATCTTGTGAATGGTCATGTGACTATCTCCTAGGGTTGAATTTGAATGACTGGCTGGGAAACAAGGGCGTGCTGGTTCGCAGGCATTGGCCCAGTTGGCATGCTTCGGGTATGGCGTTGCCGCAGGGCCTGATTGGCCCTGAGATGGCGCACTAACCGGGCATTCGCAGAAACTGCGCTGACGCTTGTGGCCAGTCAGCGCAGATCAGGGGCAAGACTTGCCCGCTCGGGTCGGCATCCCTGCCGACCCGACATGCAACGAACGATCGACTGGTTAGTTCTTCGCTGCTGCTGCCAGCTCCGCAACGGCCTTTTTGTCGTCGATCTGGCCGTTGAAGTGGCGGGTGATCACGTCGTAGAACGCGTTCTTGATCGATGCCGGCACGGCGTGGCCGTGGGCGATCGAGCCGACCAAGGTGTTGGCCTTGTTCGCTTCTGCGACGTCTTTGATGGCCTTTTTGCCGCAATCGTCAAAGGCGGTGTCTGGCACATCCATGCGAGCAGGTGCCGAACCCTTGACGACGTTGAATGCCGATTGGAATGCCGGGTCCATGATGTCGGCTGCCAGCTTCATTTGTGCAGCGGACTTGTTGGTGTCAGCCAGTTTGAACATGACGAACTGGTCGGCATTGAAAGCCACGTTGCCTTGGGTGCCCGGGAAGCGATAGCAGGCGAAGTCTTTGCCCGGTACTTTCTTGGCATTGATGAACTCGCCCTTGGCCCAATCGCCCATGATCTGGAAGCCGGCCTTGCCGCTGATGACCATGCCCGAGGCCACGTTCCAATCACGGCCCGAGAAGTCCTTGTCGACCAGCTTGCGGATTTGGCCCATTCGCTTGAAGACCTTCTCGGTGGTTGCCGAGTTCAGCGCCTTTTGGTCGAGGTCGATGAAGGCCTTCTTGTAGTACTCCAGGCCGCCGGTCGACAGCACGACGCTGTCGAACACAGTGGCGTCTTGCCAAGGCTGACCGCCGTGGGCGATGGCGATGAAGCCGGCCTTTTGAACCTTCTCGGCAGCGGCAATGAACTCGTCAAAGTTCTTCGGCTCAGAGGTCACGCCGGCTTTGGCCAGCACTTCTTTGTTGGCCCAGATCCAGTTGGTCGAGTGGATGTTCACCGGCGCAGCAATCCACTTGCCGTTGTACTTCGAGAACTTTTGGAGTGCCATTGGGACTGACTTGTCCCAGCCTTCTTTGGAGGCGAGGGCGTTCATGTCGGCAACGACGCCTTGCTTGCCCCAGTCGGAGATGTCAAAGCCGAGCATTTGCACGGCTGTAGGCGGGTTGTCTGCCGTGACGCGCGCGCGCACTGCGGTCATCGCGGCTTCACCGCCGCCACCGGCGACAGGCATGTCGTTCCACTTGACGCCTTGCTTCTCGAGCGTGCCTTTGAGAACGTTCAATGCCGCTGCTTCGCCGCCTGCCGTCCACCAGTGAAGAACCTCGACGCTCTGTTGTGCGAATGCGGGTGCAGTCGCCAGCGCAGCGATCGCCAGGGAAATAAGTCGCTTCTTCATGGTCGTCTCCATTGAACAGTGATTAGAAAGTTAAGCCCGCGCCAGACTGCTGATGCAGCTATAGTTATTGGAACGGTTGCGCGAATTATTGGAACGTTCCAGTAAAAAGACAAGTGCAAACGGGCCGGGCTAGGGAAAGCACTGAGAAACTAAAGCCAGCGCGTGATGCGCTGCAACATCGCCGAGGGCTCGGAGGTGCTCAGAGCGCGTTGAGAATGAGCCGCGCCGTTCAAGCTTCATGCGCGGTGTTCAAGCGCCGCCGCTCGCGATCTTCGGGCTTCCCGTCAGCCGATTGCTCAGCTGACAATCGTCTCGTGCTGAGCCATACGAAAGGGATTCAAATGCAGCCTGTGCGTTGGGGTGTGCTGTCAACCGCCCGCATTGCCATGAAGAAGGTGATCCCTGGATTGCAAAAGAGCGCCGAGCTCACGGTCTGCGCCATTGCATCCAGAGATCTGCCCAAGGCCGAGTCCGCTGCCGCTGAGCTTGGCATCGCGAGTGCTTACGGCTCCTATGAGGAGCTGTTGGCCGATGCATCGATCGAGGCGATCTACAACCCCTTGCCGAATCATCTGCATGTGCCGATGACGCTCGCGGCGGCCAAGGCGGGAAAGCACGTCTTGTGCGAGAAGCCAATGGCATTGACCGCTGCAGAGCTCGACGCGCTCCGGCCCTACGCTTCGAAGGTGCACATCCGCGAGGCATTCATGGTGCGCAACCATCCGCAGTGGATCGAGGCGCGCGAGCGAGTCCGCAGTGGTGCGATTGGGCGCCCACTGATATTGCAAGTTGGGTTCAGCTACTTCAACGGCGACCCCGCCAACATTCGCAACCGGGCCGACTTGGGCGGCGGCGCGCTCTACGACATCGGCTGCTATGCCGTCGTCGCTGGGCGTTGGTTCTTTGAGTCGGAGGTGCAGCGCGCAGTGGCCACGATCGACCGTGATCCAAACTTCGGCACCGACCGCAGCGCGAGCGGCTTGCTCGACTTTGGCGAAGGTCGGCAGATGACTTTCTCCGTATCGACTCAAGCCGTGCCGCACCAGCGCTTGGTTCTCTTGGGAACGAGCGGCAGGCTGGAGATCGAGATTCCGTTCAACGCCCCACTCGACGGTGCTTGCCGGTACTGGATCGATGACGGCACCGCTCTCCACGGAGACTCGCGCGCCGACCCAGTTCTTACAAAGGGCGATCAATACCAACTGCAAGGCGAAGCCTTTTCGCGCGCCATTCGCAATGAGCGCCCGGACGCAAGCGCTCTGGACGACGCCGTCTTGAACATGCGCACAATCGACGCGCTCTTTGCGTCAGTGCAATCTGGCGCATTCGAACGACCATGAACCCGGAGACTGAAGTGAGTATCGAAGAAGACATCCAATGCATCACCCAGCAGGAGCAGCGTCTCGTCTGCGCCGAATTCGATCTGAACACCGCATGGCAACTCGGCACACGCCTTCGCGAAATCGCACTCGCGCGCAACCAACCCTTGACGATCGAAATCCGTCTTGCACGTGAAACTGTGTTCTTCTGTGCCATGCCGGGCGTTGCGCCGTCGAATGCCGACTGGGCGCGCCGCAAGCGCAACACTGTGGAGCTGATGCACCGCAGCTCCTACGGCGTCGGCCGCGATCTGGAGCGCGATGCGCAAACCCTTCAAAGCTTGATGGGCCTAGATGCTCGTGACCACGCCAGCCACGGCGGCAGCTTCCCCGTCAAGGTGAAGCAGCTTGGTTGCGTGGGCGCCGTGACGGTGTCGGGCGCGCCGCAGCGCGTCGACCATGACATCGTGGTCATGGCGCTGGCCGAATTGTGCGGCTTGCCGCTCCATGAGATTGCGCTGAAGTAGCGCAATGGTGCGATCCCTGGCGGACCAGCGCCGTTGGATCGCCACGACAAGGCAGTTGGTCCGCCGACAGGAATCGAAGTGCCGGGCTACGCCTTTCAGTCTCAGCAGAACTACCCCCAAATCTACCCCCACCCTCGAAGCGCTGGGGCCCATCGAGCAGTTCTTCGGCGCTAGGGCTTGCCCGAAACCAGCGGATCGCGCCTCAGCGACGGATAGCGCCGCATCATCGTCTCAAAGTGAACGCACAGCGCCGCGTCGCGTTGCTCTTCGCAGTCATAGATCATCGTGAGCAGGCGCGCATGTGTGGCGTGGTGCATGCCGTTAGGGCGCCGCCCGTGGTCTCCGAGCTTGGCTTCGATGCGCCGCTGTCGCTGCCAGCTTCGATCGATCGCATCGCCCGATTGACTGGCATAGGCAAGCCGCTGGCAATTCCGACACGCGAAGCGCCCGGCCCGCAAATACAACACCGCTACGCGCTCGCCGCGGATTGGGCAAACGAACCATGGCCGCTTGCCGCCATAGTTGCAGGAACTGTCGCTCAGCCGAACTCGCTGCGAACAATCGCGGCCGTCGATCGAGTAGTTCAACATCACGCTGAACCCGTCCGACTTGTAGCCGATCGTCGCGCGGCGCTCGCCGGTTTCGGCATCGGTCCATTGCCAGGAACCTGCGCACCCGTTGCGCAAGACGCCTTCACGCTGCCAGCGCCGGACATCGATGCGCCGGCAGTGCTCCGCCTTGGCATGCATCGCCGGTCGGCCAGCGCCGTATCTGCTTCCGCCACTGCCCATTTTCCAACCTCCACAGATTACGAAATCAACAGGCAAGTGGCGCGGCGTACCGGCACAACAACCGCCGAATCGGCCGGCATTTGGGGCTGCTCACCGCGAACCCTACAGAGCATAGGGTTCACTCATGTTCGCAGGGAACCGAAACCCTATAGGGATCGATCACCTCGGGCGTGTCACTGCCCTTGCCCTTGCTGGTGAAGATCGCCGCCATCGTGCGAAGCGGCCTCGCCTTGGCAGCGGGCGCGACGATGCCGAGCGCGGCAAGGTATGGCGCGGGGTCGCGCTCGATACCTTCGCGGATCACTCCCCATGTCGGGCTGCGCAAAGCCTCGTCGGCGGTGCGCCGCATGTGCTGAAGCACGAGACTTGCCGCCGCCGCCTTTGAATTGCCTCGCAACCGGGCCGGCGCGCGCTTCAAACCATAAGGGCCAGCCACCTGTGCATGAAATGCGCCGTGCATCGCCGCGAGCTTGGCGCGGCCACCGAGCGCGTCGCTGCCCTGCATCTTTCCGTCGATCAGCGGCAACAGCAGCACGTGCAGATGCGGCGCGGCCTCGTCCCGGTGAACATCCGCGCTCAGGATGTTGTCGATGCCGCCGAACCGGGCGCCAAGCCATGCCACCGCATCGACAAAGAACGCGCGATCGTCGATGCCGTGATTCGGTGCCAGACTCACCACGAACTCGATGGCGCGCACCGCGTCTTTGCGGCGGGGCGCGGCACCGCGGGCTTCCATCATCGAACGCGCGAGCTGGGCCACCTGCTCGGGTTGCGCCGGTCCCGCGAGACACTCGTTCAAGTTGGAGCGCAGAGCGCAGATGCTGCCGCCTGTGCCCTGCTCCGCCTGAATCGTCCGCTTGTTGTGTGCCGCCGCTGCCCGAACGATGCCGGAGCCCTTGAGCTTCTTCGCTCTGAGCATTGCGCCGCCGCTCATCTACTTGCCCTCGGCGCTCCACGGCTCGCGTCATCCACCTTGCGCCACTCGGCTCAGGAACCGATACGTGCCGTATAAATCGGCCAGCGAGAGCGTCGCCAGGTCTGAGCCGATGCCGAACTCAGGAAAGCGCACCGTGAGCCACTGGAGCCGTTCTAGCCACGCTGCGGGCCTCATGCTTGCCCGCCTGTCTCGCGCATTAGTACGTACAGCGCAACGCGGTGCAGTTCGCCGCAGTCGGTCGCTTCCTGCACCCAGTGCGTGAGGATGTCGAAGCCTTTGCGCTTCAATTCCAAGATGCGCGCGGCCGGCATCAGGATGTCGCCATCGCGGCGCAGTTGAATCGTGCTTTTCGGCCCGGTGCGCAACATGTCGATCGCGCGCAACCGCTGTGCCGCCGCGGCAGTGCCGGCCTTAGACTTCGGCTGCAATTCGTTCGGGGCCGCTTCGTTATTCGGGGTGGCCTTTTTTTTGTTCATGGCTATTCCCCTGCTCAGTTCGATTCGCCGGCGAGAGGGCGAGCCTCCAACCAACGTTCGACGCATGAAAGGCGCCACGCCACAGCGCGGGCGCCAATGCGGATGGGCGCTGGAAATGTCCCCGCTTTTACCGCCGCATAGATGCTGGAGCGGGACAGTTGAACGAGCTGTTCAACCTGTCGCCGTCGAATGAGGGCCTTGTCGGATTGGGCCTGTCGGATCGCTTCTGCCATGTGAGCACTCCTTGATGTGCTGTGGAACATGGCGCACTGTCTTTCACGGTGTCGTTGCGATCCAGCCCGCGTGTACTGATCAGCCAATGGGTGATCAGTTCGGGCATCGCGCGAAGCGTTCAATCCATGGGTTCAATCGGTATCGCCGCGAGATACCGCCGGAGAGTTGCTACCGAAGTGCCGGGGTTTTCGGCTGCGTACCGATAAGCGACTGCATTCTTCGAGAGCGCAGGCTTCTCTTTGTTTAACTCAAGTGCCCACTGCAGGAAGCGGTCTTTGTGCCCCCGCTGCGCGCGCATCTGCCCACTTTTTTTTCCAGCTAGGCGATGCTTTGACGTTGCGAGGCGATCGCGCACTTTTGGATCTGTAATTGCAACGACCGCGCCCATCTTCACAGCTTGTGTTACCTCGTCGTGTAGCGCCATCGCCAGGAACTGACCGCCCTCTGCAGACAGCAAACGCTCCGACCCGACTTCCCTTATGAGGGTTTGAACTGCAAGGGCCATCTCCTCTGCGTGGTGCGCAATACAGTCGTTAAACCGCGTCGCGAGGCTGCGCGGCATGCCTTCATCTGTCATGGTTCGTCCCTTCACGGCTGCCTTGCGAGAGAGCCACGCCAGCCAGGCAAGGGAACCCGGTTTTCGCCCTCGGGGATCAGCCTCGGGCTAGGCGCAGCAAATTGATTCTGAGGTCGCTCGGTTATTCCTATGCCGCCATGAACGGAATCACGTCCGCGCCTTTGCGCAACTGGTCGATGCGGTTCGCCCACCACTGCATCATCTTCGCGCGCTCATCGAGCCATTGCGCCCGGTTGTAGGCGCCGCGCACATCGTCGCGATCCTCATGGGCCAGTTGCTTTTCGATGTGGTCGCTGTTCCATCCGGCTTCGTTGGCACACGTCGAGAACAAGGTGCGAAAGCCGTGTGCCGTGGCAATGCCTTTGTAGCCCATGCGGGCCAATGCGCTGTTGAGCGTGCCGTCGCTCAAAGGCTTGCCGGGATAGAAGGGGGAGGGCAGCAGCAGGGCACTGCCGCCGCTGATCGGTCGCATTGCCTCGATCACCGCGATGGCCTGTTGCGAGAGTGGCACGATGTGCTCGGTCTTCATCTTCATGCGCTCGGCCGGAATGCGCCATTGCGCTCGCTCGGTGTCGATTTCATCCCAGCGCGCACCACGCAGTTCGCCAGGGCGCACCGCCGTCAGCATCAACAGCGTCAGCGCCGCGGTGGTGGTCGGGTCGCCTTCGTACTCGCCGAGCCGATGCAGAAAGGTCGGCACGTCGCGTTCCGAAAGCGCGGCCCGGTGCTCGACCTTGCGCGGCTTGAAGATTTCGGCCGGCTTCAATGGATAGGTCGGGTCGGTGTCGATCAGGTCGTGCGCGATGGCATAGCGAAAGATCGAGCGCAGCCGCTGAAACACCCGGCCGGCCGTCTCGCCCGCACCGCGAGCCTCGATCGCCTGCACCAGCTTTCGGATGTCTGCGGGCTCGATGTCGGCGATGGGCTGCGCCCCGATGGCCGGGAAGGCATCGTTTTCGAGCGACGCCAGGATGATCGTGCGGGTGCGCGTCACCCATGCGTCGGCGCGATGGTCGAGCCACGCGCGTGCGGTCGCCTCGAAGGTGTTCATGGCCGCGACCTTGCGCGCCTGCCGTTCGGCCTTGCGCGTCGCCGTGGGGTCGATGCCGTCCGCCAGCATTTGCCGGGCTTCGTCCCGCCGCCTGCGAGCTTCTTTGAGCGGCACGTCGGGGTAGACGCCAAGCGCAAGCAATTTCTCTTTGCCGTCGAAGCGGAATTTGAGTCGCCACAGCTTGCCGCCCGCCGTTGAGATTTCGAGATACATCCCGCCGCCGTCTGACAGCCGCTGCCGCTTGTCGGTGGCCTTTGCCTTGCGGATTTCGGTGTCGCTCAGGGCCATGGTGGGGGTAGTCCTTCGGGGTGGAAAGCAGATACCCCCAAGACTACCCCCAACTACCCCCGGCTCCAAGGGGTATTCTGAGGAACACCCCGGACAGCAAAAAGGCCCTAGAGCGTTGATTCTCATAGGGCCTTCGGTCTTTTTCGGATCGTTCTAGATACGGGTCTGGTCCCGCCGACAGGAATCGAACCTGTA
>JAYWGR010000010.1:0-36183 GCA_043778145.1 Rhizobacter sp.
CGATTTGCGCGAGCACCCGGTCGGGCACTTGATGGCCGGCATCTTCGAGGCGCATGACAAGAGCAAGTTCGAGACGATCGCCATCTCCATCGGCATTGACGACCAAAGCCGCCTGCGCGGCCGGATGCTCAACGCCTTTGACCGCTTCATTGATGCGCGCGACATGAGCGCCGCACAAATCGCTCGGCTGATGCGCGACTTGGAGGTCGACATTGCAGTCGATCTCGGTGGCTACACGTCTGACACCCGCACCGAAGTCTTCGCCCATCGCCCGGCGCCGGTGCAAGTCAACTTTCTGGGCTACCCCGGCACGATGGGGACCGACTACTTCGACTACATCGTCGCTGATCGGCACGTCATTCCGCCGCACCACCGCCAGTGGTACACCGAGCGCGTGGCCTACCTGCCCAACACCTATTTGCCGACCGATGCGAGCGTGCAGCTGCCTGAGCGCACGCCTTCGCGCAGCGAATGTGGTTTGCCGGAAGAGGGCTTCGTGTTCTGCTCGTTCAGCCACGACTACAAGATTTCAGCGCGCCTCTTCGGCGCATGGATGCGGCTGCTGCAGGCTGTGCCCGGCAGCGTGCTCTGGTTGATGAGCCGCAGCGTTGAATCTCAAACCAATCTGCGGCGTGAGGCAACAGAGCGCGGCATCGATCCGGCGCGCCTCATCTTTGCGGGCCGCGTGCCGCGTGTCGAAGACCACTTGGCGCGCTACACCCAAGCCGATCTCTTCCTCGACACCTATCCCTACAACGCCCACACCACCGCGGCAGATGCATTGCTGGCCGGCTTGCCGGTGTTGACGATGAGCGGGCAGTCATTCCCGTCGCGCGTGGCTGGCAGCTTGCTGCACGCAATCGGCCTGCCCGAGCTCATCACCCATTCGCTTGATGAGTACGAGGCGCTCGCGCTCGCCATTGCGCGCGACCCGGCGCTGCTGCGCGATCTCAAATCGCGCATTGCAGCCAATCGGTCAACGCATGCGCTCTTTGACACGGCCAAGTTCTGCCGCGATTTGGAGGCGGCCTTTGTCGAGATGCACGCTGCTGCTGCTGCTGCGGCGAGCGTGCCGCCGGCAGAGCCGCTTTCACATCAACCGCCAGCAGCGAAGCCGCCCACCGAGCAACTCCCTGTGGAGGTCGACGCGTGACCATCGTTCTCATCCCGATCTACAAGCCGCAGCTCGACGCCTTCGAGACCCGCTCGCTCGATGTCTCGTTTGCTGCACTGCGCGACAGGCAATGCCTCTTCATCGGCCCTGAGGGGCTCGATCTCGGCTTCTACCGAGAGCGCTATCCGAAGCTTGATTTCACCCCGCGCGACCCGGTGCACTTTCAGTCGATCCCGGGCTACAACCGCCTCTTGCTGCAGCCATCGTTCTACGAAGAATTTGCGGCACATGAGTTCATGTTGATCTTGCAGACCGATGCCGTGGTGCTGCGCGACGAGCTCGACCATTGGTGTGCGCAACCGTTCGACTATGTCGGCGCGCCCTGGCCCGACCCGATCGAACTGCTGATCAACCTTGACCGCTTTGTCGGCCCGCATGGCCGGCGTGTGCGGGCAACCGTTGGCAATGGCGGCTTCAGCCTGCGCCGCAATGCGGCATGCCGCCGGCTGCTGCTCGAATTCCCGCAGGCACTCGACTACTTCACCCGGTCCGGGTCGAGTGAGGATCTCTACTTCTCGTTGCTCGGCCAAGTCTCGGCGGATTTTGTGCTGCCCAATGAAGTGACTGCATCCACCTTCGCGATGGAGTTGAAGCCGTCCTATTACTTCGAGATCAATGGCCAGCGCGAACCCATGGGCGGCCACGCGTGGTGGAAGTACGAGCCAGCCTTTTGGGAGGCGAGGATGCCGCCCGCTTTGCCCGCTTTGCCCGCGTTGCCTGCAGTCGCGTGCATGGCGGCGGCCTGAACATCGAACGCGGTTGAGAAGGCGCGAACTCGCGAAGCGCCGCGAGTCGTGTGTCTCTATTTGAGACGCACACTGCAGTGCGCAGCCAGTGCTACGGGCTGGGCCGGCTCAAGTTTGAAGAGCGGCAGTGGCTGCAGCCACGAAAACGAGTGTTTCTACTGCCCATGATTCGGCCGAATCGGAGTGAGGATGTTCGCTTCGCAACGTGATCCGGGGTGATGCAAATGCTTCGTCTGTCTAATTTCGCGACTGTGGCTTTGGTCTCGATGGCCGCATTCACGGCGGCGCAAGCCAGCGCCGCGCCCAACCTCATCTCTAACGGCTCGTTCTCGAACACGCATCCGTTCGATCCGACCAACCCTTATCCGGGCAATCCTCCGCAGCCTGATGACTGGGTCGTGGTGAATTCGGATTCGGCGCAGACCGCCGGAGGAGACTGGTTTCAGAACGCCGCCTTTGTTGCGCCCAGCAGCGACTACGGCGCCTACAGTGTGCCGAGCAACCCGGTGCTGGCGGTCTACAACTTGGGCGGGGCATCGCAGAGTTTCGGCGTATCGAGCACCGGCTCGTTCACCCTCGCATGGCAAGACGCGGCACCACTGGCGACCAACCTCTACGGCAAATACATGGTCTCTGGCCCCGAGGTCTCAGGCCTGAGCTATGACGTGCTGCTGGATGGCACCGCGGTTCTCCACATTGACACCGCCATTGGCCAGCAATTCACCGATCGGGCACTGACATTCAACCTGGCCGCAGGCGTGCACACGCTGGCATTTGCTGGTCTGAACGTCGGCGAGACCGTGATGTTCGGCGGCTCGAACCAATACGCGGTGCAGACTCGCGTGTTCATTGCGTTGCTCGACAACGTCTCGATCTCCGCCGTGCCCGACATCTCTAGCGCATCGGCTTCCCTCTTGGGCCTGTTGGCAATTTTCGTCACGAGCTTGGTTCGCCGCCGCAGCGCCGGGTGAGTTGCGTGCCGCGTATCGAGAGGCTCAAATTGGCCGTGCCGCGACAGAGTCTTCCGCTCCGTTGAGGAGTTGGGGATTGTCGGCCTGCATGGCGGTGTGGGGAACTGACGATCGATTCCCAATCCCGCATTCGACCCAGTCTGATGCCGCTGCAGCGCATTCATAGTCAATGAGGAGGAGGGCGAATTCCCGGGTCGCGCTGCGATCCATGGGACGATAAATGCCCCTCAACTTGCACTGTGGAGCCACTCAATGCTTCGTCTCTCTCATCTCGGCGGTGCCGCTCTGATCTCAATCGCGACGCTCGTTGCAATGCCGGTCAACGCTGCAACGAACCTGATCACCAACGGTTCGTTCACTGACACGCACGCCTACAACGCGTGGCCGCTTTTCCCTGTTCAACCCAATGATTGGGTCACTGCCAATTGGGACTCAGAGGTGACTGCTGGGGGCGACTGGTATCAAAACACCGCATTCGTCACTGAGAGCAGCGACTACGGCAACTACGGCGTGCTGAGCAATCCGTTGTTGGCGGTCTACAACCTGGGCTCTGCAACGCAAAGCTTCGGTGTTGCAAACAACGGCACTTTCACGCTCGCGTGGCAAGACGCCGCACCGCTGTCAGAAGACAACTACGGCAACTACATGGTGTCTCATCCCAAGGCATCTGGTTTGAGCTATGAGGTGCTGTTGGATGGCGCGGTGATCTTTCATGCTGACACCGCCATTGGCCAGATATTCGCTGATCACGCGCTCACATTCAACATGAGCGCCGGGCAACACACCCTGTCATTCGCAGGCCTGGACGTTGGCGAAACGATCCGGGGCGGCTATGTCAATCAGTACGCATTCCAAAGCCGCGTATTCGTCGGGCTGATCGACAACGTTTCGATCTCCGCCGTGCCCGAAATCTCAAGCGCCTCAGCTTGGATGCTCGGCCTCGTGGCGCTGTTCCTCACCAGCCTCGCTCGCCGCCGCAACGCCACCTGAGCCGCGCTCGCGGCATGCCTCGGCTGGCAAAGCCGAGGGCACAACCTCTGCGCCATCTTCAGGCGCAGCGTGAAGCCTGATTCTTGGCGGAATGGCGGTGACCCTGCCTGCCCGCTGACATGAGGCAAATAGTATCTTCAATCAATATTGAAGACCCTTGTTTTTTGTAAATATAAAATGAAACAAAATAAAAAGATAATGTTGAGGGCATCCATCGCGGCTGTGGCTGCAATGCTTTACGGAAATGCATTTGCAGATGACGCAAAGCTGACCTGTAAAACCGATGCGTGGTCCGCGCTTGCCGCAACAGATTTTGATTTTCGGCAGGGTACCGATGTCAGAGTTGATGTTGGAATCGCTCGAGAATACGGCGGCGTAGGCGTTTTGCTCGGCCTGAACGGCGTGAACGTGTTGGAGCCCCGGTCTGCAGCTGGAGGTGGGTGGCAAACTTCCAATGTCATTGTGGATGGGTCATCGGCGAGCCCCACTCAATACATCCTCTTCAATCAAGGGGCAGGAAACTCAAGGGACTACCAATGGGGCTATCGAAACACTTATTCCGGATTGTCGGCTCTGGAGTTCAATCCGCTCTGGTCGGACAACGTTCACCCGTATAGCAATACGGCCACAAGCAGCCCGACCAGCCCGTGCGCACCTGCCAACGCGTACCTGTTTGAGCATGGCAAGGGCCAAATTTCCATGGCTCTCGGTGCCACGCAAGGGCATGGAAACGCGGTCATGCTGATCAACCAGTACACCTATCAAAGCCAGGCGGATCAAAGTTGGGCAAGGTGGTCGTCAGAGCAAGCCTTGTATCTCAGCAAGAGCATAGCCAAATCCTCCAACCTGCGAATTTATCTGAAGGGGAAGGAGGGGTGGATAGAGAAAGTTGATCCGTTCAATATTAATATAGGCGGAAAGCATGGCAAGCGAAATGTCGATGCAAACTGCAAAACGAACTGCGGTGACAATTGGGTAGTTCCGAAGCTTGAGTATGCAATGTTCGTTTGGAACATTCGCGGGCTAGACGTTGGTGTGGTTGTTGTTGGCCCGGATCAAGGTGGAAGCGGTTTCGTTGGCAACATCAACAGGGTTGACAATGGGTTTCAGTGCAATGATGGATCCGACCAGTGCGGAGTTATTGACTGGCATACCTATTTGTACGATGCCGCGAATGTGTCGATCCCGAATGGGAAGGTCCGCACCTTCGGCGCTGATTACCGCGTTGGAACCTTGCAGCAGCTTGCTGACTGGGGCTACACCATTGCGGCCGCGCCTGTTTGTTCGTCAGTGGCTTTGACGCCAAGCAGTCTGCCGGCGAATGGGGGTAACGTATCGGCGCAGGCGAATTGCACAGGCAGGGGCCTGACTTATGCCTGGACCGTCGACGGAGCCGCCTACAGCGGAAACCAGTCCAAAAACTCGGCAGCGGTGGGGCCGAACACGAGTACCTCAGTCAAGACTTATTCGGTTTGTGCTTCCGCGAAGAATTCGTCAGGCGCTTCCAAGCCAGTCTGCGCAACATTGACCGAAGCGGGCGCTCCGGCAGGCGCGACCCCAGTGTGTTCTTCGGTGGTATTGACGCCTAGCAGCCTCCCAGCCAGCGGCGGTAATGTCTCGGCGCAGGCCAACTGCACGGGCAGCAGCCTGAGCTACGTTTGGACTGTGGATGGGGCTGTTTACAGCGGCAATCAGGCCACCAATTCCTCGCCGGTGGGTGCGAACACGAGTACATCGCCGAAAACTTACGCGGTATGCGTGACCGCCAGCAATTCGAGCGGCCACTCTCCGCAGACTTGCGCATCACTCGTTGAAGCCGGCGCTACGGCAACGGCGGCACCAGTGTGTTCGTCAATCACTTTTTCGCCAACTAGTTTGCCCGCCAGCGGGGGGAACGTATCGGCGCAGGCCAATTGCTCGGGCAGTGGGTCGACTTACGCTTGGACTATCGATGGGGTCGCTTACGCCGGTACTCAGTCCAAAAATTCGGCGCCGGTGAGTCCGAATACAAGTACATCGCCGAGAACATACTCGGTTTGTGCCACTGCCACCAATACCGGCGGCCACTCGAAAGTCTGTGGCTCTTTGGTTGAGGCGGGTGTGGCAGTCGCCACTGCGCCGAATTGTTCTTCGGTCACGTTGACTCCGAATAGCTTGCCGGCCAGTGGCGGAACAGTGTCTGCACAGGCAAATTGCGCTGGCACGGGTCTGACCTATGTGTGGAGCGTTAACGGCACGACATACCCAGGCAATCTGTCCACCAATTCCTCACCAGTGAGCCCCAACACGACTGCAGCGCCGGTGTTCTATGCAGTCTGCGTCACTGCCAGCAACGCCAGCGGAAAGTCTTCGACCTGCGCGCAGTTGGTTGAAGCTGCTGCAATCAGCATTGCTCCGGTCTGCTCATCGGTAACGCTGACGCCGAGCAGCCTGCCGGCCAGTGGTGGCAGCGTGTCGGCCAAAGCGAGTTGCACCAACAGTGGTGACGGTCCCTATTACTCGTGGTTTGTGAATGGCGCGCCTTACCCTGCACCGGGGCCGGCATCTGTCACCTATCAACCCAGCAACTCGGCGCAGGTTCCGGCCAATGTGACTGCGTCGCCTTTGTCATACACGGTTTGCGTCGTGGCCAATGACTCGAACGGTCAATCGCAACAGGCATGCAGCGCACCGCTTGTTGAGGCTGGCGCGGCTGTGGTGCTTCCGTCGGCCCCCACCGTTGGCTCGCCCGTTGTCGTTGGCAGTGGTGCTGTCAGCGTGCCCTTCACGCCAGGTGCACTGGGCACGGGCTCGCTGGTCAGCTACACCGCCGGTTGTGGCGGCACCCACGCGACCGGCACCAGCTCACCGATTGTGGTGACTGGGCTGGTGAGCGGCACGCCGTACTTCTGCGAGGTCAAAACCACCAGCACTGTGGGTACAGGCCCTTGGTCGGCTTGGTCCACCACACCGGTCTATCCATAAGCTCTCTACCGTGACGCCGGCTTACCGGCGACTCACGGGTTGCCGCCCCGATTCAGCAAACGTTTCGGGCGCGGCGATGAGAGGTCGGCATCTGTGCCGCACCCAAGATGTCACTCGCCTCAGCCGCGCGGCTCGGCCTTTCGGCACTCATCTTCAAGCGCCGCGCTCGCGGCACCGATATCGCTGGCGGCTGCGCTGATGGCTCAGCCGCCAGCGGCAGCATCGCCCTTGCCAGCGTGTCTTGGCCGCGGCGGTGCAGGCTCCTCGCCAATCACCTCGCGCACCTTCGTCGCCAAGCCTTCCATCGCGAAAGGCTTGGTGATCATCGCCATGCCGGGTTCGAGAAAGCCCGCGGCCATGGCGGCGTTTTCGGCGTAGCCGGTCATGAACAAGACCTTCAGCGCAGGGCGCAGCAGCCGGCCGGCTTCGGCGATCTGGCGGCCGTTGAGGCCGGGCAGGCCGATGTCGGTGATGAGCAGGTCGATTCGCTCGCCCGATTGCAGCCGCTCAAGACCCGCCGGCCCATCGGCGGCCTCGATCACCGCATAGCCAAGATCGCCCAGCACCTCGATGATCAACGCGCGCACCAGCGCTTCGTCTTCAACGACCAGCACCGTCTCACCGGCGCCGGCCGCGTGCTCGGGCGAGAGCTCGGGCAGCGGCACTTCGGGCTCGTCAGCGCCGCGATACGCAGGCAGATGGAGCTTCACGCTCGTGCCGCGGCCGAGCTCGCTGTAGATCTTTGCGTAGCCATCCGATTGGCGCGCAAAGCCGTAGATCATCGAGAGCCCCAAGCCCGTGCCTTGGCCCATCGGCTTGGTGGTGAAGAAGGGCTCGAAGGCTTTGGCGATCGTGTCGGCTGACATGCCGGCGCCGGTGTCGCTCACGCTGATGCACACGTAGCGGCCCGGCTGAATGCCTTGCTGCGCGCTGGCCGCAGCATCGAGCATGACGTTGGCGGTCTCGATCGTGAGGGTGCCGCCATCGGGCATCGCATCGCGCGAGTTGATGGCCAGGTTGAGGATGGCGCTCTCGAGCTGGTTCGGGTCACAGCGGGTGCGCAAGAGGTTGCCTGCAAGCACCATCTGCAGGTGAATGCGCTCGCCGAGCGTGCGGTGAAGCAGGTCTTCCATGGACGCGACCAGCGGATTGGCATCTACCGGCTTTGGATCAAGCGGCTGGCGGCGCGAGAACGCGAGCAAGCGGTGGGTGAGGGCGGCAGCGCGCTTGGCCGAGCTCATGGCGCCATCGATGAAGCGCTCAATCTCTTGCGGCTTGCCTTGGGCAATGCGCTTTTGCACCAGGTTCAAGCTGCCGGTGATGCCTTGCAACAAGTTGTTGAAATCGTGCGCAATGCCGCCGGTGAGCTGGCCCACGGCTTCCATCTTTTGCGACTGGCGCAGGGCATTTTCGACCGCGCGTTGCTCGGTCACATCGCGCCCCACGAGGTAGAGAAAATCGCCCACATGCTCGGCCGTCCAGGCCACGAGAAAGCGCCGCCCGTCTTGATGCAACAGGCGCAGTTCGAAGGCCGTGGCCGGCTCGCCACGCTCAAGTGTGGCGAGCGCCGCACAAAGGCGCTCGCGGTCGTCGGCATCGACGAAGTCAACGAGCCGATGCGCCATCAGCGCCGCCTCGTCATAGCCGAGCAGCCGCTTCCATGCGGGGTTGGTTGAGCGCAGCGTGGCGTCGCGGTCCATGGTTGCCATCAGGTCGTTGATGGAGGTCCAGATGCGGTCGCGGTCGCGCGTGCTTTCGGCCTCGGCGAGCTTGCGTTCGTGGATGTCGGTGTTGGTGCCGACCCAGCGGGTGATCACACCGTCGCTCGTTCGGATGGGCACCGCGCGGGCAAGGTGCCAGCGGTATTCGCCATCGGCTCGGCGCAGCCGAAACTCGGTTTCATAGAGCTCGCCGGTGGCAAGCGAGCGGCTCCAGCGCGCAGCGGCCTCTGCCACGTCGTCAGGGTGAACGATGGCGGTCCAGCCTTCGCCGTTGAGCTGGCTGCGCGAGCCGCCGCTGTAGGCATAAATGCGGTCGTTGAACCAATCGAGCTGGCCATCGGGAGGCGACGTCCAGACGTGGTTGGGCAGCGTCTGTGCAAAGGTCTCGAACTGCGCCGCGCTTTGCTCGATGGCGCGTTGATCGGCCTTTCGCGCGGTGATGTCTTGCACCGCGCCGAGCATCTTGCGCACGCGGCCATCGGCATCGCGCTCCCACTCGGCTTTGCGCGCAATCCAGCGCACGGCGCCGTCATCAGCGCGGCGGATGCGGTATTCCACGTCGAGTGGCGCGAGCTGCGTATCGCGCGTGCTGACGCCCGACCTCACGTGCGCATCTTCAGGCAGCACGAGCGCCTCGATCGTCTCGGCAGGCACTTCATCGGTCTCGGTCAGGCCGAAGATGCGGAAGAACTCGCTCGTGCCTGAGACAACGTTGCGGTCAAGCGCCAGCGAGAACGTGCCCACGCCACCCGCGCTTTGCGCGCGGCGCAAGCTCTCCTCCGATTGGCGCAGTGCTTGCGCGGCCTGATGCTGCTCGGTGCGATCGCGCAGCACCTTGACGAAGCCGATGGCGGCGCCAGCGTCGTCACGAATCGGCGTCATCTCGCCGCTCGCCCAGAAGCGCTCGCCGGACTTGCGAAGGTGCCAACGCTCATCGCTGCCAGCGCCTTCGCCCAGCGCCTCGCGCATCTCTTCTTCCATGCGGTGCGCTGCGCGGTCTTCGGGGGTGAAGATGCGGCTCGCGTCATGGCCGAGCATCTCGGCTTCGGTCCAGCCGAGCACGCGGTGCGCGCCTTCGTTCCAGCGGGTGACTTTGCCGGCAGGGTCGAAGGCGATGATTGCGTAGTCGATGGCGCTGTCGAGAATCTGCCGATTGCGTGTTTCGCTGAGTTGCACCGAACGCTCGGCGGCTATGCGGTCGGTGATGTCGGTGCCTTGCACGAAGATGCCGAGCACTTGGCCCGAAGGATCGTTCACCGGCTGGAAGACGAAGTCAACGAAGCGCGTTTCTTCGGGCGCCTCGGGCGTTCGCCGAAAGCTCACGCGCACGGCGTGGCCAGTGAATGCCTCGCCCGTGTTGAAGACGTTGTCGAGCAGCTCGAAGAAGCCTTGGCCTTCGATGTCGGGCAGGGCCTCGCGCACCGTTTGCCCGAGGATGGCGCGGTGCCCCACGAGTTGCAAATAGGCCGGGTTGACCAGGTCAAACACATGCTCAGGCCCGCGCAGCATCGCCATGAAGCCGGGCGACTGCTCGAACATTTGGCGCAGCCGCTCGCGCTCGGCGCGCAGCCAGCGCTCGGCTTGCACTTTCTCGGTGGTTTCCACCACCACCGCAATCACGCCGAGCGGCACGCCCGATTCGCCAATCACCGGCGAGTAATCGAGCGTGAACCAGGTGCGCTCGGCGCGCCCGTTGCGCTCCAGGCTCAGCTCCTGATCGCGGTAGGTAAGGCTCTCGCCTTTGAGCACCACATCAATCACGTGGCTGTTGAATGCGGCCACCTCCGGCCAAGTCAGCCGAACCTTGGAACCGAGAGCGCTCGGGTGGCGCGCGCCGGCAATCACCGCGTAGCCGTGGTTGTAAATCATCACGCCGTCTTCGCCCCAGAGCAGCACCATGGGCGCGGGCGAGCGAACAACCATGGAAACAGCAGTGCGCAGGCTGACGGGCCAAGCGCTCGCGGGCCCGAGCGGCGTCGTCGACCAATCGAACGCTTGGATGAGCTCGGCCATCTCACCCGAGCCGAGCATCTGGCGCAGTGTTTTCTTGGGGTCTGTCTCCGTCTCTGGCATGCAACCCCTGGTGAAAACAATATCGGTGGCGCGGTCTGTGCTCATTATGGTTGGTGGGTTTCAAGCTGCGCAGATGTCAAAAGACATGGCTCGCCTGAACCCAATGTGATCGAATGCGAAAAGCGCAAGCAGGCATGCTCGACCTGTCGCTTTGGCCGCCCATGGGGCGGGTTTGCAGTGAGGAATAGGAGGGCAGCTTGCCACGTTCAAATCGAATCGAATCCGTCGCGTGCGCAACGCAAAAAGTCGCCTCAGGCCACACAGCGATGAAAGGCTGCGCATGAACTTGACCGATGCGGTGACCGTGCTGGTGGTCGACGACGCCGCCGATCTCGCCGAGCTGATCGGCGCGGCGCTGGAGGTCAAGGGCTACAGCGTTCGCACTGCGCTTGACGGCCACGATGCGATGGCCCTCGTCGAAGCCATGCAGCCTCACTGCGTGATCCTCGATGTGCAAATGCCGCGCCTCGACGGCTACCGCTTCGCGCAACAACTGCGCGCCAAGTATGGCGACGACATCGTGCTCATCGCCATGTCGGGTCATGCGCCCGATCAGCCGCAGGTGGCGGGCACTTTCCGCATCGTCGATCACTACTTGCAAAAGCCATTCGACTTCGCCGAGCTCGACAAAATCCTGCCCGATCTCGTCTAGAGGCCGGCCTACCGCTCACCGCTCACGTCCCCAAGATTTCCTTGATCTTCGCGGCCAGGTCATCCATCAAAAAAGGCTTGGTCACCACGGCCATGCCGTTGTCCAGCAAACCGTTGCCAAAGATCGCAGCTTCGGCATAGCCGGTGATGAAGATCACCTTCAGGTCAGGCCGAATCAGGCGAGCTGCGTCGGCCACCTGCCGGCCGTTCAAGCCGCCCGGCAGGCCCACATCGGTGATCAGCAGATCAACCCTGGCCGGCGACTGAAGCACGGCCAAGCCACTGGGTCCATCGGCGGCCAGGGTGGCGGTGTAGCCGGCATCCTCCAGCACTTCTGCGATCACCATGCGGATGGTCGCTTCGTCGTCGATCACCAGCACCACTTCGCCGTCACTGCGACGATGAGCTGAGGGCGCTGCCTGCGGCTCGTCTCGCGGCTCAACGGCCTGGGCGTGCCTTGGCAAATAGAGGCACATCGAAGTGCCTTCTCCGAGCAACGAGTGAATGCGCACCTGCCCACCGGATTGGCGAGCGAACCCATACACCATCGACAGCCCGAGCCCTGTGCCACCGCCGAGCGGCTTCGTCGTGAAGAACGGGTCGAAGGCTTTGGAGATGACGTCCGGCGTCATGCCGGTGCCGGTGTCGGTCACGCAGAGCAGCAGGTACTCGCCGGGCGGCAAATCGCGCTCGGCGGCGCTGCGCTCGTCGAGCCGCTTGTTGGCGGTCGAGATGGTCAGGCAGCCGCCATCGGGCATGGCGTCGCGCGCGTTGATGCACAGGTTGAGAAGGGCGTTTTCGAGCTGATTGGGGTCGATCAGCGTTGGCCACAAATCGCGCGCGGCAATGACCTCCAGTGCCACGCTCGGGCCCACCGTGCGGCGCACCAGCTCTTCCATGTCGGCGATGAGCTGGTTCACATCGGTGGGCTTGGGAGCCAGCGTTTGCCGGCGCGAAAACGCGAGCAAACGGTGCGTCAGCGCAGCAGCGCGTTTGACGGCACCTTTGGCCGCCGCCATGTAGCGATCGAGGGCATCGGTGCGGCCTTGCGCGATGCGCATCTGCATCAACTCCAGGCTGCCGCTGATGCCCGCCAGCAAGTTGTTGAAGTCGTGCGCCAAGCCGCCCGTGAGCTGGCCCACCGCCTCCATCTTCTGCGACTGCCGCAGCGCGTTTTCGGTTTGGCGCAAAGCCTCGTCGCGTGCCACTTCTTCGGTGATGTCGCGGCCGCTGCAGTAGACCAAGCCACCATCCGGCACGCCCACCCACGAAATCCATCGGTAGCCGCCCGCCTTGCATCGGTAGCGGTTTGGAAAGCGAATCACCAACTGGCCATGCGCTGTTCCCGCAAAGCCAGCGCGTGTGCGCTCCACGTCATCTGGATGCAGCAATTCGAAGATCGACATGGAGCGCACTTCCTCTTCCGTCCAGCCCAGCACGGCGAGCCAGGCTGGATTGGAAGTTTCGAAGTAACCGCGCCGGCTAAGCGCGCCTAGCAGGTCGGGGCTCACCTGCCATGTTTTGCCGCGCTCGTGCGTGCGCTCGATGACTTGGCGTTCGAGATCGGCATTGAGTTCCCGAAGGCGCTGCTCGGCGAGCTTGCGATCGGTGATGTCAAAACTCACGCCAGGAAAGCGCGCCGGCTTGCCCTCGGCCGACATCTCGCAACGCCCTTCAGCCAGCACCCAACGCGCAACCCCGTCAGCCGAGGCGATTCGGTACTCCTCGCTGAAGGCCGCTCCGGTCAAGAGCGCGGCGTCGATGCCGGCGCGAACCCTCGCTTGATCATCCGGGTGAACGGCCGCAAAGAACTCAGCGAACGGCGCGCCGGTTGCCGCCTTCTGCGGATCGACCAGATAGAGCCGCGCAAAGCGTTCGTCGGCAACGATGCGGTCGTTCGGCACGTCCCAATCCCAAGTGCCGATGCCGCGCCCGGCCGAGAGCGCCAGCTGCAGCCGTTGCTCGCTGTCGCGCAGCATGTGCTCGATGTGCCTTTGCTGGCTGATGTCGGTGTTGGTTCCGAACCAGCGCACCACCTCGCCCGCGGCATTTTTGTGCGGCTCAACGCGGGTCAAAAACGGCCTGAATCGCCCGTCGTGCCCGCGCAGCGGAAACACCATGTCGAACGGTTCGCCAGAAGCGATGGAGGCCTTCCAGCGGTCAAGCACCCTCGGCAACTCATCTGGGTGATGCACGCTCTGCCAGCCCCAGCCTTCCATTTGCGCGAGCGTTGAGCCGGTGTATTCAAACCAGCGGCGGTTGTACCAAGTGATGTGGCCGTCGGCATCGGCCATCCAGGCCAGCTGCGGAATCGAATCAACGAAGGTGCGGAACTCGTTGTCGCCGCCAAGATCAGCCTCAGACGGATCAGCGCCAGGCGCTGCCGCCGTTGGATTTCGATGGCCGACGGTCGCTGTCATCTGGACGCCTTTGTGATACCCAGCCAATGCACTGCACGAAGGCTTCTGGGCGACGATCGAGTTTAGTCAGACCCGCCGCACCGCCAACCCGAGCTCGCCCAGCCAACGAGCGCGCGTTGAGAATGCAGGCCATGTCACCACACTGCGAGCCAAGCCCGGTCATGTTGAGCATCCTCTACGTCGAAGACAACGAGCACCTTCGCGAAACCATGGGCATGCTCATGGAGCAAGACGACCGCGAGGTCGTGCTGAGCGCCACCGCTGAAGACGCGCTCGCCGCCTACTTGCAAAGGCCGTTCGATCTGGTCATCACCGATGTCAGCCTGCCCGGGATGTCGGGCACCGAGCTCGCCCGGCGTTTGCTCAAGAGCCGACCCGAGCAGTGGATCGCCGTGTGTTCAGGCTACGACTACGGCCAAGCCATTCGCCAACTCGGCGCCAATGTGCGCTCGCTCGGCAAGCCGTTCGAGATCGAGCAGCTCGATGAGCTGATCGAAGAGGTCGCGGCGGCTCGGCGGTCAACCGATGAGTGACGAATCCAATCGTTTGAAGAGGCTGGCTGCGCCCTTGTGCCGGCAGTGCTGTCGGACTGCAATGGAAAAATGCGTTCTAACTCCACCAACCGCACATGCCCGACAAGCTTGGGTCATGCCGGCTATCTCAAACGTTAGGCGTCTGCCTTGTTCCTATGCTGTTAAGGTCTGCCGTACTCTTTGCCATCGCGCTGTATCAGCGGCACTTGTCGCCGCTCAAAGGCTTCTCGTGTGCTTACCGTGTGCACACAGGTTCTGCCAGTTGCTCTGTGCTGGGCTCTCGCTCAATTCGTCGCTATGGCGTCTGGCATGGAATCGGCGTGCTCAAGAGGCGCTTTGAGCGATGCAGCGCAGCCCATCAGCGCTTCACACAGCGACGCCATTTACCTCGCAGCCAAGCGGGCTTCTGCGATATCGGGTGCGACCTGCCGTGCGATTTCTCAGCACCTGACTGCGACGGTTCGTCATGCGGTGGATGTGGCGCCTGTGACTCGCCCTGCGACTGCGGTGACTGGCGGCGGTCGAAGAAGACAGAAGTCAAGGAGCGGCGAGAAAAGTATGTCTACATTCCTCCTCGCTCCAAGCGCTGGGAGGGTGGGAAAGACGGCGCGCTGTGAAGCAGCCGTCACGCCGCTCTCCATCGCACGGACCTGCCGTGGCGAGTCCGGTGAGCCCGCTCTCGTCAAGCGTTAGGCCGCCAAGCCCGCCAACACTTTGTCAACCGTGATCGGGTAGCTGCGCACCCTCACGCCGCAAGCGTTGTAAACGGCGTTGGCAAGGGCCGCGCCGGCGCCGCAGATGCCGAGCTCGCCCACGCCTTTGATCTTCAATGGGTTGGTCTTGTCATCGACTTCGTCGAGAAAGTAGGCCTCCACTGCTGGAATGTCGGCATGCGAGGGAACGTGGTAGCCCGCGAGGTCGTTGTTGACGAAATAGCCGTGGCGCGGGTCGATGGCCGCCTCTTCATGCAAGGCCGCGCCCACGCCCCAAATCATCGCGCCGGTGGCTTGGTTGGTGGCAGTTTTGCGATTCAAGATGCGGCCGGCTGCGAACACGCCGAGCATGCGGCGAAGGCGCACCTCGCCGGTATCGGCATGGACCGCCACCTCGGCAAAGTGCGCGCCGTAAGCCTGCTGCGAATAGGCCTTCGCCATCGAGCCGGGTTTGATCTGCCCGGTCGACTCCAGCCCGAGCGTGCCCGCCAGCGCACCCAGCGATTCGCTCTTGCCGCCGGCTGACACTCGGCCATCTGCGAACACGGCCGCATCAGGATCGACCCCGAGTCGCCGCGCCAAGCTGATGCGCAAGTTGCTGCAAGCATCGAACAAGCCCGAGCCCGCGCTGGCCGCGCCCCACGAGCCACCAGAGCCGGGGGTGGCGGGGAAGTCGCTGTCGCCGAGCTGCATGCGCACCTGTTCGATCGGCAAGCCCATCATCTCGGCGGCGATTTGCGTGAATACGGTGTAGCTGCCGGTGCCGATGTCGGTCATGGCCATGCGCACGGTGAGCACGCCTTGGCGATCGAGCGAGACTTGGCAGCTTGACGGCATCAACAAGTTGGCCCGCGTTGCCGCGGCCACGCCCATGCCGATCAACCAGCGGCCTTCTTGCCGCTGCGCGGGAGTGGCGCTGCGGTCCTTCCAGCCGAAGCGCGCTGCGCCTTCGCTCAGGCAAGCGATGAGCTTGCGCGTTGAGTAGGGCTTGCCGGTTTCGGGGTCGAGGCTGGCTTCATTGCGCAGGCGCAGCTCGATCGGGTCGATCTTCAGTTTTTCGGCGAGCTCGTCCATCGCTTGCTCCAGTGCGAGCATGCCCACCGCTTCGCCGGGTGCGCGGGTCGAATCGGCCACGGGCAAATCGAGCTTCACGAGGCGGTGCGTCGTCAACCGGTTCGGCGCGGCATAGAGCGTGCGCGTTTGCACCACGGTCGGCTCCATGAAGTTGTCAAAGCGGGCGGCGTGTTGCCATGAGTCATGGCCGATGGCGGTCAAGCGGCCATCGGCCGAGGCGCCGAGGCGCACACGCTGGATCGTCTCGCTGCGGTGGCTGGTGTGGTGAAACATCTGCTGCCGCGTGAGCGCTGTTTTCACCGGCCGGTCAAGCAGGCGCGAGGCCATGGCAGAGAGCATCACATCGCCATACACAGGCAGCTTGCCGCCGAAGCCACCGCCCACATAACGGCTGACGATGCGCACTTTGTCCGGCCCAATCCGCAGTGTGTTGGCCACTGCTTTTTGCGCACTCTCCAGCAGCTGCGATGCGCAGTGGATGTGCACGCGGCCATCCTTCCAGTAGGCGAGCGTGGCGTGCGGCTCCATTTGCGCGTGAACGTGAAACGGCGTGGTGTAGTTCGAATCAATGCGCACTGCCGATGTGGCAAAGGCATTGGCGAAATCACCGACCGCGCTGTCGGTTTTTTGCTGAGCGTCGTCAGGTGGCGCCTCGGCTTTGGCGAGGTTCTTCTTCATCTCGAACTCGCCGGCAACTGGTGCATAGCGCACCACCACCAGCCGCGCTGCAGCGCGCGCTTGCTCGAAGCTTTCCGCCACGACGAAGGCCACCGCCTGGCCGAAATAATTGACCTGGTCGCTGCCCATTTGCGGCGATGCGCGCGCATAGCGATCCTTCGCGTCAAGCGGGCCCCAGGCGCCTTGCTTTGGCGCGTTCTTGTGCGTCAACACGAGCAGCACGCCGGGCGCTTTTTCCGCGGCGGTGGCGTCGATTTCGGCGATGCTGCCTTTGGCGATTGACGCATCCACGATGAAGCCGTAGGCCGGGTTCGCGGCCTCACGCACCTCATACGCGTAAGGCGCCTTGCCCATCACTTTCAAGCGGCCATCGATGCGGTCGATCGGCTTGCCGATCAACCCTTGGCGGTTTTCGTCGATCGGGTTCTGCGGGGCAGGGCGGTTCATGTCCATGAGTGGGTTCCTGGTGCGGTGGCAGCGGGCGTGCGCATCGTCATCAAACGGCGCTGGCTTCGGCGAGTGCGGCAGTGAGGGTGCGGCGCAGCAGCGTGATCTTGAAATCGTTGTGACCATGGCCTTGCGCGCCGGCAAGCAAGGCATCGGCCGCGCTGGCCTCGGCTTGCGCGTTGCCGGGTGCGCTGTTGAGCAGCGCAGCTTCGGCAGCCTCCACCCGCCAGGGCTTGTGTGCCACGCCGCCACAGGCAAAGCGTGCAGCGCGCATGCGGCCGCCAGAGGTGTCCACGATCGCAGCGACCGAAACAAGCGCGAATGCATACGAGGCCCGGTCACGCACCTTGCGGTAGACGTGCCGGCCGCGCACTGGCGCAGGCAGCGTCACGCTGGTGATGATCTCGCCCGGCTGCAAGGCCGTTTCCACATTTGGTGTGTTGCCGGGCAAGCGGTGAAAGTCGGCGATCGGGATCACGCGCGTGCTGCCGCTGGCAGAGATCGTCTCGACCTTCGCATCAAGCACGCGCATCGCCACCGCCATGTCTGACGGGTGCACGGCGATGCAGGCATCGCTTGCGCCGAGGATGGCGTTCATGCGGTTGAAGCCGCCAAACGCCGAGCAGCCCGAGCCTGGCGTGCGCTTGTTGCACGGGCGCGCCACGTCGTAGAAGTAGTTGCAGCGCGTGCGCTGAAGCAGGTTGCCGCCAGTGGTTGCGCGGTTGCGCAGCTGGCCCGAGGCGCCGCTGAGCAACGCGCGGCTGAGCACCGCGTAGTCAGTTCGCACACGCGGTGCCTGCGCCAGATCGGCATTGCGCACCATCGCGCCGATGCGCAAGCCGCCCTCGGTGGTGGGCTCAATCTTGTCGAGGCCGAGCCGAGTGATGTCAATCAAATGCACCGGCACTTCGATCTGCAGCTTCATCAGATCGAGCAGGTTGGTGCCACCGGCGATGAACTTGGCGCCGGGCCGTGCGGCCGCCGCCGCAGCGGCTGCAGGTGTGGCGGGGCGCTCGTAGGTGAAGGCTTTCATGAGTGCGACCCCGACACTTCGCGGATCGCCGCAACGATGTTCGGGTAAGCGCTGCAACGGCAAAGGTTGCCGCTCATGCGTTCGCGGATTTCTTCGTCGCTCAGCACGATGTTGGTGGCGCCGAGGTCAGCCGTCACGTGGCTCGGCATGCCGCTGCGTGCTTCGTTCAACATGCCGACCGACGAGCAAATTTGCCCCGGCGTGCAATAGCCGCACTGAAAGCCGTCGTGGGTCAAAAAGGCTTGCTGCATCGGGTGCAGGCGTTCGCCGCTTTGGTCTTTGGTTGACAGGCCTTCGATGGTTGTGATCTCTTGCCCATCGAGCATCACGGCCAGGCTCAGGCAGGCGTTGGCACGGCGGCCGTCGATCAACACCGTGCAAGCGCCGCACTGGCCGTGGTCGCAGCCTTTCTTCGTGCCGCCGAGGTCGAGGTGCTCGCGCAAGGTGTCGAGCAGCGTGGTGCGGGTGTCGAGCGTGAGCGAATGGCTCTGGCCGTTGATGCGGAGCTGCACCGGGATCATCTGCGGCGCGAGTTCGGGTGTTGGGGCGTCGTTGGGCATGGCGTTGGCGCTGGAAGGTGGCCGGTCTGCGGCGAGTGAAGCGACTTGGCTGGTCGCGAAGGCGGCGCCGGCCAAGGTGGCGCTTTGCAGCGCTTGGCGGCGGGAGATGCCGGGCCGTGGTTGGCGGCAGTCGCTTGGGGAGCCGGCGGGGAGGTCACTGTTCATCGGGCGTCCTTGGGGCGGTGCTTGCGCGGTGTGGGCGTCTGGGCATCGATGTCGTCCACCTCAGCATCGGCATCGGCATCGGCATCGGCATCGACATCGACATCGACATCGACATCGACATCGGCAGCTTCAGCATCGAGCGGGTCGTCGAACAAGTCTCGTTCGCTGTCGGTCTCGATGTCAGCGTTGTCACGCGCGCCATCTGGCACGGCGGCGCCACGGTCGCCGGTGCCGGCGGAATCGCCATCGCTGTCGAGGTCAACGGTGACGGCCGATTCGCGCAACTCCGCGTCGCCAGTCTCTGTGCTGAGCAGTTCGCCCTGCACGTCGCTGCCACTGTCAGAGCTGTCGCTCGGGCCAAGTGCGCCGGTGTTTTTGCCGGAGGCCTGCTCGGGTGGATGTTGCCCGCCGAGGATGCTGCTGTGCGCCATGGAATTCCTTTCGACGTGTCAGTGATGCGTTGATGCGGTGATGCGATGCGGTGGTGCGATGTTTCGCTCGGAAGGTATTAGAGGGGTTCACGCCGCGCCGCGTACCGTGCAGATCGCTGAAGCTGTTGTAGGCGTTGGCCCACAGTGCAGCAGCTCGCATCGGCTTTTCCTACAGAGCAACTCGCTCGCGGCCGACATCCTTTGCCGCGCCAATCCGTAAGCTCGCTAGCGTCGCGGTGGCAATCGGGCCGGCCCGCAATGAAGGACTGTCTTGATCGCTGTGATCGTTCCTGCCCACAACGAGGAGGCGCACATTGGGCCGTGTGTTCAAGCGCTGATGCTGGCCGCCAAGAACCTGGCGTTGATGGATGAGCCGGTGCTCATCGTCGTGGTGCTTGATGCCTGCACAGATGGCACCGCCCGCGTTGCGCAACGCGCAGGTGCGCTGACCGTGGCGATCAACGCGCGCAATGTGGGCGCAGCCAGAGCGCACGGTGCGAGCTTGGGCGTGGCCCTTGGAGCGCGCTGGTTGGCGTTCACGGATGCCGACACCGTCGTTGCGCCGGGGTGGATCACCACCCAGCTCGATTTGAAGACCGATGCGGTGTGCGGCACCGTGGCCGTGCACGACTGGAGCGCCTACAGCGAGCCGATTCGGCGCCAGCATGAAGCCACCTACACCGATGCCGATGGGCACCGCCACATCCACGGCGCCAACCTCGGCGTGAGCGCGCGCGCCTATGTGCGCGCCGGTGGCTTTCAGTCATTGGAAAGCAGTGAAGATGTGGCCTTGGTCGAAGCCTTGCAGACGAGCGGCGCCTCCATCGCATGGTCGGCTTTGCCGCGGGTGGTCACGAGTGCGCGCCGCGCCTTCCGCGCCCCGCGCGGGTTTGGCGAGGCGCTGCAGCGTGTCGACCGCGAGATGCAATCCACGGCATCAGCAAGCCCATGAGCAACGCTTTGGCTGACGCTGACTTGCGCAGCCTGCAGGCTGCGCTCGCTGATCTCGATCCTGACGCGCCGGCTGTTGATGCGCTCGCCTCGCTTGCCGAGCGCGGGCTAGACCAATTGCCGCTGCCCGGCTCCGGTGCCACGTGGCAGCGGTGGCGCGCGTTGGCCACCGTGGCGGCGTTTGACCTCTCGCTCGCCAAGCTCTATGAGGGCCACACCGATGCCCTCGCGATCATGGCCGAGCTCGGCGTTGGCGAGGTGCCGCACGGCAGCACTTGGGGCACCTGGGCAGCTGAGGCGCCGAACAGGCGAGCGATCGTCGAGCGCCTTGCCAATGGCAGGCTCGCGGTGCGTGGCGGCAAGGCCTGGTGCTCGGGTGCGGCCGGGCTCAGCCATGGCTTGTTGACCGCGTGGTTTGCCGATGGCCGCGGGCCGCAGCTCGTGCGCGTGGCCATGGCGCAGCCCGGTGTGGCGGTTGACGCTGCCGCGTGGCGCGCGGTTGGCATGGCCGGCAGCGCGAGCATCGATGTGCGCTTCAGCGATGCAGTCAATGATGTGATGGGCGACGTGGTCGGCGATGAAGTGGGCGGCGTTGGCGACTACCTCTCGCGCCCCGGCTTCTGGCAAGGCGGTGCTGGTGTGGCCGCTTGCTGGTATGGCGGCGCCACCGCACTCGGCGCCGCAGTGCACCGCGCGGTGTTGCGGGCACCAGCGGCACAACGCAGCCCGTTCAGATTGGCGGCACTCGGCAAGATCGATGTGGCGCTCCAAGCCACGGCAGCGTTGCTGCGCGATGCCGCCGTCTGGATCGACGCCTACCCGCAAGCCGATGCCAGCGCCATCGCCTTGCGCGCCCGCCTCGCAGCCGAAGACTGCGCTCGTCTGGTGCTCGACGAAGCCGGCCGCACGCTTGGTGCCGCAGCCTTTTGCCTTGACGCGCACTTCGCCCGCGTGGCCGCCGACTTGCCGGTCTTCGTGCGCCAAAGCCATGCCGAACGCGACTTCGCTGCCTTGGGCGAACGCGTGGCACAACAGGAGAACGATCCGTGGTTGCTTTGAATTCACCGGTTTTCAGTTCGTCGATGGCGCCTTCCGCATCTGCATCCGCATCCGCACTCGCATCCGCATCGACTGCTTCCGCGCTCAGCGATGCCCGCGTCATCCGCGGTGAAGGCACACCCGAATCGCGCTGGCGCAAATGGTTGCCCACGGCCGGCATTCCGGTGTGCTCGGCACTAGAGTTGTTGCCGCGCAAATCACGGCTCGTGGTGGTGGCGCCGCACCCCGACGACGAAGTCTTGGCCTGTGGCGGCTTGATGGCCGCACACGCCGCCAATGCGGGCGAAACGCTGATCGTGGCGGTGAGCGATGGCGAAGCCAGCCATACCGGCGCGCCAGGCTGGACCGCCTCGAACCTCGCAGCTGCTCGCCGCGCGGAAAGCGCCGTGGGCCTGGAGCGCCTTGGCGCACGAGACAGCACCGTGGTCCGCTTGGGCCTGGCCGATGGCCGCATCAACCGCTCGCTCGGTGAGCTCTCTCAGCGCCTGCACGGCCTGCTCAAGCCCACCGACGTGGTCGTCACCACCTGGCGTTTCGATGGCCACCCCGACCACGACGCCACTGGCCTGGCCACCGCCAACGCCTGCGCAGACGCCGGTTGCCGCCTGCTCGAAGCACCGGTGTGGATGTGGCATTGGGCGTCGCCAGGCAACCCGCGCGTCTCATGGCGGCGGCTGACGGGCGTGGCCATTGGCCGCGCCGCATCTCACGCCAAGCTCGGTGCGCTCGCCGCCCACACCACGCAATTGATGGCCCGCGACGCAACACGCGGCCCCGTGCTCGGGCCTGAAATCGTGGCCCGCGCCGCGCGCGATACCGAGTATTTTTTCGTTTGAACGCGCCGAGCAAGATGCCGCATTCGGCCGGCTACTTTGATGCGATGTTCACACGCAGTGAGGACCCGTGGGCCTTCAAGTCACGCTGGTATGAAGCCCGCAAACGCGCGATCACCCTTGCTTGTCTGACAGCGCCGCGCTACGGCCTGGCCTATGAGCCGGGCTGCGCCAATGGCGAGCTCTCAGCCGCACTTGCTTCGCGCTGCGACAGCCTCATCGTCTCTGATGGATCGGCCACCGCGGTGAGCTTGGCGCGCGCCAGAACCTCAGCGCTTGCGAACGTCGAAGTGCGCCTCGCATGGGTGCCCAACGAGTGGCCCGAAGAGCGCTTCGATTTGATCGTGATCAGCGAGCTCGGCTACTTTCTCGGAGCTTCGGCGCTCGATACCTTGGCCGCAAAAGCCAAAGCCTCGCTCCAGCCCGGCGGCAGCATCTTGGCGTGCCACTGGCGCAGAGGCAGCGACGACTGCGAGATGAACGGCGACGATGTTCATCACCGGCTTGAGCAACAGCTTGCCATGCCGAAGCTGTGCCATGTGATGGAAGCTGATTTCCGCATCGACGTTTGGTGCACCAGCCCTCGCTCGGTGGCCGAGCAAGAGGGCTTTGCCTGACCGCGAGCGAGCTCTTCAGGTGGCGTGCAGCCTGCAGCCCGCAGGCTCTCACTGCGCCAAGAAAAATCGCACCATCTCCGCCGATGCATCGGGCCCATCGCCCGAGGTGTAGGAGCCGCGCGGGTCGCCGCCCGACCATTGGTGCGCGCCGCCATGAATCAACCAGTGCTCGATTCGCGCGTGGCCGGCCGCATCGGTGAAGCGCGTGGTGGTGTGCGCACGCCCGCTTCGCGCAATGCCTTCTTCGACCTGCATCGTCAGCGGGCCCTGGGTGGCGGAGAAGGCCAGGCGCGCGTGTTCGATGATGTCCCAGCCATTGCGCGCGGCCACCGTGCTGTCTCGGTCACCGTGGAACACGATCGTGGGCACGGCAACGCGCGTCTGCGCCTTGGCGGTGGTGCCGGCACTGGCTGAGGCCGAGCCACCGCTCATCGCCGCGAACGCGCTGGCCACATCGTGCGCCGCGCCGCGCGGCAAGCCCGAGTGCGCGCCAACGCCTGCGAACACATCCGGGTGAGTGGCGCCCAAGATGACTGCCATGGCCGCACCGGCGGAGAGGCCGGCCACAAAAATACGCTGGCGGTCGATGTGCTGCATCTCGGCCACTTGCATCGCGATGCCGGCAATGATGGATGCCTCGCCGCCATCGCGCACCTGATCTCGGGTGGCGAACCAGTTCCAACAGTTCGAGCCGTTCGCGTTGACCGACTGCGCCGGATACACCACGACAAAGCCTTTCGACTCCGCCAAGCCATTCATCTGCGTGCCGACCGCAAAGTCGTCAGGGTTCTGCTTGCAACCGTGCAGCATCACCATCAACGGCATGGGTGCTTCGGAATGAGTCGAGGGCACATAGAGCTTGTAGTCGCGGGTGCCGGCTGCGTTGTTGAAGCGGTGCGTGGTGAGCGTGCCGGGTGCGACGCTCGGCTCTGGCTGAGCAGGTGCGCTGCGTTGATTAGGCGCACGAGCCTTCAGCGAGGGGCCAGTGTTTGCACTGTCGAGCGCGCGGCGGATCGTGTCTTCCAGGCCGCGAATCAGGGGTGACTGGCCATCGAGCCCAGCCGACTTCAGTGCACGCTGGATGGTGTCGGTAATTGAATCGAAGTTCATGGGAGCCTTTGAATTGCTGCAGTGCAACATCATCGTCTCATGCGCTCGGAAAAGCCCTGTCCTTTTGATGAGCTTTGCGTGGGACTTTCCCTACGCACCGCGAGCCGCGCCTCGTTGAAACAGACAAGTCCTACAGGCGGGCGCGGGTGGTACTGACGGGGGCCCGCGAGGCCGGCCCTACGCTGGGTGCACACCACGTCGGGCGAGCCCGGCACCACATTCAAAAAGGTCCATCACGATGAGCAAAACTTCAGTGAAGAAGCCCGCTTCGGCCGGCACGCGCCATCTGGCAACTGACGAAATCCGCCCCGGTGGCGAGCTCCACCAAGCGGCCGGCGGCGAGCATCCCGAGCTCACCACCAACCAAGGCTTGGTCGTTGCCGACAACCAGAACTCGCTCAAGGCTCATCCGCGCGGGCCAGTGCTGCTCGAAGACTTCATCCTGCGCGAGAAGATCTTCCACTTCGACCATGAGCGCATCCCCGAGCGCATCGTTCATGCACGCGGCAGCGCAGCGCACGGCACGTTCGAACTGACTGCGTCGCTCGCGGCCTACACCACCGCCAACATCCTCACCGAAGTCGGCCAAAAGACGCCCGTGTTCACGCGCTTCTCTACCGTTGCTGGCGGTTCGGGCTCATCAGACACACCGCGCGATGTGCGTGGCTTCGCCGTCAAGTTCTACACGGGCCAAGGCAACTGGGATTTGGTCGGCAACAACATCCCGGTCTTCTTCATCCAAGACGCGATCAAGTTTCCCGACCTGATCCACGCTGTGAAGATGGAGCCCGACCGCGGCTTCCCGCAGGCCGCCAGTGCGCACGACACCTTCTGGGACTTCATCTCGCTCACGCCCGAGGCGATGCACATGATCATGTGGGCGATGTCAGACCGCACCTTGCCGCGCTCGCTGCGCATGATGGAGGGCTTCGGCATTCACAGCTTCAGGCTCATCAACGCCGAGGGCGAATCAACCTTCGTGAAGTTCCATTGGCGGCCATCGCTCGGCCTGCAATCCACCGTGTGGGATGAGGCCGTGAAGATCGCCGGTGCCGACCCCGACTTCCACCGCCGCGATCTCTTCGAGGCCATTCAAGGCGGCAGCTTTCCGTCCTGGGATCTGGCCGTGCAGCTCTTCACGCAGGCCGAGGCCGATGCCTTCCCGTTCGATCACCTCGACCCGACCAAGCTCGTGCCCGAAGAACTCGTGCCCTTGCAAATCATCGGCAAGATGACACTCGACCGCTGGCCCGACAACTTCTTCGCCGAGACCGAGCAAGTCGCGTTCTGCCCATCGCACCTCGTGCCCGGTCTCGACTTCAGCAACGACCCGCTGTTGCAAGGCCGCCTCTTCTCTTACCTCGACACGCAGCTCTCACGACTCGGCTCGCCCAACTTCCACCAGTTGCCGATCAACGCGCCCAAGTGCCCCTTCGCCAACCAGCAGCGAGATGGCCACATGCAAACCCAGTCGCCACGCGGCCGCGTTGCCTATGAGCCCAGTTCGCTCGCAGCAGATTCGGCCCGTGCATCGCCGGCCAAAGGCTTCAACTCGGCTGCCATTGAAGAGAGCGGCGTGAAAGGCCGCGTGCGCCCCGAGAGCTTTGCCGATCACTACAGCCAGGCGCGGCAGTTCTTCATCAGCCAGACGGGCTATGAGCAGGCGCACATCGCATCGGCTTTGGTGTTCGAGCTGTCGAAGGTTGATGCGCTGCATGTGCGCCAAGCTGTGGTCGGCCATCTGCGCCACATCGATGCCGGCTTGGCACAGCGTGTGGCCGATGGCTTGGGGCTGGCTGCCTTGCCCGAGGCACCCGAGCCCGCCGCCGCACCGAAGGAGGCCGAGCCATCACCTGCCCTGCAAATCATCGGCAAGATGAAGGACACGCTGGAGGGCCGCTGCATCGGCATCTTGATTGCCGATGGGTCTGACGGCAAGGCGATTGCGGCCTTGACTCAAGCCGCAGAGAAGGCCGGTGCGAAGGTCAAGATCGTGGCGCCCAAAGTGGGTGGCGCAACGCTTGCTGACGGCAAGCACTTGCCCGCCCAAGGCCAGCTTGCTGGCACGCCTTCGGTGATGTTCGACGCGGTCGCGGTGCTGCTCTCGGTTGAGGCGGTGGCGCTGCTCGCCAACGAGGCGGCCGCGGTCGATTTTGTGCGTGATGCCTACGGCCACTTGAAGGCGATCGCGGCCGATGCGGGCGGGCTGCATTTGCTGGAGGCTGCGGGCGTGGCGAGCGATGCGGGCGTCATCAACGCAAGCGATGCGCAAGCCTTCATCACGGCGGCGAAGACGCGGCAATGGGCGAGAGAGGCGTCTGTTCGCACGCTCAGCTGAGAGTGCGTTCAAACGGACGACAAGCGTCGTCCGCTTGATGCGCCGAGATGCCTTCGCCGCGGCCTGCGTTTGTTTCCGAGCACGGCATAACTTCGCGTCGTTGTGCGCTTCATCGTCGCGCATTGGCGCGGCCCCCGCAGGCCGTGCGATGATGTTTTCGACGGCCGGTGCAGTACCGGCCACGAACGCATCGAGGTGAGCCGTGCAGACCTTGGACGATATGTTGAGCCTCCACCTTCTGACCCGCGACCAGCATGCCGACATCGGCGCGTGGATCGCAGAAGCCCGCACACCCGAGGCCATCATGCAGATGCCCGCGCCGTTGATGCGTGCGCTCGAACTGGCCAGCGTGTTGATGGGCTTTGATGCCGATGTGTCGCAACAGCCTTTGCTGGATCGCCAGACCTTCAGCGATTGAACAGCTGAGCAGCGCAGGCTGCCGCAGTGCGGGCCGGCACTGTAGGAACATTCCTATGAATTGGCGGCGCCGCCTCTCGCCGGGAAAACCCCGTGGGGCTGCTACAAATTGGGCATCGCAGACAAGGCCCGAAGTTGGCCTCGCCGCCCATGCCGAAGACAACAAAAAAATCGAGTTCATCCGCATCGCAAAAAGCGTTGCACATGGCGATGCCGGTTGCGTTGCCAAAGTCGCCGACGGGCATTCCTGGCCTGGATGAAATCACCGGCGGCGGCCTGCCGACCGGGCGGCCAACGTTGGTGTGCGGTGCCGCCGGTTGCGGCAAGACCATGCTTGCCGCGGAGTTTCTCGTTCACGGTGCGCTCGATTACAACGAGCCCGGCGTCTTCATGATGTTCGAAGAGACGGCCGATGAGCTCGTGGCCAATCTCAAATCGCTCGGGTTTGATCTTGCACTGCTGCAACGGCAGAAGAAGCTCGCACTCGACTTCGTTCGTGTTGAGCGCAGCGAGATCGAAGAGACCGGCGAATACGACCTCGATGGCCTCTTCATCCGCCTCGGCTATGCGATCGATTCGATCAAGGCCAAGCGCGTGGTGCTCGACACGCTGGAAGCCTTGTTCGCGGGCGTGTCCAACCATGCCATTCTGCGATCCGAGTTGCGGCGGCTCTTTCGCTGGCTGAAGGACAAAGGCGTGACGGCCGTGATCACCGGCGAACGCGGCGACAGCACCTTCACCCGCTTCGGCCTGGAGGAGTACGTGGCCGATTGCGTGATCCTGCTCGATCACCGCATCACCCATCAGGTGTCGACGCGGCGGCTGCGGGTCGTCAAATACCGAGGCTCTTCGCACGGCACGAATGAGTACCCATTTTTGATCGGCCAACGCGGCATCTCGGTCCTGCCCATCACCTCGCTGACGCTGGCGCATGGCGCATCGAACAAACGCTTGGCCACGGGCATTCATGGGCTCGATCACATGCTGGGCGGCAAAGGCGTGTACGAAGGCAGCAGCGTTCTCGTGACTGGTGCGCCGGGCACCGGCAAGAGCAGTGTGGCCGCGAGCTTCGTCAATGCCGCTTGCGCGCGCGGTGAACGCGCGTTGCTCTTCGCCTATGAAGAATCCGAGAGCCAAATGCTGCGCAACATGGGCTCGATTGGCTTGGACTTGCGGCGCTGGGTCGATGCCGATCTGCTGCGCATCGAATCGACCCGGCCCACGCTGCACGGGCTTGAGCAACACCTGGTCCACATGCACGACTTGGTCAAAGACTTCAAGCCGAAGGTGGTTGCCGTTGATCCAATCAGCAACCTCATGTCTGACAGCGAAGATGCGGGCCTCAAGCTCACGCTGATGCGGTTGATCGACTTCTTGAAGACCGAAGGCACGACCGCGCTCTTCACCAGCCTCACGACCGATGCGGGCTCGTTGCTTGTGGCGTCATCGGAGGTGGGCGTTTCGTCGCTGATGGACACGTGGTTGATGCTCTCCAACGTGGCCTACAACGGCGAGCGCACGCGAACGCTGCAGGTGCTCAAATCGCGCGGCATGCCGCATTCGAACCAGGTGCGTGAGTTTGTTTTTTCGGACCACGGCGTCGCCCTTGTCGACGTTTATCTGCATGGCGACCAAGTGCTCACGGGCACCGCGCGCACGGTGCAAGAGGCGAGGCTGAGTGCCGCCAGCGAGCTGCGCGGGCAAGACCACGAACGGCGCCTGCGCGATTTGGCCAACCGCCGCAAAGGGCTCGATGCGCAGATCGCTGCGCTGCATTTCGAAGCAGACGAGCGCGCTGGGGAAATTCAATTCCAGATCGCCCGAGAAACGCTGGAGGCGGATGGCCCGCAACGCCCCGCATTCAAGAAGCGGGGGGCATGAGATGGCCAGCTCAAAGAAGGCAAGCGCAGCGCCAAGCAAGCCCGAGTGGCAATTGAAGCTCTATGTGGCGGGCAATACGGCGAGGTCGATCGCGGCACTCGACAACCTGAAGCGCGTTTGTGAAACGCATCTGGCGGGCCGCTACAGCATCGAGATCGTCGACCTGTTGGTGAACCCCAAGCTCGCCGCCGGTGACCAAATTTTGGCTGTGCCCACGTTGGTTCGAAAGTTTCCCGAGCCGATGCGCAAGATCATTGGCGATTTGTCGAATGAAGAGCGCGTGTTGGTCGGGTTGAATGTGAAGCCACTGGCCGAGGCGAAATGACTGCGCCAGAGCGAGGCGCAGCGAAGGCAGCTTCTGACACTGATGCAGCTGATGCATTGCCAAAGCATCACTACCGCTTGTATGTCACCTCCGGTTCGCCAGTGTCCTCGCGTGCGGTGGTCAATGCGCGGCAGTTTTTCGAGACTCACCTGCCGGGTGAGCACCGACTGTCGATCTTTGACATTGGGCAGCATGTAGCGATGGCGCGCGAGGACCAGGTGTTTGCCTCGCCCACGCTGATACGCCTCGCGCCGCTGCCCCGCCGGCGCTTCATTGGCGACATGTCAGACACGGCGCGCTTGCGCGCCTCACTCGGCATTGCGCCTGCAGATTGATCGCCATGGATTCATTCGACGACTCGCTGGAAAACGCTGCCTCGCGCGCGCTGAGGCTCGGTGCGGAAAACGCCGAACTCAAGATCCAACGGCAGGAGCTGCAAGACACACTCGACTCCATCCACTCGGGCGATGTTGATGCGCTCGTCGTCAATGGCGCCATCTACACGCTGGAAAGCGCGCAACTCGCATCCAATCAATTGCGGCAGGATGTGCTTGGCCAAATGGAGGAGGTCGTCTTCGCGTTCGACAACGCGGGCAACATCATTTATGTGAATGCCGCAGCCGAGCGCCGCTACGGCATGACCTCGGCCGACGTGTTGGGCCACCACCAATCCCGCGTCTTCGTGGAGCTGCCGCCGGCACATGCGGCAGAAGGCGTCTCAGCCCATCAGCTGGCGGATGGAAGCGTCGTGCATGTGGAGTCAACCCTCTCCACCCTCAGCGATGCAGCCGGCCACCCCATCGGCACACTCGCCGTGATTCGCGACGTGACGCAGCGCTTGCGCGGTGAGTTGCGGCGCGAAGCCCTCGCCGCACTCAGTGACCGGCTCCGAGACCTCATCAACTCCAGCGACATCGAGTTCGCTGCCGTCCAAACCCTCGGCCAAACGCTGAATGCCAGCCGCGTCGGCTACGGCACCGTCGATCCCGAGACTGACACGCTCCACGTCGACAGCGACTGGACCTCGCGCGGCGCCGTGACGCTGGTGGGCGATGTTCATCTTCGAGATTACGGCTCGTTCATCGAGAGTTTGAAGCGCAATGAACTGGTGGTGATCGGCGATGTGCGCACCGATGCGCGCACGGCGGTGGCGGTGGATGCGCTCACCGCAAAGAGCACGCTGGCGTTCGTCAATGTGCCCATCGTCGAGCAAGGCCGGCTCGTGGCGGTGCTGTTCGTCAACGACGACAGCCCGCGCGCTTGGGCGCCTGATGATGTGCGCTTCATTCGCGAGGTGGCCGAACGCACGCGCTCAGCCACCGAGCGTGCGCGCGGGGCCGAGGCGCTGCGGCGCAGCGAGCAGCGGCTGCGCGAGGTGAATGAAACGCTGGAAGCGACGGTTGAATCCCGCACCCACGATTTGATGCTCGCCGAACAGGCGCTGCGCCAGGCTCAGAAGATGGAGGCCGTGGGCCAGCTCACCGGCGGCATCGCCCATGACTTCAACAACCTGCTCGCCAGCATGAGCGCGAGCCTGCAAGTGCTGCAAGTTCGGTTGCGCCAGGGCAAGACGGATGGGCTCGATCGCTACATCGTGATGGGCCAAGAATCAGTGCGCCGAGCGGCCGCACTCACGCAACGCTTGCTCGCCTTCGCGCGCCGGCAAACGCTTGACCCGAAGCCCACCGATGTGAACCGCCTCGTGGCGAGCATGGAAGACTTGATCCGCCGAACCGTGGGCCCGGATGTGACGGTCGAGGTGGTCGGTGCGGGTGGCTTGTGGTCGACGCGGATCGATCCGCCGCAACTCGAAAACTCACTCCTCAACCTGTGCATCAACGCGCGTGACGCCATGCTCCCCGGCGGCGGCCGCTTGACGATAGAGACTGCCAACAAGTGGCTCGATGAACGCGCCGCAGCAGAGCGCGAACTCGCGCCCGGGCAGTACGTGTCGCTTTGCGTGACCGACACCGGCGCAGGCATGTCGCCCGACATCATCAAACGTGTGTTTGACCCCTTCTTCACCACCAAGCCGTTGGGGCAGGGCACGGGTTTGGGCTTGTCGATGGTGTACGGCTTCGTACGCCAATCGGGTGGGCAGATTCGAATCTATTCGGAGGTGGGCGAGGGCACAACGATGTGCCTCTACTTGCCGCGGCATTTCGGCGAGGCTGATCAAGACGATGCGGCTGATCGGCCCGAAGCGGTTGAAGCCGGTGACGGTGAAACCGTGCTCGTCATCGAAGACGAAGAAACGATTCGATTGCTGATTGCCGAGGTCTTGGAAGAGGCCGGCTACCGCACGCTAACGGCAAGCGATGGCGCAGCGGGCTTGCGTGTCTTGCAGTCGGGTGCCCGAGTCGATTTATTGGTGACCGATGTCGGCCTGCCCGGCGGCATGAATGGCCGCCAAGTGGCCGATGCTGCCCGCGTGGCGCGGCCGCGTTTGAAGGTGCTTTTCATCACCGGCTATGCAGAAAACGCGGCGGTGGGCAATGGCCACCTGGAGCACGGGATGGAAATCTTGACCAAGCCTTTCGAGATTTCTTCGCTGGCCAACAAGGTCAGAGCGATGACTGGCGCTTGATCGGCGCTCCACAGCGCCGAGGTGGTATGCAAACCGGTTTTTTTAGTGGAACAGAAAGTAAGCCACCACGAGAACGACGCCCGGCACGCCGAGTATCCAAGCCAGAACGTATTTGCCCATGTCAGTCTCCTTGAATGTGTAGTCGAGACTGCAGGGTAAATTGACCGAGTGGCCTCTCTCGAAGGAATGAATCCACTGCACACGTAGGACACAGTGCCGATGCGCGGTTGCGCATCGGCGGGTTGGCTCAAGAACTCAACTGTCGCTTAGTCAGAGATTCGAACGAGAGCGCCAAAATCCTTTAACTGAGCTTGCACCATCACGGCTTGCAGAGTTTCGAGGCCAGTGGCTGATTCGATGCCGAGGCGGGTGGCGATCGACTGTGGCGTTTGCCAGTGAAATTCGTCTCCCATCGTGACCGGGAGGTGATTGATCGCAAAGTACTCCATCGTCAGCAGCGTGTTGGGGCTTGTGATGCCGACTTGCGCGGCTACGCTTCTGATGTTTTGAAGCTTGAGCAGCGCCGGCCCGACTCGGGTTTCCAGAACCGACATTTCGAGCGCTTCAATGCCTTTGGCCGTGACCATCCCGTGTGCCGCAGCCACGCGCTGCACGTTGCTTCGCGGCGCTTGCGCTGCGCGCCCGGCGCGGCCAAGGCTTGCCACGGCTTCGAGTTCGCCAAGAATGCTTGGCTCGACGATGCCGTGGCGCGCGGCGACTGCCGCCACATTGCTCGCCTCTTTCAATTCGCTGCTCTCCCGCAGGCCGATGTATGCCGTCGCCTGGAGTTGACCAATGCCCTGCTCGGTTCGAAACCCATAGTGCGTCGCGACCTCTTGTGCATTCGCGCCGATGAGCATCTCTTGGCCAATCACGCCGTCTGGCAAGGCTGCGGTCTGCTCCAAGCGCTCCAGGTTTTCCTCGGTGTGCAAGCCGAATCGTGCCGCCACATCTCGGGGAGCAGCGCCTGCCAAGACGGCAGGCAAAGCATGTTGGTTGAAGATGATTTCAAGCAATGGCTCGACTTGATCAAATGTCTCGAATCCGTGGAACACGGAGATCAGCGCGAGGTTCTCGCCGGCCATTGCCGACACAAAGGCGGCTCCGTCTTGAGCAATGCGCGCAACTGCTGCCAACGCATCCGATCGAAGCGCTGGGTCAATCTCGTTGATCTTCGCGGCAATCGCTGCTTGGGCTTGCGACCGGTCATTCGCAGGCAGCACGCTGATTCGATTCATCAGCTGCAGGATCGGGTAGGCGCAAACGTCTTCACGCAAATTTGAGATGGCGCGCGAGTTGCCTGTCTTTGCACTGGGCACCGTGCCCAAAGCCTCCATGAATCCCTGCAGATTCACCACGTTCTGGGCATTCTCAACCGCCGCCACCACCGTGGCCTTGAGTGCCCGTAGCTCGGCTTGCGGGCCCCGGCGCGCTGATACGTCAGCAACGCCCTGTCTGCCAGCAGCCTCGGCGACAACGCGCATTTCATTGGCAGGGAGAAAGGACGAGACGCGGCCGATCAAATTGATTGGGAGCGTGTTCACTGGCGCATCGGCAGCCGGTGCAGCCGCCGCCGCACGAGCGTTGCGCCGGGCGGGTGGACGACCGGTCTCGGCGGCATCGCCGCCTCGGACCCGGTTCTGCCGACCCTCGCGCTGGGGCTCGGTGTTCTCAGCCGCCGGCGCATCACGGCGGCTTGGTCGGAGTTTCATTGCTGACAGAGTTGCACGAATGACCATTTTCAAGTGTGTCTTGAGTTGAGTAGGGCGGGGAGTGTCTCAGCGCACATCCGCCAGTCAAGCATTCGCATGCGAAGCAGTGGCGAAAAAGCCTAAGCGCATTTGTCCGCTGTTGACCTAACTGCTCAGCTGAGCGGCGCTTCTGCAAGCGCCGCGCAGTCTCAACCGCTCAAGGCGCACGGAAATCTTTACAAAGCACTGCTGGCCGCTGACGCCCAACCCCGCGTGCATCAGTGGAGTTGGGCCAAGCTAACTGGCTGCTTCGCCCTAAAAAGTGCTCAACTCAGGAAGTCAAAAACTTGCGGCGCGCCGGATGAAGCCGGCGTATTCAATGCTTGCAACCTGGCTTGCAAGAGAGTCAATTCCAAAGCGTGCATCCCGGTCTGTGACTCAATACCAATGCGCTGGGCAATTGCCTTCGCATCAAGCTTCGTGAAGTCATTGCCGATCGTGGATTGAAGATTCTTGATGGCGAATTGCTCCATCGCAAGCAGGCTGTTCGGCGTGGTGATTCCAAGAATCGTGGCAATCTTTGGAATGGAGTGACCCTTCAGCAACGCCGGCTGAATCAAACGTTCCATCACCGTTGCCTCCAGGCACTCGATGCCCTCGAGCGTGGCGATTCCGTGTGCTGCGGCAACCTCTTGAATGTTGGCGTTCAGCGCAAGTGCGGCACGTCCTGCGCGGCCAAGCACAGCTTCGGCTTCGAGTTGGCTCACGAGGCGGGGGTCAACGATGCCGTGCTCCGCAGCGATCGCTTGCACGTTGGTGGCTTCTCGCAACTTACCGCTTTCTTGGACTCCTTCGAAGGCCGCCTCTTGCAACGCCAGATTGCCAGCCTTGGTCTGGAAGCCCCGCATCTCTGCTGCGACCTGTGCGCTCACACCTGAGAAGACGGCAATGCCAACTATTCCGTTTCCCGTCGCAGCGGCCACTTCGAGCCGCTCCAAATCTTCCTGCCGGTACAAACCATATTCGTCAGCCACTTCGTGCGGGATAGCCCCATCCACCACTTCCGGGAGGGCATGCTCGTACATGATCTCGCGCACCGAATTCAATAATTCTGGATCAGTGATTCCGTGGAACGCGGCATTGAGCGCGAAGTTATGACCCATGCCCGCTGAGAACTGTGGGTCATCCGTCGCTGCCAGCTCCAAGATGGAGTCCATTGTCGGCACGACATAGTCGTAGTCGATCTCTCCGAGCGCGTTGATCTTTTCAGCCAATGCGTCTTGAGCTCCCCAACGTTCGTGCTCAGGAAGCAAAGGGATTCGACACATCAATTGATACAGCGGCGAGGCCAACACGTGTTCCTCAAAGTCTTCCGGCGGTGGGGCAAGCTTGACGTACGCGTCTGCCCATTGCTCCAGAGCGTGCGTGAATCCTTTGAGATCGACAACGTTTTGGAATTGAGCAATGGTCGAGGCCAGATTCGCCTGCAGGGTTTGCAAACTGGGCTGCGCCACTGCGTGAGTGGCGGTCGATGGGGCGGTTCTAGGCGCCTCGGTTGTGGGAATGACGTCGCGCGCCAGGGGTCTGGCGGGCGGTCGAGCCACCGAGCCGGCTTCTGTGCCGCCCAGTCTGCTCGTGTGCGATGGAGCCCGCGGCGCTGTGCTTGGATCAGTCGGCGCGCCGCTTCTGGTCGGCGGGGTGGTTGAAGGATATTGCAGTGTTGGGAGAGTTGCGCGATTGACCATCTAGACGGATACCGTGAGTTGATTAGGGCGCGCAGTGTGTCAACTCTGACCATGAGCTCGCATGTTGAACGCGAAGCCGCGGTGTGCAATGCGAAGTGCCATTCACTGCCCAGCAATGAATGGCGAGTCGAAATAGAGCCCTGTCATTTCGCGCATTGCATGAGTCTCGCGCGCATGCAACAAAGTGTTGTTGTTGCCTGAGCCTGCGGGAACAGTCCGGTGCAATGGAGTGCGCGTGCGCCATGTCATCCCGGCAGAGAATCGGTGTTGCCGACGCTTTGGAGCGCACGGTCAACACCGATTGTTTGCTTGGGTGCTTGCTGCGTCAGAATCCGCGCATCTCAAGTGCCCAAGGCATCCAGACTGCAGAGCGCAATGCTGTCACGCCTTCTTCAGACTGAATGCCGATCCGTTGAGCAATGCGCGCCGCGGTGACATCTGGCGTATTGCCGCGGTAGTAAAGCGGGCCGAAGATGAGAGAGAGATTGTTGATCGCGTGATGCTCCATCGCGACCAAGCCTGCAGGCGACGCGATGCCGACTCGCGCGGCAAGCTTGCGAATGTTTTGGCCTCTGAGCAAACCTGGCACCACGCGAGTGGGCATCACAAAAACCTCCAGGTCTCTGATGCCGGCAGGCGTCACGATCCCGTGTACTGCGGCCACTTTTGCAACACTGGCTCGCCTCGCAAGCGCAGCGCGCCCGGCGCGCCCATCAACCGCGCCAGACTCGAGGCGGAAGATCACGTCCGGGTCTTCAATGCCATGACGCGCTGCCAGCGCTTGCACGTTGGTGCATTCTTGCGGCACGCCTCGGCTTCTCAGGCCGTCGGCGGCTGTCATCTGCAGTGCTCTTATGCCAGCGCCTGTTGTGATGCCGTAGCGTTCGGCAACTGCGGCAAGGTGTTCACCGGCGAGTGCCGCCTGCCCGGCGGGGCCATCGAGCGACGCGGCATCTACTTCCAAAGCTTCCAGGTCAAGCGGATCCGTAAGGCCATAGCGTTCGACCACATCGCACGGTGCTTCGCCAGCCAGCACAGCCGGCTTTGCGTGGTCGAAATAGAGAATGTCCCGGACAGGGTCGTACTGCTCTTGAGTGTCTAGCCCGTGCAATATGCGTATGCAAATGAAGTTTTCACCCTGTCGCGCTGAAAGCTCGGCGTCGTTGTTACTCACGACCCTTGCAAAGCTAGGGAAACTCTGCAAAACAGGCCCATGATTTGCATTCGTTGAGGCCATGAACGCCACTCTCAGCACCGCCATGAAGCAACTCGGCCTGGGCCTGAA
>JAYWGR010000011.1:0-36131 GCA_043778145.1 Rhizobacter sp.
TGATGAATCGAACGATGTCGTGACTCGGTTTGGCGTCGATTGGCGCTCGCTGCATCGCGTTGGCGGGCACTTTCCTGGACTTGGCGACTGCCCGCTCCACGCCGCAACTCGCGCCAAAGGCGATGTCGGGGATCCGTGAGTTCAGTCCGGGCGGACTGGGCGTCGCGCTACGGGGTTGCGGCTGCGAACAACTCGCCGTGCAACCGCCCGAAGGCTCTGGCCGCACGGTCATTGGCACCCAGCCCCAGCACGAGACGTCGGCCCGTCTCGATCAGCCGGCCGGCCCGGTAGATCAACTCCTGCATCACCGTCTTGATGCGCCGGCGCTTGGCCGGGTGGCGCACCGGCGCATCGGCACCGAGCAGTCCGCGTTGACCCATCAGGCGCAAAATGTTCATCGCCAGCGCCGCCAACTGACACACGAGGTAGTTGGTGTCAAACTTCCCCGAGGGCAGCCGCGTCAGGTCGAGGTCGGTCTTGAATTCGGAATGAAACTGCTCGTGGGTGCCGTGGTCGGCATACAGATCAATGACTTGCGCAGGGCCGATGCGTGGCGGCAAACTGGTGGTCCACCCATCGAGCGTGAGTTCGGGCTCGAGCAACACCTGGCCGTGCTTGTCGATGGTGCGCTCGGTCAGGCGCAGCACCCGACGCAGCGGCCGCGGTGGGCCCACGAAGTCGTCATCCTTGATGCCGGTGGCGTCCGTGATGCCGTCGATGAACACGGCCTGCTCCCACACGGTTGTGCGCTTGCCCTCGCGCCACACGCACCAGGTGATGCCGCGGTCGGCATGGAGCTGCTCCCACAGGGCCCGCACGCTGGTGCTGCGCGGGTTCCACTTGATGAGCCAGTCCACCTGCGGCAGGCTGAACTGGTTGTAGCCGTGCAGGCTGCGCATCAGCGCGGTGGAGTCAAAGCCGCTGTCCAGCCGTGCCAGGATGGGCGCCTTGCCCTGACCCTGCGACAGACGCTGGGCCATGGGGATCAGGCGCTCCAGGTTGAAGTCGGTCTCGCGCACGGAGTGCTGCTCGCCCGGTCGCAGGGCCAGTTCCAAGCAAAAGCCGTAGCGCCCCAGGTAAGCCGCCAACGGGCAGTACCCGTCCACGCCGGCATAGGTGCGGCCCACGCCTTCCTTGGCGGTGCCGCTGTTGTTCATGGCGAAGGTGTCCACATCCAACGGCAACCAACCACAGGGCAGCACACCGTAGTCCGGCCTCTGGCTGGCCAGCAGCGCTTCGATCATCTCGGCCATCCGCTCGGATACCGCCGTCGCCTTGGCATCCAGGCGCTGGCGCAGCGTCGGGCTCGAGGGCAGCTGCTCGATGCCCAGCGATTGCTTGAAGAAGGCATCGCCTCGGAAGTTCTCGATGGCGTCGAAATCGCTCTTGCCCTGCACCAGCAGTCCGAGGTAGGTCCGCAAGACATCGCTGGTGCTCACGCCCGAGCGGATCGGCATGGCCTTATCCACGCCTTTGAAAGCCGGCTGCAATGCCTTCAGATAGTGCCCAACCAGTGCCAGACCGGCCACCGGCGTAAGGTCGTAGTCGAGTTGCTTGACGATCAGTTTGCGCATGCGGGCTTCCGACAGAAATCTCGTTTTGATATCCCTCGGAGACTCACCTCCAAGGTGAGTCTCATGCATGCAAGAAACTTGCCAAAAAACCAATCAATTCAACGCGTTGCGAGAGAATTTCACATCGTGCTCACGGATTCAGGGAGAAGAAAGGGGCGATTTTTCCAGCGGTGTCGCGGCTGGATAACGACGCGATCGATGTGGATGGGAAGCTGATTCATCTCAGCCCGGGAATGAATGTGACAGCGGAAATAAAACTGGTAAACGCAAGGTAATTGGATTTTTACTGCGCCCAGTTCAGACAGCAACACAAGAAAGCCTCAAGGAACACCAAATATCGCGTTTACCGCACGCGCAAGCGCCTGGCCCCACACAATGCCTCCAAAAAATCTAGAAATAACTTCTAAACCTAAAAATAAACCGCAGAGTCACAGCTTGAAACAACACCTCCCAGACGCAGTAAAGAATATTATTTCAATCGTGAGGACATTTATACATACAAACTTCAACATAAACAATATCATCAGCTCCATGTCAAACGCGCCACGCATAAAACTAATCGCGGCCACGGTGGCTTCAATTGTCCTTGTCTTTGTATATATTTTCCCGCTGTTTCGTCAAGCAACTCCTCCCGCTCAACAGCCGCTTTCCGGCCTACTCGAATCCGCAAGTAAGACATACAAGGGAAACATGAAGGGCATACCCATATCTGTCCGCGGCGACTTCTTGGAATTTCCAGTCCTTTACGATTCTCAAAGTGCATGGGCGCCCATCAGCAAGGCCGACAAAATGAAAATAAGGACCTATGCGGACGAAATTTCGAATTTCACCGTCTTGGTCCAATGGCCATCGATGCAACCACGGAAACCATCAAATAGTTCAAGCTGGTCCAGCTATCGCAGCGGCAAAGCCTCCGAGTGGATATCCCTCGACGCGATTGGAGATTTGCGTGCAGAGGCGAGACCGCCATACCGTGAAGACAATGGCTTAGCGCGGATCACAAAAGGACGCTTTGATGATGTTGTCCGTTTTCCTCAAAAGCGAGTTGAGCCTGACGGAAAACCAACTTCAGTCCAATTTACCTACCAGCTCCTGGGCGTGGATTCCGCCCTTGGGCTGGAGGTAGCAGCCACTGTGGGCCGCGACAGCACTCGCTCCGGCATCACAAATAACACCATCTACTGGAGAGGCGATCTGAACCGAGTTGTCCAAACTCTGATTATTTGCCCTGCTGGCAAACCTTCAAAACCAGACCTTGTACGGACATGCAAACACCAGTTTGAAATGCTCGAACTTGGCTCATATATCTCGATCTATTACACCGAAAATCTCTTGCCTCAGTGGGAAACCATTGAAAAAAGCTCAAGACACTTCATTTCCTCCCTTCGCATTGAGCCGAGTACGTAAAACCAGAACTACACCCAAACACCGATGAATCTAAGTTGTGGATATATTTCGCAAAGATCGTCAAAGGCCGACTCGGCCTCGCCCACCTCATCATGTCAAACTTCATCTTTATTGTGCATACAAAGGGAGCGCGCAAATTGCGGCGCATTGGCATTGCCACTTCGCAAGCCTCATCACAAAGCCTGTCGAAAACGCTGAACAATTCACTCCTCCGCTTTGGCGCCTCAATTTAATCAACGAGATAGAGCCGCTTTCATTAAAAACTGAATTAATCAGCGCCTCCGTGAGATAAATGCAAATTCGCGGAAGTCTTAGCCGGCCCAGAGAGGCAGCTTGAGAAAATACCCCAAAAATCCAAGCCAGAAGAGTCTTTCAATCGCGACCATACTTATATATACAAACCTCAACAGAACAAACTTCATCAAATAGATGTCAAGAGCGCCACGTCTAAAACTATTGCGGCCACGGTGGTGAGGGCACACGCATGATCCCCCGGACGATTCAGACGTTGCTGCTGGCCGGCGCGTTCGCTGGGCTTATCAGCCTGTCAGCCTGCGGCAAAGGCGGCAACCCGAACGACTACCCCGTCAGCCATTGGCTTGAAGACGGCGAAGACTGCACGCGCGCTGCGGCCATCATCAAGTCCGGTCTGCCGTTCCCCAACTTCGGGACGGACGAGACGCCGAGCACCGCGAGCGGTGTTGCGCCCACGAAGCGCATCAAGACCGTGGACATGTGGCTGGGGCCGACACGGTTTGTTATTCCCGCACGGGTAGCGTCCAGCTACGGGGGGGTACCCCGAACACCACCCGCGCCGCTACGAAGGGATGAGCGGCTCCTTGCCAAATTTCTACCCGCCCGGGCCGCCAGGGCCGGAAATCGACGGCATGGGGTCGATGGTCGACGTGTTCTTCAGATGCTCCATGGACGCGAAGTACGTCGCCTCCTGGGGCAAGGGCTATCAGTCGAAGGCGGACGCGATCCAGAACGTAAAGGCGCAGTACGAGGCGGATGCGGCCCGGTCTGACGCCACGCGGCCCGCGCCTTCTCGCATCTCAGTCAACGAGCGCGATGACATTGGAATGATCGAAGTGCTATACGAGCGCGGTCGTGGCAAGTACACCGACGGCATGCCTATGTGGGAGGCCACTTATTGGCCGATCACTGGCGAACTCAAGGGTGTGGACGGTGTCGCGAGCGCCATCACTTGTAAGACGCGCCACGATCCCCCCGAACACCGCTACGGAGGGGTCGGCTGGCGTTGCAGCACTGGAGTTCGCATCACGCCACATGGCGGCGCTCAAATCGACATCTACGTCTCGCAGCTTCAACACATGCCTTCCATCTTCGAGCAAGTGAAGCAACTTCTCGTCAACGCACAACAAATTTCGAGGCAGTAAACCGTGGCAACTTCATTCACCTTAACCCCTGAGCAACGCACCCGGATATCCCCCCTTCGGCTGACGATGCTGGATAGGCGCTGGCGCTCGCGACCGCCGGGATTTCACCCTGGCTCCCAAAGTCATGGTGGCTTGAGTTGCCATTCGCTGCACTCGTTCCGTAGGGACGATTTGCTCGACCGCTTGGCAAGCAGAGCTCCCGTCACCACGACACCAGCTGTGTTCTTCGAAACGCGGGCCGCATGATGTTTCGGAGTTGCATCTGGCTAACCATCTTGATCGCCCTTGCTGGGTGCGAGCCGACGGCGGAACAAAAGGCGCACTTCGCAGAGAGGCGCCGCCTGGAATGCCTCCAGCAGTATTGTCCAGGGGATGTTTTGCCGACGTACAACACCATGACTCATGAAGCGATCAAGCTCAATGGGCAATGGTTCATCGGGCCAAAGGAATACTTCAGTTCTGGAACAAATGGCGGAGCTTTTTACTGGCCCAGCAAGACTCCCGTCAGTCCCAAGGTTCAGGACTTTCCCGAGAAAGCTGCAGCGACTTCCGGACATGCAAATGACGTCACAATCGAGATCTTTCTCAGGTCACATAACGGTTTTGTGCGCAGCCCAAGCTTCTACAAAGCTTTGCAGATTGCAGAAACACACGGCCAAGTAATCACCAAAACAGTTTTGCGCCCTGGTCTGGTTTTGTGGCGGGTTAAGGAAGACGACGGCTACGTCGCTACTTGGTTTACGGCCGACGAACTGAGAGACAGCAACGGTGAGCCCCCGATACTCTTCTGCCGACGCGAAGACGAGCCCAAGTCCGGCGTTTGCACCACGGGCTTCATCTGGGTCCCCGGTATTGCCGCGGACCTGCGTTTTAGGGCTAAACATGCACAAGACTGGCCCGAGGTATACCAAGAAGTCATTCGTGTGCTGAATTTACTGAAGAAAGCTTGAAAACGATCTCGTTGAACACTACCGAAATTGACACGTTGCGAAGCAAAAAGCAACAAGCCGCGGCTGGCACGATTCGCTACTCGGAAATCTCGGCGGCTCGGGCAACAACACCTACCTCATTGGCACGGGCGATGGTCGGCGCCTGCGTCGCAGCCACCTGGCAGCCCGTCGGCATTGGCTTTGAAACCGACGGCGCGTAATCACGGCATCGGTGTTCACGGAGTGGCAGCGAACGACGTCAACCCCAACTTGCTGCTCGACGCGATGGCGCAATTCAACCCGCCATCGGCAGCGAGCACGACGTTCGTCAACGACCGGCGTATTCACCCGTTCAATGGGATCGCGGTGCAGGCCGCGTAGGGCGCGTCAGCCGCTTTGGCCGCGGCAGATGCTGGCGAGTGCTTTGGAGATCCATGATCGGCGGAGCACTCCCAGCTCGGAGCTTGTGTTGGGGACGGTCAGCGCCCCGCTTGCGCTGACCCGCAGCGCAGGCGGCGGCAGCTGATTGGCTGCGCGAAGCCTTCGAGTGTCACAACTTCGGCGTTGGCCTTAAAGCCTTCTTCGGCGACATCGGCCCAGACTGCGGGGCAGACGACGACTTCGCCGGCGCGGGCTTGGGTGCAGAGGCGCGCGGCGAGGTTGGTCACGCTGCCGATGGCGGCGTAATCGAGGCGGTTTTCGAAGCCGATGGCGCCGACTGTGGCCACGCCTTTGCTGATGCCGATGCCCACGCCGGTGGGGCCGCCGCGCACGGCCCAGCCGGTGCGCAATGCGGCGGTGGCGGCGCACATGGCGAGGCCCAAGCGCACGGCGTGGAGTGCGTGGGCGGGCACCGGGTCGGGGTCGTTGAAGAAGACCATCATGCCGTCGCCGGTGAAGCGCTCTAGCGTGCCTTCGAAGCGGTGGATGAGTGCGCCCATCTCGGCGTGAAAGGCGCGCAGCATGGTCATGACGCGGTCGGCGTCGTGCGATTCAGCGAAGGCGGTGAAGCCGCGCAGATCGGCAAAGAGCACCGAGACTTCACGCCGGCGGCCTTGCAGCAAATCGCTGCGGCCATCTTCGAGCAGCCGCGCCGCCACGCGGGGCGAGAAAAAGCGTTTGAGCCGGGCGAGGCGCTCCACCTCGGCGACCTTCTCCACCACGCGGCGCTCGAGCGTGGCCGACCACAGCGCCAGTTCGCTGCGCTGGCGCGAGACTTCGTCGTAAAGCGCTTTCACGCGCAGCAGCGAGCGCACGCGTGCGAAGAGTTCGGCCTGGACGATGGGCTTGGTGAGGAAATCATCAGCCCCGGCGTCGAGGCCTTTGACTCGCTCTTGCCTGGCGTCGAGCGAGGTCACGAGCACGATGGGCGTGGCGGCGAAGGCCGGGTTGGCGCGCAGGCGGCGGCAGACTTCGAAGCCATCGAGGTCGGGCATGAGCACATCGAGCAGGATGAGGTCGGGTTTGAAGCGCTCGGCTTGCGCCAGGGCATCGGCGCCGCTGTGGGCGCGCCGGGTTTGGTAGCCGGCTTTGAAGCCGAGCAGGTCGGCCAGCAGCTGGGCGTTTTGCGCCACGTCGTCGACGATCAAGACGCAAGACGGTGGGAGCGCGGGGGTATCGCGGGCCGGCATGGCGTGATCATGGCGGATGGGCCAGCACCTCTGCAACGAGGCGAACCAGCTCTTTGATGCGCAGCGGCTTCGCCACAAAGCCATCGAAGCCGACGCGGATGAGGCTGCTGCGCTCATCGGGCATCACCGAGGCGGTCATCGCGATCACCGGCACATGCGCCCAGCCGGGCAGCGCGCGCAGTGCAGCGAAGGTTTGCACGCCGCTCGCGCCGGGGAGCTGAATGTCGAGCAGCACGAGGTCGTGCGGCATGGCTCGGGCGAGGCTCAGCGCCTCCTCGCCGCTCGAGGCGCGGGTGGTGGCGTAGCCGGCGTGCTCAAGCACATCGCAGGCGAGGCGCTGGCTTTTTTCGTCGTCGTCGACGACCAGGAATCTCGCGGTCATGCCTTGCCCTCCGCGGAGTTCATGGGTTCTGTGTCGGTGTGATCTGTCTCAACAGGCTCCGTGCCCATCGGCTGCGTCGCCATCGGCTGCGCTGGGTCAACCGGCTCGGCAAGCGGCGGCAGGCTGAAGGCGAAGGTGGAGCCTTCTCCGAGCCGGCTCTGCACCGCCAGCGTGCCGCCGTGCAGGCCAACGAGCGAGCGCACGAGCGACAAGCCGAGCCCGGTGCCTTCGGCCTTGCCGCGGTCACTGTCGCCCACTTGCGTGAAGGGCTCGAAGATGCGGCCGAGATCCGCCTCGGCGATGCCGACGCCGCTGTCGGTCACGCTCACACAAAGCTGCCCGCGGTCGACCCGCGCTCGCACCGCCACGCGCCCGCCCGCCGGCGTGAACTTGACGGCGTTGGTCAGCAGGTTGACGAGGATCTGCTTGAAGCGCCGCACATCGGCCGTCCAGCGCAAGAAGGGCGGCTCTACATCGATCGCCAATGCCAAACCCTGGCGCTGGCAGCGCTCGCGCACGAGCGTGGCGGCATTGGCCACGGCCGCGGCCACATCGAACGGTTCGGGGTCGAGGTCGAGCCGGCCGGCTTCGATCTTCGAGAGATCGAGGATGTCGTTGATCAGCGAGAGCAGCAAGTGGCCGGAGCCATGGATGTCGCGGGCGTACTCCATTTGCTTGGCGTTGAGCCTGCCGAACATCTCATCGGCCAGCACCTCGGAGAAGCCGATGATGGCGTTGAGCGGCGTGCGCAATTCGTGCGACATGTTGGCCAAGAACTCGGTCTTGTGGCGGTTGGCGAGTTCGAGCGCCACCGTCTTCTCGGCCACTTTGTCTTCGAGGTTCAGGTGCGAGTCTTGAAGGTTCGCGGCCATGTGGTTGAACTGGTGGGCGAGCTCCTCCAGCTCATCGTGCGTGCGCACGCGAATTCGTGTGGCCAGGTTGCCGGCCGCCACCGCCGCGGCACCGCGGTGCAGGGCGACGATCGGGCGCGTCAGCCGGCCAGCCAAATAGAACGCGCTGACGATCGCCAGCACCAGGCCGACGAGCGTGAACACGCCGGTGCGGATCAACGTGGCGTAAACCCCCGCCATCGCATCCGAGCGCGGCTGCTCGACGGCCACATGCCAGCCCACGCCCGGCAGCGCGACCGACGACGCAATCACCGCCGCACCACCCAGGCCCACGCTCGTCAGGCCCATGACGATGTCGCCGCGCTTGGCTGCGGCCACATGCGGCAGGGCGCTCACGTCGCGCTGCTCCAGCATCAAGCCGGCATCGCGAAAGAGGATGACGCGGCCGGCATCGCTGGTGACGTAGGTGGTGGCGTCGTCAATGCTGAGCGCGGCTTGGAGGTCGCGGGCCAGCGTGCGCAGGTTGATGCGCACATGCGTGACGGCACCGCCGCGCTCGGCATCAGACATATCGAGCGACAGCGTGGGCTCGTAGTCGGCCGCGTATTGCACCTGCGCGTAGCTGCAGCGCAGCGCCGCATCGGCTGGCGCTTGAACTGGCGCTTGCACGGGCACTTGCCCTGGCGACCGCGCGCTGGCCGAGGCGGCCACGGTGGCGGGCGTGGCGAGGTCGATGCGGTCGACCTCGCTGCGCGACACGAGCAGGCGCTCCACACCTTCCGCATCGACATACGCGACCGATTCGACGGCCGGCGCAATCCGCAGCAAGCGCATGTATTCATCGCGCCGCTGCTGCAAGCTGAGCCAGCCGTTGACCTCCCACGGCAGCACGGTGATCGCGCCCAGCTGGCGCTCGACCACGCCGAGCGCACTCGTGATCGCCCCGCCCACTTCCTTGGCCTGCGCCGCTTGCGCCCGGCCGACCTTGGCGAGCGCCTCGCGGTAGGAGAACACCATCTCGGTCAGCCCGAGCAGCACGAGCCCGGCGCAGACGAGCAGCGACATCACCAGCGCATGCTTGAGCCAAAGCCGCGAGAACTGGCGTTGCGGTGCGATCGCCTCGCTCAGCTCAAGCCGCCCACGCAGCTCGGGCGGCTCGGGTGACGCATCGGCAGAGCGCAGCGGCGCAGGCACGGCCTAATCCACAAAATGATCGGCACGTGCCAGCGCGCGCAGGCTGGGCGGAGTTGCCAGCTCGCGGGCTGTGCGCAGATTGAGCCAGAGATCGAAGCCACTCGGCACATGCACGGGCACGTTGGCGGGGTCGGCGCCTTGAAGCACTTGGATGGCGATGTCGAAGGTTGTCGCCATCGGCGAAGGGTCGACACGCGGCACCACCGCCATCAAACCGCCGGCGTTGACGAAATCGCGGCGGTCATAGGCACTCGCCAAGCCGGCCTGCTTCAATCGCTCGGCGAGCGCTTGCCCCTGGCGATAAAACAGCAAGTAGAGCGGCACGACGACGCCGGTGCGCCCGCGGCGGGCGGAGGATGCGGCGGCGAACGCATCGATGTCTTGCAGCGCACAAACCCGGTAGAACGTGACCGGCTGGCCGAGGCGATGCGCGATGGCGTGAACCGCGGCGACATCGATCTCGCGCTGAAGCCGCATCGGCCGCAACACCGCGCCAGAGGCGCACGGCGGCGCGTGAAGCGGGGCGTGAGGCGGCGCGGCGCTGCGGCGGGCGCGGTCTTCGTCACAACCGGTCGCGTCTTCCTCCTCGGGGCCGACCAAGATCACCCACTGGTCGAGGCTTGGATAAGCATCGTGCAAGGCCTCCAACATCTTCGCCTCGGCCCGCAGCGCGGTGGTGATGCCGGTGGCGTTGCGGCCGGGGCGCTGAAGGGTTTCGGCCAGGCAGCCGAGCACCGGGTCGCCAGCGCCGGCGAAGATGATCGGCACCTTGTCGTTCAGCAACTGGGCCGAGCGCGCGATGTTGAGCGAGGTCGCCACGACGAGGCGAACCGGGCCTTCTTCGAACGCCGAGCGCACCTCGCGCATCTGCGCATCGAGATCAAAGCTGACCTGCCGCCGTTGAACGACGAAGCGCGCCTCGGGGCCGAAGCCTGCGCCCTTCAGCTTGGCGCGCAGGAGCGCCACATCGGGTTCGTCTTGCGCTGGCGAGGTGGCAGACAAATACAGGATGCGCTCGCTTTTCCCCGCCTTGGCGGCGGGCGTGGAGCCGAACTCAGCGGCGCCGGACCACGTTGCGATGGCCGCTGCCGTCGCCATCACGGCCCCTACAGCAATGACCACTGCCGCAGCCAGCACGGCAGTGCGTGGCCAAGCTCGCGGCGGGCGCATCAAAACGCTTTACAACGATGCCGCCATCAACGCTGGGTCATGCGATGGGCTCAGGCTGCGGGGTACGCAGGCACCGCATGGATCACGTCAAAGTTGCCTTCGCCGCTGGCGGTCGCCCATTGCTTGGCCTGCGCGATGCTGCCGAATTTGATGACGGTCATCCAGGCTTCGGCGGGCAGGATGGCAGCCATCTCGGCCGAGAGCATCGCGTTCTTTGCGCTCACCTTCTTCGGCGGGCAGCCCATGCACTCCGCGACGACTTGGCCTTGGGTGTCGTTCAGCGTGGCGGTGTGACCAGGGATGTCGGCCGAGGCGATGTCGCGCCAACGTACGGCCGTGACCACTTGGGGTTGCGGCGGCGATTCGATGGTGGCTGGAGCGATGGTCGAGGAAGAGGCGGTGGTGGGATCGCTCATGCGGTTCTCCATTCGGTTGCGGGTGGACGAAACTGCTCGATGACTGCCTTTGCAGTCTCGCTCGTCACCGGCCGCTCAGCATCCCCTATGTTCACGACGCCGCTTCAGCCAGCCGCCCCCTTCGGCGGCTCGAAGCGCTGCGCAGGTTTGGGCGCGCGCGCATAGAGCGGCTCCACTTTCGGCAGGCTGCGCTCCATGTCTTTGATGCGCGTGGGGCCTGACGGGTGCGTGCTCAAGAACTGCGGCGGCGCGCCTTTGCTGGCCGCAGCCATCTTGTTCCAGAGCGTCACGCCGGCGTGCGGGTCATAGCCGGCGCGGGCCGCGAGCTCCATGCCGATCAGATCGGCTTCGGTTTCATCATCTCGGCCGAACTTGAGCGTGAGCAACTGGCCGCCCATGTCGGCCAGATAGCGGCCGCCACCGCCGAGGCCGAGCAGCGCCGAGCCCAATTCGATGGCCCCGCGCGTGGCGACGTTCTTGCCCAAGCGCTCACGGGCATGCTCGCGCAGCGCGTGCGCGATCTCGTGGCCCATGACCATCGCGACTTCATCGTCGGTGAGCTTGAGCTGATCGAGGATGCCGTAATAGAACGCGATCTTGCCGCCCGGCATGCAGAAGGCATTGACCTGCTTGCTGCCGAGCAGGTTGACTTCCCAGCGCCACTCGCGGGCGCGGCTGTTCCACTCAAAGCTGTACGGAATCAAGCGCTGCGAGATGGCGCGCAAGCGGATCAGCTGCGGATGCGTGGCGAGCGCGAGCGCCTTTTGGCCCGAGGCTTCCGAGCGCATCTGCCGGTATTGCTGATCGGCGGCCTGCTCGATTTGCTCGGCCGAGACCAGGTTGCTGAGCACCGACGGCTTGCCCACCTCGACGCCTTCTCGCGCATGTGCGGGCAGCACCAAGCCCGCTCCCGCCGCGACCAAAGCCGACGTGAAGAGGCGCCGCGACGAGCCGCCACAGGCGCAGCCCATGCGGCGCGGCGCGGCATCAACCGCCAAGGCAAAACAGGTGTGCGTTCCAAACATGGTCTTCAAGCTCAATGTGAACAGGTCTAGCGCGAATCGTTCGCGCGCAGCATGCGCTGGACTTGGGGCAACAGCAAGTAGGCCGGGAAGCTGAGCCAAAACGTCAGGAAGAAGTAGGCCGCATAGCCCATCTCCTGCGCGCCGATGCCGCCTGCCCAGCCCGCCACGGCGCGGCTGAACGCGAAGATGCTGGAGAGGATTGCATATTCGGTCGTCGCTTTCTCGCGGGTGGTGATGGCCATCAGGAAGGCGAGAAAGGCACCGGTGCCGAGGCCGCCGGTGAAGCTCTCCAGCGCACTCGCGCTGTAGACCATCGCTTGATGTGCGAGCGCCACCTGGGCGCCCGGCGCGGCATGCGGAATGGCATAGGCCGCGGCCGCATAGCCGAGGTTCGAGAGCGCCTGCCAAAGGCCCAACACCCACAGCCCGCGGAAGATGCCGCGCGTGTCCACATACCAGCCGCCGAGCAAGCCACCAGCGATCGACAGGCCCAGCCCGAGGTTGACGCTCACCAACCCGATCTGCTGATTGGTGAACCCCGAGTCGACCCAAAACGGCTTGACCATGAAGCCCATGGCCGCATCGCCCAGCTTGAAGAGCAAGATGAAGACGAGGATCGCGAGCATGCCCGGCCGCGAGAGCAACTCGACCCAAGCGCCGAAGACCGGCCCGTTGCGCATCGCCTCGGCCCGCGGGCCGCGCGCGGCTGTGACCATCAAGCCGGCGCCGAGGAACATCAGGCCGACCGGCAGCGCGCCTTTGAACCACCAGGTCTGGTTCCACTGCGCCACCGCAGCCCAGCCCGCGACCTTCGCGATGGGCGCGAGCGCTGGCCACAGCAGCCCGGCCATCAGCAAGCCGAGCGCGGCGATCCAGAGCGGCTGATCGCGCAGAAGCTTGAGCTCGTTCGCCACCGTGCCGGTGGTTGACACCACCTGCCGCTCAACCGGCGCGGTGAGCGCCATCAACGCGTTGACCGCAAACACCGCGCCGCCAATCACATAAGCGATGCGCCAGCCGTACCAGCCCGAGACCATCAACACCACGCCCGCGAAGATCATGCCGACGCGGTAGAAGCCGATCCGAAAGCCGTTGGCCAGGCCGTACTCGCGGCGGTCGAGGAGCTCGATGGTGTAGCCGTCGGTCGCGATGTCGTTCGTCGCCGAGAGCACGGTGAAGCAGCCGATGGCGATCCACACCCAGGGCCCGAAGACTGCGCCCGACGCTTCACCCGCGCCCCCCGCAAAGAACCACATCACGCAGGCCATGCCGGCGTTGGCCGCGCTGATCCACCAGCGGTGATGGCGCGCCCAATCGACCACAGGCGCCCACAGGAATTTGGCGGTCCAGGCCAGGCCGAGCAGGCTGAGCAAGCCGATGTCAGCGAGGTTCACGCCTTGCTGGCGGAAGTAGACCGGGAAGATGTCAAAGAAGATGCCGAGTGGCAAGCCTTCGCTGAAGTACAGCAACGCGACCCAGAACAACTTGCGGCGATAAACCGGGAGCGCAGCAGCGCCCGTGGCGGGAGACGTCATGCAGGGCATTCTAGGAGGCGCCTCCCGAAGGCCGCGCCTCGTGGCAAGGGCGCAAGACTTGCCAGACAATGCCGCGATGACCTCGCCGCATCACCCTCAACGCCCGAGCTTTTCGACGCCGGACTTCCGCGCCGCGCTCGGCCGATTCGCCACCGGGGTGACCATCGTGACCGCGCGCAATGCGGCCGGCCAGCGCGTGGGCCTCACCGCCAACTCGTTCAACTCGGTCTCGCTCGCGCCGCCCTTGGTGCTCTGGAGCCTGGCGCGCACCTCGTCATCGATGCCGGCCTTCGAAGCTGGCGCGCACTACGCGATCAACATCCTCGCGGCCGATCAGCACGCGCTCGCCGAACGCTTTGCCACCAAGCTCCCCGACCGCTTCGAAGGCCTCGTCACGCGCGACGGCCTTCGTGGCGCACCGATCATCGAAGGCGCAGCCGCCGTGTTCGAGTGCTTCAACCGCAGCCAATACCGCGAAGGCGATCACGTGATCTTCGTGGGCGAAGTCGAACACTGCAGCCACCGCAGCGACGCCGGGCCGCTGATCTACCACGGCGGGCGCTACTTCACGGAGTTGCCGCTCTAGCCTGCGCCCGCTCGCCGCGCCGCGAAATCCACGAACCACGCGACGCTCTCTGCATTGGCCATGGCGCCCTGTTTGAACACCGCTTCGGCGGCTGTGCCCATCAAGAGCTTCTTGACCGGCAGCTCCATCTTCTTGCCTGACAACGTGCGCGGCACGGCGCTGACCTGAAAGATGTCGTTCGGCACATGGCGCGCGGAGAGTGCGGCGCGAATGCCGTCTTTCAAGCGGCGCGTGAGCGCATCGTCAAGTTCGATGCCCTCGCGCAGCACGACGAAGAGCGGCATATAGCTTTCGCGGCCGAGGTATTCGAGATCGACGACGAGGCTGTCGAGCACCTCGGGCACGGCCTCGACGGCGCGGTACAGCTCGGCCGTGCCCATGCGGATGCCGTGGCGGTTGATGGTGGCGTCGCTTCGGCCATAGATGATGGCGCCGCCGCGTGGCGTGATCTCGATCCAGTCGCCGTGGCGCCATGCCGCGGGCTGGCCGTTGCCTCCGGGGTACATGTCGAAGTAGCTGGCGAGGTACTTCGCGTTGTCAGTGTCACCCCAGAAGTAAAGCGGCATCGACGGCATTGGTTTGACGCACACCAACTCGCCGACCTGGCCCACAAGTGGCTCGCCCGCATCGCTCCAGGCCTCGACCGCCGCGCCGAGGCAGCGGCACTGCATCTCGCCTTCGACGACCGGCAGGGTCGGCATGCCGGCGACAAAGGCGCCTGCGAAATCGGTGCCGCCTGAGATGGGTGTGAGCCAAATGTCGCGGCCGCTCACCTTCTGCATTTGCGCGTAGATCCAGCGGTACGCATCGACCGCCAGTGGCGAGCCGGTGGCGCCGATGGCGCGCAGCTTAGCCAAATCGGCATGCCGCGCGGGCTCGAGGCCGGCCTTCAGGCAGCTCGCAAAAAACGCCGCGCCGGCGCCGAAGAACGTGACGCCTGCATCGGCAACAAAGCGCCACAGCACCGACAAATCAGCCGCGCCGATGCGGCCGCCGGGGTTGCCGTCATAGATGCAAATCGTGGTGCCGCCGAGCAGCGCGCCGAGTTGCGAGGTCCACATGATCCAGCCGGTGGCGCTGTACCAGTGATAGCGGTCGCCCGAGACGGCACTCGGCGCGAGATCGTTGTGCAACGCGCCCGCCTTCAACGCCTCGATCATCACGCCGCCATGGCCATGAACGATGGCTTTGGGCAGGCCGGTGGTGCCGCTGGAGTAGACGATCCACAAAGGGTGATCGAAGGGCAGCCACGTGGGCGCGAAGACCGCGTCATTCGAGGTGAGCGCATCGAAGTCATGAACCACACGCTGTGGCGCGACCCACGCCGCGGCATCGGCCGCCGGGTTGAGGTAGCGCAGCAGCACGGCGTGGTGAACGCTGGGCAACTCATCGAGCAAGCCGCGCACGGCGGCCATGCGGTCGTGCGAGATGCCGCCGTACACATAGCCATCGCACGCGATCAGCACTTTGGGCTCGATCTGGCGGTAGCGATCGAGCACCGCGAGCGGCCCCATGTCAGGCGAGCAGATCGACCACACCGCGCCAAGGCTCGCCACCGCCAGGAAGGCGATCACCGCGTGCGGCGTGTTGGGCAAGAACGCGGCCACGCGGTCACCCGGCAGCACACCCATGGCGCGCAAGCCGGCCGCCAGCGAGGCGACTTGGCGGCGCAGCTCGGGCCAGCTCGTCTCGCTCAGCGCGCCGGCCTCGCGCATGGCTTCGTTCTGGAAGACGATCGCCGGGTGCCCGGCGGCGTGCGCTGCATCGGCATGGCGAAAGAGGTGCTCTGCGTAGTTGACCTGTGCGCCAGGGAACCAGCGCGCACCGGGCATGGCTTCATCGACGAGCACGGTGTCGAACGGCGTGGGCGAGTGCATGCCGCACCAATCCCAGATCGAGCCCCAGAACGCGCGCAAGTCGGTGACCGACCAGCGCCAGAGCGCGTCATAACCGGCATGCGAGGTGGGATCGAAATGCAGGCCGCGTTCGGCGGCCAACCACCTCACGTAGCGCTCGATCTGGTGTTCGCTTGGCCGCATCGCGCGATGCTACGGCCGAGGCCGGCGCGCCCTTCTCAGGGCAAGTGCCGAGGCGGCTCAGCCGCCATGTCGACGTATTGCCACCAATCGAGCCAAAACGGTGTGCGCCGGTAGCCCACCAGCGCCGGATACGCGAGATCGATCAACACCCGGTGCACGCTGAAGCGGTAGGGCGCGTAGGCCACGAGCAGCTTGGTGGCCTGCTCGAACAAGGCCTGGCGCTGCGGGCCATCGGGCACGAGCTTCATCGCGTCGTAGACCTTGTCGAACGCGGCAAGCCGAAAGCGCGCGAGGTTGCCTTTGCCGACCGATGGCCCGTAGGCCCGCGCGAGCGCACCTTGGCCATCGGGCGAGCTCGCGCTGGAGCCGACCCGCCAGATCATGAAGCGGCCATTGCGCACGGCTTTCAGGTTCTCGGGCCATTGCGCGGTTTTCAACTCGGCGCGCAGGCCGAGCGCGTCCATGCTCTTCTTCCACAGTTCATCGAGCGCGCGGCTGCTTTGATCAGACTGCGTGGCGAGTTGCAGCACGAGCGGGCTGCCGTCAGGGCGCTCGCGCCAGCCGTCGCCATCGCGGTCGATGTAGCCATAGACATCGAGCAAGGCTTTGGCGCGGGCGGGGTCGTAGACGCCCATCTCGGTGCGCAGATCGGCGCGGTAGCCGGAGGTCATGGGCGGCATGAACGATTGCGCAGGAATCGCCTGGCCGAAGCGCACGAGGCGAATCTCGCGCTCGACATCCGTGCCGAGCACCATCGCGCGGCGCAGCGCCACTTGCGCCGGCGTGTAGCCGCCGACGACCGGGTCTTCCATGTTGAAAACGGTCGTGTAGACATCGGCCGCCGGCACACGCATGGCCTGGATGCCGCGCTTGGCGAGGTTGGGCGCAATCTGGCCCGCGGGCATGGCCTGGTTGATGAAGGCGCTCGGCAGCAGATCGAGAAAGTCTTGCTCGCCGTTGAGGAAGGCGAGCCAGCGCGGTTGCGGCTCTTCGATGATCGCGATCTCGACGCGGTCGAGCATCGGCAGGCGGCGGCCTTTGAAGCGGGCGAGCAGCGCGTGGCCTTCGGCATCGTCTGCGTTCGGCTCGGCGTCATAGAACTGCTCGCGAAATCGCGGGTTGCGCTCCAGCACGATGCGCGAGCTGCGCCGCCACTCGGCCAGGCGAAATGGGCCGGTGCCGACTGGGTGCTGCATGACCGCGTCGCCATAGGCCTCGACCACCTCTCGGGCCACCGCGCCATAGATGTCTTTCGCGGCCCAGGTGAACAAATGCCTTGGCCGCGACTCGCGCAGGCGCACGCGCAAGGTGTAGCGGTCGATCGCCTTCAAGCCCTCGACCGGGCGGTCGTAGTCGAAAGGCTTGTTGCTTTTGACCGCCTCGTCTTGCAGCGCCTGCAGGCCAACGATGCCTTCTTCTTCGAGCGACGATTGCGACGGGCTCTTCAGCTTCGGGTCGTAGATGCGCTTCATCGCGTAGACGTAGTCTTCGGCAACAAGCTCGCGCGGCCGGCCTTTGAAGGCGGGGTCATCGGCGAAGAAGATCCCCGGCCGAATGCGAAAGACGAAGGTCTTGAAGTCGTCCGAGACCTCGGGCATGGCCACTGCGGTGCAGGGCTTGAGTTTGTAGGGCCGCGCGAGGTGGTCGTAGGTGAGCGGTGTCTCGAAGATGTGCGCGGTGAGATAGCGCGAATAGATGTCGCTGAGCTGCGCGGGGTCGAAGCCGGTTTCTGCGACCGAGAACGCATAGCGCAGCACGCGGGCCGGCTCCGCCTCTGCCTCTGCCTCTGCCGCAGTCAGCGGCGATGTGAATGCAGCGCCCGCGAGCGCGAGCCACTCGCGGCGTTGAATGCCCTCGCTCATCGTCACACCTTCTCTCGTGATGGCCGCGGCGCCACATCGATGAAGCGATAAGCGCGGCCCATGCCCATGAAGACGTTGCGGTGGTAGCCGCTGACCCACGGTTGGGCGAGGTCGGTGAAGATGCGGTGAACGTGAATCTTGTAGGGCATGTAGGCAATCATGATTTTTTGCGCCTGCGCCATCAGCGCAAAGCGCTCGGGCGTGTTGGGCAACACCTTCTGCGCGGCATACACACGGTTGAAGGCCGGCAGATCGAAGCGGGCTTTGTTGGCCTGGCCTTTGTTGGGGCCGTAGCCGAGGGCGAGGAAGGTGTCGCCATCGGGGATGCCGGCCGACCAGCTCGCGCCCCACATCATCAGCTTGCCGGCGTTGGCGGCTTTGAGATTTTCTGGCCACTTGGCGGCCTTGAAGACGATGCGAATGCCGATGGCGGCCATGTTCTTCTGCCAGAGCTCGCTCAAGGCGCGCGATTGGCTGTCAGGCTGGGTGGCGTACTCCAATTGCAGCGCTTGGCCGCTCGGCAGCTCGCGCCAGCCATCGCCATCGCGATCGACATAGCCGTAGAGATCGAGCAGCGCACGTGCCTTGGCGCGGCTGAATTCGCTCATCTCGCTGTGCAGCGCCGCATCGAACCCCCAGGTGCCCGGCGCGATCGGGCCTTGCGATGCCACGGCTTGATTGCGCCGCACGAGCCGTATCTCTTGATCGAGGTCAACACCGAGGCCGATCGCGCGGCGCAGCGCCACCTTCTCGGGCGTGTAGCCGCCGACCACCGGGTCTTCCATGTTGAAGTACGAGAAGCCTGCATCGGCACGCGCATAGCGCACCATGCGAATGCCGCGCTTTTGCAGGTTGGGTGCGAGTTGGTTGTTGGGAATGATGAGGTCGGCAAAGTCGGGCGGCACTTCTTCCAAGATGTCGTGCTCGCCGTTCAAGAAAGCGAGCCAACGCGGCTGGTTCTCTTCGATCACCGCGATCTCGACGCGGTCAACAATGGGCAGCCGCCGGCCGCGCAACTGGGCCGCTGCGGCCACGGCCAACGGGTCGCCCGCGGGCGGGTCTTCGTCGTGAAACTCCTCGCGATACCCGGGGTTGCGCTCCAGCACGATGAGCGAGGCGCGGCGCCAGCTGGCCAGCCGGAATGCACCGGTGCCGACCGGGTGCTGCATGACCTCGTCGCCATAGAACTCGACCACCTCGCGGGCCACGGCGCTGCACATCACATCGGTCAGTTGGTCATCAAGAAAGCGCGGGTCGGGCTCGCCGAGGCGCACTTCGAAGGTGTAGCGATCGAGCGTGCGAAAACCTGCCACCTCGCGGTCATAGTCGAACGGCTTGCCAGCGGCCATCAGCTCGCGGCGCAGCTCGGTGAGGCCGAGCACCTTGGCATTCTCGAAGCGGTAGAGCTGGTTGCTTTTCAAACGCGGGTCGTAGTGGCGCTTGAACGAATACACATAGTCGGATGCGATCAGCTCGCGCCGCGCACCTTTGAATGCCGGGTCGTCGGCAAAGAAGATGCCGGGCTTGACGCGGCAAGTGAACACACGGTAATCGGCCGAGACCTCGGGCAAGGCCACGAGCGTGCTCGGCCGCAAGCGGTACGGCCGGGCGAGAAATTCGAATTGCAGCGGCGGATCAAACATCGCCTGGCAAATCGTGCGGGAGTAGAGATCGCTGATCTGCGCTGGATCGAAGCCGGTCTCGGCCACGCGGATGGCGTAGCGCAGCACTTTCGGGCCGGCGGGCTGAGGCGCGTCGATTGCTTTGGCCGAACCTGCCAGCGCACTGCCGGCCAAGCCGAGCGCGGCCTTCATCACTTGCCGGCGCTGGGTCATTGCGGTGTCTCCGGTTGGCCGAACGTTGAGCCCCAAGTGGCGCCAAGTCTAGGCCGCAAGAATCTGGACTGCATGAATCGCGCGCGCATGGCGCTATAGACTCATCCCGCACCCCGAACACTGACCCGGAGCCCCGACCTGCATGGCGGCTTATTTGATACGGCGCTTGTGGCAAATGATCCCGACGCTCGTCGGCGTGATCCTGCTGGTTTTCTTCCTGTTCAAGTATTTCGGCGGCGACCCGGCTGAAATTCTGGGTGGCTTGAACGCCACGCCGGAGCAAGTCAATGCGATTCGCGATCAACTCGGCTTGAACCAGCCAGCCTATGTGCAGCTCGGCATCTTCTTCAAGCAAATCCTGAGCTTCGATTGGGGCCGCAGTTGGGCAACGAATGAATCGGTCGCGAACCTCTTTCTCACGCGCTTGCCGGCCACGCTGACGGTGATGACGCCGATCTTGGTGCTCGATGCCTTGCTCGCGATTCCGTTCGCGCTGCTCGTGGCCTACCAGCGCGGCTCGCTGACGGACCGCGCCATCATGATCGTGACGACGGTGGCGCTGTCGATCTCGTTCCTCGTCTATGTGATCGTGGGCCAGTACGTGTTCGCATTCCAGCTGGGCTGGTTCCCGGTGCAGGGCTGGAGCAACAGCGTCTGGACGAACCTGACCGTGTATTCACCGCTGCCGGTGCTGCTCGCGGTGGCCGTGGGCCTGGCACCGCAAACGCGGCTCTACCGCAGCTTCTTTCTCGACGAGATCGGCCAAGACTATGTGCGCACCGCGCGCGCCAAGGGCCTGACCGAGACGCGCATCTTGCTCACGCATGTGATGCGCAACGCGATGATCCCGATCTTGACGAACATCGCTGTGGCGCTGCCGGGCATCTTCGTCGGCTCGTTCTTGATCGAAGTGTTCTTCTCGATCCCGGGGCTCGGCCGCGAGGTGTTGCTCGCCGTCAACCGCAGCGACTATCCGGTGATTCAGGCCGTGACGATCTACCTCGCCGTGATCACGATGCTGGTGAACCTGGCGACCGATGTGCTCTACAAGCTGGTCGATCCCCGGGTGGTTCTGAAATGAACCACCCCCGAAGCGCCTGCGGCGTTCGCTTGATGCGGCGAATTCTGGCGCTGCGGCTTGAACGACGCGCTGAGGAGCGACTTGAATGACGGCTTTGCTACCGCCCGTGGCCACTGCCGCGCCACGCCGCGCGGAAGGTGTTTGGCATGCGGCCTGGCGGCGCTTCAAGAGTGACCGCGTGGGCTTGATCTCGGCCAGCATCGTGATCGCGTTCGGCGTGGTGATGTTGCTGGCTGCGCTCGGCTTGGTTGCCCGTGATTGGCAACGCGAGGTCGGCGTGCCCAACGCACCGCCGAGCTTCCTCGGCCCAGCGCCGAAGGTGACTGCCGGCGTGACACTGGGCGACAAGATGGCCGCGCCCAGCGGGCCGCTGGTCGACTTGAGCGATGTCGACCCGCTCGCACCGCGCTACAAAGAATGGGCCGAGCGCGCCAAGCAGTTCGCAACGACCGAGCACCCCAAAGCCGAGACCTTGCCTTTCGGCGGCGACCGCCTCGGCCGCGATGTGCTCGCCAAGACGATCAAAGGCGCGCAGATCTCGGTCTTCGTTGGCGTGCTGGCGGCGATCGTTGCCGCCTTGATCGGCACGGTGCTGGGTGCGCTTGCGGGCTTCTTCGGCGGCAAAGCGGGCGACGCGCTCGAGTGGCTCTACAACGTGTTCACCGCGATCCCCGGCATCCTGCTCATCTTCGCGTTTGCGGCGGTGGCGGGGCGCGGCGTGCAGTCGGTCGTGCTGATCTTGGGGCTCACGGGCTGGACGGGCATTTACCGGCTCGTGCGCGCGGAGTTCTTGAAGCACTCGGTGCGCGAATATGTGCGGGCGGCAGAAGCCGTGGGCGCCAGCAACGCGTCGCGCATCTTCCGGCACATCTTGCCGAATGTGAGCCATGTGATCCTGGTGCAGCTCTCCATCCTCGTCGTCGGCTTCATCAAGGCGGAGGTGATCTTGTCGTACCTGGGATTGGGTGTGAGCGTGGATCAGGTCTCGTGGGGAACGATGCTCGCGGAAGCACAAGGCGAGTTGATCCTCGGCCATTGGTGGCAGCTTGCGGCGGCGACTGCGGCGATGGCGCTCTTCGTCACGGCGTTTTCGCTGATGACCGATGCATTGCGCGATGCGCTTGATCCAAAGTTGCGAGGTCTTGAATGAGCCTGCCCGGCCACCCGAAAGGCGAACACCGGAGTGCGCAGCACGAAGGTCATTCGGAGCGCGCCTTGCTCAGCATCAGGGAGCTGCAAGTGCGCTTTCGGCTCGGCCTGCAAGACGGCGCGATGCACTACGCGCAGGCCGTGGGGCGCGATGGGGCCGATGGCCAGCGCGTGGGCATCAGCTTCGATGTGCCGGAGAACACGACCGTGGCGCTCGTTGGCGAATCGGGCTCGGGCAAGAGCGTGACCGCGATGGCGATCATCAACCTGCTGCCGCCCAACGCTGAGCGATCAGGCGCCATCCGCTTTCAAGACCGCGACCTGATCGCCGCGAGCCGCACCGAGCTGCAAGCCCTGCGGGGCCGCGAGATTGCCTGCGTTTTTCAAGACCCGATGAGCTCGCTGAACCCGGTGTTCACCGTGGGCCACCAGATCGGCGAGACGCTGAAGCGGCACCTGCGCTTGAGCTCGCGCCAGGCGCGGGTGCGCGCCGAAGAACTGCTCGCCGAGGTCGGCCTGCCTGAGCCGAAGCGGCGGTTGGGCGCCTACCCGCATGAGCTCTCAGGCGGCCAGCAACAGCGCGTGATGATCGCCATGGCGCTCGCTTGCTCGCCCCAACTTTTGATTGCCGATGAGCCAACGACCGCGCTCGACGTGACCATTCAGCGCCAGATCTTGGAGCTGCTGGCGAAGCTGAAAGAACGGCACCGGATGAGCATGCTGTTCATCAGCCACGACCTCGGTGTGGTGGGCGAGATTGCCGACGAGGTGGTCGTGATGCGCCAAGGCACGGTGCGCGAGCAGGGGCCGGTGGCCGCCATCTTTGCGAGCCCGAAAGACGCCTACACCCGCGCGCTGCTTGCCTGCCGGCCCACGCTCGCGCAGCGCGCGCCACGGCTGATGGTGATCGACGACCACCTCGCCGGCCGCGCCGCGAGCACCCCCGTTCATGCCAAGGACCCGGCCGCGCCCATCGTGATCGATGCGCGCAATTTGACGAAGAGCTTCTGGATGCCGCGCGGCGTGTTTGGCCGCGCTGAATTTCGCGCGGTCAAGGGCGTGAGCTTCACGCTGCGGCGCGGCCACACGCTCGGCGTGGTTGGCGAATCGGGCTCGGGCAAGACGACGATGGGGCTGACGCTGCTGCGGCTGCACGAGATCAGCGGCGGGCCGTCGGGCGGCAGCGCGATGTTCGATGGGCGCGATTTGCTCACCTTGAGCAAGCGCGAGCTGCTGCCGATGCGAAGGCGCATACAGGTCGTCTTCCAGAACCCCTATGCCTCGCTGAACCCGCGCTTCACGATCGGGCAGACGCTGGTGGAGCCGATGACGATTCACCGCATCGGCCGTGACCACACCGAGCGCGAGGCCCGCGCGCGCGCGTTGCTCGGCAAGGTCGGGCTGGATGCAACGGCGATGGCCAAGTACCCGCACGAGTTCTCGGGCGGCCAGCGCCAACGGGTGGCGATTGCGCGCTGCCTCACGCTGGAGCCCGAAGTGCTGGTGCTCGATGAAGCTGTGAGCGCGCTTGATGTGTCGGTGCAAGCGCAAGTGCTCAACCTCTTGCGCGACTTGCAAGACGAGCTCGGGCTGGCCTACATCTTCATCAGCCACGACCTCGCGGTGGTGCGCTTCATGGCCGACGAAGTGCTGGTGATGAAAGATGGCGAGGTGGTCGAGCAAGCGAGCGTCGAACAAATCCTCGATGCACCGCGCGAGGCCTACACGCAGCGGCTGCTGGGCGCCATACCGCGCGGCTACGTGGCCCGAGCCTGAGCCTGCCCGGCCGCCCGAAAGGCGAACACCGGAGTGCGCAGCACGAAGGGAGTCCTTAGGAGCCTGCCCGGCTGCCCGAAAGGCGAATACTGGAGTGCGCAGCACGAAGATAGCCCAGCAGTGAGCACACCGAGGCGACCAAACCGGTCGCTCGGCAGCGCCGCGCTGACCCATTGCGTCACATCACGACGCACAGCGCCCATCGCCGTTAATTTCACACGCGCCGGTACCCGAAAAAAGGCACCCAACGCGTGGCATGGCGCTTGCCCTTGCCGGCGTGGCCGATCAACGCGGCCCACACCATGACCACCCCGCTCGCACCGCTTTCACCGACGACGCCGGCCGGCCGCACGCCTGCAAAGAGCGAGCCGCAGCTGCCGCTGGGTCAGTTCAAGGTGTTGCAGAACCGTCAGGCGCCAGCCCAACGGTCGCTCTTTCTGCGGCCTGGCGTGCGCTGAGGCGCAGCCGGCGCAGATCGCGGCAGCTCGCAGGCTGCCGCTGCCATCAAGTCACGCTCTCGCGCGAGACTGCTTCTTCGATTTGCGCCTGCACTTTGCGCGCACCGCGCAGCACCAGCACCGGGTCCAGATCGGCCTGAGGCGCGATGCGCTCGGCAACCGCATCGAGCGTGTCCGGGTCAGTCATCAGCGCGTGGGCGAGCGCCGAGACGGCGCAGATCGCGCGGCGCGGCACGTGCGTCGGCAAATCGCCGCTGGCGTTGACGATCACGTGGAAGCGCACGCTGCTGACGGCCGGCGCAGCCAAGCCCCAGCTTTCGCAGAGCGCGGCGCCAAGGGCGTCGTGGCTGACGCCGAAGCCGTCGTGCTCCAGCAGCAGCAGTTCTTCGTCGTCCTCGGCGATCGAGAGCATCACGCGGTAGCGCTCGCTGGCGTGGCGGAAGAGCACCGCTTTGCCGCATTCTTCGAAAAGGCCCGCCGAGTGCGCGATCCACGGATCGATGTTCAAGGCCTGCGCGATCCGGCCCATCAGCAGGCCGCGCACGCTGGCACGCTCCCACAAAGGCTCGAGCTCGGGCGCGGCCGGGAACACGGCGCGCAAGCCCATCTCGAAGGTGATGGCCGCGACCTCGCGCGTGCCGAGGTAGGTGATGGCCTGCTGCACGCTTTGCACGCGGCCACGCAGACCGTAGAGCGAGGAGTTGACCGCCTTGAGCACGGCCGATGCGAGCGCCATGTCAGAGGCAATGAGCAAGTTCAGACTTTGGATATTGATCTCGTCATCGGCCAGCAGCAGCGAGAGCTTGACAAGCGACTCGGGCTGGGCCGGCACATCGATGTTGAGCGAGCGAAGTTCGGGATCGACAGGCATGGCGGACTTTCAGCTGCCGACGGTGTGAGCAGCACATTCGTCCTTATCGGCAGCGATGGCGGCGAGTTGAATCCAACGCGCCAGCCCAGATCAGCCCACGCCAGCCTGCGCCAGAAATGACAAGGGGCATCAGGTCAACCCTGACGCCCCTCGGCAAGCTTCTTTTTTAGAACAGCTCATCTGTGCAAGCTGCCTGTTGCAGACCACCGCCCAAGTGGCGGTGATGCGCGTGTCGATGTCTCCTCAGCCTCCCGACGGCGTCGGCACCATGAGGGTGCCCAGCCGCGAGTTAAGTGACTGTAAATGGGACATTCCCAGCATTGCACTGGGGGTTTCCCGGGCATCCAAGCGAATTCGGATGCCTCAATTTGCAGCAACCGGCAGTGAAAGCACCACGCTGGTGCCATGCGGCGGCGTGCTGCTGACCTGAACATCGCCGCCATGCAGCTCGGCGATCCGCTTGACGATGGCGAGCCCCAAGCCTTTGCCGCCTTCGCCAGTGGCCGGCGCGACGCTCTGGCGGCTTTGGTAGAAGCGGTCGAACAGGTGCGGTAAATCAGCCGCCGCGATGCCGGGGCCGGTATCGGTGACGCTGACGCGAACCCGCCCGGATTCAGCCACCGCGCCGAGCGTGACGCTGTCGCCCGGAGCGCAGAACTTCAGCGCGTTGTCGATCAGGTTGGCGATGGCGCGCTCGAAGAGTTCGATGTCGACCGCGGCAAAGGGCGGCATGTCGGTTGGCTCGGTGGGCGCGGGCGCGGCTTGCACCGCCACACCTTGCTGTGCGGCGCGGCCGGCAAAGCGCAGGCAGATGTCGTCGAGCAGCTCGCTGACATCCACCACTTCGGCGCGCAGCTTGAACTCGGGCTCGTCGAGCTGGGCGAGATCGCCAAGCGACTGCACGAGCCGCGCGGCATTGCGGGTGTTGCGCAGGGCCACTTCGATGAGGCGGCGGTCATCGCTGCGGCTGGCGTTGCCGTGCGGCTCGGCAGCGGCCCAGCGGGCATCGAGCGTTTCGAGGCAGGCCACGGTGGCGGTCAGCGGCGAGCGCAAGTCGTGCGAGAGGTTGCTCACGCCTTCGCGCCGAAAGTGATCGAGCCGGCGCAGCGCTGCCCATTGCTTGCGCAGCTTGACCAGCATCATCTCGAAGGCGCTGGTGAGTTGGCCAAACTCATCCGGCGTTGCCGGCGGCAGCCAATCGGGCTGCGGGCCAGCGAGCGCTTCATCGATGCCGCGCTCGGAGAGCTTGGACACCGCATCCGTGAGCCGCTGCAAAGGCCGTGTGACCGAGGCGATGACGAGCACGGCAATCAGCGTGGTGAAGGCAACCACCGCAGCGATCAGGCCGAGTGCCGGCCGCGCGAAGCTGCTGCGCAGCGCGCCCCAGCGGCCTTCGGGCAGCTGCTGGGTGTGGAGCACGAGGTAGAGGTAGCCGATCACCGGGTCGGCCTGCCGGATCACCGCGCGGCGCACCGGCTGCACCGCGAACACGGCATTGGCATCCATGCGCTCGGGGTCGTCGCCCATCGAGTAGGGCATGTCGGTGCGGGTCAAGATGGCGCGGATCGGCGCCATCGACACCTTGAAGCCCGGCGGCAACTCGGTGCTGCCGCTCGACGCGAGCACGGTGCCATCGAGCGCGAGCAGGTAGAGCTGGGTGTCGGGCTCGAAGAGCACGAGGTTGCGCAGCCAACCGGCGATGTCTTCTGGGTGGCGCTCGTAGAGATCGAAGACGTTGTCGTTGTTCGCCACGATGCGCTGCAAAAACGCCGAGCCGCGGCGGTAGGTGGTTTCGTTCTCGAAACGCTGGAAGGCGTAGATCACGGTGGCGATGACGAGCAGCGCGGTGACGAGGCCTGTGGCGAAGATCGTCAGCGCAAGTTTGCGGCGAACGCTCATGTCAACGAGGCCTGAGCGCAGGGCAAGGCACCGCCATCAAAGATCGCGCATCTTGTAGCCGGCACCACGCACGGTGAGGATGACCTCGGGCCGCATGGGATCGGCCTCGACCTTGGCGCGCAGGCGGTTGATGTGGGTTGTCACGGTGTGCTCATAGCCATCGTGCGTGTAGCCCCACACCGCATTGAGCAGCTGGGAGCGCGAGAACACATGCCCGGGGTGCGCGGCGAAATGCAGCAAGAGATCGAACTCGAGCGCGGTGAAGTCGATCAACTCGCCGCCCTTGCGAACCTGGCGCTTGGCGGCAAAGATTTCAAGCGCGCCATTGCGGATCGCGGCGGGGTCTTTGGCGGGGCTGGTGAGCGCCGCGCGTTGCAGGGCGGCGCGCCGCAGCAAGGCTTTGACGCGGGCCAGCAGCTCGGCGAGCGAAAACGGCTTGGTGAGGTAGTCGTCAGCACCGAGCTCAAGGCCGAGCACGCGGTCGAGCTCGGTGGACTTGGCAGTGAGCATCAGGATCGGCGTGGCGCTGCCGCGTGCGCGGAGCGCTTTACAGACCTCGAGCCCATCGAGCTGCGGCATCATGAGATCGAGCACGAGGAGGTCGCTCGGCGACTCGATCTGCTGCGCCAGCGCTGCTGCGCCATCGGCCACGGCTGACACGGTGTAGCCCGCGCTCCGCAGGTTGAGTACCAAGAGATCGCGAATGTCGACTTGGTCTTCGGCGATGAGGATGCTGCTGGCCATGGGTCATTGTCGTGCGCGGACGATGCCTTCTTACACCTGAAGTTGCCGCGAATGTGATCTGGCTGTGAGCTTTGGTGAGGCTGGCGCGAGGTGAGGCGCCGAGACTCTCTTCATCGCCAACGCACTGCTGGAACTCCCGATGAACACCGCCACACTCACTTCGACCCAAGCCGCCCACTTCATCCCCACCGTCTCGTGGCAAGACATGGTGGCGCACCGGCCCTACCTCGTTCGCTTCGCCCAACGCAAGCTGCGTGACCCGATGCAGGCCGAAGATGTGGTGCACGACGTCTTCGAGGCCGTGCTCTCGGGCCGCGCCGCATTTGCCGGCCGCTCGGCATTGCGCTCTTGGCTCACGGCCGTGCTCAAGCACAAGATCGTTGACTTGGTGCGGCGCAGTGCGGGCGAAGACTCGCTGGACGACGAGCGGCTCGACGGCGTGGCGCTCGCCATCGAATGCCCGCAGCCTCAACCCGATGAAATCGCCGAGCAGCGCCAGTTGCTGATGCGCGTGTTGGCGCGCATCGAGCAATTGCCCGAAGGCCTGCGCCACGCATTGCGGCTTCGCGTGCTGGAAGAGAACTCGACCGAAGCGGTGTGCGAGGAACTGAAGATCAGCGAAGAGAACCTCTTCGTGCGCATTCACCGTGCGCGCAAGCAGCTGCTGTCTTGAGATCAATGCCGCGGTGGGCTGTGGATTGGTTCAGCGGCTGGCCAAGATCCAGGCCGCGGCGCGTTCGGCAATCATGAGCGTGGGCGAATTGGTGTTGCCGCTGGTGATGGTGGGCATCACGCTCGCATCGACCACGCGCAAACCGGCCACGCCGTGCACGCGCAGGCGCGCATCGACCACGGCCATCGCGTCGCTCGTCGGGCCCATCTTCGCGGTGCCGACGGGGTGGAAGATCGTCGTGCCGATGTCGCCAGCCAGCTGCGCGAGTTCGGCGTCAGACTGAAATTGGGTGCCGGGTTTGACCTCGCTCGGCTTGTATTTTTCGAGCGCCGGCTGGGCGACGATGCGGCGCGTGAGGCGCAGGCTGTTGGCGGCGATCAGGCGATCGGCTTCGGTGCTCAAGTAGCTGGGCGCGATGCTCGGCGCGTCGGTGGCGCGCGGCGAGCGAATCGCAACGCGGCCGCGGCTCGTCGGGTTGAGATTGCACACGCTCGCGGTGAAGGCGTTGAAGCGGTGCAGCGGCTGGCCGAAGGCATCGAGCGACAAAGGCTGCACGTGGTACTGCAGATTGGGGTGCGGTTGCGCCGCGTCGCTGCGGGTGAACGCACCGAGTTGCGACGGCGCCATGCTCATCGGCCCGCTGCGCTTGAAGGCGTATTCGAGCCCGATCATGCCTTTGCCCCAGAGCGAATTCGCCATGGTGTTGAGCGTGCGCACGCCCTCGACGCGGTAGATCGCGCGGATCTGCAAATGGTCTTGCAAATTGGCGCCGACGCCGGGCGCATCGTGCTTGACCGCAATGCCGTGCGATTGCAGCAACTCACGCGGGCCGATGCCCGAGAGCTGCAGGATTTGCGGCGTGCCGATCGCACCGGCTGACAGCACCACCTCGCCGCCAGCCGCCAGGCGAGCCTGGACCGGCGCGCCGCCGCCCTGCGGCAACACCTCGACGCCGACCGCGCGCGGCTGTCCATCGGCGCCGGGCTCGATCAGCACGCGGCTGATTTGCGCGCCGGTCCAGACCTGCAGGTTGTCGCGCCGCTCGGCGGGGCGCAAGAACGCTTTCGTCGCATTCCAGCGGATGCCGGCGCGCTGGTTCACATCGAAGTAACCGACACCTTCGTTGCTGCCGCGGTTGAAGTCAGGCGTCGCAGGGATGCCGGCTTGTTGTGCGGCTTCCGCGAAGGCATCGAGGATGTCCCAGTGCAAGCGCTGCTTCTCGACGCGCCATTCGCCGCCTGGGCGGGCGCCGGTGGCATCGAAGCCGGGGGCGGCGTGGAAGGCGTCTGCGCCGCGGTAGAAGTCTTCGTGCTTCAGAAAGTTCGGCAGGCATTCGGCCCAACTCCAGCCCTCGTTGCCGAGCGCGGCCCAGTGGTCATAGTCGCGGGCCTGGCCGCGCATGTAGATCATGCCGTTGATGCTGCTGCTGCCGCCGAGCACCTTGCCTCGCGGGTAGCGCAGGCTGCGGCCGTTGAGGCCGGGGTCGGCATCGGTTGCATAGAGCCAATCGGTGCGGGGGTTGCCAATGCAGTAGAGGTAGCCCACAGGAATGTGGACCCAGACGTAATCGTCATTGCCGCCGGCTTCGATCAGCAGAACGCGCTTCGCGCCGTCGGCACTCAGGCGATTGGCGAGCAGGCAACCGGCGGTGCCGGCGCCGCAAACGATGTGGTCGTAGAGCGGCGCCGTCATCCGAGCAACTACCTGCTGAGCCCGGCCAAAACCGGAAACAGCTTGATCAACCCGTCAGACATGACCTCGACGGAAAGCGCCGCGAGCACCAATCCCATCAGCCGCGTCATGACGTTGATGCCGGTTTTGCCGAGCACTCGCGCGATGCGCCCGGAGAGGTTGAACGCGAGCCACACCGCCACGCCGATCACGACGCCGTAGCCCACGAGCACGCCGAGCTGCCACCAGTGGCGGGTCTTGTCAGCGTAGATGATCATGGTGGAGATGGTGGCCGGGCCGGTGAGCAGCGGAATGGTCAACGGCACGATGGCGATGCTGGCGCCGGCATCGGCTTTGTCGCTGCCTTCGTTCAAGTCTTCCTTGCGGCTCTCGGCGGGCTGGGCATTGAGCATTTGCAGCGACGACATCAACAGCAGCATGCCGCCGCCGACCTGGAACGATGCGAGCGAAATGCCGAAGAACTCGATGATCTGCAGGCCGGCCAGCGCGCTGACAGCAATCACAACGAAGGCACTGAATGCCGCCAGGCGAATCGTGTGCTGGCGCTGGTCGCGGTTGAAGCCGTGGGTGAAGTGGATGAAAAACGGGATGACGCCGATGGGGTTGACGATCGCGAGCAAGGCGATCAGCGGCTTGATGATGTCCATCGCGCGGATTGTCGCCGCGGGCTGTGCTTCAGCCGCCCGCGGCGTCGGCCAACTGCCGCAAGTAGCGCAGGCCGAGCACGGCGCGCGGCCCGTACCAGCTGAGCAATTCGCCGTCGACGAGGTGCACGCTTGCCGCCGGGCACAGGGCTTGTGCCAGCGCGATGTGCTCGTCGCCAAACGAATACGGCTCGGTGCTGAGCAGCACACGTTGCACCTCGGCGAGCCAAAGTTCGTTCCCACGCAAGACGGGGTAGCGCGCGGCGCCAGCATCGCCGCCCAGCACCTCGGGCAGGGTCTGCCAATGGATGCGGGCGAGCATGCGCGAGAGGTAGGTGTCGCGCGCGACAGTCATCCACGGTTCGCGCCAGATGAGGTAGAGCACGGCTTGCGGCGGCCGGCCGGCAGGCTGCGTGGCGCCCAACTCGGCTCGCAATTCATCCGCCAGCGCCGCAGCGCGCTCGGCGACGCCTGGTTGCTGGCCGAAGGCATCGACCAGCATCGCGATCAGACCGAGGTTGTCTTCGGGCGCGTTGGGATGCGTCACGATGAGCTGCGGCGGCGCGGGCCAAGCGCGAATGGCCTCGACCGTCTCGAGCCGGTTCTCATCAATATTGACGATGACATGCGTTGGCGCCAAGCGCCGCAGCTTCTCGAGGTTCACGTCCTTCGTGCCGCCAACCTTGGGCACCGCCTTCAGCGCCTCGGCTGGATGCACGCAAAAGCCGGTGCGCGCAACGAGCCGATCGGCCAGGCCCAGCGCCACGACGAGCTCGGTCAAGCTGGGCACGAAGCTGGCGATGCGGGGCGTCATGTAGGTGCGATCCTACGAGGCAACGCGGCGCGCGCCGATAGGAGCGGGCGAGTCGGGTTTGCGTCGGCTTGAAACAACACAATATTGCGCTGTCGATCGCCCAATTTTTCACAGTTCACTTATATTCGCCAGTCTGTGTATGGAAGCAGCGCCTTCGCTTGAATGGTTCACGATGGGTAGAAGCTCCACATGGTCTCCAGGAAATTGAAAGGGGCTCTCCCATGGGCAACAAACTTTACGTCGGCAACCTCTCCTACAACATTCGCGATGAAGACCTCCAGCAGGCATTCGCCCAATACGGCAATGTCTCGTCGGCCAAGGTCATGATGGACCGCGACACCGGTCGCTCGAAGGGCTTCGGCTTCGTCGAGATGGGCACGGACGCGGAAGCGCAATCAGCGATCAACGGCATGAACGGTCAGGCCCTCGACGGCCGTGCGATCGTCGTCAATGAAGCTCGTCCGCGCGAAGAGCGCCCAGGCGGCTTCGGCGGCGGTGGCGGCAGCCGCTCCGGCGGTGGCGGCTTCGGCGGCGGCGCCGGTGGTGGCGGCGGCTACGGCGGTGGTGGCGGCTCAGGCGGCGGTGGCTTCGGTGGTGGCGGTGGCCGCTCCGGTGGCGGCGGTGGCTACGGCAGCGGCGGTGGTGGTTCAGGCGGCGGTGGCCGTTCCGGCGGCGGCGGTGGTGGCGGCTACGGCGGTGGTGGCGGTGGCGGTGGAAACCGCGGCGGCTACTGATCTAAGGATCTAAGCAGCTACAAGACTTTCGCGCGATCAAGTTGATTGATCTGCGCGATGTCAAAGCAGATGTCGCAAAAGAAGCGGTGGCGGTGATTTTGTAAATCACGCCCACCGCTTTTTTCATGGCCGGTGGGTTTCAGGCGCTCAGCGATCCAACTCGTAAGACAACTTTACGAACGCCTCGGTCGCTTCTTGCTGGCCCGGCCTGACCGTTTGACGGCTCGCACCCAAACTCAAGCTGCGGCCCAGCCCAAAGCGGTGTTGAAACACCACCGAGGTGGTGTGGCTTTGCGACGCATACGCACTCAAGCCCGCTGGAATGTCTGCGACCCGTCGGTAGTGCGTGCCTTGCCACACCGCGCGCAGCGAGTTGCGGGCGTCGAAATGCAGCACGCCCAGCCACTGCGCGGCGGTGTCGGTCAGGGATCGGCGGCTGCCTGCGTCTGAATGGGCGTCGATAAAACCTTGGTTGATGCGCTGTGTGGACTCCCAGCCCCAGTCCTGACCCCAGAAGCTCGGCATGCTGCCGCGCAGTTGAACCTCGGCCATCCATACGGCGCCCTTGCCCACGCGGTTGGCTTCTACGTCGAGGCGCTGGCCTACTTCAACTTCGGTGTTGAAGCGCGGGAACCACGGCGTTGGGTTGACGCTGTAGCCGGTTGCCACCGTGGGCACATCATGCAAGCGCAGGCCCGCGCCCGCGCGTTCGGCGTCGAACCGCAATTGCACCCAAGCTTCGGTGTTGTGGCTGGCCACCAGCCAGACGCCAGTGTGCACGCGGCGTGTCACGATCTCACCGCCCGCGATGGCCGCGTTCTTATAGTCATCAGCCAAAGCATTGCGCTGCTGAGCCCACACAAAAGCCTCGAATTCGTAGGCGGTGAAGCCGGGCAATTTGGTTTCACCAAAGCGCCGCACGGCTTCGGCTTGGAGGCTGCGCACGCCAGCTTGGTCAACAAATCCGTTGTCGTTTCGAAAGCGTGGGCTCACATAGCTGGTCTCGGCCGTGAGGTTCCAGTCGGGCGTGCGCTTCCACCAAGAGGCAAAAAGATGCTGCCCCGATTCAGCCGCGCCACCCACCGGCGCGCCTTGGGCATCAAACAAAGCGCGGTTGTTGGACAGCAAACCGCGCACCCGAAATTGCTCTTGATCGCTGGCGCGCCACAGCACATCGGCCCCTGCCACTTGGTTGCTGCGGCCTGACCCGCGCTCTGACCCATAAACGCGCTGCGACAGCACGCCGCCCACGGTGTAGCTGTCTGCATGCCAGCGTCCGCGCACCAAGCTCGCTTGTGAGCGGCCCTCTTGGGCGGCCACGTCGGTGCCGTAGGGGCCGGGCCTGAGAATCAAACCGCCGCCGGAATCCTGCAAGCTGAAGGCGGTGGCGTCGGCTTGAGTGCCTCGCCACGTGGCGCGCAGGCCCCAGCGCGGGTCGGTGACGGCGCGCGAATAGAAAGCGGACAACGGCAAGTCCAGCACGTCGGTGCTTTCCAAAAAGAAGGCGCGTTTTTCGGGCACGCTGAGCGCGAAGCGGGTGTTGCCAGCGAGCTGCGGCACGTCCAATTCCACTTGAGAAAAGTCGGGGTTCAAGGTGGCGTCAAAGACCCAGTCAGCACGAGGTCGCCATTTGAGGTCGGCGCTCAGAGAGATTTCGCTCTCCCGCGTTGAGGCGGTCGCATCGCGGCTTCGGCGCGTTCGCGCCGTCAGCTCAGGCCGCACCGACAAAAAGCTGCGGTCTCGCACCGCGTCTGTCACCGAGTTCCCCGGTTCGCTGAGGCCGTCAATTTCTTGAAGCTCGGCGATGAAGTTGAGCGCGTCTTTCGTCAAAGGCGCGCTGACCAGCAAGGTGCTCACGTCGCGCGGAATGCTGCGTGTGACCATCAAGCGCCACGGCTTGCCGCCTGAGTACGGATAGCGCAGCGCCAAAAGCGGCAGCCGAATTTCGACGCTGTAGCCGTCAGGCAAGCGCTGAACGGCGGCGTCCACTTCAAAGTCGGGCGCGAAGTCCTCGTTGTCGGTGTCGGCGATGAACATGCCGTCGCCGACCACGCCCGCTGCATTGACGCGCACAAATTGCGCTGATCGCCGCGTGCCCACCGGATCGAGCACGATAGAGACAAAGTCTTGGTCGCGCCGCACCTGATCGCGCCGGGCCAATGGCGCGCGAATCTCGTCGGGGCGAGGGTCGAAAGCGCGAATGCCAAAGCTGATGCCGGTGTCGTCCACGACCACTTGCACCGTGGTGCGGTAACCGGTGGGCACCGGGCGTTTGTCTTGCGGCAGGTACTGGCTGAAGGTGTCGAACACAGGGGCGCGTTGCCAGACCGCGTCATCGAGTTTGCCGTCGATGCGCAGTGGCGCTTCAGTCGGCAGCAGGCGGACGGCCATTGGCTTTCCGAGTTGCTGGCGTTCGAGCTGAGCTTGGCAAATTGAAGCCCACAACATCAAACCGCAGACGAGAAGAATTCGCAAAGTTTTGTCGCCTCATGGCGGCCCGAAAAACGACAGGACAAAAGTGTAGGCCGGGCGTGCAATGGTTCACGGCCCGAAATTGTTTTTGATTCTTTTTGCGAGGTGTGAGCCATTTGGAGATTTGGGCTGGCGTAAACCTTTGACTTCGCTTTGACTTCGATATCGATGCAGATGGCGAGTTGCCCCGGCGAATCCTTCGCCGACCTTCACGAATCACCGAAAAAGGAAACACCATGAGACTCGCACCTTCGTCTGCTCGCAACACAGCGTCCACCTTTGCATTGGCGCTGGCCGCCAGCGCCCTGACCCTGGGCCTGACCGCCTGTGGTGGTGGCGACGACGATCCGGCACCTGTGGCCGCGTCACCTGCCAACGTCACCATCACCGGTGTGGCCGCCACAGGCGCGCCGATCAAGGGCGGCAAAGTCAACGCCGTCAACGCGGCTGGCAAAACCGCCACCGCCACCACGGCCGCCGACGGCAGTTACTCCATCAGCGTGGCAGCCGGTGCGCCTTACGCCTTGAACATCACCGACGCCGCTGGCAAAGTTTGGTATTCCTACGCGCCCGATGCCGGTGTGGCCAACATCACGCCGCTGTCGACCTTGGCGCTGTCCAAAGCCAACGCCAACAAACCGTTGTCGGCCCTGTACGACGCGTGGGGCACCGCACCCTTGTCGTCTGACGCGGTGTTGAACGCAGCCAAGCTGCTGAACGCCAATTTCCAAAGCCAGCTCACAGCCAAAGGCGTTGACTACACCAAGTTCAACGTGTTCGACAGCGCCTTCGCTGCCAACGGTGCCGGCTACGACGCCGTGCTCGACAGCGTGCGCGTGCAGTTCAATTGCACCGCCACCAGCTGCACCGAGTCAGTCACCAGCCCTGCCGGTTCGACCGTGGTCACCTGGAACAACAACCTCGCCACGGGTGGCATCAGCATGAGCTTCACAGCGGGCGGCACGACCACCAACTTGAACGTGAACATTGGTGCCTGCAAGGCAGCAGCAGCTGGCACCTACTCCATGTTGGTGGACACCACGGTCACTGGCATCGCTGTGGCCATTCCGCAGATTTGCGTTGACGGCTTGCCAGGCTTGCCCACTTCGCAGGCCGACTTCTGCGGCGGCGCAAGCTACGCGGCTCAGTTGCCAGCCGGGGTGCAAGTCATCTCTTGCAGCTACGCCAACAACGTCGGCACCTACAACGTGCGCATCAGCTCGCCATTGGTGTTGGACTACACGGTGAAATACACCTTCGTCAAACGTTGATAAATTGAAGCTTTCCA
>JAYWGR010000012.1:0-3950 GCA_043778145.1 Rhizobacter sp.
GTGTTATTGATCGTCGTTGGCTTGCCATACAGACCAAAACTTGCCGGGAACGGCGGCTTGAAGCGAGGCTGGCCCTTCTTGCCTTCAAGAGACTCGAGCAAGGCCGTCTCTTCACCGCAGATGTAAGCACCGAAACCGTGCGCGGCATGGAGCTGAAAACTAAAATTTGAGCCGAGCAGGTTGTCGCCCAGGTAGCCGGCGGCACGTGCTTCTTCTAGAGCGGCTTCGAAACGTTCGTAGACCTCAAATATCTCGCCGTGGATGTAGTTGTATCCAACTTTGATCCCCATTGCGAACGCGGCAATCGCCATCCCTTCAATGACGATGTGCGGGTTGAACATCAGGATGTCGCGGTCTTTGCAGGTGCCGGGCTCCCCTTCGTCGGAATTGCAGACGAGGTACTTGGCGCCGGGAAACTGCCGCGGCATGAAGCTCCACTTCAGCCCAGTGGGAAAGCCTGCGCCGCCACGGCCGCGCAAGCCCGATGCCTTCACCTCGGCGATCACTTGCTCCGGCGTCATAGGTTCAGTACCCGCACTGCCGAGCACCTTTTTAAGCGCCTGGTAGCCACCCCGAGATTCGTAGTCTTTCAATGCCCAATTGCGACCGTCGAGCCCATCATAGATCTGCGCGCCGATGTGACGGCCATGGAAACAGGTCTCTGTGCCCGTGGCTTGAAACTTCGACAAGTCCAGCGTCGTCGTGGTCATGCGGGTTGTGCTTTCAGGACTTCAAGCAACTCGTCGAGACGCGATGGACTCATGAAGCTGACCATCTGGCGATCGTTCACAAGCATCACCGGCGCATCGGCACATGCACCCAGGCATTCGCTTTTCTGCACGGTGAAGACGCCGTCTGCTGTCGTCCCGCCTTCTTCAACGCCGAGACGCTTGCAAAGGTGCTCTAGCGCGACTTGACCGTCACGCAATTGACACGGCAAGTTGGTGCATACATTGAACTTGTAGCGACCCAGCGGTTGCTGGTTGTACATGTTGTAGAAAGTTGTGACCTCGTGTACCGCAATAGGCGGCATACCGAGGTACTCGGCCACAAACTGCTCGCTTTCGGCAGAGACATAGCCCAATTCCTGCTGCACGATCGCAAGGCAAGCCATCACCGCCGACTGTTTTTGGTCTGCCGGATACTTGTCGACCTCGCGAGCAAAGCGAGCGATGGCTCGATCCGAGAGAGCGAATGTCTTATCAGGGGCATTCATCGGTCAATCTCCCCGAAGACGATGTCCATCGTGCCGATGACCGCAACAGCATCGGCAATCATGTGACCGCGCGACATTTCATCGAGTGCGGCGAGGTGCGAGAACCCCGGCGGGCGAATCTTCAGGCGGTACGGCTTGTTCGCGCCATCGCTCACGATATAAATACCGAATTCACCCTTCGGATGCTCAACCGCAGCATAGGCCTCACCTTCGGGCACGTGGAAGCCTTCAGTGAAGAGCTTGAAATGGTGAATCAAATCTTCCATGCCAGTCTTCATGTCGACACGAGACGGCGGCGCAACCTTGTGGTTGTCCGTGATGACCGGCCCGGGGTTCGCCCGCAGCCAATCGACGCATTGCTTGATGATGCGATTGGACTGCCGCATCTCTTCCACACGCACCAGATAGCGATCGTAGGTGTCACCATTGACGCCGACCGGGATGTCGAAATCCATGTGCTGGTAGACGTCGTAAGGCTGATGCTTTCGCAAATCCCACAGGATGCCGGAGCCGCGCAACATGGGCCCAGTGAATCCGAGATTCAACGCGCGCTCTGGCGTGACCACGCCAATGCCGACGGTCCGCTGCTTCCAAATCCGGTTGTCGGTGAGAAGTGTTTCGTATTCATCGACGCACTTCGGGAATCGCGCCACGAAGTCATCAATGAAATCGAGCATCGTTCCCTGGCGATTGCTATTCAATCCGGCGATCGCCTTGGCATTGCGAATCTTCGACGTTTTGTACTGAGGCATCGTGTCCGGCAAATCGCGATACACGCCACCCGGACGAAAATAAGCCGCGTGCATACGAGCACCGGACGCAGCTTCATACATGTCGAAGAGGTCTTCTCTCTCTCGGAAGCAGTAGATGAAAATGTTCATCGCGCCACAGTCGAGGCCGTGCGCACCGAGCCACATCAGGTGATTGAGCAGGCGGGTGATTTCGCTGAACATCACTCGGATGTATTGCGCGCGAACAGGCACCTCGATGCCCATGAGCTTTTCTATGGCGAGACAGTAGGCGTGCTCGTTGCACATCATCGAGACGTAGTCGAGCCTGTCCATGTACGGCAGCGACTGGATGAATGTCTTGCTCTCAGCCAACTTTTCAGTTGCACGGTGCAACAGGCCGATATGGGGGTCGGCGCGCTGGATCACTTCGCCGTCCAGCTCCAACACCAATCGCAGCACGCCGTGGGCGGCAGGATGCTGCGGGCCGAAGTTCAACGTGTAGTTCTTTATGTCGGCCATGATCAGTGCAGACCGCCGTAGTTGTCTTCGCGAATGATTCGCGGCGTGATCTCGCGCGGCTCAATGGTCACCGGCTGATAGATCACTCGCTTTTGCTCGGCGTCAAAGCGCATCTCGACGTGACCCGATGTAGGGAAGTCTTTTCGAAACGGATGACCTATGAACCCGTAGTCGGTCAGGATTCGGCGCAGGTCGAGGTGGCCGTCAAAGATGATGCCGAAGAGGTCGAAAGCTTCGCGCTCAAACCAATTGGCCGAACTCCAAATCTCGGTAAGAGACGCAACTTCCGGAACATCGTCTTCGGGACAAAAGACCTTCAGGCGCACCCGCCAATTTTTCTCAATCGAGAGCAAGTGCGACACCACGCAGTAGCGCAAACCTTCCCAGGGTCGGTCTTTGTAGTGCGAATAGTCAACGCCGCAAAGATCGATCAACTGTTCGAACTTCAAATCGGCGTGATCACGAAGCAACATTGCCGACGAAATGTAGTCCGCTGCAGCGACAACGACAGTGATTTCACCGCGGTCGAGTGCTATCGACTTTAGTCGTGAGCCGAGAGTCGACTCCAGCGTCGACTTGAGTGTTTCTATTTTTCTCATCGCGCAATTGTGTTCTCGCGGCGAATCTTGGCTTGCAACTGCAAAATGCCGTAGAGCAGCGCCTCTGCCGTGGGCGGACATCCCGGCACATAAACGTCGACTGGCACGATGCGATCACAGCCCCGCACCACAGAGTAGCTGTAGTGATAGTACCCACCACCGTTGGCACACGAACCCATCGACAAAACCCATCGCGGCTCTGCCATCTGGTCGTAGACCTTGCGCAAAGCGGGTGCCATTTTGTTGCACAACGTGCCAGCGACGATCATCAAATCGCTCTGCCGTGGGCTCGGGCGAAACAGCATTCCGAAGCGGTCGATGTCGTACCGAGCGGCGCCAGCATGCATCATCTCGACGGCACAGCATGCGAGACCGAAGGTCATTGGCCACAAGGAACCAGTCTTCGACCAGTTGATCACCGTGTCGATCTGGGTGGTAACGAAGCCTTCTTTGAGAACACCATCAAGCGACATCGTGCGACTCCATCATTCCCAATCCAACGCACCTTTTTTCCACTCGTAGGCAAAACCAACAACGAGAATCCCAAGGAACAGCATCATGGCCCAGAAACCGGACGCGCCGATGTCACGCAGTGAAACTGCCCATGGGAAGAGAAAGGCGATTTCGAGGTCGAACAAGATGAAGAGGATGGCGACAAGGTAATAGCGCACATCAAACTTCATGCGCGCGTCTTCAAACGCCTCAAACCCGCACTCGTACGGCGAGTTTTTGGCCTTATCCGGCCGATTCGGCCCGAGAAGGAAGCCGAGCACCTGTGGAACCACACCAACTGCCACACCGATCAGGATGAACAGAATAACGGGCAGGTACGGTTCCAGATTCATGGTGTGCGAGGTCGCTGCGCTGCGCTTGGCTTGAGGCGAA
>JAYWGR010000013.1:0-11357 GCA_043778145.1 Rhizobacter sp.
CTCTTCTTTATTCTTCTCTCCGCTTTGCTCTCCGTTCCGAAGAACCGTTCGCATCGCGTCGAGCCCACGACTATAGCACCGTTTTTGGAGGCGTCAACATATTTACGCTGACATTTCCGTTTTGTGTGCCGTTCGGCGCTCGCGCGCCGGTAAGCCGGGGGCGTATTCTGCCACATCGCGGTACTGCCGCTCAGGTTCATCTGCGGCAAGGATCGCCGGGAGTTGCGTGGCCCATTTGCGCACGTCAGTTCGCAGCATCTTTTGTTTCACTGATGCGATCTGTGACGGGTGCATAGAGAAGCTGCGCAGGCCCATCGCTAACAGAACCTCCGTGAATGCTGTGTCGCCAGCCATCTCCCCGCACACACTCACGTGTTTGCCGGCACTTCGAGCTAGCCCAATGGCCTGGTTAAGCAATTGGAGGACTGCCGGATGCCAAGGGTCGTACAGATGCGCCACCGATTCATCCGCGCGGTCAATCGCCAGCGTGTACTGGATCAAGTCGTTCGTTCCGATCGACACGAAATCGAAGTACTTAAAGAATGCGGGCAACATCAACACAGCAGCAGGCACTTCGACCATCGCGCCGACTTCGACGCGCTGATAGGAGCGACCGGCTTCGTTCAGTTGCTGTTCGGCACGCATCAATGCTTCGCGCACCTGACGCACCTCACTCATGTGCGCAATCATTGGTATGAGCAGTCGGACAGGCCCATACGCACTGGCGCGCAAGATGGCGCGCAACTGCTGCCTGAACATGCTTGGCTCCGACAAGCTCCACCGAATTGCTCGCAAGCCAAGCGCCGGGTTCAGCGCGTGCTCGTGGCGCAACTCATTGGCAGACATGCGCTCGAGTGGCTTGTCTGCGCCGATATCAACGGTGCGGATCGTCACCGGCATGCCCTTCATCGCCAGCACTGCCGCGCGATAGGCTTCGAATTGCTCATCCTCACCCGGCAACTCACCGCCACGGTTCATGAACAGGAACTCGCTGCGGAACAAGCCGACGCCGACGGCGCCCGCCTCCAGCGCCGCGGCGGCATCAGCGGGCATTTCGATATTTGCAAGCAGCTCGACCTGCTCGCCGTCGAGCGTGACGGCTGGCGTGTAGCGCAACCTCGAAAGGCGCTCGCGACCGAGATCGCTTTGACGCTGACGGAAACGGTACTCCTCGAGCACGATCGGCGACGGATCGACGATGACGATGCCAGCATCGCCGTCGACAATGACCCAGTCGTCTTGTCGGATGATGCGACTCGCCTCGCGCGCGCCGACCACGGCGGGTATGTCCAGGCTGCGGGCGACGATCGCCGTGTGGGATGTCTTGCCGCCTACATCAGTGATGAACCCCGTGAATACGCTCCGCTTGAACTGCAGCATGTCGGCTGGCGCAATGTCGTTGGCTACCAGCACCAGCGGGTCCTCGCCGGCAAAGTCACGCGCACCGATCATCGACGCCGCGTCGAGTGACGAAGGCGAGGCCAACGCCATCACTCGCAGCAGCCGTTCGACGACTTGCTCCAAATCGGCCTTGCGTTCGCGCAAATAGGCGTCTTCCATCTCGTCGAACTGCCGCGCGAGCACCTCAAGCTGAGCGGACAGCGCCCACTCTGCGTTGTAATGCCGATCGCGAATCCATTGCTTGGTCGCGCCCGTCAGGCTCTCGTCATGCAACAACATCAGGTGCACATCGAGTAGCGCAGAAAGTTCAGCCGGCGCCTCGGCAGGCATGTCGCGCTGCAGCACGCTGAGCTCATTCGCCACGGCGTCGCGTGCGCTGCGCAGGCGCTCGATTTCGGCGTCGACGCCGGATTCATCGATGAAGTAGTGCGCAACGTCAACGCGACTCGACGCGATGAGCACCGCACGCCCGATGGCCACGCCGCGCGAGACCGGCAAACCGAAAACCTGAAAGCTCATCGTTGCGACCTCGGGCGCTGCGGCCCCTACGTCGACTGATCCTAGCAGCGCAACAGGCCAGCGGACATGGGGTGTTCTGACAGGTATGACGAGCGGTGAAAGTGGATGTCACTCCGGCGTCACCTGCCCTTCATCGCCACGTCATGGGGCTAGCCGAGCATCTCGGCAACGACAAGGAGTAAATCATGCGGGACCTGCCTCTTCCCACGTTCCCGATCGCCGACCTCAGCGTGCCCGCCGCGCCTCGGAGGTCACTTCATCCGGGCCACAGCGCGCTCGAAGCTGCCGGTCATGACTCGCCTCGGTTCGACGTGGTTTGGGCTCGCGATGAAGAGGACATTCGCCAGGCCCAGCAGCTGAGATACGTCGTCTTTGCGGAAGAAATGGGCGCGCGTTTGACCGTACCGCCAAGCTCGCCCGCTGGCCACGACATCGACGTGTTCGATCCGTTTTGCGAACACTTGTTGGTGCGCGCGCCAGGTCAGGATGGAGAGCCCGGCCCCGTCATCGGCACTTACCGAGTACTCACGCCAGCATCCGCCAAGCGCGTTGGCGGCCTTTACAGCGAAACTGAGTTCGACCTCACGCGCTTGCGCCCACTGCGCCCGCGCATGGTCGAGCTGGGTCGCTCCTGCGTCCACCCGGCCTGGCGCTCGGGCGGCGCCATCCTGGCGCTTTGGGGCGCACTGGCGGAGTTCATGCATCGCAATCAGCTCGACACGATGATCGGATGCGCCAGTGTCAGCATGCGCGATGGCGGGCATTTCGCGGCGAGCCTCTGGAGTCAGCTGCAGCAAACCCATCTGGCGCCGATCGAGTGGCACGTTCGGCCACGCCTGCCTTTGCCAGTGGACGAACTGCAAAACGACATGCGCGTCGAAGCGCCGCCGCTGATCAAAGGTTACTTGCGCTGTGGCGCGAAAGTGTTGGGCGCGCCCGCCTGGGATCCAGACTTCAACACCGCCGATTTGCCGATGCTGCTTCGCATTGGCGATCTGCCAGCGCGATACCGAAAGCACTTTCTGGGGTCGTGAGCGATTGATGCGGGCCGAAGGGCAAGCGCAGCCTTGAGCCAGCCCAGCCATGTCGCCAGCGCAATGCCGTGCGCGAGACGGGTCGCTTATTGACCTTCGCCGAACTTGTCGTTGATGAGTGCCGTCAAGGCTGCCATGGCGGCGGCTTCGTCTGCGCCACTGGTTTCGATCTCCACCTCGCTGCCCATCCCAGCGGCAAGCATCATCACGCCCATGATGCTCTTGGCGTTGACGCGCCGCCCGTTGCGGCTCATGAACACCTCGCTCTGAAAGCCACCTGCGAGCTTCGTCAGCTTGGCTGACGCGCGCGCATGCAAACCCAGCTTATTGCTGATGGTGAGAGTTGTCTTGATCATTTCCGCCCGGCTTGAAGGTTTGGTTCTGCGGCCGCGTCGTGGCCACTTGCATCACGCCCGTCGCTGCGCCACTCATCGCCCGCGCGATGACCTGATCGAGCGACTCTTCGGCATAGCAGAGCGACCGCCACAACATCGGCACATTGACGCCGGCAATGAGCTTGACCTGAACGCCATCAGCCAAGCGCTGAGCGATATTGCAAGGCGTTGCACCGAAGACGTCGGTGAAGAGCAAAGCTTCCGGCGTGCGAATGCGCGCAAGCATCTCGCGCGCCAGAGCCTCGACTTGCTCGACCGGCATGTCGGGCTGTACATCGAGCGCCGCCAGCGTCCGCTTGCAGCCAGGAAACGCATGCTCCGCGACCGATTTCAACGACGACGCCAGGGGCGCATGGGCAATGATCATGAGTCCGGGCATGGCGACGAATTATCGGCAGTTCAGGGGATCGGTTCGCAGCAGAGCATCGACGTGAACGTCGTTCGGCCCACAAAAACCACACGCAGTTGAGTGGTTGACATCCACATAAACAACGCGCGAGCGGCGTGGGCGGCCGACAAGCCGGGCCGCCCAATCGTCAGCGCGACGGCGGGAAGCGCAGCTCTGAGAAGAAGCCGTCGACCGCGTCAGCTCCGGGATCGGCCCCAATCACGCTCGCCTGGTAGACCCGTAAACCCTTCGCAAAGAAGGCCGCGTGCTCCTTCACCGCGGTGCCGTCCGGCAGGCGGCCAGCCAGCCGCAGGCGCCCGGCTTCGGCGTATGCCGTGGCGCCAGCAAGTTGAAGCGGCGCGGGTGGCGCAGATGCTGCACCCACATTAGCTGCGGCCACAGTCTGTAACTCTGTCAGCGCCAACTTGACGCTGGCGGGCGCCGCAACATCCAAATAGCTCAGCGCAAAGGTGGCGTTGCCCGCCGAGCACACCAGCATGTGCATCGTCACTGACCCGGCCGCGAGCGCCAGGCGCCGCTCGTGACGATCAGGCCGGCAGGGGAACATCGCGACGATGGCATCGCCATCGGGTCGAACTTCGCGCCAGTCGAGCGTCGGCGAACAGCCGGCCAGGAGCGCTGTTGCGAGCAGGAGCAATGGGCTTCGCCAGATCGTGGTCATCGCCAATTATCCGAGCTGGCTGCACCACGGCGCTGCCGCACAATCGTCCGCATGACGGCCTCTGACCCCACTCGCGCGCCCGCCACGGGCAAGGCAATGGCACTGAACGGCGTTCGGGTGCTTGACCTGTCAAGAGTGCTCGCTGGGCCTTGGTGCACGCAGACCTTGGCCGACCTCGGCGCCGACGTGATCAAGGTCGAGCGCCCACCTCACGGCACCCACCCCGGCGGTGACGACACCCGCGGCTGGGGCCCACCGTTCCTGAAAGACGAGAACGGCGTCGACACGGCCGATGCCGCCTACTACCTCGGCGCCAACCGCAACAAGCGCTCGATCACAGTCGACATCTCCCGCCCCGAAGGCCAGGCGCTCATCCGCCAGCTGGCCATGCAAAGCGACGTGGTCATCGAGAACTACAAAGTCGGCGACATGGCCCGATACGGCCTTGATTCCGCGCAACTGCTGGCGCTGAACCCGCGCCTCATCTACTGCTCGATCACAGGCTACGGTCAAACGGGGCCCTACCGCGGCCGCGCTGGCTATGACTATGCGGTTCAAGGCATCGGCGGGCTGATGAGCGTCACCGGCCCGGCTCGAACCGAGATTGCCGATGACCAACCCGGCGGCGGCCCGCAGAAGGTTGGCGTTGCGGTGGCCGATCTCTTCACCGGCATGTACGCGACCACCGCCATCCTCGCCGCACTCCGCCATCGCGACCTCACCAGCCAAGGCCAGGCGATCGACATGGCCTTGCTCGACACCCAAGTCGCCATGCTCGCCAATCTCGGCGCCAACTACCTGGTGAGCGGCGCCGTGCCGCAACGCCTCGGCAATGCGCACCAAAACATCGTGCCCTACCAAGTGTTTGAAGTGGCCAATGGCCATCTGATCCTCGCCGTCGGCAACGACAGTCAATTTGCCAAGTTCTGCTCCGTGGCCGGCCGGGCCGAGTTCGCGAACGACTCGCGCTTTGCGCGCAACGCTGACCGCGTTCGTAACCGCGGCGTGCTCGTGCCGATGCTGGCCGAGCTGCTGCGGGCGCGCACCCGCGCGGATTGGCTTGCAGCACTCGAAGCCGCAGGCGTCCCGTGCGGCCCGATCAATGACCTCGGCGAGGTCTTCGCCGACCCTCAGGTCCGAGAGCGCGAGATGACGGTCGCCTTGGCGCACCCGCTGGCGGGCGAGCTCCACCTCGTGGCCAGCCCCATGAAGCTGTCGGTCACGCCGGTGCAGTACCGCTTTCCGCCACCGCTGCTGGGTGAACATACCGACGCCGTACTCGGTGAAATCGGCGTTCAGGCGGCGCAAATTGCGGCCCTGCGACAGGCCGGCGTCATTTGAGCGCTGGAGCGGCCGTGACATTTTTACTCCCCGAGTTCGGGGATTCACGGACATCACCAATGGCAATCCCGAAAGTCGACGAAGACACTGCTTCTACGACTGAGCCCTCTGCAATTGCGCAGCCCGCCGAACGTCGAATTGATGAAGGCGCGCCAGCGCGCCCGCGAAAGCTTCCGATGGACCTCTCCGATATCAAACGCAACCCACTTTCGCGCGCCAAAGCGGTGCCGTCAGCGGCCGATGCGCAGCGGCTCGATAACGAACGCTGGCACGAGCTCGTGTCAGAAATCGGCGCCGAAATCGCTTCACCGCTGACCTCGGCGCTGGAGCGCATTCATGCCCTCACAGCCACCGGCAAGATCGACCGCGTCAGCCTGCGCGCGCTGCGCGACGAGGTCGAGCGCGCCCGTCAAATCGGCATGATTGGCCAGCAGCTGACTCGGTTTGCCTCGGGTGGTTTGCGCCAATCGCACGAGCGACTGCAGTTGGCCGATGTTCTCGGCAGCATGCTCGCTCACCGCAGCCGTGAGACGCAGGCGCGCGGCATCACACTGAAGCCAGCCCTGAAATCAGCCGATGTGACGGTTGACGCCTCGCTTCTATTCAGCCTGCTCAACTCCATGCTCGACTGGGCGCTCGCCAACGCCCACTCGCAGATCGAGATCGCCATCGAGGCCGTGACGTGGCCGGTGCTCACGCGCTTGGTTTGCCGCTTCACTCACCGGCCTGTCGATCAGCTCGATGACGGCGCCATCGGCACGCCCAGCGCACTCGATTCCCTGGTTTGGCGCCTTCTTGAGCAAACCGCCTGGACGATGGGCCTGCTCGTTGAGCGCAAAGACACGAGCAGCGCAACGCAGCTTTGCATCGATTTCCCTCGGCGCAAAGAGGGCGAGCAAGATGGTGTCACTGCCACCGAGCTCGATGAAGGTTTTTCACCCTCGGCCAACTCCCAACCGCTGGCCGGCAGCCACGTGCTCGTGATCGCTTCGCGGCGCGACATGCGCGTTCAGGTGCGCGATGCGCTCCACAACATGAGCCTGATTCTCGACTTCGTCAATTCGGTCGAGGAGGCCGAAAGCTTCTGCCGCGAGGGCTTGCCGCACGCCATCATCATCGAGGGCACGCAAAGCGGCGCGCGGTTCGCGCAGTTTCGCGAGGAGATCAGCGCCGAGGTGCCGAGCTTCGTCTTCATCGAAATCGTCGAAGAAGGCAATGCGTTCGAGATGTCGGGCTTCAGCGGCTCGACCGTCGCCCGCGTCGGGCGCGATGTGCTGACGACTTCATTGCCATCGGCACTGCTCTTCGAGCTCTCAAAGACGCTCTGACGCGGCCCTACTTCAGCGCACCGAACACTTTGCCGAGAATTGCGCTTCCGGTGCCGATCGGGTCTCGGCGGATCTTCTTTTCTTCCTCGCCGATCATCAGGTAGAGGCCGTCGAGTGCTTTGGACGTCACGTACTGCTGCACGTTGGCATCGTCCTTCTTCATGAGGCCCATTCCCGCCGCCTTGCCGGCGACGGCGTTGTATTTGTCTGCGAGCGACACCTTCTCGGTTGCACGCGTGACGATGGGCAAAAATTTCACGCCGAGCGGCTCGCGCGTTTTTGCCGCGAAGAACTGCGTCACCGAGTTGTCGCCGCCGGTGATGACTCTGCGAGCGTCGTCCACGCTCATCGCCTTGACCGCGCTGACCAGCAACTGCTTAGCCTCCGGCACCGCCGCTTCGGCCGCTCGGTTCATCGCGAGCACCAGGTCGTCAACGCGTTTTTGCTGGCCGGTCATCTTCAAAATGCCTTCGGCATCTTTCAAAACGCCCGGCAACGGGATGCGCACCTTCGGGTTGTCGAGAAAGCCGCCCGTCTTGCCGAGCAAGCCCACGGCCGAGTTGGCGCCTCGCTCGAGTGCAGCGCGCACACCGAGTGCCGCGTCGCCTTCGCTGATATCAGCCGCCTTCGCCCCGCGCGCGGTCAATGCCCCAAGGCCCATGGCCGCCAGAGTGGCTGACGTAAACTTTCTGCGCTGCATGAAAGAACTCCTTTGAAATCGGCTCGAATCGCAAAGGCTACGCTGATCGCAGCGGCCCTGTTGGCCATCGGCGCAGGTGCCGTGTTCGCGTTGGCGGATGGCCGCAGCGCGATGGCGCCGACCGTAGGCTACACCTTGCTCGACGGCCGCCAAGCCTCGATCGACCAGCTGCGCGGCAAGGTCGTGCTGGTGAATTTTTGGGCGACAACGTGTGCGGCCTGCCTGCACGAGATGCCGCAAATCGTTGCAATGCACGAGAAGTTCAAGCCCCGCGGCTTCGATACGCTGGCCGTCGCCATGCGCTATGACCCGCCGGCATCGGTCGTGCGCTATGCCGAGACGCGCCGGTTGCCGTTCGGCATCGCGATCGACAACACCGGCGAGATTGCCCGGCGCTTTGGTGATGTTGAGCTGACGCCGACCAGCGTGCTGATCGACCAACGCGGCCGCGTCGCCCAGCGTTTTGTTGGCGAGCCTGACTTTGCCGAGTTGCACAAGCTGATCGAAAAGCTGCTCGCTGCGCCGTAGACGTTCACTCTGGCGAGCGATCAACAGTGATCACGGGAAAGAGCCCGCCATCGCCGTACCGCTGGCAAGCCATGTGCAGCGGCACGCACGGCTTGCTTCGATGCAGGCCGGTCAACCACTCGGGCTGCGGCGCATCGCACTGAACGCCTCTGGCTCCCACTCGCGCACGGCCAGCAAGACGCCAGTCCCTCGGCGCTGGTTCAGCGGTGCGGTCGCTGATTCGGTGTGAAGGGCTGCCAGCTTCGCCCGCAACCGGCGCAGCTCCACCAAAAACTCATGAAGCGCCGGCCCGGTCAACATGCCGTGCGCGAAGTCGAGCGTCTGGCCTGGCTGGTTGAATCCACCGCCCAGGAAGTCGCTCAAGCCTTGGCCGACGAAGAAGCGGCGGATGGGGCCATCGGCCAGCCAGTCGAAGTCTCGGGCGACCCGCAGACGAATTCGATCACCTGGAAGCAGGTCGATCACGCCCATGTGGTCAAGCGCGAGCAGGTGCTGGAGGCAGTCCGGCTCGGTGAATCGGTAGGCGGCCACGATGTCATCCGGCGACCAATGGTTGAACGCGCAGACAGCCACGAGCAACAGCTTCATGTCCGCCACCAGCCGGGCTTCTTGGGCCTCCGTCAGCGTGTGCAACCGCGCCGCAGCGCCGGCGGACTCCTGAAACAGCTCTGCCATCGTGTAGCCGAGCATGGCGCTGATTTGCGCGAGCCGGTCGACCGTCAGTCTTTCGCTGGCAAACAGGCGCTTCACGCTGGGCTCGGACAGTTTCAGGTGCGCAGCGACATCCACGTACGTGAATCCCTGGCGCTTGAGCTGACGCTTGATCGTGGCGACGAGTTGAGCCTGTTCGGACATCATTGGGATCGCATTTCGATACTCACCAGATCAGTCTAAGCGACGATTCAATCAGAAGACTCGATATTCGATACCTCATGGCAAGCTCAGGCCTCTTCATGCCTTCGAGGTCTCAAACATGTCCCTGACAAAACGCACCATTCCCGCCGTTGCCACCGCATTGCTGGCCTTCACGGCCTCGCTGTCTTTGGCCGAGGCGACGCCATTGCCTGGCGAAGATCCCGCTCAGCCCGCAGTGCTGCATCGATCTTCCGTTGCGGCACTTGCTTCCAACATGATGGTCGGTGACGTCGTGTTCATCCGGGTGGGCGCGAAGCCGTTCCGGGAGGTCGCGGACGCAACGAGCTCATGGACGAATCACGTGGGCGTTGTTGTCGATACGTCGGGGCCGGAGCCAGTGATCGGCGAGAGCAAATTTCCGCTCTCCCGCAAGACGCCTCTGTCGGCGTTCGTCGCTCGGTCGGAGGGCAGCAGGGTGTCGGTCGCGCGCCTCGTGACGGAGCCGACGCCTGAACAGCGCGTGCAGGTGGCGGCCTCAGCGGCGCGCCGCATCGGCATCCTGTACGACACCGGATTCAACCTCCACTCGCGGCGGCAGTTCTGTTCGCGGTACGTGCGAGAGGTGCTGATCGAGGCCACCGGGCAGCGTGTTGGCGAGGTCGAGACCTTCTCCCACCTGCTCGCGAGCCGACCGGACGCGAACATCGGGTTCTGGAAGACTTGGTATTTCGGCGCCATCCCATGGGATCGCGAGACCGTGACGCCCGCCAGCTTGCTGCGAAGCCCCTCGCTGAGAACCCTGTTCGACGGCGTTGCCGCGCCAACAGCCAACCTGTAGCCGAAGGGGCCTTAAGGAAGCGCGCTCATCAACGCGGTTCAGCTCGCGACGTTCACTCCGGCTTGCGCGGCCTGCTCATCGGCGTGATAGCTGCTGCGCACCATCGCGCCGACGGCCGCGTGCGTGAAACCCATGAGCTTGGCCTCGGCTTCGAACATCTTGAACGTGTCCGGATGCACATAGCGCCGCACCGGCAGGTGATGGCCGCTCGGCGCAAGGTACTGGCCGATGGTCAACATGTCGATGCCGTGAGCGCGCATGTCGCGCATCACTTGCAGGATTTCTTCGTCGGTTTCGCCGAGCCCCACCATCACGCCACTCTTCGTCGGCACGTGGGGCGCGAATTCCTTGAAGCGCTTGAGCAGGTTGAGTGAATAGTCGTAGTCCGAGCCCGGCCGCGCTTCCTTGTAGAGCCGCGCGGTGGTCTCGAGGTTGTGGTTCATCACATCGGGCGGCGCGGCCTTGAGGATCTCGAGCGCGCGGTCCATGCGGCCGCGGAAATCGGGCGTCAAGATCTCGATCTTGGTCGCGGGCGACAACTCGCGGATGCGCTGAATACAGGCAACGAAGTGGCCCGCGCCACCATCGCGAAGATCGTCGCGATCGACGCTGGTGATGACCACGTACTTCAGGCGCAGCGAGGCGATGGTCTTTGCCAAGTTCTCGGGCTCGTTGGCGTCGAGCGGGTCGGGTCGGCCGTGGCCGACATCGCAGAACGGGCAGCGGCGCGTGCACTTGTCGCCCATGATCATGAAGGTCGCTGTGCCTTTGCCAAAGCACTCGCCGATGTTGGGGCAGCTCGCTTCCTCACACACCGTGTGCAGCTTGTGCTCGCGAAGAATCTGCTTGATCTCGTAGAAGCGGGTGCTGGGCGAGCCGGCCTTGACGCGGATCCAGTCCGGCTTCTTCAGCACCTCGGTCGGCACGATCTTGATCGGGATGCGCGCCGTCTTGGCCTGCGATTTCTGCTTGACGGTGGCGTCGTAAGGCGCAGCGGCCGGGGCATCGAGGTTCACGGGAGAGGTGGTCATGGTGGTCCGGTCAAGGGCGCAGGCTGTTGTCGAGGTGATGGCCGAGCACGTCAGCGATTTCTTTCCACGACACCTGGATGCCGATTGTAGAAAGGTCAACTGTGCGGAGGCCCTCGTAGCCGCAGGGGTTGATGCGCTCGAAGGGCTGCAGGTCCATCGCCACGTTCAGCGCCACCCCGTGATAAGCGCAGTGGCGGCTGACCTTGATGCCGAGCGCAGCGATCTTGCCCAGGCCCTCGAAGCGATCGGGGCGCGGCATCGCGAGCATCGCATGGGAAAACGGATCGTCGAGCCGCACGTAAATGCCCGGCGCACCA
>JAYWGR010000014.1:0-11270 GCA_043778145.1 Rhizobacter sp.
CCTGGATCAATCGAGCTTCAACCAGTGGGTGGTGGACGATGCTTCGGGGCAGCTGCGCATGCGGCTGCTCACGGGCTACACGAATGCCGAGGTCGGGCTCGGGCACTTGATTCAGCAAAGTGCGAGCTCAGCCCAACGCGGCAGCTGGCGCGGCTCGGGGTTTGAGGCGACCACGCAGGGCTGGGTGGCGGTGCATGCGGCGCAGGGCTTGTTGGTGTCGGCCACGGCCCGAGCCGGCACGTATGGCTCGGCGGAGTCGACGCAAATGGATGCGGCAGAAGCAATCTCGCAGCTCAAGGGCGCGGCTGATTTGGGTGCGCGGCTGGGGGCGGCAGCCCAGGCGGCGGGTGGGCAGTCGCTGGGGTCGTTCGAGGCGGGCCAATCGGTCGAGACCTGGATCGCGCAGGTCGATTCGAGCCAGGACGGCAAGCATGCGGGCGCGGTCAACGGCCAGCCAGCGTTGAAGGGGCAGGGCCGCGAACTGGGCGACCCGGTGGAGGCGTTCGCGGGCCCGGTGGTGCTGATGGAGACGCCGAGCGCGGCAGTCCTCGCCACAGAAGCCGGAATCGCCGCGTTCGCCGGCCAAGACTTGAGCATCACGAGCCAAAGCGATGTGCACCACACGGCAGCCCACACCTGGACCAGCGTGACGGGCAAAACGACGAGTTGGTATGTGCACTCGGGTGGCATCAAGGCGATTGCCGCCAACGGGCCGGTGAGCTTGCGGGCGCACACCGATGCGCTGCAGATCTGGGCCGACCAGGACGTGACGGTGATCTCGGTCAATGACGAGATCACCATCAGCGCCAGCACCAAGATCGCGCTGATCGCCGGGCAGTCGTCGGTCACGCTCGATGGCGGCGACATCGAGTTCAAGACGCCAGGGGCGTTCGCGGCCAAAGGGGGCGGGCATGCGTTTTTGGGTGGGGGGTTTGGGACGGTGGAGATGGCCGAACTTCCCCACGAACTTGTTCGTCCGGTGCCCATGCCGTACAGCTTGCGATGGAAGGTGGTCGGCGCCGTGGATGGGAAGCCTTCGTCAAAGGTGGACGTCGTCGCTGGCAAATCAAGCGAAAAGACAGCCACTCTGGTGCAGCAATCTGGAGGCGATGGTCGCAGCCCACGTGATCGCAACGAGACGGAGCCCATGGACTACCGCGCATTGGTGGGCGATGGTTCGTGGGTGGTTGATGCGCACGAGGGCGACGAACCCGTGCCACTGGACGGCCTTGACTGGTGCGATGAAACGGCGTTGGACAACCCAACCCATATGGAATGAGTGGAATGTCTAAAACCAACTCTTACACGGTGCAACGAGGCGACACCCTCAGCGGTATCGCTCGATCACATGGCTCGACGGTGCAAGAAATCGGCACGTTAAATCGGCTCGCTCACTACGACCGACTCGCCGTTGGGCAAAAGCTCCATGTGCCCGCTCCAGAGGGCTCAACGCCTTCAATCCAAACGAAAGTGGCGAAGCCACAGCCTGCAGCCACGCAGGACCCGACGCTGTACATGCAGTTTGTGGATGTCTTGAATGCCCCGATCGCCGGGATGAAAGTGATGCTGGAGCATGCCGGCGACATATTTCAGCACGTCACCGACAGTCAAGGCAGAACGCCGCCCGTTTCTGCATCTAATCCAAAGGCGCCGGTGACGGTGAGTGTCGAAAAGGCGGCGGGAGGCTGGAAACAAATTGCGCAAGTTGTCGATTTTTCAGAAGCCACTTACGTTCGGCTGCGCAGCCCCAAACTCCAGCTGACATCGAGCATGCGGCCGCATGATGGTGCGCCGCAGCCAACATTACCCGCCAAACCAGTGGCGCCAGGAACGGTGATTGAAACGCGATCGCCAGCCGGCAATCCGGTGCAGCAAGTCGCATTGGAGTGTCCGAACAAGGACAATTTAAAACTCGATCCCAACTTCAAATATCGGGATTTCATCCTGGCTGCCAGCCAGCGCAGCGGCTTGGCACCGCAGGCCATTGCGGCGATCATGAACGCGGAGGCTGCCAAGCTCTTCACATTCCGTGAAGAGCCAATCATTGATAAAAAGACCAAAAAACAAGCCATTGGCGCGGACGGTACACCGAGATTCAGGCGAATTCGCGAGGTGAGCGGCGAGTGGGACACTCGCTCTGCATCACCTCTGTCCTCCGCGCGCGGCATGACACAGTTTCTGGACGGCAGCTGGATTGATCAGGCGATGACGGAAGGATCGTTCCTTAACGCTCGGGTCAAGAAAGAAGGGTGGCTGCTGACCACATCGGTGCAAGTCAAGAGCGGCAAGAAAACAGTGACCAAGGCTGTACCAGCGTTCAGATTGGCAAGCGGCGGGCTCGTGACCAAGGCGCCGCTCGCCCGAACGCTTTCTTCAAGCCCATATCTCATCGGTCGCGCTTCGGCGAGCGACGCCAACCTTCAGGCTCTGCTGGACCTTCGGTTTGAAGCCGAATATGCAATACATACTGCCGTGGATTACGGAATTCAAAACCTGAACGCGCTCTCCGCGGCCGGCCATCAGGTCGCGGGGCTCAACGACGGCGAAAAGGCAAAGATTGTGTATCTTGCGCACCATCTCGGGCTGGCGGATGCAAAGAAATTCATCAACGAAGAAATATCCGAGAGCCATGCGAAGTATTTGCTTGAGAATCAGGTTGGGGTGAGTGCTGCTGCAGCAAAAGCCGTGCCTTTCGATGATAAATATGTGCCCACGCATCGCGATTGGTTAAAAGTTTTCATTGAAGAGCATATAACGTTCGAAAAATTCATGTGTCAGAAAATCTCCTCCGGGCCTGTTAGGGGTGTTCTGGAGATAACCAAGGCAATTCGGATTTATAGCGGAGCCTAAAAAGGGTTTGAGGAAATGAAATGTAAAATTTTAAAAAACTTATTTTGCATTATAAGTATTTTGACTTTTGCCGGCGCTTGCTCTTCGTCTGAGCTGGATCGCATATATGAAATTGATCCCACAAAATTCGGCGATGTAGAATATATGAGGCCATCAAATGATGTGAGGTTGAATGGTAAAATACTTGTAAAGTCTGATCAAAAGAGGGATGTGTACGGGCGATCAATAAGTATTTATAAACACGAAATATTCGCGGCCCCAATGGGCCGCAAAGATGTGCTCGTGGACGGAAGAGTCATCTCACGCCGACTCATCGATCGGGTGGTTTTGAGCGAGTCGGGAATTGGGGGGTGCTTGGTGCACTTCATCATTGTGGATTTGCGCGGCCGCGAGCCATACGTAACCAACAGCTTTGGTAATAATCCAGATGGTAAATACTGTTTCACAATAGACAAAATAAAGTGGGGAAAGAAAGAAACGTACATTTATTTTGCTAACGGAACAAAATACCTTTATCCAACCGGCGAAGAGGTATTTGGACCTGTCGAGTAGATCTAAAATGCCTCGATATTCGCCGAAAGCGCTTTGACTCGCAGAGTCCGACCAGTGCTGGGCATGGCTCCATGCCTTCCACTGCTTCTTTGTTGCCATGACACCCCACCCCATCCTCGACCGCAGCCCGGCCGTGCGCGCAAACGCCGACGCGATGGGCCTGAGCTGCCCGGACACCGAGTACGTTGGCTGGAAGTCCAAGTACCGATTTGTCTGCGCGGCGGGGCATCTGCGCGTCATGTCTTTGCACGCCGTCGTGAGCGGCGTGCATCGCTGCCTTGATTGCATGGGCGATGGCTTCTTGCAGCGGCTACGTGACGCTGCTGCCGCGATCGGCCATGAGTGCCTGGACACAGTCTGGCGTGGTGCCACCGGCACCTATCGATTTCGCTGTGGGCAAGGCCACGAGTGGACGCGCTGCACGCCGGGTCGGTTCGGCACGGACCACGCGGTTCAATGCACGGCCTGCGTGGCCGGCGTTGCGAGTCTGGCGCGCCGTGCCGACAAGCTCGTGGAGATACGCGCGGCTGCAGTAGCGCGCGGCGGCGCCTGCTTGACTGAAACTTACCCGGGAGACGATGCACCGCTGCAGCTGCGCTGCGCCCAGGGCCACGAGTGGCAGACCCCCGGCAGCAGCCTGTCTCGCGGCACCTGGTGCCCTCGATGCGCTCGCATCGAGGGAGGTCGCCAGACCCGACTCCAAGACGGCCTGAAACGCTTGCAGCAGGCCGCAGCAAAGCAGGGCGGAACGTTGCTCAGCGAGACCTATCACGGGTCCAGGCAGCGCTATGCCGTGCGCTGCGCCGCGGGCCATGAATGGGAGGCGCGCGGATCGCTCCTGATGAACGGGAATTGGTGCCGCACTTGCGTCTCGCACGCGGCAGGGCTCAAGCGCCGCCTGGCCAATGGGCTGGAGGCCTTGCGCGAGGCGGCGCGGGCCCAGGGCGGGGAGTGTCTGGCCACGGTCTATGAAGGCGCGGCGCACCGCTATCTGCTGCGCTGCGCTCAGGGGCACGAATGGGAGAACACTGGCGCGGCATTGCGCAAGGGCAGCTGGTGCGTCGAATGCATGTACGCACGCAAGCGCTTGAGCATTGAGGATGCGCGTGAAACAGCGCGTGCGCGAGGCGGGGAGTGTTTGTCGCAGACCTATGTCAACACGTCCACGCCCATGAGCTGGCTGTGTCACCAGGGGCACATGTGGTCGGCGCGGCTGGGCAACATCCGCTCCGGTAAGTGGTGCCCGGAGTGCGCGCACATCGCGCTGATTGCGGGCCGTAAATCAAAAGCTCGGCGCCGGCATGGGGTGTCGATGTGGCATGGGGCGACGGATGAGCCGACTGCAAACAAGCCGTAGGCGAGTGTGGTGCAAGGTTGAGTCATGAATCGACCAAGCTCCGCCAATCCACAGCTGGTTTGTGCGACCGCTCGTGAGGGTAACTTTGAGGGTATGGCATACCCCGTTAGGGAGCGATGGCCTTTGTCGGCGAGGGCCAGCGGCCGATGTTCGATTCCCCTCACCGCTCCAACATGCTGTCTCAAAGGGTCCCATGAGGGCCCTTTTTTTTGAGTCTGCTCCGTGGCGCCCGGTGCCATCGTCCCGGGCGAGGCCTGCATCTCGAAGTCGCCCCGCGGGGTGGAAAGTGGTGGCGGCTGCGATACCGGTTTGATGGAAAAGAACAGCTGCTGTCGCTTGGCGCCTGCTCTTGCACAAGTCTCAAGCGCGTGCGTGAAAAGCGAGAAAAGGTTCGCGCGTTGCTCGCATGTGAACGCACAAGCTTCGCGACGTCGAGGGAGGGCGATCAGCGCGCCGGTTGCAACTCGTAGGCGCCGAGGTCGATCACCGCCGCCCCGTCGCCATTGCCGTCGACGACGCGCGGTCGCCCGGCTGCATCGGTGCGGCCGGCCACGGGCGTGGGCCGGCCCGCGTCGATGACCGGCGAGCCCGCGGTGAGCCGGTAAGAGAGCTTCCGCCCTTCGCGGGCGAACTGCGGATCGGCGGAGATGTTGCCACCGCTCGCCAGCGCACGGACACAGCTCCCGCGCAGCAGCGTGCCGACCGTGGCGAATAGGTCGTTGCTTGTGAACGTGGGTGGGGTTTGGCTGTAGCTGCTGTCGCAATCGATGGCGTATGCGCCCGTCGTGGTGCGAACGATGTTGTTGACGAACTGCATGCTCTCCACGAATCCGCTCGTGTAGATCTCGCTGCCGGACTGGCCGATGTTGTCGGCGATCGTGTTGTTGACCCACGTGCCCCCGGCATTCGAAGGAACCGTCACGCCGACGCCGCCGCCGAGTGCCGACGTGTTCCCGTAGATCAAGTTGTTGACCACGATTGGTCGGCTGTCGTTGAACGCGCTGAGGCCGCCGCCCATGTTTCCGGCTGCGTTGTTCCGGATGACGTTGCGGGCGATGAGAGGCGTGCCTGCCGCGTCCATGCCGATGCCGCCACCGGCCAAGTCGGTCTGGTTGTTCTCGATCAGGTTGTCGGTCACTTCGGCCGCGCCATCGCCGCCGATCAGGATGCCGCCGCCCACTGTTCCGCCCCCGCAGCCGCTCTGCCGGTTGTTGTGGACGTGGTTGTTGCGCACCAGCGCTGACGAGAATTCAATCGCGATCCCGTTGCCGCTGCAGGCCGAGCTGTTGGTGACGACGTTGCTGTCGATCGTCGGCGAGGACTGGAAGATCTGCACGCCCCCGCCGTCGCCCGGATAGTCGACTGCATTGCCGTTGCGCAAGGTGAAGCCCTTGAGCACCGAAGTGCGAGCCTCGCCGGTGTGGAAGCGGGCCACAGAACGCTGACCGCCAGCGTCGATAACTGTGACTTCGGCGCCTTTGTCACTGACGACCGTGATGGCCTTGCCGTTGAAGTCGATCGATTCGAGATACGTACCCGGTGCGACGAGCACTCGGTCGCCGGTCACGGCAGCGTCGATCGCGGCCTGAATCGTCGCCACGTCGGCCGGGACACGGATCGTTCTTGCCTGCGCTGCGACCGTGACAGTTGCAACGAAGACGGCCGCCAGTGCAGCCGCGTGGGCCCGGTAATTGGCGCCGGTGTTTTCTCTCATCATGCTCCCCGTTTGTTGTTGTGTGCCTGATCGGCGCGCGGCAACCTAGCACAACGATTCTGCGGCTCTGCGGCTCTGCGGCTCTGCGGGGATCGATGGGATTGGCACGGCTCAGTGCATTGGCTGGCCACCTGGCGACGGGTTCGATCGCGCCCGAGTTGATGACAGCCAGCTTCACTGCCAGCGCCTGGCGTAGCTGCACGAAGCTGCAACCCTCAGCGCGCAGGCGGCCAATGCCGGCTTGATAAGCGCAGGCTTTGCGATTGGCGCGGCCGGGCGGTTCGCCTGGCGTGAGTGGCATGGGTTGAGTCGCAAACTGTTCGGATGCGCGTCATTGTTGGTGCGGATGGCACGCAAACGCGCGGCGAATTTGTTCGGCGATTCGTCGCTTTACGCGGATGGCAATCGCTTGTTGTTCGCATCTTGGTCGGGCGTGGTCATGCTCAATCGGCCGGCGTGCGGATGTCGTTCGCTTCCTGCTCACTGCGCAAATCGCGATCGACGAATTGCAGCGCAAATCCATCGCTCGAATGGGCTTGGTGTGCGTCAACACTGAAGGCATGGGTGAGTGCAGAGATAGGCGGCCTGCCGCCAGCTTCACAAGCGCCTTGCGCTCCGCCATTCGTCGGCTCACGAACACCCGCGCTGCCCGCGCTGCCCGCGCTTGCTGGGCGCGTCCATGCGGCTTTCGGGACAGTCGCCAGCATCCCTTCAGTTGAATTGATGGCGAGGCGCTCCTCGGCTGGAATGCGGTCAACGCCACACGAGGATCTTGCTATGCCAACGGATCAATCCGGTAACGACGCAGCCGCAGGCCCTCTGGGCGTGTCTCGCCGCGATGCCGGAGGCCGCGACGCACCTCCACGAACCGGCGCCATTGGGCCCATCACTCCGAAAGTCACCGGGTTCGACAGTTCATCTCAGTCAATCCGTTTGGATTTGGACAGGGATCGGTCGCTCGACCAAATCGTGAGCATGGATGTCATGCAACTGCGAGTGCCTTCCTATTCCGTCATGGACGGCGGTCACAGCATGTTGTTGACCCATGTGCTGCGTCATTCGTCAAGCGCGCTGAGATGGCGAAACGCTTGGAACGAGATGGCCACTGTGGAGCCTGGGTCGGTCTTGATCAATCAAGGGCGTCGAGACTCTCTCATCGAGATTTCTCCACTGTCGCCCGATGATCAATGCGACTGTGTGAGGGTCGTATGGAGGTCAGGTGCTGCCGCGGAGTTGTCATTGCGATTCGAGGCCCATGACTTTCCGTTCTGCAACAGTCCGCAGGCGTGTGTCCGCGTCATCTTGGGGAGCTTTGGCTACCGTGTGGCCCACGCGTCGCCGGTGCCCAATCTGAGCATGCTCGATATCGACATTGCGCCGTTCTCGGAACTCGACATTCCGGTGCCTTCCGGTCAATCGGCCTTGGTTATTCTGACGTCGGGGTCCATCGAGTCCGACGGCATCCGGGTCGAGCCATGGCACACAGTCGCATTTGACGGCAGTGGCAATTTGGCTCGATTGCGTACGAGCACGGGCGCTTCGATTCTCTGGTTCGGCGTTCCGCGTCGAGTGCGGCACGGTTGACGCTTTGACCCGGCCTTGTACCCAGCGCCCAACCCACCGCCCAACCCACCGCCCAACTACCAGGATTCCCACATGCAAGCATCCATCTCCACACCGTTCGGATTCAACTCAACCGCAGCCGAGGTGATCGAAGGCGTCGATCTGACCGGGAAGGTGGCCATCGTGACGGGTGGCTCGTCGGGCATCGGCATTGACACGGCGCATGCGCTGGCGTCCGCCGGCGCAGAGGTCGTCCTCGCGGTGCGGCGCCCAGATGCGGGCGAATCGGTCGCGGCGGATATTCGCCGCACCACATCGAACTCGAAGGTCAGAGTGGCGCCGCTTGATCTGTCGGACATGGCTTCTGTCGGCGCCTTTGTGTCCGCGTGGAAGGGCCCTCTGCACATTCTTGTGAACAACGCGGGGGTGATGGCCATTCCGGCACTCGAACGCACACCGCAAGGGTGGGAAATGCAGTTCGCGACCAACTTCCTCGGGCACTTCGCCTTGACGGTGGGGCTGCACGATGCGCTTGTCGAGGCGAAGGGTGCACGCATCGTTTCGGTGAGTTCGAGCGGCAATCTCATCGCGCCCGTCTTGTTCGATGACTTGCACTTTGATTTCATGCCCTATGACCCCTTCGTGGCCTATGGGCAGTCGAAGTCCGCGTGTGCGTTGCTGGCCGTCGAAGCGACGCGACGGTGGTCGCACGAGGCGATATTTGCCAATGCGCTCAATCCAGGCGCCATTGCCACCAACCTGCAAAAACACACCGGCGGACTGAAGACGCCGCCCGAGCGCCGCAAGACGCCGGCGCAGGGCGCGGCGACCTCCGTGTTGCTCGCTGCATCCCCGTTGCTTGAAGGCATTGGCGGGCGTTATTTCGAAGACTGCAATGAAGCACCGACGCTGACGAGGCGGCCTGCCGACTACCGCGGAGTCGCCCACTATGCAGTGAACCCTGTCAATGCGCGCCGTCTTTGGGATGTCGCCTCGGCGCTGATCGCATCGGCGAGGCATTGATGCGGCGCATCTGACGCGACTGCGCCGCGGTCAGCTTGCCGCCCTCCTTGCCCGCGGTGCGCCCTGCGGGCCATGGGCTGACAGGCGTGAGCGCGTCTGCCGTCCGTCACACAACGTTGGTATCGTCCCGCTCACGCGCGCTCGTGATTGCCCATGGGCCGGGCGCGTCTCGATTGGCGGCGTTCAGTGCGGATGCGAGATTGACGGCTCCAGCCGACAACGTGCTCGCCGAGGCTGAGCGTGTCGCGGTGCAGACCCCGCTTCAGTCCGACATGGAGTCACGATGGACGAACCAGGCTCGACAGCAAAGCCGATCACCATCCTCGTCGTCGACGACCATCCCATCATGCGTGAAGGCATTGCCGCCGTGATCCAGGGGGAAAGCGACATGGCGCTGGTGGCAGAAGCAGGCACGGGCCAGCAGGCGATCGAGTGCTTCGCAGAGCATCGGCCCGACGTGACCCTGATGGACTTGCAGATGCCGGAGATGGACGGTGTCGCGGCCACCACCGCCATCCGCGCCCAGTGGCCGCACGCGCGCATCGTCATGTTGACCACCTTCCGTGGCGACGCCCAGGCGCTGCGCGCCCTGCAGGCTGGGGCGAGCGGCTATCTGCTCAAGAGCATGATCCGGAGCGATCTTCTGGCGGCCATACGCGCCGTTCATGCGGGTGAGCGACGCATCCCCAAAGAAGTGGCCGCCGAACTGGCCGCGCACGTCACGGACGATGTGCTCTCAGCTCGCGAAGTCGACGTCTTGAGACGCGTGGCGGCGGGCAACTCGAATCGGCGCGTGGCGGACCAACTCTCGGTGACGGAGGAAACGGTCAAGTCGCACATGAAAAACATCATGAGCAAACTGTCCGCCCACGACCGAACCCATGCGGTCACGATCGCGCTCAAGCGCGGCATCATCGACGGGTGACACGCCGGGTCGGCCATAGGTGCAGTAGGCCCTATCGACCATCGCGGGTGGGCTGATCCGCTGGCGTGTTGGAGACTGTGCTGTCCGACGCCTCGTGCCATTCCACAATGAGACAGTCCGTGCCTGCTCCTGTGCCCCCGCGCTATTTCGAGTACCTGCCAATCGGCCTTTTCGGCTCGGTGATGGGGCTGACCGGCTTGAGCATCGCGTGGCGTGTTGCACACGTGCGTTATGGGGCCCCGCTGGGCGTCTCCGACGCTTTGGCTGCGCTCGCGGTGGTCGACTTTGTGTTGCTGCTGCTGGCCTACGCCTTGAAGTTCGCGACCGCGCGCGACATGGTGCGTGCCGAGTTCCAGCATCCGATCGCGGTCACGACCTTCGCGACGTTCTGGGTGAGCCTGTTGTTGTTGCCGATCGTTGTGGCCAACGAGAGCCTGTGGCTGGCTCGGGCGATGTGGTTCGTCGGCGCGGCCGGCATCGTCCCGTTCGCGTGCTACGTCGTCAGCCGTTGGCTGAAAGGGCAATACAAGGTCGAGCACGCCGCGCCCGCCTGGATCCTGCCGGTCGTCGGCTTGCTCGACTTGCCGCTGGCCGTGCCCGTCCTCGACCTGCCTGACCTGCACGTCGCGATGTTGGTGGGCCTGGCGGTCGGCATGTTTTTCGCCGTCCCGCTGTTCACCGTGGTCTTCGCGCGCCTGGTGTTTGCCGCGCCGATGCCGCCGGCACTCGAACCGAGCTTGCTGATCCTGGTGGCGCCATTTGCCGTCGGCATGTCCACCTACCTCGCCACCACCGGCCAGCTCGACCTGTTCGCGAAGTCGCTCTATGCCCTGACGCTGTTCATGCTCGCGGTGCTGCTGGCCCGGCTCCGCCATCTCGCGCGCTGCTGCCCGTTCAGGATCGGCTGGTGGGCCGTCAGCTTCCCGCTGGCGGCGTCTGCCATCGCGGCGCTTCGGCTGGCGCAATTCGAACCGGCCTGGGGGGCCGATCTCATGGCCCTTGCGCTGCTCGCGCTAGCCACCGTCGTCATTGTCTGGATGCTGGCTCGAACGCTGCTCGGCGTGGTGCGCGGCGAATTGCGAACGCTCAGCAGTTAGCCCGCGGCCATTCAACCTGGAAGCGGCAGTTGCGCCGGATTAGAACTCGAATTGCAGTTGATTGACTCACAATTTTCCTCGCTCTGTATTAACCCTGAATCCGTGACCTCGACCCGAGTGGATGCGAGATTGGGGCTGAGTTTCATGACAAGTATTTCCGAGTGATGAATCGAACGATGTCGTGACTCG
>JAYWGR010000015.1:0-3899 GCA_043778145.1 Rhizobacter sp.
CGGCGCGATGCGTTGAGTAGCCGCATCACAGGTCCAAATCAAAAATCATTGCCAGCTTGGCGCAGGCCTGCGTAGTGGTCGGCAAAGTCGTCGGCGAAATCATCCAGATCGAGCCGCGCTTGAGCGGCGAGTTCTCGGTCGATCCGGCTGAACGCCACGGTGTGCGTCTCGTCGTTGCCGATGGCCGTCGCCAGCGAGGCGCCTATCCGCAAGATGGCCGCGAGCCGGCCCGCTTCGCCCGGCGGCGGCGCGAGGCAATTTGCCACCGCATCGCTGACGGCATCGGGCAACTCCAGACCGCGGCACCACTGTGCGCTGACTTGCGGGTGCGTCGCACCGAAGGCAGCCAACTCGGCATCGGCGAGCTCCTGACCGTGGCGCGAGCGCTGGCGCGCAAAGTGGAGCGTGGCAGCGTCAGCCATGGCACGGCACAAGATCAGGTGGCCGCCCTCGTGCAGCAGCCCGCCGAGGTAGGCCGCCTCACGGTCAATGCCTGTTCGTTGAGCCAAGGCACGCGTGGAAGCCGCGGCTACGGCCGCGTGCATCCAGAAGTCGCGCAACTGCACGCCGGGCACCTCCACGAAGGCGGCCACCACGCTTGCGGCAACCAGCAGTGTGCCGAGTGCATGCCCGCCGACAGTGGCCACCGCGTCTTCGATCGACGCCACCTGGCGCCGCCCACCATAAAACGGCGAGTTGGCCAAGCGCAGCAAGCGGGCGCTGAGCACCGGATCTTTCGAGAGTTCGGCAGCAATCTCCTGTGAGCCAGCGTCCGGTTGACGCAGCAGCGTCATGGTGCTGCGCACCACACGCGGAATCATCGGGAGCACGAGCTTGCCGCAGACGGCATCCCGTACGTGGTCGGCAGTGTTAACGGTCATTGAAGTTGCTCCGTGGAGAAGTGGCTTGTGGTGTATCGGCGCCTTGTGCGTCTTACTTGAACAAGCCCGTGCGACGATTTCTTGGAGCTGGCGCATTTGTGGCGCCTTTGTCGGTCAAGCGCAGCCGGGATTCTTTCTCGGCATTCCGAAGCGTGGTGCCCAGGCGTTTGACCCTGGGACCCTGCTCGCAAACGTTGTCGCTCAACGCCTTCGCAGAGGCGCTGATCTCTTGCCGTTTCTTGCCGTTCTTAGGACAAATGTTTGACCTTCTCCAGCGCGTTCGAGCGCTTCGCGAGCAGCGTTCATGGCGCGGGCGAGTGTCCACGCCGAGCAGCACATCGCCTGCATCGTCTCTGCCGGTCTGCGGACAGGCGGTGGCGGTGGTGATGTCGACGCGCACGCCAGCTTGGTCTTCGACCTTCAGCCAGCGGACTTGAGCGCGGTGAAGCCGGGCAAATGCGGGCCAAGTCGATGCGGTGCCTGAGCGCGCGACATGCGAGCACCTGCGCAGATCGGACCGGAGGTCATGAGCTCGAAGTGGTTGTCCTTCGTGGAGCTTCCCAGCGTGCCAGCGGCCGTGCCCACATCACTGCGAGCCGGGGCTGGCAGAGGAACCTATGCAGCGCTGTTCGCCTCAATGTGCGCATACACATCCGAGTTCTGCAACAAGAACTTGGCGGCTTTGCGCACGTCGTCAGAAACCGTCGGGTCATAGACCAGTTTGTTGAGGTCGGTGACGTCCAGACTTTCGGCGCCGGTGTTTTTCATGTGCTGCGCGATGAAACCGGTGGCCTTGGAAATGTTGGCCGGGGTCGGCGTGGCGTCCACAGCCGGGCTGGTGGCCTTCGGCACGTAGGGCCTGGCATCGCCGGGCAACGCTGCCGCGGTTTGCTGCATCTCGCCAGCGCTGTTGACTTGATCCGGCCCGGCGAGACCAGCGACTTCGATGTCACGGTAGACGTCAGGGTTCTCGACCATGAACTTGGCCGCTTTCCGGAGCTCGGCCGTCACGTTGGGGTTGCGGCTCAACTCGTACAAGTCGTTGGCGTTCAAGAGTGTGAGGTTGTTGTCGCTCAAGTATTTGATGAGCGTCGCGGCAGCGCCGGCGACATCGGCATTGGTCGGAGCGGGCTTCGCCCCAGCAACAGTCGTTGCGCGGGCCGCCGAGTTCCCGAGGAGCACTTGCTCGGTGTGCGCCGCTGCACTTGCCGAGTAGCCGGCCATCATGTTTTGCAAGTCCAGCATGGACTGCTTTGCGGCAGCTCCTGCCGATCGTGGCGCTGCCGGCGCTGCCGGGGCGCGCGGGCTGCGTTGCCTGACTATCTGGGGCGGCCTCTCCACCGATTGCGAACGGGGTGAGGAAAAAACCCTCGGCTTGTTCCCCGCAGGCGCAGGCGCATCCTGATCATCCAACTCCATAGGCGGAGCAGAGGGTTTGACGTACGCTGGGTTGTAAGCCCCGGGCGCGGCTGGTCGCGCGGTGAGGCCGTTGGCCGCGAGCACGCCTTGTTTGGCCTCGCTCACGGCCATCCGCATTTGGTGCTTGACGTTTTTGACCGTGGCCTTGCTTTGCGCGCGAACCCTTTCGGAGACCGATAGCTCGGTTCCAGGAACGTGGCCAAATTTAATTCCCGCAATTTTGAATCGCATTCTCAGGTCCGCCGATGTCGGTCAATGGTGTTGCACGAATCATTGACGCAGCACGTCACGGCGACGCAATTCCGATCCGAAGCTTTGCGCGGCAATGCGAAGCGTCTTCGTGAATCAAAGTCGTTCGACGAAGACGCTGCCAAGAAACTAATTCCGGACCTACGCAAAAGCCACGGCACTCACCGAACGAAGTCAAAATATACGCGCACGGGTAGCACAGCCAGACGCTCTCAACGAAATTGGCGACTGTCTTGCCAACCGCCACCATCTGGAAGCCGAACATTGATGCCGAGATGGTGGTTTCCATGGCCGCCAACGGGCCTTGCAGGCCACTAGCGATCGCCCCCCCCCCCACTGATGATGTTGCTCACAAACAGCCCAAGCCTTCGCGACGTGATTCTGTTTCCCTCGCTGCGAAAGGAAGCGGGTTGATCCCGCTTCCTTTCAATCAACTCCTGCCCTGACGAATAGGAGAGGGGGGGGGGAGCCGCGCAGTCAATCTGCGCAGCGGAGCCGCTCTCAATACACGTAAGCATTTATGCAGATCGGAGACACATACCCCACACCGAACACGTTTCCATGCTCGTCAAGGGCCCGGAATCCCCAGCCTGGCGCCGCATTGACCACATACTTGTAGTTTGTGATCTTGGTTCGTGCTGGCGAGAATGGCGCGCTCGGTGTCTGCCAACTGTAATCTTTAATATTGGCATCGATTTCTTTAACTTTCGCAGTAGTGGCCTTATAAATCGCCACCCGAGCTTCGTACTGGGAAGGAAATATGCCGATGTCACGCACTGAAAAATCCGGGTTTTTATTGACGGGCGAGTCACCGGGCTTATCGGACCCGCCAATTTTTGACCTGGTGTACCAATGGCTTGCGCCTTTGGCATCGAGCCCAAAAACCTCAAGGGTCAACCCGCGAATTTCATACGCCGGCGAAGGGGTGTCGTTGACCTGAGTTGACAACGGCACCGACCCCTCACCCCTGGCAAGCACAGAAAAAGAAATTGCCCTTTCGCCGGCTTTGGGAAAGAAGGGACTGGCCGACGACGGTGCAGTAAAAATTTTCCGAGTGAACGCATATGGGTACTTGGTGCCTCCTTTTTCCACGCTGAAAGACTCTGGGTTTCCGTCTTTATCTAAATCAGAGCAATCTACCGCACGTGAGGCGAAGGCGGCCGGATTGAAAAACGCAGAGAGAATCAGTACCGAGCAGCCAATTCTAAAGTCGCGATTCATAAAAACTCCAAGGTTCAATTATCGATGATTACACTTACCACCCTGGCGGGCGCAGTGCGGTGAGTTGCAACAATGCAAATGCAATACCTACCGCGAGGACGCGGCGGAACCGACCTTCTGCGCTGCGGG
>JAYWGR010000016.1:0-11207 GCA_043778145.1 Rhizobacter sp.
GGCGCACGGGCGTTCATGCGCTTCAGGCGCTGTTCCAGCGCGCGGGCTTCGTCGATGGACACCAGGTCGGTTTTCGAGATCAGAATGCGATCGGCAAAACCCACTTGCTCCTGCGCTTCGTGGTGCTCGTCGAGTTGCGCCATCGCGTGCTTGGCATCGACCAGCGTGACGATCGCGTCGAGCAGGTAGCGCATGCCGATCTCTTCGTCGACGAAGAAGGTCTGCGCCACCGGCGCCGGGTCGGCGAGACCCGTGGTTTCGATGATCACGCGGTCGAAGTTCAGCGTGCCGGCTTCGCGCTTCTCATGCAGCTCGCCAAGGATGCGCACCAGATCGCCGCGCACGGTGCAGCAGATGCAGCCGTTGTTCATCTCGACGATCTGCTCGCCGCGATCCTGCACCAGCAGCTCGTTGTCGATGCCGGCTTCGCCGAACTCGTTTTCGATCACCGCGATGCGCTGGCCGTGCTGCTCTTTCAGGATGCGGTTGAGCAGCGTGGTCTTGCCGCTACCGAGGAAGCCGGTGAGGATGGTGACGGGGATGAGGGACATGGCGGGCTCCTTGGGTCAACGCGCAGCCAGGCAAGGTGCTTGGCACCACGCTCGACCGCTCGTCGTGACTGTTTCGATATTGACAACTCGTTATCATAACGAGTCGGTCGACCGTGCGCTGCCTTCACAAACAGCGGCTGGCCGCCGCTTCGACGCACGCCACCTGCGCGTTCAAAACCCAGACTGCGGCAACTTCGGCGGCATACGCATGGCATGCTGAGCCGATCAGTGACTTCGCCACAACCTTGCCTGAATCTGCCAACGTTCTCGCACTGCTGGAACGTAGCGCGTCACCGAGTGATCGGCACCCTCAGAACACCCACTCGCTGGCCAACTTCAGGGTGCGCGGCGCGCCCGCCAGCACACCACCGTAGTTCACATTCGCCCAGTAGCGCTTGTTGGACAAGTTTTCGACCTGCAGCCGCCAGATCACCGGCGTGCTGCCCACGCGCATCGCGTAGCGCGCACCGGCATCGATGCGGGTGTAGGCCGGTGCCAGCACGGCATTGGCCTGGTCCAGCGGCCGGTTGCCAACGTGAAACAAACCGCCGTTGACGCTCAGCCCTTGAACGGCAGGCACGCGCCAGTCCAGAAAGGCATTGGCCTGGAACTTGGCGACATTGGTTGGGCGCTTGCCTTCGCGGGCGTCACCCGTACCGCTGACTTTGGCGTCCAACCAGGTCGTACCGGCGATGGCCGACAGGCCGGGCAGCAACTCACCACTGAGGCTGAGTTCCAGGCCCCGGTGGCTTTGCTGGCCCAAGGTCTTGAACACGTTGTCGGCACCATCCACCGCTTGCAGCGGGCGATCAATCTTGAAGAGCGCTGCGCTGATCGACAGGCTCTCGTCGGGCTGCAACTTCAGTCCGAGTTCCGCCTGCTTGCTGCGGATCGGCTCGAGCCGCTCGCCGATGTTGGTGGCATAGGTGGGCGCGTAGCCGCCACCGTCCAGCCCCTCGTTGTAGCTTCCATAGACGGTGACCCGCTGGCTCGGCAGCCAGATCAGCGCCGCACTGGGTACGGTGGCCCGGGTGCTGAAGGCAGTGGCCGCGCCGGCTGCTGGTTTGCTGTCGATGCTGTAGCGGATGGTGCGCACGCCTGCGAGCACACGCCATTGCGAACTGATGTGGATGGTGTCGCTGAAGAAAAGGCTCGGCTGCCGAGACTCGGAGTGGTTCTGCGGTGGCGGGTTGGAGAAATCGGGCCGAGGGGTGTAGATCGGGTTGTAGAGATTGCCCACGGTGTCGGCGAGCAAAAACGCACCCGATTCCGCCGCCTTCAGCCGACCATCCGACAGCCCCGTCACGATCACGTGCTTCATGCCGAAGACTTGCGCACGGCCGTTCAGCAACACCTGGGCTGCCAGCGTGGTGTAGCTGGCGCCCGGCTCGTAGTAGTAGTCACCCGACAGCACATCGCCGTTCGGTGCGACTGAGTACACGTCGGGGAACGCGGCGTCTCGCACCACGCGGCTCCAGCCCAGTTGGGCGGTCAGGTCCCAGTCGGCACTCAGCGCCTGCTCCAGCCGCACACCGGCGTTGTTCGCGTTGGTGGCGTACTGGCCCCAGGGTTGCCCGAGCAGGGTGCGCGGATCCAGGCTCTCGGCCGGCACCACCACGCCATCGGTGCGCGGGCCGATCACGGGCTGCGCAGCGATCTTCTTGTTCTGGTGGTCGAAATCCAGGCGCAGCAAGGTGTCGGCGCCGAGCTTGAAGTCGAAGGCGGCGGCGACGAAGCTGCGCGACATGTCGCCGGCATGGCTGAAGTCGCCACTTTTCTCGCCGGCCACATTGAACCGGTAGCCGATCGTCTTGCCCTCGCCAATGCTGCCGCTGTGGTCGATGGCGGCGTAGCGCCCGCCATAGCTGCGCAACTCCAGGTCCAGGCTGGTGAAGGTCTTGGCCGTGGGCCGCTTGAGTACGTAGTTGACCAAGCCGCTGGGCTCGCCCACGCCATACAGAAAACCCGACAAACCTTTGAGTACGTCGATGCGGTCCTTGTTTTCCAGCGGGATGTCTGAGTAGACATTGGTCGGCAAACCGTCGCGGCGCACGGCGTTCACGGCGTTGGCCGAGAAGCCACGCACCGACACACCGTCGTAGGCACCGCCGAAGGATGCCGCCTGCACCGAGGCATCGTTCTTCAACACATCGAGCACGGTGCGTGCGCGCTGGTTGTCGACCAGTTCACTGCTGAAACTGCCAATGGAGAAGGGCAGTTCCTGCAGGCTCTGCGTGCCCAGCGCGCCTGCATTGACGTCGCGGTTGTCGTACAGCGCCGCGCGCTTGGCGCGGACGACCACGGATTCGAGAGTGGCTGTCGGCTTGTCGGCTTCTGCGGCCGGTGCAGTGGACTGGGCGAGTGCCGCTTGCACGGCCAGAAGGGACAGCGAGAGCGTGCTCAGGGCGGGGAAGCTTTTGGAGGATCTCATCGTCGTCGCGAAAGGGTGCGTCTCAGTGGAAGTCATCAGTGAACCTTGAACTGCGGCGGCAGCGGTTTGGCGAAGACCACACCGGTCGGCTGCACGAAGCTCAGGCTCGCGCGGTGCGCGGTGGCGATGTAGCGCTGACCGGCCTGCTCGCCAGGCGCAGCTTCCTCATGCTCGACATCGAGCACGTATCGGCCTCGCCACGGCGTCTGGATGCGCACCCGGCCTTGCTCGTCGATGTCGTGGATCTGTACCCACAGGCTCGGCGCCATGGCCTTGAGCGTGCCGGCGCGCAACGGCTCGCCTTTGAAGTACACGCGGAAGGTGTTGCGCTCGCCGGGCACGGGCACGATGTCGAGATCGAGCGCCGCTGCCGCCGCACCTTGCAACGGCCACGCCATTCGGCGCGCGTAGTACAGCGAGCGCGTCGGCTTTTTGCCATCGTCCGCCATGTAGGGCGCCTTGGCCTGGGCGCGGGCCAGCACGGTGTCGCCTGTGCGAACGTTGCCCAGCAGCACCCCCTTCGGTCCAGGCCGCGGTGTCAACCCATCGGGTTGGCCCGGCACGAACCCTTCGGTCAACTCGATCGTGTCGAGCTTGCCCGGGCTGGATTCGACCAAAGCCACCTCGGGCTCGCCGTAGTTGACACGGGCGACGCCGCGTTCGACCTCGATCCAGACGCTGTGCGCGAACAGGTTTGTGGCGAAAAACAGGAGCGGGATGGAAAGCAAGCTTTTCAAAGGTGCGCCCGGGCGGGGAGCAGGCAGAGACTTGGCCAGTGGCTTGTTTGTCATCGAATTCCGAACACTCTGGGGGCGGTTAAAGAGGCTGGCGGCTGCTCGTGGGGGCAATTCATCTGTTTGCCAGCGACCTGAAAGGTCTGTTGGGCAAGACTCGCGGTCCGCCGCATTCTATTGCAAATACGCGAATGCTTCTCATTCACACCTTTTGTCGCGTCGTCAGGCGGAGTTGGTGTGTCGCGATCACGGCCATGCTCAAAGTTCGTTCTGGATTTGCTTGTAACCCTGCACCAGCGAGTTGTTGGTGCGCGCCACGTCTTCTGAGAATTCCGAGGCCTGCACGCTGACCTTGGACACGGTGCTCAGGTCGGTGTGTGCGCCGATGCGCTCGGTGGAGGGCGCGTAGAAGCCCGGCGGCAGATCGCAGCCATCGACCACGGCGTTGTGCCGCACGACGCAGCCTGCGCCCACGTGGCAGTTGAACAGCACGCTGTTGAAGCCGATGAAGACGCCGCTGCCGATGCTGCAGGGGCCGTGCACGATGGCGCGGTGCGCGATCGACGTGCGCTCACCGATGGTCACGGCCGCGCCCGACTTGGAGTGGATCACCACCCCGTCCTGGATGTTGGAATGGGCGCCGATCAGGATGGGCTCCATGTGCCCGTCGGCATCGACTTCGTCGGCCCGGATCACGGCATACGGACCAATGAACACGTTCTCGCGCACGAGCACGCGGCCGCACAGAATCGCCGTGGGGTCCACGAAGGCAGTCTCATGGACCTCGGGCAGGTCGCCACGCAGGTTGCGTCGGATCATGGCGCGGCCCCGCCCGGCGGCACGTTGAGGCACAGCACCAGGCGCGTGATGCCGCTGCCGGCGATCGGCGGCGAGCGGTGCACGATGCCGCGCTCGTGAAGCTGCCCCGGAAATCCACAGCCCTTGAACAGCGCCACACTGCCGGCCGACAGGCGCTCCATCGGTCCGTCATAGCCGTCGGGCGACGCGAGCGCAAAGTCGGCGAACTCTGGAACCACCCACTCGGTGCCAGGCCCGTGATAAGTGGTGAGCAGACGAAGTGGTACGCAGTCGCGGTGCAGCCGGCGGCAGGCGTTGTCGGTCACTGCCTCCAGTCGCAGTTGCACTCGCTCGCCACCAATGACGCGCGCGAGTCGTGTTGCGATCTGCACGATGTCATCTCGCAGCACATCTCGCCAGACGCAAGGCGGCGTGCCCGAGGCATCGAAGGCGGCATCAAGGGCAGGTGCGGCGCTGGCCACATCCAGCGACAGCCTCGCGCCCGGCAAGTGAGCTGCGGGCAACTCTTCGAGCCAGCGTACAAGACCCCAGGGCAGTCTCCGATGCCACAGCGCCAACTCGACCTCTTGATCATGGATGCATGCCAGTACCTGCGGATCGAAGTCGGTCCGCACGGCGGCCGCGAGGGGCGATTCGATGCTCATCGTTCAGAGCCGCGTCGGGTTCGGTGCATCGCCATAGACCTCGGCCGGTTCGAACACCTTGTTGTTCACCGCCACCACGCCGCAGTCGAGCGGCGTGCGATACCGCAGCAGCTCGGCCGTGTAGTCGAGCGTGGCGTCGGGCGCCAGCCGCCAGGTCAGGGCCGGTGCAATCACGCTGCGCCGGGTCTTGATGTGGTCGCGGAAGCTGCCGCGGTCTTCGCGCGCCACGTTCAGGCGGTAGGCCAGCGTGTCGCCCAGTGGGCCGGTGGTGTCGAGCGCGGCGGGGTAGAAGTCGTCGCTGCCGGCATAGAACTCGACAGCGTGGCCAGCGTGGAACTGCGGCTTCTTGGTCACCAGGTTCAGCGTGCCGCCCGGCTCGCTGGCGCCGTACAGTGCTGCGGCCGAGCCTATGAGGAACTCGATGCGTTCGACGGCCGCCATGTCGCGCGGCGCGTTGAAGCCGCGGTTGCTCGCGAAGCCGTTCAGCAGCATCGCCATGCCGGTGTTCTCGTTGCCGGGCAGGCCGCGGATGGCGATGTTGTCCCACAGGCCGCCGAAGTTGTTCTGGCGCGAGACGCCGCCGACGTAGTCGAGCACGTCGTCCAGCCGCACGGCACCAAGGTCATTGATGGTCTGGCGCGAAATGACCCGCACCGACTGTGGCAGCTCGCGCAGCGGCCGGCTGGTCTTAGTGCCGCTCACGTCTTCGGCCTGGTAGCCGCCGGACTGGCGCCGGCCGACCACTTCGACGGCAGGTAAGGTGGCGGAGGCGCTACTGTCTTGTGCAGGCCCGGTTGCTTGTGCCATGGCTGGCGCGCAGGCCCCCAATGGCAAGGCGATGAACCAGCTCATCTTCAATGCGGTTCTTGCGCGCTTTCTGGAAGCCATGAAATCTCTTTCCCGTTGTTCAAGGGATCAGTTGCTGCGCGACGAGCGCAGCGCAGATTCAATGGTCTTGGCGTTGTGTTCGACCATGCGCAGGTAGCTGTCGCCAGGCGTGCCCGGTGGCGAGAGCGCATCGGAATACAGCGTGCCACCCACGCGCGCGTCAGCCTCGCGGGCGATGCGCTCCAGCAGACGCGGGTCGCTGATGTTCTCGACGAACAGCGCGCGCACGCGCTCGGACTTGAGCTGCCTCACGATGCGCGCCACGTCGGTGGCTGAAGGCTCGCTGGCGGTGGACCAGCCCTGCGGTGCGCGGAAGGCGATACCGTAGGCGTCGGCGAAGTAGCCGAAGGCGTCGTGCGAGGTCACCACGCGTCGGTCGACGGCCGGGATGGCAGCGAACTGCGCGCGCACGCTCTGGTGCAGGCGCTCGATGCGACGGGTGTAGTCAGCCGCGCGCGCGTCGATGGCAGCCGCTTGCGACGGCCGCGCCACGACCATCGCTGCGCGAAGGTTCTCGACGTAGCGTTGCCCCAGCACCAGGCTCTGCCACGCGTGCGGGTCATCGACCGAGCCGAGCTTGCGCGGTGCGATGCCTTGCGTGGCGACCACCACCGGGCCGCGGTAGCCCGAGGCGCGGATCAGTCGTTCGATCCAGCCTTCGAAGCCCAGGCCGTTGATGAGCACCAGGTCGGCCTTCGCCACGCGCTGCGCATCGGCCGGGCTGGGCTCGAAGACGTGGGCATCGGCATCGGGGCCGACCAGTGCAGAGACTTCGACGACATCGGCACCGATCTCACGCGCCATGTCGGCCAGCACGGAAAAACTGGCGACGACGCGCAGGCGTGGAGTGGCGGGCGCGGGTTGCGCACGGGCGAGCGGTGCGAGCGCGGCGTACAGCAAGCCGGTGAGGCAGCCACGGCGTTGAACGAAGTGCAGGCTCATCAGGCGATGCGGTGACGGTGGGCGGTGAAGAAGCGGCTGCGCAGGCTGTCGCGCGGGCCCATGCAGAGCGAGGCGACGTACAAGGCTCCGGCGGTCAGCACGATGGCTGGCCCCGACGGCAAGTTGGCGTGGTACGACAGCAGCAGGCCGCCGTAACCGCTGGCCGCTCCGAAGGCCGCGGCCAACGCCGACAGCCGCCCCACGTCGTGCACCCAGAAGCGCGCGGCGATGGCCGGCAGCATCAACAGGCCCACGGCCATCAAAGTGCCCAACGCCTGAAAGCCCGCCACCAGGTTGCCCACCAGCAGCACGAGAAAGATCTGGTGGTGCCAGCCACCGCGACCGCCCACCGCGCGCAGGAAGCCGGGGTCGAAACACTCGACCACCAGTGGGCGCATCACCACGGCCAGCACGAGCAGCGTGGCGCTGCTCACGGCGGCCACCAGCAACAGGGCCGCGTCGTCCACCGCGAGGATGCTGCCGAATAGCACGTGCATCAGATCGACGCTGCTGCCGCGCGTGGCGATCAGCATCACGCCGGCCGCCAGCGCGATCAGGTAGAAGGCGGCGAAGCTGGCGTCCTCGCGCTGCGAAGTCCAGCGCGTCACGCCACCGGCCAGTGCGGCCACCAGCATCGCGGCAGCGAAGGCGCCGAGGCTCATCGCCGTGAGCGACAGCCCGGCGACGATGAAGGCGAGCGCGGCGCCCGGCAGCAGCGCATGCGCCATCGCGTCGCCGACCAGGCTCATGCGGCGCAACACCAGCAGCGTGCCGACCGGGCCGCAGCTCAGGCCCAGCGCCAGGCAGGCCACGAGGGCACGGCGCATGAAGCCGAACTCGATGAAGGGCTGGATCAGCGCAGCGTGCAAGGTCATGCAGCGTTCCTCTGCGCGACCGCCGGCTTGCACCACGGCGCGTCATCGTCCCAGGCCTCGGCCATGCGGCGTGCGAGCAGCAGGTTCTCGGGGTGCAGCGCCTCAGCGGTCGGGCCCCAGGAGATGGCTTCGCGGGCGAGCAGCAGCGTGCGCGGGAAGTGCAAGCGCACCTGATCAATGTCGTGCAGCACGGCGACCACCGTGCGCGCCTCGCCGTGCCAGCGCTTGAGCAGCACCAGCAGGTCTGCGGTGGTGCGCGCGTCGATGGCGTTGAAGGGCTCGTCGAGCAGGATCACCGGTGCGTCCTGCAGGAGCACGCGCGCGAACAGCACGCGCTGGAACTGGCCGGCCGACAGCTCGCCGATGGCGCGGCCTCCGAAGCCACTCAAGCCCACTGCGGCGAGTGCTACCAACGCTTGTTCAAGATGCACCGGCTGCGCTGCCTGAAACGCGCCCAGCCGCGCCCAGTGGCCCAGCATCACCACGTCGAGCACGCTCACAGGAAAGCTGCGGTCGATCTCGGCCTGCTGCGGCAGGTAGGCGATGCGGCCTTGCAGTTCGGCCGGCATGCGCACGACGCCGGCGCTTGGCCGCAGCCGGCCCATCAGTGCCGCCAACAGGCTGCTCTTTCCCGCGCCGTTCGGCCCCACAACGGCGGTCATCGAGCCGGGCTCGAAGGTGCCGCTCAAGTGGTGCACAGCGGGGTGCTGGCGATAGGCCAGCGTGAGGTCGTCGAGCGTGATGGCCGACGACGACTCGGTGGGCGACTCAACAGCCGCGCTCATCCCGGCTCCCCCAGGGCCCAGGCCACGGCCAGCCACAGCAGCACGATCAGACCTCCCGCACCCGCCAGCCGCAAACGCGCGCTCTGCATCAGCAGGCTCGGTCTCGCGGGCTTGTTCACCACGCTGTGATTTCTCATCATGCAGGGCCAGCGTCGCGCATCAGAAGCTCGTGCTGAGCGTGACCCGGAAGGTGCGCGGCTCGGACGGGTGGAAGTGGATGTCGCTGACGCCCCCGGCCGGCTCGCCCTTGAGGCGCGACGCGTAGTAGTAGTCGATGTCGCTGGCCTTGCGGTCGAGCAGGTTGAAGACGTCGAGCGTCAGCCTGGTGTCCTTCGTCAGCTTGTAGCCAACGCGGCCGTACAGCAGCGTGGTGGCCTTGGATCGCTGGCTGTTGTCTTCGATCAGTGCGCGCGGGCCGAAGTAGCGCAAGCCCAGGTGGCTGAACCACGGCCCGTAGTCGCTGACGGTGGCGCCCAAGGACACCACGGTGTTGACGGAGCCCGGCACAAAGCGGCCGGCATTCGGGTCATCGCCCTGGACGCTCTTGAAGCGCGCCCTGGAGACCGAGATGTCGGCATCCAGCAGCAGCCAGCTTGTAGCGATGTAGTGGTTGCTGAACTCGATGCCGGTCCGCCGCGTGGCGCCGCTGGCTTCGGTGCTGCCGGCGTCACCGACGAAGACCAGCTCAGAAGCGAAGTCCAGCGCCCACAGCGCCAACGAGCTTTGCAGTCCCGGGATGATTTCGGTGCGCAAACCCAGCTCGCCGCCCTTGGTGCGCACCAGCCCGGGCGCCGGGGTGGCGGGGTCGCCGTCGGGCGTGACACGGGTGGTCACGCCGCGTGCATCGTTGCTGTGAAAGCCGTAGCCCAGGTTGACGAAGTATTCGGTCTTGTTCCAGGGCCCGAAGACCAGCGCCAGCTTCGGGCTGGTGAGGCCGGCATTGACCTTGCCAGTGTTCTGCGGGATCGAGCTTTGCGTGTCGAAGCTGAGGCGGTCGTGGCGCACGCCGGCAACGGTGCGGAACCATGGCGCCCAGGTGGTCGCGTTCTCGGCATACAGGCCGACGCTGGTCTCGCGTACGCGGGCTTCCTGGATCGTGGCCACACGCTGGCCTTCGAGCGCGTTGTACAGGCCGACCGGGTCGAGGCGGTCCTGGCGCACCTGCAGGCCGATGGTGGTGGCGCTGTCGTGCCCGGCCAGCTGGGTGTCGAACCGGCGGCTGGCCGCGAGGCCGAAAGTGCGGCGGCGTTCGGCCTGCTCGAACTGGTCGCCGTTGAGGGTGGTGGGGTCCAGATCGATCGGGTGGTCGAGGTAGAAAGTGAAGTCCTGGAACAAGTCCAGCCGAGACTGGATGGCGTAGGCGTTGAGCTTGAACACGCCGTCATCGAGGCGGCGCTCGGTGTTGAACGACAGGCTGTAGCGCTGCGTCTCGCCGCGGTCGGTCTGGCTGATCGAGCCGAAGCGGCCGATCAGGCCCTGCTCCACCGCGCGCAGCGGGATCTGGTCGGTGGGGTACCAGCCCGCGCGGTACACCATCGCGGTGATCGACGAGCGCTCCGCCTCGGCGCCCCAGCTGTAGCGCAACTGGCCGTTGAAGCGACGCGCGTGTTCGGCGATGTCCCAGGGACCGTTGTTGTGCGCGCCCTCCACGGCGTAGAGCAGGCTGCCCTCGCCGAGCTTCACCGAATCGGCCAGCAGCACACGCGCATAGCGGTTCTCGCCGAGCGTGATCGACGCGATGCCCTTGGGCAGCGAACCGAAGAGGCTGATGTGGGCCGCACCGGCCGTGGCGAAATCGCCCTCGTCGGCGAAGTACGGGCCCTTCTTGTAGTCGATGCGGGTGACCAGTTCCGGGATCAGGAAGTTGAGATCGCTGTAGCCCTGGCCGTGCGCATGGGTGCGCGCGTTGACCGGCATGCCGTCGACGAAGGTGGCGAAGTCGGTGCCGTGGTCGAGGTTGAAGCCGCGCAGGAAATACTGGTTGGCCTTGCCGTCACCGCTGTGCTGCGTGACGATCATGCCCGGCACGAATTCCAGCACCTCGCCCGTGCGCAGAGCCGGGCGGCCGTCGATCAGCTTCGACGTGACCGTGCCCTGGCTGGCGGCATCCGACGTGCCCACGCCGTTGGCGTAGTGGCCCAGGACCGTGACAGACGGCAGTTGTGCAGGCTCCGCCTGCGCGGCCGGCGACGAGGCACTTGCAGCGGGGGGCGGGGCGGTTTGGGCATGGGCCGTGCCGCAAATGCAAATAGTGGCAAGCGCCATCGCGTGGGCGCGCCAGTGAAATGGGCTCATGGGGTGGGCGGAGGGCGTTGGTCGGTGGTCGGCAGGGCGGCATGGAACCAGGCGAGCACGCGGCGCAGATGCGGCGTGCCGTAGAGGCTGGCGAAGCGACGCGCTTCGTCCGAGTCGGGGCGCGTCAGGGCGTCGAGCCGGGCGCTGATGAATGTCGGCGTCAGTTCGATGCCGCAGTCCACCTCGATGCAGTGGCGCCATTGCGCGTAGTTCTGTGGGATCACCGCACTCATGCTTCGACCA
>JAYWGR010000017.1:0-90431 GCA_043778145.1 Rhizobacter sp.
TCGATATTAGCGGAAATGCCTTTCGAGCTCAATTGCTTGTAACGTCGTTCCGCACGCGTGGCGGCGCTCGCACTCAGGAAGATTTTCAGCGATGCGCCAGGAAAGATGACCGTGCCCATGTCCCGCCCGTCGGCGACGAGGCCGGGCACGCGACGAAAAGCAAGTTGCAGCTCGCGCAGCGCAGCGCGCACGGCGGGCCAGGCTGAGATCTTTGAGGCCAGCGCGCCGACTTCTTCCAGGCGGAGCAATTCGGTGACGTCCTCGGTGCCGAGGCAAATCGTGCCGGCATGGAAGCGCAGATCGAGGCGCGCTGCGATGGCTGCAAGCGCAGGCTCGTTTCCCGCATCGATTCCGGCGCGCATCGCAGCCAACGCCGTTGCGCGGTAAACCGCTCCGGAGTCGAGAAAGTGGTAGCCGAGTGCCGAGGCGACCGCGCTGGCCACCGTGCCTTTGCCCGACGCGGTGGGCCCATCAATCGTGATGACTGGGATGTTCGCCGTGTCCGTGTGGACGAGTTCAAACAAGCGTTCGAAGTAGTCGGGGAAAGTCTTGCCCACGCAGCGCGGGTCGAGGATGCGGATCGGCACCGCTGGCGCGTCGCGCTGCGCCAAGCCGTTGAACGCTGCGAGCGAAAAGCACATCGCGATGCGGTGATCGTCGTAGGTGTGGATCGCCGCAGGCCGCCACACATCCGGTGGCGCAACTTCGATGAAGTCGGCGCCTTCGGTGACGAACGCGCCGCATTTGCGCAGCTCGGCGGCCATCGCAGCGATGCGGTCGGTCTCTTTGACGCGCCAGCTCGCGATGTTGGTGAGCCGCGTCGTCCCGCTGGCGTAGAGCGCCATCACGGCGAGCGTCATGGCGGCATCGGGGATGTGGTTGCAGTCGAGCTCGATGGCGCGCAGCGGCCACGTGCCGCGCCGCACTTCCAGCCACCCCGGCCCGGCTGTCACGTCGGCGCCCATGGCGCGCGCCGCCTCAACGAAACGGATGTCGCCCTGAATGGAGTCGGCGCCGACGCCGTCAATGCGCAACGGCGCATCGACCGCGGCGATCGCGCCGAGCGCGATGAAGTAAGAGGCCGACGACGCATCGGCCTCGACGCGAATCTCACCCGGCGTGCGGTAAGCGCTGCCGGCGGGAATCGTGAAGCGCTGCCAGCCGTCTCGCTGCACGGCGATGCCGAAGCGCGCCAGCAGGTTGAGCGTGATCTCCACATAGGGCTTGGAGATCAGCTCGCCATCGACTTCAATGACCACCGCGCTTTCCGTGGCGACCAGCGGCAGCGCAAGCAGGAGCGCGGTCAGAAATTGGCTGGAGACATCACCTCGAACTCGCACTGGCGCGTCGATCTTTAGCGCTCGTTCACCACGTTCGATGCGCAGTGGCGGATAGCCTTCTTGCTCGAGGCAGGTGACGCCGCAGCCCAGTCCGCGCAGCGCATCGACCAGGTCGCCAATCGGCCGCTCGTGCATGCGTGGCACGCCGCGCAACTCGAAGCGCCCGCCTTGAGTTGCTGTGAGCACGGCGAGTGCGGCGGTCAATGGCCGCATGGCGGTGCCGGCATTGCCCAGAAAGAGCTGCGCGTCTTGCCCGGCGAGTTGGCCGCCGATGCCGGTCACCGCAAGCGCGGCACCTTCGGGCGCAATGCCGCAGCCGAGCGCGCGCAGTGCATCGAGCATCACGCGCGTGTCGTCGGAGTCGAGCAGGTCGTGGATCAGCGTGGTGCCGGCTGCCAAACCGGCCAGCAGCAGCACGCGATTGGAGATGCTTTTCGAGCCTGGAAGCCGGACAGCGCCTGCAGCGGCACGCAGCGGCGGAAGATCGAGGAACGGTGTTGTGAACATGGGGTGGCGCAGCAGGCGCGACGAAAAAAGCAGCGCTTGAGTTGATCAGCGGGCGGGCATGGGTTTGATGGCGCTCATCTGCCAGCCAGCGCGCGCGGCAGAGGCGCTGCGAATCATGTCCTCGAGCGCTTCGGCATTGCCGCTGAGGATCGCGGTTTCCATCGCGTCGAGCGTGCCTCGGAAGCGCTGTGTCTGCTTCAGGATTTCTTCGCGGTTCGACATGAGAATGTCGCGCCAAACGGTCGGGTCGCTCGCCGCAATGCGCGTGAAATCGCGAAATCCCGGGCCGGCGAGTGAAAGGAAATCGCGCCCTGCGGGCTGGCCGGCCACGGCGTTGAAATACGCGAATGCCAGCAGATGCGGCAAGTGGCTGACGGCGGCAAAGGCGGCATCGTGGTTCTCGGGCGTCATGCGCAAGACTTGCGAGCCGATCGCGGCCCAGACGTCGGTCGCACGCTGAACCAACTCTGGCGAAGTTTGCGGCAGTGGCGTCAAGATCACGTGGCGGCCGCTGTAGAGCGTCGCATCGGCGTGGCCAATTCCGGCCGCTTCTTTGCCGGCAATGGGGTGCGCTGGCACGAAGCCGCTGATGCGCTCCTTCAACACGCGACGAGCGGCATCGACGACGTCGCGCTTGGTCGACCCCACGTCCATCATCAGCACGCCCGGCTCGATCCCGTGGCGAATCGCCTTGAAGATCGCTTCTGTTGCAGCAACCGGCACGGAGATCAGCACGATGTCCGAGCCCGAAACGGCCAGCAACGCCGACTCAGCGACTGTGTCTATCACGCCGAGCTTGCGGGCGCGTTCGGTGGTCGAAGGTGATTTGCTGTAGCCAATCACACGTTTGACCAGACCCGCGCGCTTGCACGCAAGTGCAAATGAGCCGCCCATCAGGCCGCAGCCAATCACGCCTAATTGGTTGAACATGTCAGCTGCTCCAACGGGCTTTGCTCGACCCGCGATACGTGATCGCGCCGCATCAAACGAGCGCCGCAGACAGGCGCTGCCCGGGCGGTGAGGTGGCCCCGTCGAGTGGGGGCGCTGCGGGCGCTTTGGGGTGCTTCATCTCAGTGCGCGTCGATCGGGTAGGTGCCGAGCAACTTGAAGAACGCGCAAACACCGCGGAGTTCTTTCAAGGCTGCCGCCAAGTGAGCTTGGTCGGGGTGGCCTTGCAGGTCGATGTAGAAGTAGTACTCCCACTGACCGGAACGCGCAGGGCGCGACTCAAAGCGCGTCATAGAGACGCCGTGCTCCTTCAATGGCACCAACATGTCATGCACCGCGCCAGGCCGGTTCGCGACCGACACCACCAAGCTCGTGCAGTCGTTGCCCGAGGCTTTCGGTTGCGGATGACGATGGGGATGCGCGACGACTGCAAAACGCGTGCGGTTGTGAGCATCGTCCTGGATCGCCGGGGAAACGATGTGCAAGCCGTACTCGCTCGCAGCACGCTCGCTTGCAATGCCGGCCAGTCGGGCATCGAGGCTCGCCAGCCGTGCGCCTTCGGCGTTGCTCGCCACAGGCCGGCGCTCCGCGTTCGGAAGGTGCGTGCTGAGCCAGGTGTGGCACTGCGCAAGCGCCTGCGGATGCGCGCAGACGGCTTCGATGCCGTCGAACGCGTCCTCGCGACGCAGCAGGTTGTGACGCACGTAAAGACTCGTCTCGCCGACGATGAAAAGCGGGGTCGTCAGGAACAGATCGAGCGTCCGCGTGACCACGCCTTCCGCCGAATTCTCGACTGGCACCACGCCGAAGTCGGCTGCGCCAGCGCTCACAGTTTGGAAAACTTCGTCGGCGTTGGCGCAAAGCACTTTGACGATCGAAGAACCAAAGTAGCCCAAAGCGGCCAGTTCGCTGAAAGTGCCTGCCGGCCCGAGGTAGGCAACGCGCGTCGGCGTCTCGAGCGCACGGCAGGCTGACATGATCTCGCGCCAGATCGGCGCGACGCTCTCGGCCATCAGTGGTCCACCGTTGGCCGCCTTCAGCGTGGCGATCACCTCGGCTTCGCGCTCGGGGCGGAACGCGACAGAGCCTTCACGCTTCTTGATCTCGCCCACCTCTTGCGCGAGCTGGGCGCGGCGATTCAGCAGGCCGAGCAAGTCGCGGTCGATCGCATCGATCTTCACGCGAAGCGAGAGAAGATCGGCGGAGATCGAGGCGTCAGCAGCGTCACTCATGGTGTGCGTCAAATTTTCGCATGCGATGCCACGCCGGATGTCTTACTTGCTGGCGGCCTTGCTCGGCGCTGGCGCCTTCGCAGCCGGCTTGTCGGTGGATTTGCTAGACGGTGCGGCCGGTGCTGATGCACCCGTGGCTGCCATCAATGTCGTGCGAATCTTGCCTTCGAGAACCTGCAATTTTGGGTCGACCAACGGCCGCGCGTCAGGCACGAGTTTTTGCAGGAAGCTGTTTTGCATGTCTCCAGCGGCTTGCTGGTACTTCTTGTTCACGGGCGATTCAAACCACGCGATGATGACCTTGAGCTCGTCTTCGGTGAAGCGCTCTTCGAGCATCGGCCCGATCGTCGAAGGCGCAAGCTTCACCGCGCGATCACGAACGAGCGGTGTGGCTTCGTCAACATACTTTTTCGCATCGGCTTCGATCGACTTGCCGGCCGCTTCGCGTTTTTCTGGCGGCACCTGAGTTTGCAGAACTTGGCCGGCCTGCTGCAGCATCTGCGCGGCGGGTCGCTCAACCAGGCTGCGCGCCACGCCTTCGATGCCCGCCTGCTGTAGCACGAGGAGCTTTTGCACCAACTCTTTTTTGGCTGCGGATACCGGCGCCGATGAGGCCGGCGTGGTTTGGGCGTGTGCCAGCGTGGCACTGGCGAGCAACGCCGCTGCGATCCAACTTGTCTTCAAAGCTTCTCCTCGGGCGAGGGCGTGTCGTTACCCGCGTCGTCATTCGTTTGGGAGGACGGGCCGGCTGCATCGCTGGCAGCTTCGCCGTTCGCATCGTTCTCGACGATTCGTTGCAGCCCACTCAGTTTCGTGCCGTCATCGAGGGCGATCAAGGTCACGCCTTGTGTGGAGCGGCCGAGTTCGCGGATCTCGGCAACGCGGGTGCGCACCAGCACACCCTTGTCGGTGATCAGCATGATCTCGTCGTCCGCGCGAACCAGCGTGGCTGCGACCACCTTGCCGTTGCGCTCTGTCTGTTGGATGGCGATCATCCCCTTGGTGCCGCGGCCATGGCGCGTGTACTCGACGATGCTCGTGCGTTTGCCGTAGCCGTTTTCGGTCGCCGTGAGCACGCTTTGCGACTCGTCTTCAGCCACGAGCATGGCAATCACGCTTTGGCCGATGTCGAGCGCCATGCCGCGCACGCCGCGCGCATTGCGGCCCATGGGGCGCACATCGTCTTCGTCGAAGCGCACAGCCTTGCCGCCATCGCTGAACAGCATCACGTCGTGGCGGCCGTCCGTGAGCGCCGCGCCGATGAGGAAGTCGCCGTCATCGAGGTCGACGGCAATGATCCCGGCTTTGCGAGGATTGCTGAATTCATCGAGCGCTGTCTTCTTGACCACGCCCTGTGCTGAGGCCATGAACACATAGTGATCAGCGGGGAAGCTGCGGAAGCCGTCGGTCAAAGGCAGCACCACGTTGACCTTTTCGCCGGGCTGCAGCGGGAACATGTTGACGATCGGTCTGCCTCGCGAATTGCGCGAACCCTGCGGCACCTCCCAAACCTTGAGCCAATACACGCGACCCCTCGTCGTGAAGCACAAGATGTAGTCGTGGGTGTTGGCGATAAAGAGCTGTTCGACCCAGTCATCTTCCTTGGTTTGGGTGGCCTGCTTGCCGCGGCCGCCGCGCTTCTGCGCCCTGTACTCTGACAGCGCCTGGCTCTTGATGTAGCCAGTGTGTGACAGCGTCACAACCATGTCAGTGGGCGTGATCAGGTCTTCGGTGCCGAGGTCGGTCGCGTTGTGCTCGACCACGCTGCGGCGAGCGCCGATTTTCGTCTGGCCGAACTCGGTCTTGATCGCGGTCAGCTCATCAGAAATGATCGACGTCACGCGAGCTGGCGTCGACAAAATGCCGAGCAGGTCGGCGATGTGCGCCATCACCTCTTTGTATTCACCAATGATTTTGTCTTGCTCGAGGCCCGTCAGGCGCTGCAAGCGCATCTGCAAGATCTCGCTCGCCTGGTCGTCCGAGAGTCGATAGAGGCCGTCGGGCTGGATGCCGAAGTGGCGCGGCAAGCCTTCAGGCCGATAAGCGTCGCGCCCACCCGCCGTGCCCTCGCCGACTCGCGCAAGCATCTCGCGCACCATCGATGAATCCCAGCTTTTGCTCATCAGCGCCGATTTCGCGACCGGCGGCGTCGGTGAGGCTTTGATCGTCTCGATGAACTCGTCGATGTTGGCGAGCGCAACCGCCAGGCCTTCAAGCACATGACCACGTTCGCGCGCCTTGCGCAACTCAAACACAGTACGGCGGGTGATGACCTCGCGCCGGTGCTCGAGGAACACGGCGATCAAGTCTTTGAGATTGCAAAGCTTTGGCTGGCCGTCGATCAGCGCCACCATGTTCATGCCGAACGTGTCTTGAAGCTGCGTTTGCTTGTAGAGGTTGTTCAGGACCACCTCGGGCACTTCGCCGCGCTTCAGCTCGATCACGACGCGCATGCCCGATTTGTCGGACTCATCCTGGATGTGGCTGATGCCTTCCAGCTTCTTCTCGTGCACCAACTCGGCCATGCGCTCGAGCAGGTTCTTCTTATTTACCTGGTACGGAATCTCATCGACGATGATCGACTGGCGCTGACCTCTGTCGATGTCCTCGAAATGGCACTTCGCTCGCATCACAACTTTGCCGCGGCCGGTGCGGTAGCCGTCTCGCACGCCGGAGAGGCCGTAGATGATGCCGGCGGTCGGGAAGTCCGGCGCCGGAATGATCTCCATCAGTTCGTCGATCGTCGCGCCCGGGTTCCGCAGCAAGTGGTGACAAGCGTCGACCACCTCATTGAGGTTGTGCGGCGGAATGTTCGTTGCCATGCCAACCGCAATGCCGCCGGCGCCGTTGACCAGAAGATTCGGCAGCCGCGAGGGCATCACCAGCGGCTCTTTCTCGGAGCCGTCGTAGTTGGGGCCGAAGTCGACGGTTTCCTTGTCGAGGTCGGCAAGCATCTCGTGCGCAATCTTCGCCAGCCGGATTTCGGTGTAGCGCATCGCGGCTGCGTTGTCGCCATCGACCGAGCCAAAGTTGCCCTGGCCATCGACAAGCATGTGGCGCAGCGAAAAATCCTGCGCCATGCGAACAATCGTGTCGTACACCGACTGATCGCCGTGCGGGTGGTACTTACCGATCACGTCACCAACGATGCGAGCCGACTTCTTATAGGGCCGGTTCCAGTCGTTGCTGAGTTCGTGCATCGCGAACAAGACGCGCCGATGCACCGGTTTGAGGCCGTCGCGCGCATCGGGGAGGGCGCGACCCACAATCACGCTCATCGCGTAATCAAGGTAAGAGCGCCGCATTTCCTCTTCGAGGCTGATCGGCAGGGTTTCCTTGGCGAATTCGGTCATTCAGTGGTGTCGGCGGAGCCTTAGAGAGCGCGCGCCATTCTTCAGGCGGTGCGGTCGCTGATTCTAATTGGCGTTGGCTGTCGCTACGGCGCAACATTTCCGGGCCTCAGACGCTGGCAGATCGCCAAAATCCAGTGTCGCGAAAGCCCTATGGCACAATCATTTGGTCGGTGGTCAGCGCCCGTCCCGCTTCAAAAGCGCGGGGGTTTACCAGCACTTTCCGATTCCGGATCGGACGTTTTGCAGAACATTACTGCGCCTTCCCTCGAGAGGAGAATCATGAAGAAACTGAACAAGGTGGCGTCGCTCTTTGCAACCGCTGCCCTCGCAACTTCGATGTCTGGTGCGTTCGCGCAGACCGTTGACAATTGGGTGAACGGATCCGGCCAGCCATGGAAGAACGGCACCAACGAATTGTGCTGGCGTGATGGCAACTGGACTCCCGCTACCGCAGTCGCCGAATGCGATGGCGCGCTGAAGCCTGCTGAGCCGATGGCACCTGCCGCACCGGCTCCCGCGCCGAAGGCTGCTGCACCTGCAACCCCGCCGGCTCCGCCAGCCGCAGTCGTTGCGCCGGTCAGCGAGAAGGTGACTTTTGCTGCTGATGCGTTCTTCGACTTCGACAAGTCCGTGCTCAAGCCAGAAGGCAAAGCAAAGCTTGACGATCTGGTCAGCAAGATGAGCGGCCTCAACCTCGAAGTCATCATCGCCGTTGGTCATACCGACTCGGTTGGCTCGGATGCCTACAACCAGAAGTTGTCTGTCCGCCGTTCGGAAGCAGTCAAAGCTTATCTGGTTGGCAAGGGTGTCGAGAAGAACCGTGTCTACACCGAAGGCAAGGGCAAGAAGCAGCCGGTTGCGGACAACAAGACCGCCGAAGGCCGCGCTAAGAACCGCCGCGTCGAGATCGAAGTTGTTGGAACGCGCGGCAAGTAAGCAGCGTTTCACCACGGTCTCAAAAGCCCCGCCTTGGCGGGGCTTTTTAATGTGCGGGTGATGCGTGTGCCTCGCCGATGACGGCTTCCCATATTGATTGGGTGACCTTCGCTCGACGCGCGCGCGGCCGGACTGAGCGATCGCCGGCGTGCCTGCGGCACAAGCCGCGTAGCTCGACAACGCTTTGAGTTGTGAAGGTGAGTGGCGCTTTGCCGCTGCTGGCTTTTGATGGGCAACTGGGTGATCCACGTCGTTAACATCAGGGTCTTCCCTGCCATCTTGGAGTCTCGTTTGGATCTGCTGCTGTTCGTCAAAGTCGTGATCATGGGCATCGTCGAGGGCATGACGGAGTTCTTGCCGGTGTCGAGTACGGGTCATTTGATTCTTGCGGGCTCCTTGATTGGCTTCACCGACGCCACGCTGCATTCGGCCAAACTCTTCGAGATCGTGATCCAGGCTGGTGCGATCGGCGCGGTCGTGATCGTCTACTGGCAGCGTGTGCGTGACGCCATCACGGGAGTGATTGCTGGTGATTCGCGCCAGCGCCGCTTTGCGATGAATGTGCTGATCGGCTTCTTGCCGGCTGCGCTGCTTGGCGTCGTCTTCGCCTCAGCGATCAAGGCGCACTTGTTCACGCCAGCAGTCGTGGCTGCGACGTTCATCCTCGGTGGCATCGTCATCTTGTGGGCTGAGCGGCGACCAGCCACCGCGGTGCGCATTCATTCAGTCGACCAACTCACGCCGGTCGATGCCTTGAAGGTGGGATTTGCCCAAAGCCTGGCGCTCGTCCCAGGCACCAGCCGCTCGGGCGCCACCATCATCGGCGGCATGCTGTTCGGCCTGAGCCGCCAGGCCGCGACTGACTTCAGCTTCTTTCTCGCGATACCGACGCTGATCGGCGCGAGCCTCTACAGCCTCTGGAAAGCTCGCCACGAGGTCACCGTGGCCGATATGCCGGTGCTTGCCGTCGGTACCGTGGTGTCGTTCATCGTCGCGTGGTTTGTCGTGCGCTGGTTGCTGCGCTACATCTCCAGTCACACCTTCGTGCCGTTCGCGTGGTATCGCATCGCGTTCGGCCTTGTTGTGCTGTTGACTTGGGCCACGGGCTGGGTGAACTGGGCCGCTTGACTGCGGCGCCAGAGCACTGCCGCGCTTGAACGTCAGCGCTTCGTAAATACGACGTCCCACACACCGTGACCCAGCATGAGGCCGCGGTTCTCAAACTTTGTCAGCGGCCGGTAGTCGGGCTTGGGTGCGTAGCCTTCCGCGGTGTTCACCAGCGCGGGCTCGGCCGCAAGCACTTCCAGCATTTGCACGGCGTAAGGCTCCCAGTCGGTTGCGCAATGCAAATAGCCGCCGCGGGCGAGCCGGCTGGCGAGCAGGCGCACGAAGTCGGGCTGGATCAGCCGGCGCTTGTTGTGTTTGAGCTTGTGCCACGGGTCTGGAAAGAACACATGCACGCCGGCCAGTGAAGCAGGCGCGACCATCTGTTCCAGCACATCGACAGCGTCATGCTGCAGCAGCCGCAGGTTGCTCAATCCCAGCTCGCCGATGCGCTTGAGCAGCGCGCCAACGCCCGGTGTGTGCACCTCCACGGCAATGAAATCCGTGCCGGGTTGGCTGGCGGCGATGGTCGCGGTGGCATCGCCCATGCCGAAGCCAATCTCGAAGATGCGCGGCGCGTCACGCCCAAAGTGGCGCGGCCAGTCGGCCGTTGCAGCTTCGAACGGCAAGAGATAGCGGGGGCCCAACTCCGCAAGCGCGCGTGCTTGGCCCGGGCCAAGGCGCCCCGCGCGGACGACAAAACTTCGGATGCTGCGGCGCTCTGGCGCGAGGGTGATATCGGTCATAGGCCCTAATTTTCTCACCCGTGCGGGCCGCGGCGCGAGAGGCGTAAGCTGCGCAGCTGGACGTCACACCACGTGACCAGGAGACTGCAATGAGCATCCCGCGCCGAGCCGTTCTCAGCCTGCTGCCTGCCAGCATCGTCTTGCCGCGATCGCTGTTTGCCGCCGAAGTCAAACCCCTGGCCAACGAACGCTGGGCGCGCATTCGCCAAGGCCTGTTTGGCGATGCACCGATCTCTGAGAGCGCCAGTGACATCCTCTCGCTCACAGCGCCCTTGCGCGCCGAAGACGCCGCCGTCGTGCCGATCGGCATCCAGACGCGCGTGGCGCAGACGCCCGAGCGCTTCATCCGCAAGGTTCACCTGATCATCGACAACAACCCGTCGCCCGCCGGCGCTGTGTTCACCTTCAGCCCCGAGAGCGGCCGCGCCGACATCGAGACCCGCGTGCGCGTCGAGGAATACACCTTCGTGCGCGCGATCGCGGAGATGAATGACGGCCAGCTCTTCATGGACACCAAATTCCTCAAAGCCTCGGGTGGCTGCTCCGCACCTGCCGGCAAAGACGAGGCCGAGGCATTGGCCAAGCTCGGCCGCATGCGCCTGCGGATCGAAGACGACGTCATCCCCGGCAAGCCGGTACTCGCGCAATTGATGATCAGCCACCCGAACGTCTCCGGCCTCGGCATCGACCAGCTCACGCGGCTCACGCCGCCACCGTACTTTGTGCGCAGCATTGCGGTCACGTATGGCGGCGCGCCTGTGCTGACGGCCGATGTCGACTTCACGCTGAGCGAGAACCCGAACATCCGCTTCTACTTCACGCCACAGCAGCAAGGCGAGTTGCGCGCCGAGGCGATCGACACGAAAGACCGCGTCTTCAAAACGCAACTGGCGGTGAAGCCCGGCCCGCAGGCGGATGCCGCGTGATGCGCTGAAGCCCGTTGCCGGTGGCGGCTTGCTGCATCGGCGGCTCTTGCTCCAACGCGGGCTGGTGCTGGCCTCGGCCAACGCCGCTGTCGCCGCGAGCGACGCTGCCGCAGCGACTTTGCCAGCCGCCGAACTCGACGCCACCCTGCCGCCCGGCATGCGCAAGCCGGGCAAACCATTCACGTCGTACGGCGTGCCCGCAAAGGCCGAAGAAGCGGTGATCCGCCGCATTGGCGCCAACCGCGCTGTGCTTGGCAACGGTGTGTCATGGACGCCGCTCGAAGACCTCGAAGGCATGATCACGCCGAGCGGTCTGCACTTCGAGCGCCACCACAACGGCGTGCCCGAGATCGATGCGGCCCAGCATCGCCTGCTGATCTCCGGCGCGGTCAAACAGCCACTTGCGTTCAGCGTGGCCGATCTGAAGCGCTACCCGATGCGCTCGCAAATTCTCTTCATCGAATGCGGCGGCAACAGCAACGCCGGCTGGCATTCGGAGCCGATTCAGAGGCCAGTCGGCAGCTTTCACGGCATGGTGTCTTGCAGCGAATGGACGGGCGTGCCCGTCTCGATCTTGCTCAATCAAGCCGGCATCGACACCCAGGCCAGCTGGGCCGTGCTCGAAGGCGCCGACGCATTCGCCATGAACCTGAGCCTGCCACTTGCCAAGCTGATGGACGACTGCTTCATCGCCCTCTACCAAAACGGCGAAGCCATCCGCCCCGAAAACGGCTACCCACTGCGCCTGATCGCGCCCGGCTGGGAAGGTGTGGCCAACGTCAAGTGGCTGCGGCAGATCATGGCGACTGACCAGCCCGTGATGGCCCGCAACGAGACATCCAAATACACCGAGCTGATGCCGAACGGGAAGGCTCGCCAGTTCACCTTCGTGATGGAGGCCAAGTCCGTCATCACCTCCCCCTCGCACGGCCAAACCTTGCGCGCGCCGGGCCTCTACGAGGTCCGCGGCATCGCCTGGAGCGGGCGCGGCAAAGTGCGGCGGGTTGATGTTTCTGCCGATGGCGGCCGCACGTGGGCGCAGGCCGCGTTGCAATCACCGGTGCTGCCGCAGTGCCTCACCCGCTTTCGAATGCCGTGGCAATGGCGCGGCGATCGCGCTGTGTTGAAGAGCAGAGTCACCGATGAGACGGGCTACGTGCAACCCGAGCGCAACGCTCTCGTGGCCGAGCGCGGCGTGAATGGCTACTTCCACTACAACGCCATCGTGTCGTGGGCCGTCGCCGCCGATGGCAGGGTGACGCATGTCTATGCGTGACTGGAGCCGGTGCGTGGCGCTAACGCTCATAGCGAGCGTCATGCCGCGCATGGCGAGCGCGGGTGACGAACTTGCCGCGCCTCGCCTCGGGCAACCCGTCAGCCCCGCGCAGGCGGCACTCTGGAATCGCAACGTCTTCCCCGATGGCCGCGGCCTACCGCCCGGCCGCGGCCATGCGGCCCAAGGCCAGTTGCTGTTCGCAGCACGCTGCGCCAGCTGCCACGGTGAAGCCGGCCGCGGCGCAAGCGCCGATGAACTCGCCGGCGGCACCGAACCGCTCAACGCCAAATCGCCCGATAAAACGATCGGCCTCTACTGGCCTTTCGCAACCACTTTGTTCGACTTCACGCGCCGCGCCATGCCGATGGATGCACCCGGCTCGCTCAGCGCCGATGAGGTCTACGCGCTCACGGCCTACCTGCTGCACATCAACCATGTCATTGGCGAGCGCGATGAGATGAATGTGGAGAGCCTGCCCAAGGTGCGCATGCCCAATCGCGATGGTTTCGTGGGGATCGACGCGAAGCCCTGACGTTTGCGGTGAGCGACGAGCGACGAGCGACGGGCGACGGGCGACGGGCGACGGGGCGACGAAGCCTCCGACCAGCCTTGTGACGGATCTGCTGAAGGTCCTGCAATCCACCCCGGCGCGGTTAAGCGGCCTGCGGCTTTCACCGAGGAGTGCAGGGAAGTGGTTGCGCGCCACGTGGAGCTTCTCGTCGCCCTACGGGGCGAGAGTCGATCAAAGAACTGGGGAAGAGCGCTTTTGGCCCTCCTTTTCCTGATCAAGAGCCCGGCCAAATTGCCGAAAACCAGTCACATGCCGACGCACTCGGGCCATTCATGCAGCCGCGGTTGTCTTCTTGCGGCCCCGTCCGGGCATCGAAACGCGAGACCCGCCGAAACCAACCAGAAGGACCATCAACATGTTTCCACTCCGCCCGAGCCGCCCCGCAGCCCTGGCCATTGCCGCGGGGTTAACCCTTGCAGCGGCCCCGCTTGCATTCGCCGGTGAGTTGGCAGACCGTTTTGATGTGCATGGCTACGGATACCAAGAATTCCTGAAGTCAACCAAGAACCCATACCTGGGCGCCGAAGGCAAAGGCACATGGGATCAAAACTTTCTCGGCGTGGTCGTTGCCGCGACGATTGATAGCCGCAGCAAAGTCTGGGCTCAACTGCAAGGCTCCACCGCCGAGGGCACTCGGTTCACCTGGTTCTTCCTCGACTATCAAGTCAACGATGCACTGCGCGGGCACGTCGGTCGAGTCAAGCTCCCACTCGGCCTCTACAACGAAATCATCGAGCTGAAGTCATTGCAGCTCTCGGCGGTCATCCCGAGCATCTACCAAACGGGCGCCGACTTTGTTCACGATGCCTACCACGGCTTCGGTGCAGACTTCGAGCAAGACCTCGCGGGCGGCCATGTGCTCTGGCAAGGCTGGGCAGGCAATGTGTATGACATTGATCCCCCCGCGGATGAAAAAGACCGCCGCTCTTATGGCGGCCGAGTCACCTACGACACGCCCATCGAAGGGCTCAAGTTCATGGTCTCAGCCTACCGCGTGCAAGTCGAAACCGTGGCGACTGGCGCCATGTCCAACGAAGACCGCGGCATCTTGTCTGCCGAGTTCGCTCGCGACAACTGGGAGTTCAAGAGCGAGTACGCCGGGCACAAGTTCTTGGGCGTCTCCAGCTCAGGCTATTACTTGCAAGGTGGCTACACCGTTGCGAATAAATGGACGCCCTACATCCGATATGACCATGTCACGCTCGACAAAGCCCAAAAGAACGATCCGTCGTACTACCAGAGCACGGTGGCAGTCGGGCTGGGCTACAAGCTCGGCAAAGACATCGGCCTGAAGATCGAGAACCACTTCAACAGCGGCTACGGATTGCCGGTCGGAACTGGTGAAGTCGAGGCGGGTAAAGGCTCCAAAAAATGGAACTTGTTCACCGCCGAAGTCAACTTCCAATTCTGATGAGGGCGTATGGAGTCAATCATGAATGCCATTAAGACTGCCTTACTCGCGATCAGCGTGATCGCAACCGCCTCAGCGGTGGCTGGCGACATCGTTGTCATCGTCAACAAAGCAAACAGCAGCGCCGTCGACAAGGCGTTGGTTTCGAAGATCTACTTTGGCGAGTCCAAATCGTGGGGTGACGTTGGGGCAGTCGTCGCCTACGACCTCCCCGAAGAAAACCCGGAACGTGCCAGCTTCTCGACTGACGTGCTCGGCAAGTCGGTCAGCAACATGAAAGCGCTGGCCTCACGAAACATGTTCTCGGGCAAGGCCGTGCCGCCCAAAGAATTGCCGTCGGATGAAGAGGTGAAGAAGAGCGTGGCCGCCAACAAAGGCGGTATTGGCTACATCAAAGCAGCGAATGTCGATGACTCGGTCAAGGTGGTCATCAAGTGACATGTGAACAGCCGGTGGGCTCGCCCCGCCTGGCCCGGGCCTGGCATTGCGCGCAAGGTCAAAAATCAAAAAGACCGATCAACCGAGCAGGATCAACATGAAGTTTCGCACCAAGATTTGGATGCTGCCATTGAGTGCAGCCGCAGTGTTCATCGTTGGCGTGGCGGTGACCTTTCTATTGGGATCGCGCACTTCAACGATTCTCGTGCGCTTGAGCGAAGTCGACGATCCGTATCTGGAAAAGGTGTTGCGACTCGATCGCTCATCTGAGCAGTTGCGCTTGACGCTGCAAGCGGCCGTCGCTGAAGGCGATGCCGGCAAGCTCAAGGACACCGATCCCATGGTGGCATCGGGCCGCGAGACGCTCGCTGGCATGGCAAAGATTGCCGGAAAGGCTGACGACGCCAAAGCTTTCACGTCGGCCTTCGAAGACTTCTCTCAAACGGCACTCGGCGCAGTCGGTGCGATGCTGAACAAGACTCCGGGCGCAGATGGCCCTGCGCTGGTGTCGAAGATGCAGTCGGCCCAAGCCGTGCTCGATAAGTTGTTGGCTGAAAGAACACAGCAAGCAAAGGACGCCACGGCGGTCGACCGCGATACCGCCAAAGACGGCGTGACGCAAATCCTCTGGGCCATTGCCGCCACCGGATTGATCGTGCTTGCCGCACTCGGCGCGACCTCGCTGGCCATCGTGCGCTCCGTGTGGCGAGACTTGGGCGGTGAGCCCTCGGACTTGAGAGCGCTCGCCCAGAGCGTGGCCGACGGCGATCTCTCAGTGCAGGTCGAACATTCGCACTCCAATCTCGGCTCTTTGCAGCACGCGATGGGCAGCATGGTGCTGCGCATGCGCGATACCGTGCAGGCGATTCGCTTGGCCACAGAGTCCATCACCACCGCATCGTCTGAAGTGGCTGCTGGCAGCCAAGATCTCTCGGCGCGAACCGAGCAAACCGCAACGCGCCTGCAGCAAACCGCATCCAGCATGGATCAACTCACTGGCAACGTTCGCCAGAGTGCGGATGCTGCCAAGCAAGCGAATCAACTGTCGTCGTCCGCTGCAGGCGCAGCCCGGCGTGGCGGTGATGTTGTCTCACAAGTCATCTCCAACATGAACGAGATCAATCTCGCCAGCCGCAAGATCAATGAGATCAGCAGCGTGATCGACAGCATCGCCTTCCAGACCAACATCCTTGCGCTCAATGCTGCCGTCGAAGCGGCTCGCGCCGGTGAACAAGGGCGGGGCTTTGCGGTCGTTGCCAGCGAGGTGAGATCGCTCGCACAACGCAGCGCGCAAGCAGCCAAGGAGATCAAGACACTGATCAATGCCGCCGCTGAAAAGGTGGTGTCCGGAACCGAGTTGGTTCAAGAGACCGGCAACGCCATGCAAGAGATCGTCTCCGGCGTGCAGCGCGTCACTGACGTGATCGGCGAGATCACCGCGGCGTCTGCCGAACAGTCCAGCGGCATCAGCAGCGTGAACGACTCTGTCTCTCAGTTGGACCAAATGACGCAACAGAATGCCGCACTCGTCCAAGAGAGCGCCGCCGCTGCGGACAGTCTTCGTGAGCAGGCCGGTAATCTGGCCGAGGCAGTCTCGGTGTTCAAGTTGGCGCACAGGCAAACGCAGCTGTCGTCGCCGCCATCGGCTTCTGCTGCCAGTGTTATCGGCGCGCCAAACACGCACGAGCCCGTTGCTGCGTAGCCTTCACGGTCACGCGGCTGACTGACTCCCGCGCATCACGGCATTCAGTCTGCGCGTGGTCTGGGCGCCGTTGCCGGGGCCGAAGGTCGGCTCAAGCCGTGGCTGCTGCCGCAGCCGCGCTGTCGCTCATCAGGCCTGCGCCGCGCCCGAACCATCGCGTGCCGCTTCAATCGCCGCGATGTCGATCTTGCGCATCGTCATCATCGCTTCGAATGCGCGTTTGGCCGCCGCCCGGTCGGGGCCGGAGATGGCGGCGCTGAGCGCGCGCGGCGTGATCTGCCACGACAAGCCCCAACGGTCTTTGCACCAGCCGCAAGCGCTTTCTTGGCCGCCATTGCCAACGATCGCGTCCCAGAGGCGGTCGGTTTCGGCTTGATCGTCGGTTGCGATCTGAAACGAAAACGCTTCGGAGTGCTTGACCTTTGGCCCGCCGTTGAGCCCCAGGCAGGCCACGCCGGCCACGGTGAACTCGACGGTCAATACATCGCCAGTCTTGCCGCTGGGGTAATCGCTCGGTGCGCGGAAGACGTGGCCGACTGCGCTGTCGGGAAAGGTCTCGGCATAGAAGTTCGCTGCATCGAGCGCCGTGCCGTCGTACCAAATGCAAATCGTGTTCTTGGTGACCATGTGATGCCTCCTGTGGTTTAACTCGTGTGCTTGGCTCGCGTGTTTGACCCGCCTTTCACACCCGCTCAATGACCACCGCGATGCCCTGGCCCACGCCGATGCACATCGTGCAGAGCGCATAGCGCCCGCCGATCTTGTGCAATTGATGGATCGCCGTGGTGATGAGCCTGGCACCACTTGCACCCAGCGGATGACCCAACGCAATGGCGCCGCCATTCGGGTTGACGCGCGCATCGTCGTCGGCCAGCCCCAGATCGCGCAGCACCGCCAAGCCTTGCGCGGCAAAGGCTTCGTTCAACTCGATCACATCCATCTGCGCGAGCGCAAGGCCGGTGAGTGCCAGCACCTTGCGCGTGGCCGGTGCCGGGCCGAAGCCCATGATGCGCGGGGCCACGCCGGCGGTGGCCATGCCGACCACACGCGCCCGCGGCGTGAGGCCGTTCTTGGCGGCGGCGGCCTCGCTCGCCAGCAGCAGCGCGCAGGCGCCGTCGTTCACGCCGGAGGCATTGCCGGCCGTCACGGTGCCGTCTGGCTTCACCACGCCCTTGAGCTTGGCCAGCGCCTCCATGCTTGTCTCTCGCGGGTGCTCGTCTTTCGCGACGATGAGCGCATCGCCTTTCTTCTGCGCAATCGTGACTGGCGTGATCTCAGCTTCAAAGAAGCCCGACTCTCGCGCCGCCACAGCCTTGAGCTGGCTGGCCAAGGCCATTCGGTCTTGCGCTACACGCTCGATGCCGAAATCTGCGGCAACGTTTTCTGCCGTCTCCGGCATCGAGTCAACGCCGTAGAGCTCCTTCATGCGTTTGTTGACGAAGCGCCAGCCGATCGTCGTGTCGTGCACAGCATTGGCGCGGCTGAAGGCGCTCTCGGCCTTGGGCATCACGAAGGGCGCGCGGCTCATGCTTTCAACGCCGCCGGCGATCATCATCATCGCCTCGCCGGCCTTGATGGCGCGGGCGGCCGTGCCCACCGCGTCCATGCCCGAGCCACACAAGCGGTTGACCGTGCTGCCCGGCAACTCGATCGGCAAGCCGGCAAGCAAGAGCGACATGCGCGCAACGTTGCGGTTGTCTTCGCCGGCTTGATTGGCGCAGCCGTAGATCACGTCGGCCACGGCTTGCCAATCGACCTCGCGGTTGCGCGCCATCAATGCCTTCAGCGGCACGGCGCCAAGGTCATCGGTCCGCACCGAGGCGAGTGCGCCGCCGTAGCGGCCGAAGGGCGTGCGGATCGCATCGCAGATGAAGGCGTGGGTGGTCATGGTCGTTCTCCCGAATCAAGCGAGGAGCGGCACACCGCTGAGCTTTTGCAGTTCAACGAAGCCCAGGCCGTTGAAGGTCTCGATCACCTTCAAGCCTTGCGCTGTCACATCGAGCACCGCCAGATCGGTGTAGATGCGGCTCACGCAGCCGATGCCGGTCAATGGATAGGTGCAGGCGGCAACGATCTTGCTCGCGCCCGATTTGGTCAGGTGTTCCATCATCACGTAGGTTTTCTTCGCGCCGATGGCGAGGTCCATCGCGCCGCCGACTGCGGGGATCGCGTCAGCGCCGCCGGTGTGCCAGTTCGCGAGGTCGCCGGTGGCCGAGACCTGAAAGGCGCCGAGCACGCAGATGTCGAGGTGGCCGCCGCGCATCATCGCGAAGCTGTCGGCATGGTGAAAGTAGGCGCCGCCAGCGAGCAGGGTCACGGCTTGTTTGCCGGCGTTGATGAGGTCGTAGTCTTCATCGCCCGCGGCTGGCGCCGGGCCCATGCCGAGCAGGCCGTTCTCGCTGTGCAAGAAGACCTCGCGCGTCTTGGGCAAGTGGTTGGCCACCAAGGTCGGCAGGCCGATGCCGAGGTTGACGTACGCGCCTTCCGGAATGTCTTGCGCCACGCGAGCGGCCATTTGATCGCGGTTGAGCTTTTGCATGGTCTTGCCCTGATTGCCTCGATTGACTTGATTGCCATCAAGCGGCTGGCTGCTTGAAGCCGGCCGGCCCGGTGGCGCTGCGGTCGACTTTGACGACACGCTGCACAAAGATCCCCGGCGTGATGATCACTTCCGGGTCGAGCTCGCCGAGCTCGACGATCTCGTGAACCGATGCGATCGTTAGCTTCGCGGCCATCGCCATCACCGGGCCGAAGTTACGCGCTGTCTTGCGGTAGACGAGGTTGCCCCAGCGGTCGCCACGCTCGGCTTTGATCAAGGCCACATCGGCATGGATGGGGGATTCGAGCACGTACATCCGGCCATCGATCTCGCGCGTTTCTTTGCCTTTGGCGAGCTCGGTGCCGTAGCCGGTGGGCGTGAAGAAGCCGCCGATGCCTGCGCCCGCGGCGCGAATGCGCTCGGCAAGATTGCCTTGAGGCACGAGTTCAAGTTCGAGTTGGCCCGAGCGGTAGAGCGCGTCGAAGATTTGCGAATCGGCTTGGCGCGGAAAGCTGCAAATGATCTTCTTGACGCGGCCAGTCTTGAGCAGCGCGGCAAGCCCCGTCTCGCCGTTGCCGGCGTTGTTGTTGACGATGGTCAGGTCGCGCGCGCCGTGGGCGATCAAGCCGTCAATCAACTCGGCCGGCTGGCCGGCGCCGCCGAAGCCGCCGATCATCACCGTCGCGCCATCGGCCACGCCGGCAAGCGCGGCTTCGATCGACTCTGAGATTTTGTTGATCATCGTCAGCGCCCGTGGTTGAAGCAGCCTGCGTCAGCTCTCCGCCAATGCCGGCAGCACCCTGCCTGCAGCTTCGCCAAAGCCGATCCGCGCGGCGCCCGGTCGCTCGCAATGCGCACGCAGGATGAGCGTGTCGCCGTCTTCGAGGAAGGTGCGGCGCTCGCCGTTCGGCAAGGTGATCGGCTGCTTGCCGCCTTGCGAGAGTTCGAGCATCGAGCCGCCCTGGCCGGGCTCGGGGCCTGACTGTGTGCCGGTGCCGAGCAAGTCGCCAGGTTGCAGGTTGCAGCCGTTGCTGGCGTGATGGGCCACGAGTTGGGCGAGCGTCCAGTACGCATCGCGGAAGTTCGATGTGCTTAGCGTCACCGGCGCCAAGCCCGCGTCGCGCATCGTGGCGGTTTGGATCAACACCTCAAGCTGGATGTCGATCGCGCCGCGTTCGGCGTTGTCGGCTGAGGCGAGGTAGGGCAGGGGCTGCGGGTCACCGGCCGGGCGCGCAAACGGCACGCGAAACGGCGCGAGCGCCTCCATCGTCACCACCCAGGGCGAGATGGTGGAGGCAAAGTTCTTCGCGAGAAACGGCCCGAGCGGCTGGTACTCCCAAGCCTGAATGTCGCGGGCTGACCAGTCGTTGAAGAGCGTCAAACCGAAGAGGCGCGACTCGGCCTGCTCGATGGTCACGGCCTCGCCGAGCGCGTTGCCCGGGCCAATGAGTGCGCCAAGTTCAAGCTCGTGATCGAGGCGTTGGCAGGGGCCGAAGGTGGGCGCGTCAGCCGCGCCCTTCAGCTGCCCGCGCGGCCGGCGAAACGGCGTGCCACTGACGACGACCGACGAGCTGCGCCCGTGGTAGCCGATCGGCACCCACTTGTAGTTGGGCAGCAAGGGGTTGTCGGGCCGGAAGAGTTTGCCAACGGTCGTTGCGTGGTGAATGCCGGTGTAGAAATCGGTGTAGTCGCCGATGCGGCAGGGCACCGCCATCTCGGCCTCGGCCTGCGGCAAGAGTGCCGCGGCAAGCGCCTCATGCTGGGTGTTGCTCACACTCAGCGCGGCCGAGAGCGCGCGGCGCAGTTCGATGCGCTCGGCGCTTGACGAGCCCATCACGCGGTTCAAATCGCCAGCCGCAAGCGCGTCGAGTTGATCGGTCAGTGTGGCGGGCCATGCGTTGGCGTTGCGCGCGGCGAGCATGTCGAGCACCTGGTCGCCAATGGCCACGCAGATGCGCCAAGGCTCGTTGCTCCCCGCCTTGCGGAAGCGGCCATACGGCAAGTTTTGAATCGGGAAATCGCAGCTCGGAGCTTGTGCCGATGCGACCCAGCTGGTCAGTGCGGGGTCGTGCGTGTCGTCTAGGGAGAGGTTCATCAAGGAGTGCCTTTGAAAGCGTCAGAAAGGCCTTGCCAGCAATCGGCATAGGCGTGGTCGAGTGAGTCGCCGTTCATCGCGAAATCGGTGGCCACAAAGCGCCACCGGCTCTCGAACATGAAGGCGAGTGTGTTGTCGAGCTTGTGCGGCGCGAGCGCAGCATTCGTGGCTTTGGTGAAGGCCTCGCCGTCTGGCCCGTGCGGCACCATGCCGTTGTGAAGGCTCGCGCCGCCTGGGCGAAAGCCTTCAGGTTTGGCATCGTATTGCCCATACACCAAGCCCATGAACTCGCTCATCACATTGCGGTGATACCAAGGCGGGCGGAAGGTGTCTTCGGCCACCAGCCAGCGCGGCGGGAAGATCACGAAATCGCAGTTTGCGGTGCCGGGCGTATCGCTCGGCGAGGTGAGCACGGTGAAGATCGATGGATCGGGGTGATCGAAGCTGATGGAGCCAATCGTCATGAAGTTGGCGGTGTCGTATTGGCAAGGCGCCAAGTTGCCATGCCATGCCACCACGTTGAACGGCGTGCCGCGCTGCGTGTTGCGCCAGAGCTTGCCACCAAACTTTTTGATGATGTCGTAGCTGCCAGCTTCTTCCTCGAAGGCAGCCACCGGCGCATGAAAGTCGCGCGCGTTCGCCAGGCCATTCGAGCCGATCGGGCCGAGTTCGGGCAGGCGGAAATGCGCGCCATAGTTCTCGGCCACATAGCCGCGCGACGGGCCATCGGGCAAGTCGACCTTGAATGCGATGCCACGCGGAACCAACGCAATCTCGCCGGGCTTGATGCTGATGACGCCCATCTCGGTGGTGATGACGAGCCGGCCTTGCTGCGGCACGATCAGCATCTCGCCATCGGCATTGACGAGCGCGCGGCGCACCATCGATTGGTTGGCCACGTACACCAGCGCGGCCATGCCGCTTTGCGCCTCGACATCGCCATTGGCGGCCATTGTGTGCAGGCCGTCGATGAAGTCGAGCGGCGCTGTGGGCACATCGACCGGGTGCCAGCGCAGCGGCTCGGGGATGAGGGCGATGCCGCCTGCTGCGCCGCTCGTCCAGCGGGTTTGGGTGTAAGGCTCATAGCGGCCAGTCACGACCGAAGGCGTGCGCCGGTACACCCAGCTGCGCCGGTTCTCGGCCCGCGCTGCGGTGAACGCCGTGCCCGAGATCAGCTCGGCATAGAGGCCCAGCGGTGCGCGCTGCGGGCTGTTGCGGCCTTGCGGCAGCGCGCCGGCGATCGCCTCGGTTGCGAACTCGTTGCCGAAGCCGCTCATTTTGTGTGTTGGGGGCGTGAAGCGATCCATGGGGTCAGGTCTCTGGCGTCAGGATTTCAATGTGGCCCGGGTGGGCGAATTCGGGCGCGTCGCTCGCGTCGTTTGCGTCGCTCTCATCGCTGGTTTCGGTCGATCGCCGCGCTGCGGCCAAGGCTTCGCACAGCACGTCTTGCGCGCCGATGTGGTTGGCCAGAAGCAGCACGAGCTTGGCGTTCAAGGCATGGCTTTGCTCGGCGCTGAGGCCTTGGTGCGTGTCGATCAAGGCTTCATAGAAGTCGTCGGGCGCCGCCAGATTGGGTTCGGTGTTGAGTCTCACGCCAGGTTTCTCAGTGGATCGCCAGCGCGCGCTGCAGTGCGGCTTTGAACAGGGCGGCGGAGGGCGCGCGCCAACGAGCGCAAACGTGCTGATCAGGGCGGAGCAGGATCACGGTGCCGGGCTGCATGTCGTAGCGTGACGCGACGATGCCTTGCGTGTCAACGGCTTCCAAGCCGGTGGCAGTGTCTCTCGGCGCAATGCGGATGATGCTGAGCGGCGCAATGCCCGCTGCTGCATCGCGCAGCGCGCTGGAGGGGTCGAGCTCCGCCCGGTCGAGGAACACGAGCGCCGTGAAATTGCCGCCGGCCAGCATCCGCAGCAGCCAATCAGCTTTGCCGTCGGCACGCTGCACGGGCGCATCGGCCGCGGCCGTGCCGGGTTGCATGCGGCCAGCGAACACATCGACATCGGGCGTGTTCAAGGGCGACGCGCTCAAGACCGTCGGCACCGAAAGCCGCCCGCTGTTGACGAGCGTGCGCGCGAACGGGTGCCGCTTCGCCAGCTGCAGCACGGCGTCGCGGAACAGGCGGCTCGCCTCGCTCTTGGGCGTGATGAAGTCGGTGGCGCGGGTCGAGGCGCGAATGTTCTCGTCGGCCGCGAACTCGCGCTCATCGGCGTAGCTGCCCAGCAAACCATCTGGCGCGCGGCCTTGGGCGACGAGCGCGAGCTTCCAGCCGAGGTTGTCGGCATCCTGCACGCCGGAGTTGGCGCCGCGTGCGCCGAAGGGCGACACACCGTGAGCGGAGTCGCCAGCGAAGAGCACGCGGCCGTGGCGAAAGTGCGCCATTCGCAAGCACGAGAAGGTGTAGACGCTGGCCCATTGAAGCTCGAATTCAGCATCCTTGCCGAGCAGGGCGCGCACCCGCGGAATGATGTTTTCCGGCCGCTTCTCGAATTCCGGGTCTGCATCCCAACCGAGTTGAAAGTCGATGCGCCAAATGCCGTCAGGCTGCATGTGCAGCAGCACGCTTTGGTTCGGATGAAAGCTCGGATCGAACCAAAACCAACGCTCAGCCGGTTGCTCGCGCTTCATCTTCACATCGGCAATCAGAAAGCGGTCTTTGAAGGTGCGGCCCACGCTTTCCTGGCCGATCAGCCGGCGCACCGCCGAGCGGCCGCCATCGCACGCGACAACGTGGTCGGCCTTCAGCGAATACGGCCCAGCCGGCGTGTCGACATTCAGCACGGCGTGGTCGGCATGCTGCGCCACGCCCACCACTGCATGCTGCCAACGCAGGTCAATGAGCGGCAGTTCGGCAACCCGTTCGGCAAGAAAACCCTCAACGTAGTACTGCTGCAAGTTGATGAACGCGGGCCGCTCATCTGCACGCTCTGATTGTTCGTTAGGCAGCAGATCGAAGCTGTAGAGCTGCTGCTCGCGAAAGAACACTCGGCCAACGTTCCATGACACGCCTTTGGCCACCATCCGGTCGCCGCAGCCGAGCCGGTCAAAAATTTCCAAGGTGCGCTTGGCAAAACAGATCGCGCGTGAGCCGGTTGAAAGCGTGTTGTCGTTGTCGAGCAGCACGACGGGCAGGCCGCGCTGCGCCAAGTCGATCGCAAGCGCAAGCCCCACCGGCCCGGCACCGACGATGACGACCGAATGCCGCACCGGAACAGCCGCATCTTGATCGGCATGGTGCGTGGGCTCGAAGCGCAGCGCTTGGTAGTCGATCGCCTGATCGCGCACGGAGCCCAAGTCGCCGAGCTTCATCCTTCGAGTGTTTCCCACATGAGTTTGTCGCGCTCGGCCGTCCAGATGCGCGGGTGGGCGTGTGCGGTGGCTTCGTCATAGCAGCGCGTCACGTCGAACGGCATGCAGTGGTTGAAGATGACCCAGTGGCCGTACTTTGGCGCGAGCTGCGCCATCGTGGTTTTGTAGACCTCGCCGAGCGCTTTGCCCGCGGCCACGCCGGCTTGCACGCTGGCATACACATCGGCGATGAAAGCGCGCGTGCCGTTGATGCCTTCGGCCACGGCCGCAGGTGTGGTCAACGCGTCGCCACGGCCGGGCACGAGGGCGAGCGGGTGGAGCGCGGCGACTCGGTCGAGCGTCTGCGGCCAGTCTTTGAAGTAGGCATCGCCCGCGTACGGCGTGGCGCCGAACTCCACGAGATCGCCGCTGAAGAGCACGCGCTCGGCCGGCAGCCAAACCACGGTGTCGCCTTTGGTGTGGCCGCGGCCGAGCTGCAGCAATTGCACTTCGAGCGAGCCGAGCCACAGGGTCATCTTGCCGGTGAAGGTCAACGTCGGCCAGGTCATGCCGGGCGGCACGGATTCGACGTTGCTGAACAGCCGCGGAAAGCGCCCGATCTCACTCGCCTTATCGGCCTCGCCGCGCTCGACGATGAGGTCGCGCGTGTCTTCACTCGCGATGATCTGCTCAGCGCCGTAGGCACTCGCGCCCAGCACGCGCACGGCGTGGTAGTGGGTCATCACGATGAACTTGATGGGCTTGTCAGTCACTTCGCGAATGCGGCGGATCACGTCTTGTGCCATCGCGGGGGTGGCCTGCGTGTCGGCCACGAGCACGCAGTCGTCGCCAATCACGATGCCGGTGTTGGGGTCGCCCTCGGCGGTGTAGGCCCAGGCGTGCTCGGAGATGCGGGTGAAGCTGACTTTCTTCTCGTCGAGGTCGGCTTGCGAGGCGAAGGTCTTGGCGGTCGAGGTCATGGGGCGTCCTGGCTTCGAAGTGCTCAGGGCAAGAATTTTGGGCGACGAATTTGCCAATGTCAAACGAGTTTGTATTGGGTTAAGGGTCAGCCCTAGGCTTTGCTCAGCAAGAATGAGGCATGCACATCGCTTCGCGCTGGACTTCACGACTGCCCGCAGCAGTGATCAACGGCATCGGCGTTGCGCTCGGAATTGGCCTGGTGCAGGCGGTGGTGGGCAGCCTTGGCGGCATTGGCGCGGCGCTGGTGGCCTCGGGCGGCGCGGTGTTTGCGAGCCTGGCCGATGTGCCGCTCGCGCCCCACCGCACGTGGCGCCGGGTGTTGACCGCCGCCTTGATCGGCTGCGCGACCAGCATCCTGGTGACGGCCTTGCGCGAGCACACCGTTGTGCTCGGCTTGGCGACTGCGCTGATCGCGTTTGTCTCGGCGTTTGCACTTGCGTGGGGTTTGCGTGCCGGGCCGATCTCGTTCGTGGCGGTGTTGGCGATCGTCTTCACGATGGCCGGGCCGCCGCTGCCCGGCTTGGCACCGCAGCTGGCGCACGCCGGCTGGACGCTGCTCGGCGCCGCGCTCTACATCGGCTGGGCGATCGTGGTCTCGTGGCTGCTGCAGCCACGCTACCGCAGCCTTGCGCTCGGCAGCGCGCTTGCCGCCGCCGCGCAGCTGATGCGATCGCGTGCGGCTTTGCTCGACCCGAACCCCAACTCAAACGCCGATGCCGGCCCCCAATCGCGCCATGCCGCCTCGCCCTTGCAGGCCTGGATCGGCTGCGAGGCTGCGCTGTCTGATCGCCTGCAGGTTGCCCGCGATCTGCTCTTCGCTGCGCCCGAATCCATGCTCGCTCGCCGGCAGACGCGCATGCTGCTGCTCACCATCAGCCTGCGAGACAGCCTCCTCGCCAGCGAACTCGACCTCGATCTGCTCAGCCACGACGGCCACGATGGCGACGTGCGCCGCGCCCTCGGCGCCAACCTGCGCGACATCGCCGCTGCGCTCGACAGCCTGCGTGACAGCCTGCGTGACCGCCTGGGTGACAGCTCGCGAATGGCCCGCCCTCTGCCCACCGCCTCCGCACAAGCCGCGCCGCTCGATGCGCTGGCGAGCACAGCCCCCGTTGATCCGGCCCGCGCTCGGCTGATCGCCGCACTGCTCGACCGCGCCCGCCACATGCGTGACGACCTGACGCAGATGCAGGCGCTGGCGGGCGGCACCGATGCGCATTTGCCGCTGCAGCGCAGCGAGCTGGCGATGTTCGTGTCGGTCGAGGGCTGGCCGCTGGCGGCGCTCAAGCCGCATTTCACTTGGCACTCTGCCGTGCTGCGCCATGCGCTGCGCGTTGGCGTGGCGCTCGGCTGCGCCTACTTCATCGCCGAGGCATTGCCGTGGGCCTCGCACCCCGCATGGCTGGTGCTGAGCGTGGGCGTGGTGCTGCGCGGCAATCTGGAGCAGACCTTGTCGCGCCGCAATGCGCGGGTGGCCGGCACGGCCATCGGCTGCGGCTTGGTGCTGGCGCTCTCGCATCTGGGGGCGGCGTGGTTGTCGTCGGGCGTGTTTTTGATTGCCGTTGGCGTGGCGCATTCATTCATCGCCACGCGCTACCTCGTCACCGCGGCAGCCGCCACGGTGATGGCCTTGTTGCAAGCGCATTTGGCGCATCCGATCGGCGGGCTTGCGGTCAACGAGCGGCTGGCTGACACGGTGCTTGGCGCCGGCTTGGCGTGGGCCTTCAGCTACCTGCTGCCGTCGTGGGAGCAGCGCAGCATGGCGCGCATTGCAGGCCGCATCACGCAAAGCTTGGCGGCGTTGGCGCGTGAAGCGCTGCGCTGGCCAGAAGCGGGCAGCAGCGATCTCCAGCTGCGCCTCGCGCGCCGCGAGGCCTATGACGCGCTCGACGCCATCGCCGCCGCCGCCCAGCGCACGAGCGTGGAGCCCGAGCGCGTGCGCGTGCCGCTCTACGCGCTGGCAAGCTTGCTCGGCCGCAGCCATGCCTTGCTCGCGCATCTGGCGGCAATCCGGCTGCTGATTGAGCGCCGGGCCGACAAGCTCGACCGCGCCGAGGCCGAGCCGGCGCTCGTTGCGGCATCCGATGCGTTGATGCAGTGGCTCTCACCGCAAGCCGCCGCAGCAGGTGATGTTGCTGCCGCGTTCCAAGTCGACTTGCATGCAGCGGCTTCGTGGCCAAGCCACACTGAAGGCGCGGAGGCCACTGCCGCGCTGATGCCTTGGCTGTACCGCCGGCTGGCCCTGGCCGAGGCATCGGCCGCGCGCGTGGCCCACGCGGCCGATGCCTTGCGCGCCCTGGCCGAGCCGGGGCCTTGAGCCCGGTCACAGCAACGTCACGGAGCGGGTCAATAGTCATGCGCACCAACAGCTCTTCCGCGCGCTGGCGCGGTGCCCTCATGAAAATCCGCAACTTCCTCCCCGTGATCGGCATGGCCGCGTTGACCATCGGTTGCGCAGCCGGGGCTGCACCGCGCCAAGAGCCAATCACCATCAAGATCATTGGCTTCAATGATTACCACGGCAATCTGCAGTCGCCCGGCACCTTCGGCGTGAACACGACCATCCCGTCGAGCCAGCGCCCGCCCGTGGGTGGCGCCGAGTACCTCGCGGCTTATGTGGCGCAAATGAAGGCGCAAAACCCATACAACGTGGTGGTGGGCGCGGGCGACTTCATTGGCGCATCGCCCTTGATCTCGGCGCTGTTCTATGACGAGCCGGCGGTTGAGACGCTCAACAAAATCGGCGTCGAGTTCAACGCCGTCGGCAACCACGAGTTCGACAAAGGCTCGGCCGAACTCAAGCGCCTGCAAAGCGGCGGCTGCAAGATCACTGGCGGCGCGCCTGACCCCGAGAGTTGCAAAGGCCTCGGCTCGGCCGCGCCCGGCACCTTTGACGGCGCCAAATTCAAATGGCTCTCGGCCAACGTGTTCGAGGCAGCAACGCACAAGACCTTGTTCCCGCCCTACGGCATCAAGACCTTTGGCAACGTGAGGGTCGCCTTCATCGGCATGACGCTCAAGGGCACGCCCGGCATCGTCACGCCCACCGGCGTGGCCGGGCTCACGTTCACTGACGAGGCCGACACCGTCAACGCGCTGATCCCGAAGCTGCGCGCGCAAGGCGTCAACGCCGTCGTCGTGCTCGTTCACCAAGGCGGCTTCCAGACCTCGCCCAACGTGGGCGACATCAACGGCTGCGATGGCAATTTGAAGAACGCAGACGGCAGTGATTCCGACATCGGCAAGATCGTCTCGCGACTGCACAACGCGGTCGACCTCGTCATCAGCGGCCACACCCACGCGGCCTACAACTGCTCGGCGAGCACCGTCGATGTGAAGAACGTCAACGGCACCGTGACCAGCACACCGCGCCCGACCGGCCTGCCCAATGCGCGCGGCCGCCTCGTGCCCGTGACCAGCGCCAGCGCCTTCGGCCGCGTGCTGACCGACATCGATCTCACCATCAACCCGGTCACGCGCAACGTGACCAAGGTGGCCGTGACCAACCGCCTCGTTGACCGCACGAACCCAGACGCCACGGCCGCGGTGAGCGCCGATCCGACGGTGGCCAACATCGTGGCCGGCTACAACGCTTTGGTCGCGCCCATCGCCGGGGAAGTGATCGGCACGATCACACAAGCCTTGCCCAACAGCGCCAATGCGGCAGGTGAGATGCCGGCTGGCGACCTGATCGCCGATGCGCAGCTCAAAGCCACGCAGCCGGCCGACCTCGGCGGCGCGGCCATCGCGTTCATGAATGCCGGCGGCGTGCGCAGCCCGGGCTTCAGCGTCGCGGGCGCGAGCTACCCGTACAACGTGACCTATGGCGATGCGTTCACCGTGCAGCCCTTCGGCAACAGTTTGGTGACGATGACGATCACGGCCCAGCAGCTCAAAGACTTGCTCGAACAGCAATTCAGCGGGTGCATGGGGCAAACCTCGCAACGCGTCATGCAAATCTCCAATGGCTTCAAGTACGCATGGAGCGCATCGGCCGCACCGTGCTCGAAGATCATCGACGTGAGCCTTGCGCCAACCAACGTGCTCAGCGTGCCGCCCGCCACCACGGGTGCCGCCGAGCAGATCGTCAGCAACGGGCAAGTGCTCAACCCCACCAAGACCTACCGCATCACCGTCAACAACTTCATGGCCAACGGTGGCGATGGCTTCTCGGTGCTGCTGAGCGGCACCGATCGCCTTGGCGGCGCGCAAGACATCGATGCGCTGACCGCCTACTTCGCTGGCTACAAGGCACCGGCTGCGCCCTACAACCAGGCCGATCCGGTGCTCGGTTTGCCGCGCATCACCCAGCGCCCGTGAGGCGCGCGCTGCGCAGCGGGTTGATCGCTGCGAGCTTGGCTGCGGGTGCGATTCAGGCGGCGCAAGCGGATGGCCTGCCGCCAGCGCAGCCCGCGGTGATCACCGACTTTCGCGCGGGCAACGTGGCGCAGATGGCCGAGCGATCGGCCTTGTTGGCCCGCGGCGAGGTGCTGCTCGCCGAGGGCAACACGGCCGCCGCCACCGAGCAGCTCGACCGCGCCGCGATGATGCTGCACGCGCCCGATACCGAGATGGCGCTGGTGCGCGCCTACCTGCAGGCTGGCGACTATCGGCGCGCGCTCGCTTTCTGCGCCCACACCGCCGGCGCGCACCGCGAGACGGTTGCGCCGAGTGCGCTCTACGCGTGGTTGCTCCAGCTCGGCGGGCAGGGCGCTTATGCCGATCGCGTGCTCGCCGAAGCGCGCACCCGCGCTGCCGATGACCCGGTGCTCACCGCCGCCATGCGCGAGCTCGCGAGCCCCGCGCCGCGGGCCGATGCGGTGCTGCTGGCCGCCCCGCACCGCATGGCGCCTTACGTGCTGCTGCGCGGGGGCGATGCGCCATTGCCGGCGTCGGCCGAGGTTGTTGCCAGCGGCAGCTTGGTGGGTGGCGGGCGCTTGGCGCTGGTGCCGCTCGCGGTGCTCGCTCAGGCCAAATCAATGTGGGTGCGCAACGGCCTGGGCGAGACGACCACCGCCACGCTCGAACGCCGCGTAGATGACCTCGGCTTGGCGCTGCTCACGCTGGCCCGGCCGCTCGATGTGGGCAGCGCGCTGCAACCCGCTGCACGCGATCCATTCGCCGGCAGCCCGGGCTTTGCGATCGACTATGTGGCCACGCCCCATGCTGAAGCTGCGTGGCCGTGGCTGCACGCCGGCTTCTTCGGTGGGCTCGTTCGGCCCGATGCCGCGAGCCCCGAGCGCCGCCTCGGCATCGCCATGCCGCCCGGCCCCCGCGGTGGCCCGGTGTTCGACGGCGCGGGCCGGCTCGCTGGGGTGGCGGTGGCAGGCGGCGAAGAGGCTGATGGCCTCGTCACCATCACGGCGCTGCGCCGGGCGTTGGGGCAGGCGTTGGACGACGGCGCGCCGGCCGAGGCTGCAGCCGCCGCGCCCGGACGGCCGGGGAGGATGCCGAACGACGAGGTCTATGAACGCGCGCTGCGCGTCGCGGTGCAAGTGATCGTCGTGCGCTGATCTCCGCGAGGCGTTTCGCCAGATTCCTGCAACGCAGAAAGGCGCCGTCAGAATCGGCCGCGACTCGTCCACAGCCGCGCACCGCGCCGCCGCCCCATGCCCCGTTCGTTCGCCCGCATCGGCCTTTTCTTCGGTCTTCTCTTCGGCCGCCCCTTCGGCCTTCCCTTCATCGCCGCCATCGCTCTCGCGCTGCCAAGCGTGGCCAACGCGTGGGGCGACAAGGGCCACGCCGTCATCGCGCTGATTGCCGAGCATCATTTGAGGCCTGCCGTGCGCCAGCAGGTGCTCGCTTTGCTCGCGACCGACCCTTCCGGCCTTGCGCCCACCGACATCGCCCACCAAGCCACCTGGGCCGATCGCTTTCGCGATGCTGACCGCGACACCACCCGCGCCCACTACGAGCAGACGCGGCAATGGCACTTCGCCAACATCGAGCTGAGCTCACCCGATCTTGACGCGGCCTGCTTCGGCCTCGCGCCGCTGCCGCTCGGCGCGCCGGCTTCGCGCGGGCCAGCGCGCGACTGCGTCGTCGCCAAGATCGATCAGTTCATGGCCGAGCTCAGCCACCCCGCCACCGCGCCCGATGAACGCCGGCTCGCGCTGCAGTTTTTGCTGCACTTTGTGGGCGACCTGCACCAGCCGCTCCACGCCGCTGATGACCACGATGCCGGCGGCAACGGCAAGCTCGTCCGCATTGATCGCGAGGAGGGCACAGCAGGCGAGGCCACCCGCAAGCTGCACGCGCTGTGGGACAGCGATTTCGTCACCGCACTCGGCCGTGATCCGCAGCAAGTGGCCACGAAGCTCATCGCCCGCATCAAACCCGCGCAGGCGGCCCGGTGGCGCGAGGGCAGCAGCCGCACCTGGGCGATGGAAAGTTTTGGCGTGGCGCGCCGCGTGGCCTACGGCGCGTTGCCCGCACCGGGCGCAGACGGCGTGGTGACGCTCTCGCCTCAGTACCTGCGCCGTGGGCGCGAGGCCGCGGCGCTGCAGTTGTCGCGTGCTGGCGTGCGATTGGCTGAGTTGCTCAATCGCGCGTTTCGTTGAGATGGGGCTTGCTGAGGTGCAGCTGTTCTCGCAACCGGCTCACCACCTCGATCAGCCAAGCCAATCTGATCACCCCACGCAAGCGGCCTTGGGATCGGCCTGCATCGCGCGCACCTGCCGCGCAACTGCCTCAGCGAGGCCGGCCGTTGCGCGCTGTGCGCTCGTGGCGAGCGTGGCAATCTCAGTTCCGGCGGGTTCTGACGTGCGCCAGGCGCAGGTGAGGCCCACATCGCTCTCCGGGCGGCGAATGTTCCAGTTGAACGCCGCATCGACGCGGCTGCTCTCGACAGCATCGAACTGCCGCACCTGCACCGCAATGCGCCACGCGCGTGGCTGCGCGCGCCGGCTCGCGTCAACCGCGCCAAGCCGAGAGGCGATGCCGCTGGCCAGCGCATCGCGCAGCTCGATCTCGAACGATGTGGCCCAGCGGTGCTGTTCAAGCACCCGAAGCTCCGAGCCTTCGGCGTTCTTGCGAACCACCATCTGCGCGCGCGCCAGGCGCTCGGGCATCACCACCGGCGCGAGCTCGATCGCCATGGGCGATGCGCCTTCAGCCAGAGGCGCCGCAGCGCTCGCCGGGGTTGACGCCAAGGTGTAGTAACGGTCGGGCGCGCTCGCGCATCCGCAGGTCAACGCGGCAGCCGCCAAGGCGAGCGGAATGAGCGACGCCAACGAGGCGGGCAGGCTTGGCAAGGTGGGCACGGCGAAAGGCTTCATTTCGTGTCGTCCGGTTTGCCGCGCAGCAGCGATTCGGGGTGGCGTTCGAGGTAGTCGGTCAGCACGCGCACCGAGGCCGCGGTGCGCGTGAGTTGCTGCAAGGTCTCGCGCAGGTCTTGCTGCACTGGCGAGTCGGTCGCGAGGGTGCGTTCGGCGCTGTTGATGGTCTTGCGCGCGTCTTTCAATGCGGCGCTGATCTCAGGAGAAACGTCGTCGTTCAAGGTGCGGGTCAAACGCTCGGCGCCGGTGAGTGTTTTGTCGAGCGTGGCGAGCGTGGCGCGCAGCTCGGTGCCGATTTGTTCGAAGGGCACTTTGTTGATCTTGGTGGCGATCTCTTGCACTTGCGATTGCAACTCATCGAGGCTGTTGGGCACGGTCGGCAGCTCGATCATGGCCTTGGTGATGTCGAGCTTGACGGCTGGCGCCTTCGGGAAGAAGTCAAGGCTCACGTAGATCTGCCCGGTGAGCAGGTTGCCCGTGCGCAACTGGCCGCGCAGGCCTTTGGCAACGAGGAATTCAAGCTGCTCTTCTTCGCTGCGCTTCGGCGCGGCCTCTGGGTTGATCTGTCGGCGCAGCAGGCGCTGCGGGTAGAGCTGCACCACCACCGGCATGCGGAACTCGCGCTCGCTGCGGTCGAACTCCACGCCGATCGAGCGCACCTCGCCGATCACCACGCCGCGAAAGTCAACCGCCGCGCCAGGCGCCAAACCACGCAGCGATTGGTTGAAGTACATGACGGCAGTGCGGGTGGGGCCGTCGGGCGCTTTGAGCGCGGTGGTTTCGTCATTGGCCAGCATGAACGTGGTGCTTTCCTTGGCCGCTGCGCCTGGGCCTTCGGGCGGCGCTTGGAAGGCAATGCCGCCGAGCGCGATGGTGGCGAGCGACTGCGTGCGCAGCGTGAAGCCGCTCGAATTCAATTGCAGATCGACCCCGCTCGCATGCCAGAAGCGCGTGTTGCCGCCCACGAATTGGTCGTAAGGCGCGTTGACGAAGACGCGCAGCGTCACGCCGCGGCCATCGCCATCGAGCTCATACGCGGCGACTTGCCCGACCTTGATGCGGCGGTAGTAGACCGGTGAGCCGACATCGAGCGAGCCGATGTCGGCAGCGCGCAGCAGATATTGGCGGCCCGAGGTGTCGCGCGTCACGATGGGTGGCACTTCGAGACCGGCGAACTCGTTGGCTTCGTCTGGCGACACCCCAGCGTCTGCACCGATGTAGGCGCCCGAGAGCAGTGTGCCGAGGCCTGAGATGCCGCTCGTGTCGAGCCGCGGCCGCACGACCCAAAAGCGCGTGTCGCGGGCGGCGAAGCCGTCGCTGTCTTTCTCAAGCTGCACGGTCACGCGCACGCGGGAGCGGTCTTTCGCGAGGCGCACGGTCTTGACCAAGCCGATCTGAACGTCTTTGTATTTGACGGCCGTCTTGCCCGCAACGAGCCCCTCTGCGGTTTTGAAATCAATCACGATCACCGGCCCGCGGCCGAAGAGAACGCGGGCAACGAGCGTCATGCCCACCAAGGCCGCCACCAGCGGAATCAGCCAGATCAGCGAGGGCAGCCAATCGCGGCGGCGCACGACTTGTGGCTTGGCGATGGGGCCTGCGGGTGCAGCGCCTGGGTTGCGATTCGGTTCAGTGGGCGGCGGGCCGGGTTCGTCGTTCATGCGTGTGTTGGTTCTCGTGAGGTGTTGGGTTCTTGTGTTTCTTGTTTTTCTTGTGGCGCGGATGGGTTGGCTGGTGGGTCGTCCCAGGTGAGCTTGGGGTCGAAGCTCAGCGAGGCGAGCATCGTGAGCACCACCACGGCGCCGAAGGCTGCAATGCCCACGCCGGCCGTCACTTCGGCCAAGCCTTCGATGCGCACCAGCCCCGCGAGCAGCGCGACCACGAACACATCGAGCATCGACCATCGGCCGATCACCTCAATCACCCGGTAAAGCGTGGCCCGCTCGCTGCGCCGCCAGCTGCTCTGGCGCCGCGCCGTCATCAGCAGCACGAACAAGGCGGCGAGCTTGAAGAGTGGCACCAGAAAGCTCGCGATGAAGACGATGGCCGCCAGCCCATACGCACCACTGATCCAGAAGTAGACGATGCCGCTCATGATCGTGTCGCTCTGCGAGCCGAGCAGCGAGCTGGTGATCATCACCGGCAGCAAGTTGGCCGGCAGGTACATGAGGCAGGCGGCAATCAAGAGCGCCCAAGTGCGGTTGAGGCTGTCCGGTTTGCGGGTGTGAAGCAGCGTGCGGCAGCGGCCGCAGGGTTCGCCCTCGCGAGCGTCTTGCCACACCGTGCCGCAGTGGTGGCAGGCCATCAGCTTCATCGCGACAGCGCGGTTGGCTGGCTCGGGCTCGGGCTCGTGCTCGGCGATCGGTGCGGTCATGGTTGGGCGCGCTCAGGTGATGTCGGCCCGGTCATCTCCCAGAAGCCGTGCGGGTCGAACGAGAGCACGGCCGTGAGCATCACGGTGAGCGCCATGAAGGCCCAAAGCGCCGGGCCCGGCAGCACGGTCGCCATGCTCGACAGCTTGACGATCGCCACCAGCACGCCGAGCAAAAACACCTCGACCATGCCCCATGGCCGCAGTGACTGCATCGCCCTCACCAGCAGCGCAAAACCGCGCGGGCGCTGGCCCTTCGCGAGCGGCACGAGCAGCCACACCATGATGATCAGCTGCAGCAGCGGGAACAAGAGCGTCGTTGCCAGCAACAAGAGCGCAACGATCGAGCGGCCTTCTTCGGCCAACGCGACCACGGCACCCAGCAGGGTGGTGCGGCTGCGCAGCCCGCTCAGCTCGATCTCGACGATCGGGAAGATGTTGGCAATCGCGAAGGTGATCAGAGAAGCCACCGCGAGCGGCAGCAGGCGCTGGCGTTGTGCGCCGAGGTGGCGCTCAAGCTCGGTGCCGCAGCGCGGGCAGCGGGCGATTTCGCGGCGCTGCAAGGGCACCTTGCGGTAGACCGCATCGCAGCCTTCACAAACGATCGTGTCGGGCAGCTCGGTCATGCGTGCCGGGTGAACTGCGTCATGCGGCCATCCGGTACCAAGCGATGCCGGCGTCATCAGGCTCGCAAGTGGCCTCACCGGCATGCACGAGGTAGTTCAGGCAGGCCAGGCTCTCGCCGGTGGCCATGCCGAGCAGCGCCACGTTGGCCGGGTCGATCGTGCGGGCAAAGAGTGCGCCAAAAACATCGATCGCGCGCTTGGGCTCGGCGAGCGTGCGGCGCAGGCGAACCATCGCTGTTTCTTGGCCGCGCTCCAGGTGGGTGATGCGGTCGTGCAGGCCGCGAAAACATTCGTTGTGCGCGGGCAGCACGAGCACATCTTCGGGCACCTCGCGCTTCAACTTGGCAAGCGAGGCCAGCCACTCGGCCATCGGGTTGGCATCGGGCTCGGTCGGGTAGACCGATACGTTCGATGAGATGCGCGGCAAGATTTGATCGCCCGAGATCAGCACCTTCAACTCCGGGCAGTAAAGGCACGCATGCTCGGGCGAATGGCCGCTGCCGACGATCACTCGCCAGGCGCGCCCGCCGATCGTGAGCGTCTCGCCGTCTTCGATGCGGCGGTAGCTGTCGGGCAGCGTGTAGATGAGCTTGCCGAAGTTGCCGAAGCGCGAGCCGTAGCGCTCAAGCGCAGCCTCGCTCCAGCCGGCGCGGCGGTAGAAGGCCAGCGCATCGGCCGGCGCCTCGCGGCCGGTATCGGCCACGAGCGTTCGGCAACTGAGGTATTCGAGCCGGGTCATCCACAGGCGGCAATCGAACTTGCGCGCCAGCCAGCCCGCCATGCCGACGTGGTCTGGGTGCATGTGCGTGACGATCACCCGCGTGATCCGCCGCCCATCCACCGCGAGGCTGAAGAGCTGCCGCCAGGTCTCGGTGGTTTCATCGTTGCGAACGCCGGTGTCAACGATGGTCCAGCCCGCGCCATCGTCAATCGCCCACAGGTTGATGTGGTTCAGCGCGAATGGCAGCGGCATGCGTATCCAGTGCACGCCGGGCGCGACCTCGAGCAACTCGCCGCGCGGCGGCGGGCCTTCGAACGGGTAGACCAGCGCAGCTTTGGTGCTGGGCTCGTTGGCAGCGAGTGAAGAATCCATCGGCGTTCTCTGCTCGGTGTGCGGCGCAATGTGCGGCGCGGTTGGCGGCGTCTCGTGCGGCGTCTTGTGTGGTGTCTCTTGCGGTTTCTCGTGCGGTTTGAAGGCGCGAGCGTGTGCTCCAAGCGATGCGGCTCATTCTGCCTGCTGCCGGGTAAAGTGGTGCGATGCACCAATCATTGCGACTCGCGCTGCGCCTCACCTCAAGCAGCGTGCTCGTGCTCGGTATGGTGGCCAGCCAGTCGGGCTGCGGCTATCTGGTCATCCACGGCACGCGGGCCCTCTACCGCGAATACAAACAACAGAACCGCGACGTGAATGCCGCGCTCGCGCGCTACCGCATCCACATGCTGCAAGGCGAGCCAGCCGAAGCCGCCGAGCTCTTCGGCGCCGATGCCGAATGGACGCATGACCAGCAAGCCCCGATCGTCGGCCGCGCCGCCATCCTTGGCCACTTGACGGCCGCGAGCGAGCTGAGGCTCATCGAATACGACATCACCGCGAGCGACACCCGCCTCATCCGCGATGGCGCGGTGCAAAGCGGCAGCTACCGGCAGAAGCAGATCACGCCGCAAGGCGAGCTCCTCACCGCGCAAGGCCAGTTCGAGGCGCGCTGGTCGCACGAGCCGGGCAACCCGTGGCGCATTGCAACGATGCGCACGACTGCCGCAGCTAACGCCAATGCCACCACCACCGCCGCCGCCGTCACCACCGCCGCCGGCGGCTGAGCCAAGCGCCTGCGCGCACTGAGCCGAGCGGCGCGGGTTAAGGTTGTTGCCAGCGCTTTGCCTCAAGTCACCTGTTCACGCCCACACCGACCACCATGACAGAACCTCGCCGCCTGCCTGGCCACCGCTTCCTCCATTCACCCGGCCCCACCCGCGTGCCCGACGAAGTGCAAGACGCCATGCGCCGCCAGCCCATGGATCTGGCCGACCCGCGTGTTGACGAGCTCATCGCCAGTTGCGAGCGCGGCTTGAAGCGCGTGCTGCAAACCGAGTCGGCCGATGTGTTCATCTACGCCACCAACGGCCACGGCGCATGGGAAGTCGTGGTCGAGAACCTCGTTGCGCCGGGCGCTTGCGTGCTTGTGCCCGGCACCGGCCACTTCTCTGACAGCTGGGCCGTGCAGACCGAAGCACTCGGCCGCCGCGTGCGGCGCACGCCATGGCGCGAGGGCTATCCGATCGATGTGGCGGCAGTCGAACAAGCCCTGCGTGAAGACACCGCGCACGAGATCGTTGCCGTGTTCGCTGTTCATACCGACACCGCCAGCGGCATCACCAGCGACATGGCCGCACTCCGCGCCGCGATCGATGCAGCCGATCACCCGGCGATCTTCGTCGTCGATGTGGTGGCATCGCTCGCTGCTGCGCCGTTTTCGATGGATGCGCTGCGTGCCAACGTCGTGCTCGGCGCATCGCAAAAAGGCTTGATGACGCCGCCGGGCTTGGGCTTCATCGCCGTCGATTCGGTGGCCGCAGCCGTGGCCACGCGCAACCCGGCGCCGCGCTACTACTGGAGCTGGGATCTGCGGCGCGACGCGCTCTCCTACCGCAAGTTCTGCGGCACGCCGCCGCTGAACCTTCTGATGGGCCTGGAAGCCGCACTCGGCCTGATCTTTCGCGAAGGGCTGGAGGCGGTGCATGTGCGCCACGCCGCGATCACGCGCGCGGTGCATGCAGCGGTTGTTGGCTGGTCGAGTGAAGGCGCGATCAGTTTCGTCGCCGAAGAGCCAGCCACGCGATCCGTCTCAGTCACTGCGGTGCGCGTGGCGGCGGGCATCGACCCGGAAGCGATGCGCAGCGCGGCCCGCGAACGCTTTCAGGTCGCATTTGCCGGCGGGCTGGGCGCGCTCACGGGTCGAGCGTTTCGCATCGGGCACCTCGGCGACATGAACCCCGCGATGATCCTCGGCTGCCTGGGTGGCATCGAAGCCGCGATGACGGTGCAGGGCATCCCGTTTGGGCGAGACGGGCTGGCGCGCGCGGTGGCGAGTTTGGCCAGTGAGCGAGGTTTCGCCCCATGACGCCGGCTGAAACGTATGAGCGCTATTACGTCCCCGCCATGTTTCGCCCGTGGGCCGCGATTCTGCTCCGGCATGCGGCGCCACAGCCGGAAGAGCGCTTGCTCGATGTCGCTTGCGGCACGGGCATCGTCGCGCGTGAAGCTGCGCCGCTGATCGGCGCCCATGGCCGGGTTGCAGCACTTGACATGAATGAGGCAATGCTTGCCGTGGCGCGCGCTGCGACGCCTCCATCTGGCGCCGATATTGAGTGGCAAGAGGGCAATGCGATGGCCTTGCCCTACGCGGATGCGTCGTTCGATTTGGTGGTGTGTCAGCACGGCTTGCAGTTCTTCCCCGATCGGGTCGCGGCCTTGCGCGAGATGCGCCGCGTGCTGGCGCCCGGTGGTCGCGTGTTGGTGATGGTGCTTCAAGCGCTCGACCGTCATCCGGTGTTCGAGGCGTTGATGACATCGGTTGCCGCGCAGTTGTCGCTGCCGATTGCAGCCGTCACGACGCCGTTTGCGCTGGCTGATGCCGCGGAGCTTCGCGCTCTATTCGCTTCGGCGGGGTTCGAGGCGGTGGCCGTGGTGCCGGAGTCAACGCGGGTGAGCTTCACCGAGCCAGATCGTTTCGTGCAGCTGGCGGTGACGAGCTCTGCGGCTGCTGTTCCTGCTTTCGCCGAGCTTGACGGGCCGGATCGGGCATCGCTGCTGGAGGCGGTGCGAATCGACGTTGACGCAACGCTTCAAACTTATCGCGAGGCCAGCGCGATTTCATTTCCGATGTTCGCTCACGTGGTGAGTGCAACGCGCTAGCGGCGTGGTTTCACAGGCGCCAGGCGATCGTCGGTGAAGGCGGATCAAGCGCGCGCTGCGGTTTGACTCGGTTTATTGAACCCGCGCAGAACCGTTAAAAGATGCGCGCGTACAGGCAGATGCAAGCAGATTGAGCTTCGTCACACGGCGCCGAGCTTCGCGCAGCCGGTCTGCCGCTGAAGCGCTCATCGATAGCATGAATTGCATTGCATTCAATCGGTGAGCGACTCATGAACCTTCCTCCCATCGGCCAGGGCACTGCGGCCCGCAGCGCCGCCCCTGCCGCCAATGCCACCAATACCGACGCGAACTCAGCGTCCGCTGTTGCTCGCCAACAGTCGGCACGAAGAGCGGCGCATTCCATCGGTGGCGGCGCGCAGAGCCAGTCGAACAGCGAGATCTCAGGCGGCCCGCCGCCGAGGCGCACCGCCAGACCGCTCGATGCACCCGGCGTGCCCAAGCAGGCCGGTGCGCAAACACCGTCATCGCCAACCCTTCCTTCCGCGGTTTTGGCCGAAGTCGCAGAGTTCTCAGACCGCGCAACCCAATCGGCAATGCGCCTGGTGAGTCAAGAGGTCAAAGAAGTAGCAACCCTTGCTGTGCGAAGCGTCGTTGTGCGAGGCAGTGGCGAACTGACTGCAGCGCTGACGGCGTTCGAGGCTGGAGGCTTGACCAAGGTAACCGTCCGAGAGCTTGGGGCTGGCGTGGCTGCACTGCATCGCCTTGCCGCCAATCCGCACATCACCACGCTCGACCTCCGCTTGAACAATATCCTGACCGAGGGCGCGCAAGCACTGTCGGCGAGCAAGTCGATCAGGGAGCTCGACATGGCGGGCAACTTCATTGGCGTCCAGGGCGCGACGGCTTTGGCAGCTTGCCCCTCGATCACCACACTGAACCTGGATGCCAACACGATTCGCGATGAAGGCGCAGTCGCCTTGGCAGCGCGTTCCTCAATCACCTCGCTTAGCCTGGCCTTGAACAACATTGGCAACGCGGGCGCACAAGCGCTGGCGGCGAGCAAGTCGATCACCTCGCTCAATCTTGATTTCAATCGAGTTGGTGCTGAGGGTGCACGTGCGCTGGGAGAGAACAAGTCGCTCCGGTCGCTTCAGCTGGATCACAACAAATTGGGCGATGCAGGCGCGCAGGCGCTGGCGAACAGCCAGTCGATCACTGTGCTCTCGCTGAAAAGCAACTCCATCGGTGCGGCTGGCGCAATGGCTTTGGCGAGAAACCCCTTGATCACGTCGCTCGACTTGCGGGGCAACGACATCGGCGACGTCGGCCGCAGGGCACTCAACGAAGTCCGCGAGCGCTTCGATTCCCTGATGTTCTGACCGCAGTTGCGGTCACGATGACGGGCCAGCCCGGTGATCGCTTTGAGGCGACCCGGGCGACACCGAGCGACTCCGGGCGACTGAAGGCCAACGTTGGGCGAATAACGTTGGCGGCCACAAAAGTCGAGGCTCGGTGACCTGGCCCGCCGCCGCACCCGCAACGGCTGATTGCGCCCGGCTACCGCGGCGTGAAGCCCGGGCGCAGGGCTGGCGGTTGCGTGAACAGGGTATCGAGTGTTATCTGAACCAACGCGCTCTCTTTGCTGGCGTTGCGGTCGGTACGCAAGGCTTCGGCGTGCAGCGCGTCAATGCGCTCGTTGATGTCCAGCGTGGTGTTGACGTTGTCATTGGCGATCAGCGTGGACTCATCGCTGTTCCAGAGCCTCGCGCCAAACGGCTTGACAAGACTGTCCATCTCGCCGTGCAAGGCCAACACGTTGGTCATGGTCGAGTAGACGGCGTCATAGCGGTCAGCCCATGCCCTGGTGTCAGCAAACTGCTTGGCATTGCTCGCGCCAAAGCCGAGCAGCGTACCGAGCATCGTTTCATTTTCATGCAACGTGGCCTGCCTCAACCCTTCGGGCGTGCAGAGCTCGGCAAGCTTGGCTTCAATGGCAGCCGCGCTCGGAGCAGGCGGTAGACCAAACACCTCCGGGTGCTGGTCCATTGTTTTACGCACCGTATTTTTGTTGATCATCATCACGGTGTCGTAGGGGCGCCCGCCTTCTGATTGCGACGCCATGACGACAGCGAAATTCGGATTGAGCTCCCGACCAGCGGTCAGGGCCTGCATGAATTGGGCGTCGCTGGAGTGCTCCGTGATCGATGCGGGCTTGTTGCCGAGCAAGGTGTGAGCGAAGTTCCCAGCCCCGAAAAGGTGGACAAGCTGGCGTTGATCGACGAGATTGAGCTTGCCCGGGCCGCTCATCGGGTTCATGGCCTGCGCCACTTGCCGTGCCCTCTGCGCCGTGGCGGCAATGAGATTCCTGGCAGCCGCCAAGCGGCCCGGTTGAGTTGTTGGTGCTTGCGGTGCGGGCGTTGCCTGCGGTGTGCTTGCCCTCGATGCGAACGCTCTGCGCCCCGCTGATCTCGGCTCGTTTGAACTCGAATCCGCACCTGGGCGGCGGGGCGCCTGCGCGAGCGCCGCAACGCCGCTTGCGATCTGCTGCTGCCCGACGCGGTTGGTGGGCACACTGGTGCGAATCTCAGGTTGATCGCCTGCAACTGGTTGTGCCACAGGCGCGCTCTGCCCTGGCAACTGACGAATTCGACTCATGGTGCAACTCCCAGGTGCACTCCTCAAGAGTGCGGTAAGCCCAAATGCCCACCAGCGACTGCTTTCGCAGCACCGCCGGCAACTGTGGAATGCAGTCTTCCGCAAAACAGCGGAGTCAGGCGTGGGGTTCGGCGAACGAGTGCAGCAAAGTGCGAAGAAAGGCCGCAGCAGGCCGCTGATGCCGCACGCAATGACATCAGGCCGACGGCACAGCCTTCGCGTTTCATTCAGCCCCAGCACGCTTCGCACCGGCGTCGCGCCGCGATACTGCAGGCTTCATCAATGAGGGTTCGGCATGAGTTCCACCGCGTCAACGTCTTCTGCTCACTTGCCATCCGATGCGCCGGCGGGCGACATCGTCATCATCGGTGGCGGCCACGCTGCCGCTCAACTTTGCTCCGGCTTGGTCGAGGCTGGCCTGGGCTCGCGCGTGCACCTCGTCTGCGAAGAGCCGACGCTGCCTTACCAGCGCCCACCGCTCTCCAAAGCCTTTCTCAAAAAGCCTGACGAAGCGCTTCAACTTCATCGCGCAGCAGAGTGGTATGCCGAGGCCGGCATTCGTGTGCACCTCGCTGATCCGGCCATCGCGATTGACCGCGATCACCGCACCGTGACCCTTCGCTCTGGCGCAGTGCTGCCATGGCATCGCCTCGTGCTGGCCACTGGCACGCGTGCGCGTCGCTTGCCGGGTTTGGTGGATGGCCTCGTCAACGTCGTCAGCCTGCGCAGTGCGCTCGATGCCACTCACTTGCGCGAGCGCATGAGCGCGGCCGATCGCGTGACCGTGCTGGGCGGCGGCTTCATCGGGCTCGAGGTGGCGGCCACCGCCATCGCACTCGGCAAGCCCGTCACGCTGCTGGAGGCCGCACCGCGGTTGATGGGGCGCGCGGTGTCGCCCGCGTTGTCGGCGCACGTGCTGGCGGTGCATCAAACGGCGGGGATGGTGATCCACCTCGGCGCGGCCCTCGGCGCTTGGCGGATCGAAGGCGACCGGGTGGTCGCGGTGGAGGTCGATGGCCGCGAAGAGCCGGTCGATCTGCTGCTGCTCGCCATTGGCGCGGTGCCCGAGACGGCACTCGCCGAAGCTGCGGGCCTCACCTGCCAAGACGGGATCGTCGTGGACAAGCTCATGCAAACGAGCGACCCAGCGGTGCTGGCGGTGGGCGATTGCACCCGCTTCCCCGACCCGCGCGCGGCACAGCCCTTGCGGCTCGAATCAGTGCAAAACGCGGGCGACCAAGCGCGCACCGCAGTGGCCACTTTGACCGGCGCGCACAAGCCGCACGCGGCCTTGCCGTGGTTCTGGTCAGAGCAAGGTGCAATGCGCCTGCAGATGGCTGGCCTCGTGCCCGCGGCAGGCACGGCCGAGCATGTCAGCGTGCGCAGGCCGGGCGCGAGTGATGCATCGTTCTCGCTGCTGCATTACGTGGGCGAAAAGCTCGTGTGTGTCGAGTCAGTCAATGCGCCGATGGATCACATGATGAGCCGCAAGCTGATCGAGGCCGATCGCCATCCCGCGCCTGCACTTGCCGCTGATCCGGCAGTGGCGCTGAAGGCGCACTTGGGTTGATTCACACCAAACCTATCGCCACGCGCCATCGGTGTTCTGAGGCTTGATCTTCATCGCGTGCGTTCGGCTTCGGTGCAGCAGGCTCGGTTTCGCGTTGCGGCAGGGGTGTTGACTGACGAGCCAATAGCATGAAGCTCGTCATCAAATTCCCACAGGCCAGCCATGAGAACACCTTCTTCCACACCGATTTCTGCGGCTGGAGGATCTGAGCCTATCGCTGGGGCTGCGCCGTCGTCGCAACACGCGCACCCGCTGCCATCACGACTCGAAGGTGACGACCGGGGCTCTCGCTTGCGGGCCGCTGATGCCAGTCCTGGCATCCCAACTTCGAGGCGCGGGGCTGCCTTCGCTGGTGGTCCAGATCAGCCACTGCAGGTTGTTCGGCGGGCACTCACCACACCGACGCTGTCCTCCGGGGTGTGGTCCGAAGTGGCCTCGTTCGCAGATCAAAAAACCAAGATCGCCATGCGCTTGGTGAATCGCGACGTCAAAGAAGGCGCGGCGGTGGCGATGCAGGACTTGGTCGTGACCCGAGCCAGTGATCTGGGCGCAGCACTGGCGACATTCGAGTCAGGCGGCGTCCGCGGTCTGACCATCCGCAGCGAGGCGGGTGTCGCCGAATGCCAGCTTCTCGCAAACATTCCCTCGCTCACCCGGCTCAATCTGCGCATGAATCAAATCGGCGCTGAAGGCGCGCAGGTTTTGGGAACCAGTGCCTCGCTCAACGAGCTGGACCTTGCATTCAACAACATCGGGAGCGAAGGCGCGATGGGTCTTGCCGCAAGCCGTTCGCTCACTCAGCTCAATCTGGAGTCCACCAACATCGGGCGTGCAGGCGCGCAGGCGCTGGCGGCCAATCCATTTATCACCTCTCTCCACGCAGGCAGCAACCGCCTTGGCGATGAGGGCGCGCGGGCTTTGGCGACCAACGCGTCGATTGTTTCGCTCTCACTGGGCGGAAACGTCATTGGGGATGGGGGCGCGATGGCACTGGCAGCCAGCAATTCAATCGCCTCGCTGAAGCTGGATTGCAATCGAATTGGAGATATGGGCGTGCGGGCGCTTGCAGCGAGTGGGTCGATTACGGATCTCTCGATTGACTACAACATGTTCGGACTTGAGGGTCTGCAGGCTTTGGCGGAGAGCAGCTCGATCCGGTCGCTGTCAGTGTGCGGCGATCACTTTGGAGATGAGGGTGCGATGCAATTGGCAACCAGCACCTCGATCACCAAACTGGCCATGTGCTACAGCAACGTCGGCGATGCGGGTGCGCAAGCATTGGCTGCCAGTTCGTCAATCACGCGGCTTGCGCTGGTGGGCAACTGCATTGGCGAGGAGGGCGCTTTGGCTTTGTTGGCCAACCCCGCAATCATCGCTTTGGATTTGAGGAGGAACGACATCGGGCCGCGTGCCCGAATCGCACTTCTGAAAGTCAAAGCTCGCTTCGAACTGCTGCTGCTCTGATCGATGCATGGCCTCGTTGTGCGCGGCGCTGATGTCGGCCGATTGATCGGCTTTGTTTGAGCCGTGGCGAGCGATGTACCCGCCGCGGCCACGGCCGGTCGCCCTTCACATCTTTGAGGCCTGACCAAACTGTCGCCACCCGCCGTCGGCCTCGTGAAGCTCCATCTTGAGAGCGTGCGTTCGGTTTCGGTAAACCGTGCTTGATTGCGCGCGGCTGCAAGCGTGTTGACGACCTGGCGAATAGCCTGAAGTTCGTCATCTGCTTCCCAGAAGCCAGCCGTGAGAACACCTTCTTCGACACCGAATTCTGCGGCTGGCGAAGCTGTACCTCCCGCTGGCGCTGCGCCGTCGTTGGAACATGCGCAGCCGCTGCCATTGAGAGGGACTGCAACCCATTCGGACCCGAGGGCTTGCAGGCTTTGGCGGCCAGTGCGTCAATCACCAAGCTTGCGTTGGAGCGTAATTCCATTGGCGAGGATGGCGCCTTTGTCTCTGAACAAAGCATGGCTGACTGGTGCGCGGCGTGATTGCAAGCCCGCGCACCACGTTTGACAGGTCAGCGCACTGCACCACTTGCTGATCCAGCCGCACGCAGTGTCTTGGCCGCGGCCACCATGTTGGCGAGTGCCGGCAGCACTTCGCTCCACTGCCGAGTCTTCAGGCCACAGTCCGGATTGATCCAAAGCCGCTCTGCCGGAATGCGCTCCGCGGCTTTTGTCATCAACTGCACGATGTGCTCTTGCGTCGGGATGTTCGGCGAGTGAATGTCGTAGACGCCGGGGCCAATCTCGTTGGGGTAGTTGAATTGATCGAACGCGTTGAGCAGTTCCATGTCGGACCGCGACGTCTCGATGGTGATCACATCGGCATCCATCTCGGCGATCGACTTGATGATGTCGTTGAACTCTGAGTAGCACATGTGGGTGTGGATCTGAGTCTCGTCGGCCACGCCATTGGCGGTGATGCGGAACGACTCGACTGCCCAGTCGAGGTAGTGCTGCCACTGTGACTTGCGCAGTGGCAAGCCCTCGCGCAGTGCGGCTTCGTCGATCTGGATCACGCGCACGCCGGCTCTCTCAAGATCGAGCACCTCCTCGCGTATCGCCAATGCGAGTTGACGGCAACTGACAGAGCGCGGTTGGTCGTCGCGCACGAATGACCAGTTGAGGATCGTGACCGGGCCAGTCAGCATGCCTTTCATGGGCTTGTCGGTCAGCGATGCGGCATAGGTGATCCACGCCACCGTCATCGGCCGGGGCCGGCTGATGTCGCCGAACAGAATGGGTGGCTTCACGCAGCGCGAGCCGTAAGACTGCACCCAGCCGAACTGGCTGAACGCATAGCCATCGAGCTGCTCGCCAAAGTACTCGACCATGTCATTGCGCTCGGCTTCGCCGTGCACGAACACATCAAGGCCGAGTGCCTCTTGCTCGCGCACGCTGCGGGCGATGTCGGCCCGCATCGCGGCTTGGTAGCCGGCCGCGTCCAGCTCGCCGGATTTGAACTGGCTGCGGGCACGGCGTATCTCGGCTGTCTGCGGGAAAGAGCCGATCGTGGTGGTTGGGTAGGCGGGGAGCTTGAGTCGAGCCGCTTGTTTGGCTGCGCGCGTTGGAAAAGCGCTCTGGCGTTGGCCGAGCTTTGAGTCGAGCTTGGCGATGGCGGCTTTGACTGCGGGCTTGTGAACGCGCGGTGAGTTGCGCCGTGCGGTGATGGCGGCCTGATTCGCGGCCAGCGCGCCTTTGACAGCGTCTCGCCCTCTGTTGAGTGCCGTGGCCAGCAGCGCCAGCTCATCGAGCTTTTGCAGCGCGTAGGCGAGCCAGGGCTTGACCTCGGCATCCATGTTTTCTTCGCTTCGCAGATCGACCGGCACATGCAGCAACGAGCATGACGGCGCAATCCAGAGCCGTTCACCGAGGCGCTCGGCGATGGGCTCGACCCAGTCGAGCACGGCGTTGAGATCGGTCTTCCAGATGTTGCGGCCGTCGATCACGCCGAGTGAGAGCACCTTGTGTGCGGGCAGCATGCCGAGCAGTGAGATCACATCCGAGCGCCCGTTCACGGCATCCACATGCAGGCCGGAGACCGGCAAGTTGGCGGCCAAATAAGCGTTGTCATCGAGTTGGCCAAAGTAGGTGGCGAGCAGCAGCTTGGCGCGGCAGGATTTGAGCTGGTGATAGGCATCGCGCAGGGCGTGCGCCCATGCGGCGTTGAGTTCGGTGGCGAGCACCGGCTCATCGATCTGCACCCAGGTTGCGCCGGCTTCTGCGAGTGCTTCCAACAACTCGGCATAGACGGGCAACAGCCGTGTCAGCAGGCGCGGCAAGAGCGTGAGCTTGTCGGAGTCGTCCTTGGTCTTGCCGAGCCAGAGGTAAGTGACCGGGCCGATGATCACCGGCTTGAACTTCACGCCTTGGGCCTGCGCCTCGGCGAGCTGTGCCAAGAGGCGTGATGAGTCGAGCTTGAACTCGGTTGTGGCGCTGAATTCGGGCACGATGTAGTGGTAGTTGGTGTCGAACCACTTGGTCATCTCGCCTGCGGCCACGCCGCCGCAACAGGTGCCGTGTTCATCGGCGCCTGCCGCCGAGCGGCCACGCGCCACGCGAAAGTAGTTGTCGAGTGCGTCGCCATGAAAACCTTGCACGCGCTCGGGCAAGTTGCCGAGTGTGAAACTCATGTCGAGCACTTGGTCGTAGTAGGCAAAGTCACCGACCGGCGCGAGGTCGAGCTCGGCTTGATGTGCCCAATGGCGGCTTCGCAATTCGGCGCCAAGGCTGGTCAGTTCATCGCGAGTCGAGTGGCCATGCCAATACGACTCGAGTGCGAACTTGAGCTCGCGCTTGGCGCCAATGCGGGGAAAGCCGAGGTTGTGTGTCTTGATCATTTGCCTGGAATCCATCGAAAGAATGAAGGGATGCTAGGCAGCGGTGCACATGACGTAAAGTGGTCATTCTTCACCTATCGATTAGTTCTGTTCATACATCTGGATTGGCGAATCACCGTGCTCGAACGCATTCACCTGGCCATCATTCAAGAGGTCGACAAACTCGGTTCGCTCACGGCCGCAGCTGGCGTGCTGTGCCTGACGCAATCGGCGCTGAGCCACACCATGCGCAAGCTCGAAGAGCAGCTTGGCACGCCGGTCTGGCTGCGCGAGGGCCGAAGCCTGCGGCCCACGCAAGCTGGTCAATACCTGCTCGGCGTGGCCAATCGCGTGCTGCCGCAATTGGCGCTGGCAGAAGAGCGGATGCGCCAATTCGCGCAGGGCGAGCGCGGCACGCTGCGCATCGGCATGGAGTGCCACCCGTGCTATCAATGGCTGCTGAAGGTGGTGTCGCCCTACCTCGCGCGCTGGCCGGATGTTGACGTCGATGTGAAGCAAAAGTTTCAGTTCGGCGGCATCGGCGCCTTGTTCGGTTATGAGATCGACTTGCTCGTGACGCCCGATCCGCTCTACAAGCCAGGCCTGCGTTTCGAGCCCGTGTTCGACTATGAGCAAGTGCTGGTCGTGAGCAGCCGGCATCCGCTGGCGGGCGTGGCTTACGTCAAGCCGCAGCAGCTGGCAGACGAGGTGTTGATCACCTACCCGGTCGACATCGAGCGGCTCGATGTCTACAACCAGTTTTTGCTGCCCGCTGGCATCACGCCGAGGCAGCACAAGACGATCGAAACCACCGACATCATGTTGCAGATGGTCGCCAGCGGCCGCGGCGCTGCGGCGTTGCCGCGTTGGCTGGTGAATGAATACGCCGGCAAGATGGATGTGGTGCCGGTTCAGCTTGGCCGCAGCGGCATTGCCAAGCAGATTTTTCTCGGTGCGCGCGAGGCCGATGTCGACATCGACTACGTGCGCGCTTTTGTGGCGCAAGCGCGCGAGCCGCAGGTTGCGGGCAAGCTGGCGGAGCGTGTGTGACGGTGCGAATGAGGAAACGCACGGCCGCTCGAAGTTCCTCAGCCCCCGCGGGTGGCGGAACACGTATTCGTCGGCCTGGGGGCTTGTTCTGGCACTGCTCTTGCATCGCCACGGAGGCCGTTCAATGTGTCACCCGAGCATTTGCCCATGCGTGTCCTCGTGATTTACTCGCACCCGGTTGAGACCAGCTTCAATGCGGCGCTGCACGGCGAGGTGGTCGAGCGGCTGCGCGGTGCGGGCCACGAGGTCGATGACTGCGATCTGTATGCCGAAGACTTCAACCCCGTGATGTCTCGCGGCGAGAGGCTCGGCTACCACTTGATTCCGCAGAACCAAGCGCCCGTGCAGCGCTACGTTGACCGCGTGATGTGGGCCGAGGCCATCGTGTTTTGTTTTCCGACCTGGTGCTTCGGCATGCCGGCCATGCTCAAGGGATTCTTTGACCGCGTCTTCATGCCCGGCGTGGCCTTCGACATGAGCGACCCGGCCCACGTGAAGCCCGCCTTGACGCATCTTCGCTTCGTCGCTGCCGTCACCACCTACGGCCGCCCGCGCTGGACGGCGTTCTTGATGGGCGACCCCCCGCGCAAGGCGATCACCCGCTACATGCGCGCCTTGACCGGCGGGCAAGCGAAGGTGCGCTACCTTGCGCAGTACCACATGAACGTCGCCACGCGCGACTTGCTCGACCGTTTCAAAGGCCGCGTGGGCGACGCCATGGCGCGCCTTGGCTAAGCGCCGGAGAGCCTCAGCGCTTGACTGCCAATCACCCATGGACACCACCACACCACCTCAAGAACTGCGCAATGCACGCCTGCCGCGTTGGTGCTTGCCCAGCGCGTGGCCCATGGCGCAAGGCCAACCGCTGGCGGCCGATGTGTCGATCGCGGCTGGCCGCATCACTGCAGTCGTGCCGGCTCGGCCGCATGCCTATGAGGTCGCCTTCCCCGCGCCCGCTCATCCCACCATCTGGCAACTCGGCGGCGCGCCGATCTTGCCCGGCCTCGTCGAGGCGCATACCCACCTTGACAAAGCTTTCACGCTCGCGCGCATGGGCACGGTCGAGCCGGGCTTGCTCGGGGCCATCGCGGCCATGCACGTTGATCGCGCGGCCTGGACGCCCCATGACGTTCACGCCCGCGCGGCCAAGGCGATGCAGTGGGCGTTCGAGGCTGGCGTGGTGCGGCTGCGCACGCACTGCGATTGGTGGGAGCCTGATGCCGTGCCGATCGCCTGGGGCACGCTGCGCGCGTTGGCGGATGAATGGGCTGGCCGCATCGCGCTCGACCGCGCGGCGCTCATCCCGCTCGACCTTTTTTCGACCCGCGCGCAAGCCCGCACATTGGCGCAGCGCGTGGCCGAGAGCGGGGCTGGAGCCAAGCTCGGCGGCTTCATCCACTCGACCAACTGGAACCCGCAGGCGCTGGTGAATTTGCTCGAGAGCGCTGAAGCCTTCGGCCTCGACATTGATCTCCACATCGACGAAGAGCTCAATGCCGCCGCCTGTGGCTTGGCGCAGTTGGCGCGCCACCTGGCTCACGGCTTGAGCGAGCTGCGCTTCAGCGGCCACGTGGTGTGCGGCCACGCCTGTGCGCTGGCAGCGCAGCCGTTGGATGTGGCGCTGGCCACGCTCGATGCCGTGGCTCGCGCGCCGATCACGTTGGTGGCGCTGCCCATCACCAATCTCTTGCTGCAAGACGCCCAAACCGGCCGCACGCCCCGCGAGCGCGGCCTCACGCTAATCAAGGAGGCGCGCGCACGCGGCATCCCGGTGATGATCGCGAGCGACAACGTGCAAGACCCGTTCTGCCCGGTCGGCAGCTTCGATCCGCTCGAAGCATTCGCAGCCGGCGTGCTCGCAGGCCAACTCGCCGCACCGTTCGACGACTGGACCGACAGCATCTGCCGCGCCGAATGGCTCAGCCGCGGCCCGGCCGCATTGCCTCTGCAACTGGGCTCGCCCGCTGATGTGGTGATCTTCAACGCGGCCGAGGTGCACGGCTTTCCGTCGCGCACGGCCGAGCGCGTGGTGTTGCGTGGCGGGCATGTTGCGGCAGGTGTCTATCGCCCAAGGAGAGCGGCATGAACTCGGCGCCAGAAGGCATTGCCAAACCACTTGCGCGCTACTCGGCGTGGCGCCGAACGGGTGATTACATCCACCTCTCGGGCGTGATCGCCGTTGACCCCATTGCCGGCCGCATCGTGCGTGGCTATGCCGACATTCCAGACGATGCTGCGGCCTTGATCGGCCGCACCGGCGAGTTCTCGACCGACTACATAGAAGGCCCGATCCTGGCGCAGAGTTGGGCCGTTCTCGACAGCATTCGCCGCACCGTCGAGGCCGCAGGCGGCCAGATGAGCGATGTGTTCAAGCTGGTTCAATACTTCAAAAACCTCGACCACTTTCCGCTCTACAGCCGGGTGCGCAAGCTCTTCTTTCCCTTTGATCCGCCGGTGTCGACCGTGGTGGAAGTCAGCGGCCTGCTGCCATCGCCCGAGATGCTGATCGAGGTGGAAGCCACGGCCTATTTGCCGCCGGCTTGATCCAAATTCGCGAAGGCCCCACAAGGAGCAACCCATGCTGCATGGCTACACCCCACCGCACCGCTTCTTGCCCTACCTGAGCTGGACCGAGATCGCCGCCTTGCCCGACCGCGAGAACACCGTGATCGTGCTGCCCACTGGTGCGATGGAGCAGCACGGCCCGCACCTTCCGTGCGCGGTTGACAGCATCATCAGCGCCGGCGTGGTGGGCCATGCGCTCGCCAAGCTGCCCGCTTCGGTGCCGGCGTTTGCGATGTCGCCCATCGTCTACGGCAAGTCGGAAGAGCACCTACACTTTCCGGGCACCATCACGCTCAGCGGCGAAACACTGCTGGCCACGATGAACGAGATTGGCGAGTCGGTCTACCGCGCTGGTTTTCGCAAGCTCTTGATCGTCAACGGCCACGGCGGCCAACCGCAGGTGATGGAGATGGCGGCGCGCGAGCTGCGGCTCCGCCACGGCGACTTCATCGTCGTGCCGCACCACACCTGGCGCATGCCGAATGCCGGCGCCAAGTTCTACGCGGACCGCGAAAAGCGCCTCGCGATGCACGCCGGCCACGGCGAGACAGCCATCATGCTGGCGCTCGCACCCGACACCGTGCACATGGAGCGCGCGGTGGCCAATTACCCGCCCGAGTTCCCGTCGAAGTTGCTCTCGCCCGATGGCCGCCCGGCTTGCGCCTGGACGGCGCGAGACTTCGGCCCGAGCGGCGTGATCGGCGATCCGCTGCCCGCGACAAAGGCGCAAGGCGAAGAGATCTTGGAGTCGCTCGCGGCGAGTTGGGCCGCTGCGATCACCGAGCTCTACGAGGCCAAGTGGCCCGCCCGCGACGAGGCCACTTGGGGCCGCGCGCAATACACCGGCCACATCCAGCAAAGCCTATGACGCCCGGCATGGCCGAAGCCAGCGTGTCAACGATCGCCAGCGGCGAGATGCCGGCGATCGAAGTTCTTTCTGCCGAGAAGACTTACCCCGACGGCACGCGCGCGCTGCTCCCCGTCAACCTCAGCGTTGCCAAGGGCGAGTTCGTCACCTTGCTCGGGCCATCAGGCTGCGGCAAGACAACCTTGCTGAAGATGATCGCCGGGCTGCTGCCGCCCAGCGATGGCCGCTTGCTGCTGTGGCGAAAGCCAGTCGCGCAGCGCGCAGGCAGCACCAAGCCCAATGCGAGCCAGATGGCCTTCGTTTTTCAGCAGCCCACGCTGATGCCGTGGGCCAGCGTCGAGACCAATGTGCGCTTGCCGCTCGATCTGGCCCATGTGCCGCGCGTGGAAGCCGATGCGCGTGTGGCCGAAGCGCTCGCGCTCGTGGGCCTTTCGCGCTTTGGCAAGGCTTTGCCGCGGGCACTCTCGGGCGGCATGCAGATGCGCGTGTCGATCGCGCGAGGGTTGGTCACGCAGCCGCAGGTGCTGTTGATGGACGAGCCCTTTGGCGCGCTCGATGAAATCACGCGCCACAAGCTCGATGCCGATCTTCTCGCGCTCTGGCGCGAGAAGGGACTCACCATCGTCTTCGTGACCCACTCGATTCACGAGGCGGTGTTTCTCTCAACCCGCGTTGTGATGATGGCGGCGCGGCCGGGGCGCGTGGTCGAGGAGTTCCGGATCAGTGAGCCTTATCCGCGCAGCGCTGAGTTCATGGTCTCGCCGCAATTCAGCCGCTGCGCCAAAACCTTGCAAGACAGCCTGCTGCGCGCCAGCCAAGACAGCGATGAGGGCTCCACCGCATGAGCAGCGCCCCGTGGTTGCGAAGCGCGAAGGTTCAGCGCGTGGTCTATCCGCTGATCGTCGGCTTGATCGTCATTGCGGGTTGGCAGGCCTTGGTGGTCGGCTTCGATCTGCCGCCATACCTCGTGCCTTCGCCCTTGATGATGATGAAGACCTTGATCGCCGATTGGCCTGCACTCGGCTCGGCCTTGATGGTCACGGTGCGCATCACCTTGCTCGCCTTCGCGGCCGCAACCGTGCTCGGCGTGTTGATCTCGTTCCTCTTCGTGCAGAGCAAGGCGATCGAGACGGCGCTCTTCCCGTATGCCGTGCTGCTGCAAGTCACGCCGATCGTGGCGGTGGCGCCGCTCATCATCATCTGGGTCAAGAACCCGACGGCCTCTCTCGTGATCTGCGCGGCGCTCGTCGCACTCTTCCCGATCATCGCCAACACCACGCTCGGCCTGCGCAGCATCGACCCCGATTTGCAAAGCTACTTTCGCTTGAATGGCGCCACCCGCTGGCAGCAACTGCTGCGCCTGCGCATTCCGAGTGCGCTGCCTTACTTCTTTGGCGGCTTGCGCATCTCAAGCGGCCTGGCCTTGATTGGCGCGGTGGTGGCCGAGTTTGTGGCGGGCACCGGCGGCAGCGGGGCAGGGCTTGCCTATCAAATTTTGCAATCGGGCTTTCAGCTCAACATACCGCGCATGTTCGCGGCCTTGCTGCTCATCTCGCTGACCGGCGTGGCGCTCTTTGCCGCGATGGCATGGCTCAGCAAGTGGGCGCTCGGGTCTTGGCATTCGAGCGAGACATCACATGAATGACACGGAGACTTCCATGACGCTGGCTTCCACGCTGTGCACCGCCTTGCCTCATCAACTGCCTGATCTCGACTGGATCACCGACCCCTCTCGCGTGGCCCGCCTGTCGCAAGACTTCTCGTGGTTCAGCCCGGTGCTCAAGCGCGAGCTCGAAGGCAAGTGCGCCGACATTGCTGTGCGCCCCCGAACCGAGAGTGAAATTCGCCAAGTGGTTGCAGCATGCGCCGCGCAAAACATCCCACTCACTTTGCGCGGCAGCGGCACTGGCAACTACGGCCAATCGGTGCCACTGCAAGGCGGCGTGATCCTCGATCTGAGCGGCTACAACGCCTTCGGCTGGGTGCGTGGCGATGTGGGCCGCGCGCAGGCCGGCATTCGCCTTGCTGACTTCGACAAGCAATCGCGCCCTTCGGGCTGGGAGCTGCGCTGGCTGCCGTCAACCTTTCGCACCGCCACGCTCGGCGGCCTCTTTGGGGGCGGCTTTGGCGGCGCCGGCTCGATCACCTACGGCCCACTCGCAGCCCCGGGCAATGTGCTCGGCGTGCGCGTGATGACGGTCGAGCCCGAGCCGCAAGTGCATGAGCTGCGCGGTGCCGAGGCCATGCTCTTGCACCACACCTACGGCACCACGGGCATCGTGCTGGAGCTGGAGGTGGCGCTGGCGCCGGCCCATGCGTGGCTGGAGGCGATTGCGTGCTTTGAGTCGTTCGATGCGGGCGTGGAGTTCTGCAGCGCGCTGACCAAGTCGCCAGGCATCGTGAAGAAGGAGGTGTGCTTTTTGTCGGACGCCGTGGCGCGTTTCATCACGCAGTTTGATGCGCACTTGCCCGCCGGCCAGCATGCGGCGTTGCTGGCCGTGGCCGAGTCGTCAGAGGGCGGCATGCTCGACATGGTCAAAGCCTTCGGCGGCCACATCACCTACCGCAAGACGGCGGTCGAGGTCGCCCAGAGCAACCGCACGTTGATTGAATCCACCTGGAACCACACGACGCTGCATGCGCTGAAGATCGACAAAACCATCACCTACATCCAGACCGGCTTTGAGCCGGCGCGGCATGTGGAGCAAGTCAAAACCATGGAGCGCCTGCTCGGCGGCGAGGTGCTGATGCACCTGGAGTTCTTGCGCACCAAGGAAGGCGAGGCCAACTGCAGCGGCCTGCAACTGGTGCGCTATTCAACCGATGCGCGCCTCAACGAGATCATGCAAATCCACCGCGATCACGGCGTGATGATCAACAACCCGCACGTCTATGTGGTTGAAGACGGCAAGCAAGCGCGGCTCAACCCGGGTGTGGTCGACAGCAAAGCGCGGTTTGATCCGCAAGGCTTGCTCAACCCCGGCAAGCTGCGCGCATGGGCGCTGCGCGAAGGTGCCGCCTCACAACCAACCGGCTGATTGAACATGCTTCACGACCCCACCCGCCACGAAGCGCTCGTGCCCCTGCCTTGGGATGAAGCGCGCGCACGCAGCACGATCGAACGAATCGTGCGCGACACCGAAGCCAGCTTCTCGCCAGACACTTATTGGCCGGTCCACCCGCGCGACAAATCTCCCGGCGACGACTCGGCGCAACCGGCGACCTCGCTCTACTACGGCGCCTGCGGCACGATCTGGGCGCTGCACTACTTGGCCACAGTCGGCGCGGTGAGCTTGTCGCGCCCGCTCGGTGATTTCACTGGCAACCTCGATCTGCTGCTGGCCCGCAACCGCGCGTGGCTCGCCTCCGCTGATGGCGATGAGCATGCCTCCTACATGATGGGCGACACGCCGATCCTGCTGCTCGCCCACGGCTTGGCGCCGACCGAAGCGCTGGCAGACCAACTTGCCGCGCTGATCGACGGCAATCAAAACCACCCGGCCCGCGAGCTGATGTGGGGCTCGCCAGGCACCATGCTCGCCGCCTCGTTTCTTCACGACCGGACAGGCGATGCGCGTTGGGCTGCCCTGTTCCGAAGCACTGCCGCAAAGCTCTGGTCGCAACTGGTGTGGTCGTCGAAGCATGAATGCGCCTACTGGACGCAAGACCTCTACGGCCAGCAAGCCACCTACCTCGACGCCGTGCACGGCTTCGTCGCCACCGCCTCGGTGCTGATCCGCGGCAGGCATTTGCTCGATGCGGCTGATTGGGCGGCATGGGAGGCCTGCATCGTCAACACGATGACGCGCACCGCCACCTGGGAAGGCGACCGCGCCAATTGGCGCGCCTGGCTCGAATTGCCCGCGGGCCATTCCGGCCGCATGCTGATGCAGTTCTGCCACGGCGCGCCCGGCTTCGTCATCTGCTTGGGCGACTTGCCCAGCACCGCGCTCGATGCACTGCTGATCGCCGCCGGCGAGGCCGTTTGGGCGGCCGGGCCACTCCTCAAAGGCGCCAACCTTTGCCACGGCACAGGCGGCAACGGCTATGCATTCTTGAAGCTCTATCGCCGCACTGGCGACCCGATGTGGCTGGATCGCGCACGCGCATTTGCCATGCACGGCATGGCGCAAATGGAGGCCGATTCAGCCCGCTACGGGCAGCTTCAATACACGCTCTGGACGGGCGACCCGGGCTTTGCGATCTACCTCTGGGATTGCGTGCGCGGTGCGGCTGCCTTCCCGACCTTGGATGTGTTCGATGGCGGCTTGAAATGACGCCCGCGCGCCGTGACCTTTCCGATGTGCCCGGCCGCGCCCGCAACCTGCCGCCGACGAAGTGCCTGATTTGCAGGCAGGGGAAACATACCTCCGGCCAATCGCGGCACGCCTGTGGCGACGCGCAGAATGGGTCAGCACTGCACAAGGGCCTCGCCATGAAAGCATTCCTCGCCATCGCCTTGATTGGCCTTCATGCCGTGTCTTGGGCCGCTTCATCCGCCGAAGCAACGATCACCGGCTTTGGCACCGCGCTCCTTGACCTTCGGCCCGCCGATGGCGCCGCGCCAACTTTCGTTCTGGATCAAGCGTCTGCCGCCAGTCACTACGTTGTCCACGGGGGGGCGCCTTGTAGATCAAGTTCTCGACGCGAACGAATTCCTGCCCGAAGCAACGCTGCTGACGCCGGCTGCCACGTTGATCGGCACCGGAACCGACTTCACCATGAAGGCCACCGCGCCACCGAACGCTTACGTTTTCTCGTAGCTGCGGAGCTTTGCCAACTTTTCGCTGAGTCCGTACTCGGCAGTCACGCTGTCAGCTAAGTTCGGCGCCAAAGCGGTGTGCGAGGCGTGCAAAGACTCTCTTTCTCACACCTCGTTTTCCGCTGGCACTGTTGCGATTCTTTCGGCGTGGGCGCACGCTGGTAGCCGAATTTGAGTCAGGGGAAACAAAGGTCAAGCTGTTCGCTCCGAAGCTTTGTCGGCGCGCAAAATGACTCTTGCATGGCGTCCCCAGCCACATTCACTGTCACGGAAGCTGACTTTTCGGCGCACGCCCCGGCGCTGCTGAAGACCAAGATAGACCGGGCCTGGCACCCCGCGGCTCACGGCCGCCTGCGCTGTTTTGAATATCAAGCAGCTTGCGGGGAAAGTCGTCGATGAAATCCTGATCGCTGTGGCTGAAGAGCCTGCGGCACACCTTGGCGCCGCAGGCCGATTCACCCACCACGGCCTGCGTCGGCCTGCGCCGGCTGGTGCCGGCCGTCGCGAGCGGCAGCTTGTTTGTCCAGGATGGCGTACTCGACGTCGGTTTGTGCCGCATCGTCCTGAGCGGCCTCGGCTGGCGCCGCATCGATCTGCAGCGGCTGCCTCTCTGGCACGCTGGCGGCGTGGGCACCCATCTGCAACGCAGCGGCCGTCAGCATCGCCACGCTGGGCCTGGCAATCCAGCGGGGCCGTGCGCGCGCGGAGGCGGTCGGGTGGCTGCTGATTTTCATGAGGCGGAGTTCGCTGGGTTGACACCAGGCTCCGCCTGAGCGTTGTCCGAGGCGTGCGGCCTCAACAGGTAGACCACTACGCGGTTTGGTTGGTCTTCTAAGAACCGAAACATCAATGCGCTTTGGCCGACCAATGGCCCGATAACGGATTCAACGACGCCGTATTGCTCTATGCCGCTGGCGGACTGCACGTCGAACCGGCAAAACTCCTCGGCACAGGCGAAGTTCGCCAGCGTCGAGTTCGGGTCAGCGCTGCTCATTGCCGCCGCCAAGTCGTGCTGGCCTACCCACTCCGGCACGGGGCCGTTGGGCTTGAGCTTGAGCTTGGCGTCCATGGTGTCGTACTCCTCCGACTGCGCTGTTTCTTCTTCGGTCGGCGCGCTGTATTGCAGCGCGCGCGGCGTGGGGGCCGCGCTGCCGACCGGCAGGTTGAGTTCGGCGAGCGCGGGCAGCGGCGCGTCGGTGGCGCGAACCGCGGCGAATGGGCTATCGCGCCAGGCACTCGCGAGCTCGACGCGGGCCCTTGGCGGCGCATCTTCGTGCAGCACATTTGTCCAAAGCCACCATGCCGCTGCGCACAAGACGAGCGCTGACAAACTCCAAATGCCCCAGGGCCGCCGGGTGCGCATGCTGATGATTCGAGCGCGAGAAGCCATGTGAATCCCTTTGTGTTGGAGACGATCTACCAAGCCGAAATGGCGGCGGGTTGCAGCGGCTCAAGCGTTGGTTGGTCACTGCACAGGGCCGATGATTGCGAGCCATGCACCTCGAGTTTCCGGTGCAATGCGAAGGAGCACGCAGTGAACCGAAGCATTGGCGCAGTGCACTCGGGGGTGCGCCAAAAACCGCACATCGCGTTGTGGTGGCGACCCGAACGCGCGATCAATCGAGCAGGCACTGGCAGCACCCATCCAGCTGCCGCTGACGAACTGGTTCTTGGTGAGTCACTTCATCAGCCAGGCCAACGGCGGTTTGTCTGCCTTTGAGCTCAAGCGCTACATCGGAGTGGCCTGCCCTACGGCCTGGCGGATGCACCACAAGATCATGGCGGCCATGGCAGGGCACGATGACCAGCAGCGCCTGTCCGGTGCAGTGAATGCAGACGATGCTTGTATTGACGGCGAGCGTGGCTGAGGGCAAGCCTGGCCGCGGCGTGGAGAACAAGGGATCTTTCGTCGCAGCCGTTTCGCTCAATGACGCCGGCAACCCGCTCTGTACAAAGCGCACCGCGGTGCCAGGCTTCACGGCTCAGGTGATTTGCGCCTGGACTCGTGCCCAACTTGACCGCAAGCGCCAGCGTACTGAGCGATGGCCTGGCTTGTTTTGCAGCCGTCAGCGATGCCGGCCGCACTCACATCGGCAAAGTCGTGGGACAAGGCAAGCCCCGCAAACCGCCACAGTTCAAGTGGGTCAACGCGGTCCTGGCAATCGCCAAGACGATGATTTCGGGCGCCTATAAGGCCTTCGGATACGCCAAGTACGTTGGCCGCCACTTCCGTGCGTTCTCCCACAGATTCAACCGCCGTTTTGACTTCGCCGACCTTGCCGTGCGTCTCGTCGTGGAGGTTTTCCGCTGCCCGGCAACGCCCAAGCGCGTCATTTTTAACGGTTAGGCTCATTTCGAATCAGATACCCCGTTAGTTCGCGGCCGAGGCCCAGGGGAATGCCCGTTTCGGTTGATTAACGTGACCGACGCCACATTCGATCTGGCGTCAATCAAATATCCGTTGACCATGGGCTAATGACGCTGCTAGCCTCATGGCATTGAGAATATCGGTAAACGCTCCACCACGGCAAGGCGCACGTTACATACTAAGTTGTTGGCGTGGGAGACGCAGTGATATGTTAATGATTGTGGCGAAGGAAGGTTTAAAGGATTCGGCCCGAGATCGCTTATATCAGTAAACTAAATTGGCGCCTGTTGTTCCGTTGCGCCGAAATGTTTCAGCTCAATTGTTGAGCGAGCGGTAGGCCGCGCACCGAAAAGTGCGGCAAAATTGGAGAAAATCCATGAAGAAGTTGCAAGTATCTGACCTTGGAAAAACTCTGCTGCTGAAAGCAACCATCGGCACCTGCTTGCTCGCTGCGTCGAGTTTGGCAGCCGCTTTCGACTTCACCCATCAAAGCTCGAAGATTGTTCCCAACCACGAGAGTTGCGATGCTCACGACTCCTCAACCACGTTACGCGCAACATATGCCTTCAGGAACTCCAACGGCACGACCGGAATATGGTGCCTTCGCTATAAAGGCCGCTACACAAGGAATATTTATAACTCCCTCAGCAATACACCCGTTGGATCTATCGATCTGACTACGAGTAACGATGCCGTAATGACCAGCGTTCGGTTCTGGCTCTCGGCACCAAGTTGCGGAAGAAGTCCGTGCGGCTGGGTCAGTAATCTCGATGGCTGGCAGACCAACAACTGGACCGGGACGCGGAAGTCGTATTACAGCGTGCTAGGCCTTTCAGGCGGTTGGGATTTGCCCGCATTGTCGGCTACCCCGCAATTCGGTGGCACTCCAGGCTTGACAGTCCCGTCAGTCTCTTTTAATAACTCGTCAGGGGGAATCAGATCTGTCCGCTTTTACGCAGTCAACGGCACGGAATAAGCCAGCGCGCTTGTTTGAGTGGAGTCATTCACCACTCCTTCTTTCGCGCGGGTCTAGAGAATAATGGGGTACGTCCACGCATCGGAACGTCTCCCATTACCAGGCCGCGCGAAGCGCGTCCACTTCATCTAGTCGCATTTGAGTTCAGGAGCTTGCGACTGATGCCTCGAAGAGGCATCGCGTGCAATTCCCGCTTGCGCCCTGAAGCAAGAATCTGCACGGAGACGAGCGCACCACCACAAATGGTGCGAATCCGCGCTTGGCGGTGGCAGTGTCTTCCGCTGAGGCAGAGATCGCCAGCTTCGGGATCGCGGTTTCGAACTTGAGTACCTCTGACGGTGTTCCTCCAGCATTGACTTTGGACCCCACTTCTGCCTACGCGCAATACTTCGTCTATGGCGGCAGCATTGCCAACAGTGAGGTGCGTGAGACCATCGAGTTTTTGCCTGTGGAATCGCTCGCAGCACTGCCCGCCACGTTGACCGCCACAGGAACTGACTTTGCGGTGCAGGCGACGGCCCCGGCAAATGCATTCGTCTACGCGACGCTGTTCAGTTATGCGAACTTTGCGTTGAGCCCGTATTCGGCGGTCACGCTGACTGCGACGTTCAGCGCGAGAGCCGTTTGCGATGCGTGCGAATTTGTTAGCGCTAATGCCTCGGTCTACGTCGCGGCCAATGGCCTGGCAATGTCGAACATCTTTTTCGCCGGTGACGCTGCTGGGCAGGTTTTGCCTTATTCGTTCACATATCAAAACAGCACCGCTGTTCCCGTGGAAATTCGGCTCGCGCTGAGTGCTGGGGCCAATGTTTCGACCGTACCCAACATCCCTGAGCCAGCCACCTGGTTGCTCTTTTGTGTGGGTGCTGCCGGCCTTGTGCCGGCAGTGGCACGACGGGCGAGTAAGCAGCGGCGATAGGGCGCAGCGATGCTAAAAAACCGTCGCGAAGAAGCGGCGGGCTCGGGCTTGGTTTGGTTTGAATCTCAGCGCTGCTCGCGCTGGCGCATCGCCGGTCAGAGTAGCCCAAACCGCGCAGCATCATCGAGAAAGCACAGACTCGATTTTCTCGGCGCGCGCGCACGGCAGTGGTCGATTTCGAGTCAGGGGAAACAAGGGTCGCGTGAGCCGCGTCAATGCGCCGCTCGCGCGCACGATGAACTCTCAAAAAAGGGGTGACCATGAACGCACGAATCGCACTCACCACGAGTGCTGCACTCGCCGCATTCGCCCTGAATTCGGAATGCTGGGCGGCGCCTTCCGCTGAAGCAGAGATCGCCGGCTTCGGGATCACGCTTTCGGATCTGGATATCTCCGACGGTGTTTTACCCACGTTGACGATGGATCCCACTTCTGCCTACGCGCAATACATCGTCTACGGCGGGAGCATTCCCAACAGTGACTTGCGCACGACCGTCGAATTTTTGCCTGCCACCTCGCTCGTGGCACTGCCCGCGACCTTGACCGCCACAGGAACTGACTTTGCAGTGCAGACGACGGCGGACCCGGCGGGTTCATACGCCTACGCGTCGCTGAACAGCTTTGCCAACGTTGCGTTGAGTCCCTATTCGGCTCTGACGCTGACGGCGACGTTCAGCGCGAGAGCCGTTTGTGATCCGTGCAACGACGTGTTCGCCCGCACCTCCATCGACGTCGTGGCCAACAGCCTGGCTGTGTCGAATGTATTTGTCGTCGGCGATCAAGCCGGGCAGGTGCTGCCCTACTCGTTCACATATCAAAACAGCACCGCTGGACCAGTGGCAATTCGACTCGCGCTGAGTGCGGCGGCCAGCGTTGAGCCCGTACCCACTATCCCTGAGCCAGCCACCTGGCTGCTCTTGTGTGTGGGCGCTGCCGGCATTGTTCCGGCAGCGGCACGACGGTCAAGTAAGCAGCGGCGATAGGGCGCAGCGATGCAAACGGCCCGTCGCGGAGAAGCGCTGGGCTCGGGCTTACTTTTGATTGAGTCTCAGCGCTGCGCGCGCCGGCGCAAGGCCAGTCCCACCAATCCCAAACCGCCAAGCAGCATCGCCAAAGACTCCGGCTCTGGCACTGCGGATATGCCCGCCGGCACATAGTCCAGCATCGTGTCGACCGTGGCCACACCCACGCCGTATTCGATGGGCGCACTGCCCGGCGGCCCGAAGATGCCGTTGCTCCAGAGGTCGACCACGCGGCCATTGCCAATGCGGAACATCAAGCCATAGATGTCGAGAAAGCCGCCGGCGCCGGGATAGTCGCTCGCGGTGGCGGGCGAACCGCCGGGCCAGAAGAGGTTGTCGTAGGTCAGAAAGCCGTGCGACTCTGGCGACGTGCCCGCTGCCACTGCAAAGCGGCTGAACTGCGCAGGGGCGAGCAAGTTATCAGCCTCGGGCGTTGCGTGATTCACCGCGACCAAGCCGAGGATCGATGCATTGACGATGCCAATGTTTGAGTCAGAGAAACTGCCGCTGATGCCTGTGACTTGGTACGCCTGCGCGTACTTGGCGTCAGTCGCGGTGCCGTAAGTCAGTTCGATCGAGCCGCTGACGCCTCCTCCGCTGAATGTGAAGTCGTAAGTGCTGGCCATGGCCTGCAACGGGTAACACGCGGCCGTGCCCAGTGTGACGGCGAGTGCGAGTGAAAGTGTCTTCCTCATGGTCGCAAATCTCCTGTGAAGTTTTTGTGTCGATTCGACGGCCTTGGCCGCTCCCGCGACTCGTAGCCAAAAACATTCTAGGCAGGTGCATTGCGCTTTGCGAGGGCTCTTTGGCCCGGGCTTACGCGCACTGATTGATGAAGGGGATATGCCGCGTTTTCCCTCTTGACCCAAGTCGCCGTTGCTCTGTGCGCTAGCGAACATACAAGCCCGCTTGACCTGCCTAAACTGGGGCGGGACACTCTGTCATCGCAAGCCGACAGGGCTCCTTTGAACCCGGATTGGATTTGCCATGCCTCTCACGCTTGACCCCCGAAAGAACCACCTGCTCGCGGCACTGCCCGAGGCGGAGTGGCTGCGTTGGCAGCCGCTGCTCGAAGCAGTCGACATGCCGCTTGGGCAGGTGCTCTATGAATCTGGCACGACGCTCAGCCACGTCTACTTCCCCACCACGGCCATCGTCTCTTTGCTTTATGTGATGGAGAACGGCGCGTCGGCCGAGATTGCGGTGGTGGGCAACGAGGGCTTGGTCGGCATCTCGCTCTTCATGGGCGGGGAGTCAACGCCGAGCCGAGCCGTGGTGCAGAGTGCGGGCAAGGGTTATCGACTCAAGGCGCACACGATCAAAGAAGAGTTTCACCGCGCACCGGTACTGCATTTGCTGCTGCGCTATACGCAAGCCTTGATCACGCAGATGGCGCAAACGGCGGTGTGCAACCGCCACCACTCGCTTGATCAGCAGCTCTGCCGCTGGCTGCTGCTGAGCCTGGACCGCCTGACGGGCAACGAGCTGATCATGACGCAGGAGCTGATCGCCAACATGCTTGGCGTGCGCCGCGAAGGCGTGACCGAAGGTGCGCTCAAGTTGCAAGAGGCCGGCTTGATCAGCTATGCGCGAGGGCGCATCAAGGTGCTCAACCGCGCAGGTCTGGAGAGCCGCACCTGTGAGTGCTATGCCGTGGTCAAGCGCGAGTACGACCGGCTGCTGCCCGCCAAGCCAGCCCGCTGATGCGAACTGCACTGAGTAGCAGACGCGAGATGAGGCGCCATCTGTTGGGCCAGCTGCGTCACCCGGTTCATTGTTGGGCTCGCTATGTGTGCTGCCAGACAGTCAAGCGGCGGTGCATCGTTCACAGTGGGCACTTCACACCGGGAGTGCAGTTTGCCGAGCGTCGAGAACCAACTGATCGAACGGCTGCCGCGCTCCGATCGCCTGCGTTTGATTGCGCTTTGCGAGCCCGCCGAGTTGGTGTTGGCCGATGTGCTCTACCAACCCGGCGACACCACGCAACACGTCTGGTTCCCGACCGACGGCTTCATCTCGCTCATCACGGTGACTGAAGGCCACCCTGGGCTGGAGGTGGGCATGATCGGCCGGGAGGGCATGCTGGGTTCGAACTTGGCGCTCGGCGTCGCGATTTCGCCATTGCGCGCGCTGGTGCAAGGCCCGGGCATGGCGCGGCGCATTGGCGCGGCGGCGTTCCAAGCGGAGCTTGCCCGCAGCGCGCCGCTGCAGCGTTGCGTCAATCGCTATCTCTATGTGCTGATGGTGCAATTGGCTGCGGCCACCGCGTGCTTGCGCTTCCACCAGATCGGCCCGCGGCTCGCGCGCTGGCTGTTGATGAGCCAGGACCGCGCGCATGCCGATCACTTTCACGTGACGCATGAGTTCTTGGCTTACATGCTGGGTGTGAGGCGAGTTGGTGTCACGGCGGCGGCGGGCTCCTTGCAGCGCAGCGGCTTGATCGAATACACCCGCGGTGCCTTGACCGTGCTCGACCGCGCGGGCCTTGAAGCAGCGGCGTGCCACTGCTATGCGGCCGACCGCCTCTCCTACTCGCAAACCCTCGCACCTGATCGTGCCGCGCCCACGCGGTGATAGGCTGCAGCGTGCGTTACCGCACAGACGGGCACTGTTCGCGCACCTATCTTGCGAGCTTTCTCAGGTCGCCAATGAACCTCCAACCCGACGGCAGAATGAACACACTCGCTGCATCTCCGCGTACTGCCGAAGTCGTGCTGGGTGACCTCGATGCCTTGCTCTGCGCCGTCAAAGCCCGCTTGCGCTCATTGGCCAATGGGGCCGATCGCCCGGCTGCGCCCGTCATGGCCGAACAGGCCGATGCTCACCTCCGCCGCGGGGTGCTGGAGTGTGTCGATGCGCTCGGGCAGGTCCATGTGATGCTGGCGCAAGAGATCGCGCACCGCGGCCGGCTTGAACAACTGGTGATCGATGCCGCGGCCGTGCTTTCGCGAGCCTCACCTGAGCTGGTGGCGGGGCTCGGCCTCACGCTGTGCGTGCCTGCGCCGGTGCCCATGCCAGGGCCGATGCAGTTGCAGGTGCAGGCGCCTGGCGTGTCGCTGCCCCCAGACCGCCTGCAGGCCCGCGCCTGATGAGCGACCCTCTCGCGCCCGAGCTGCTGCGCCGCATGCACGGCTACTGGCGCGCGGCGAATTACCTCTCCGTCGGCCAGATCTATTTGCGCTCGAATCCGCTCTTGCAGCGGCCGTTGGCGCTCGCTGACGTCAAACCCCGCCTGCTCGGCCATTGGGGCACCACGCCGGGGCTCAACCTGCTCTATGTGCACCTGAACCGCTTGATCGTGCAGCACAACCTGAACATGATCTACGTGATCGGGCCAGGGCACGGCGGCCCGGGGATCGTGGCCAACAGCTACCTCGAAGGCTCATACACCGAGCGCTACCCGGCGATCGAACAAAACGGCCACGGCATGGAGCGGCTCTTTCGCCAGTTCTCGTGGCCTCACGGCATACCCAGCCACGTGGCACCCGAAACGCCGGGCTCGATTCATGAAGGCGGCGAACTCGGCTACGCGCTCGCGCACGCCTATGGCGCCGCGTTTGACAACCCGAGCTTGATCGTGGCCTGCGTGATCGGCGATGGCGAGGCTGAGACTGGCCCACTCGCTGCGAGCTGGCACTCCAATAAGTTCTTGAACCCGGCACGCGATGGCGCGGTGTTGCCCATCCTGCACTTGAACGGCTTCAAGATCGCCAACCCGACCGTGCTTGCGCGCATCCCGCGCGAGGAGCTCACCGCGTTGATGCAGGGCTACGGCCACGAGCCGCTGTTCGTGGAGGGCGACGACCCGATGCTCGTGCATCAACAACTCGCCGCCGCGATGGACGATGCCCTCGCGCAGATCGAACGCATCCAGCGCGACGCCCGCGATCTCGCCGCCAACGACACGCCGGATCGCCCCCGCTGGCCGATGATCGTGCTGCGCACCCCCAAGGGCTGGACGGGCCCGAAGCTGGTGGACGGCAAGCCGGTTGAAGGCACGTGGCGCGCGCACCAAGTGCCGATCGCCCACGTGGGCGAGGGCGATCACCTGCAGTTGCTCGACGACTGGCTGCGCAGCTACGACCCCGCAGAACTCTTCGATGAGGGTGGCCGCTTTCGCGATGAATTCGCCACGCTCGCACCCGCCGGCCGGCAGCGCATGGGTGCCAATCCGCATGCCAACGGTGGGCTGCTGCTCAAGCCACTCGCCATGCCCGACTTCCGCGAGCATGCGGTGGCCGTGCCGGCGCCAGGCAGCGTCAACGCCGAGGCCACGCGCGTGCTTGGCGGCCTGCTGCGCGAGGTGATGCGGCGCAACCTCGATGCGCAAAACTTCCGCCTCTTCGGCCCTGACGAGACGGCCTCGAACCGGCTCGATGCCGTGTTTGACGTGAGCGGCAAAGCGTGGATGGCCGAGGTTGAGCCGGTCGATCTCAACCTCGATGCCAATGGCCGTGTGATGGAGGTGCTCAGCGAGCACCTCTGCCAAGGCTGGCTCGAAGGCTATTTGCTGACCGGCCGCCACGGCTTCTTCTCGTGCTACGAGGCCTTCATCCACATCGTGGATTCGATGGTGAACCAGCACGCCAAGTGGCTGAAAGTGAGTGCCGAGATCCCATGGCGGCCACCCATTGCTTCGCTCAACTACCTGCTCACATCACACGTTTGGCGGCAAGACCACAACGGCTTCTCGCACCAAGACCCGGGCTTCATGGACCATGTGGCCAACAAGAAGGCCGGCATCGCGCGCATCTACCTGCCGCCCGATGCGAACTGCCTGCTCTCGGTGGCCGATCACTGCCTGCGCAGCCGGCATTTGATCAACGTCATCGTGGCCGGCAAACAGCCCCAAGCGCAGTGGCTCGACATCGACGCCGCGGTTCGCCACTGCAGCATCGGCGCCGGCATCTGGCCATGGGCGAGCAGCGGCCATGCCGACCCCGAAGTGGTGATGGCCTGCGCTGGCGATGTGCCCACGCTGGAGACGCTTGCCGCCGTGATGCTGCTGCGCGAGTACGAGCCCGACTTGCGCGTGCGCGTCGTCAACGTGGTTGACTTGATGGTCTTGCAGCCCGCAAGCGAGCACCCGCACGGGCTGGATGACCATGCCTTCGATGCGCTCTTCACTGCCGACAGGCCGGTCATCTTCGCGTTCCACGGCTACCCGTCACTGATCCACAAGCTGGCCTACCGGCGCCGCAACCACGCCAACCTGCATGTGCGCGGCTACAAAGAAGAAGGCACGACGACCACGCCGTTTGACATGACCGTACTCAACAACGTCGACCGCTTTCAGCTCGCGCTCGACGCCATCGGCCGCGTGCCGCGCCTGAAGAGTCACGTTGAGCAAGCGACTGCGCGCTACTGGGCAACGATCGAGCGGCACCAGCGCTACATCGGCGAACACGGTGATGACATGCCCGAGATTCGCGATTGGGCCTGGCATGCGTGAGCACCGCATCTGACCCTGCGCGTGATGCCGCGCGTGACACCGCGTGTGACACCGCGCTTGATGCCGCACCGCCGCGCGCGGTGCTGGCGCTCAACAGCGGCTCTTCATCGCTGAAGTTCGGCCTCTACCGCGTCAGCCAAAGCCGGGCCGAGGTGCTGCTGGCCGGCACGCATGACGCCGCGAGCATCGGCGATCAAGCCGAAGCGGTGCGCGACATCATCAACCAGCTCGCCGCGCACAAGTTGCCTGCGCCTGAGGTCATTGGCCACCGCGTCGTTCACGGCGGTGCGGGCATCCAGCAGCATGTATTGATCACTGCCGCAGTGCTGCAGCAGCTCGAAGCCGCGGCCGCGTTTGCGCCGCTGCACGCACCGGCGGCGCTCGCGGTCATCCGGCTGGCGCAGCAGCGGTTTGCCGGCACGCCGCAGGTTGCCTGCCTCGATACCGTGTTTCATGCCGACATGCCCGCCGCAGCGCGCACGCTGCCGATCGACCGTGCATTGCAAGCCGAAGGCCTGCGCCGCTACGGCTTTCACGGCTTGTCGTGTGAATCGGTCGTGCGGCAACTGGGGGGCGATCTGCCGGAGCGGCTGGTGATTGCCCACCTCGGCCATGGCGCGAGCGTCACGGCGGTGCGGCAGGGGCGCTCGGCCGATACCAGCATGGGGCTGACGCCGGCTGGCGGCACCATGATGGGCACGCGCAGCGGCGATCTCGACCCCGGCTTGCTCGTCTACCTGATGCGCGAGCGCGCGATGGACGCCGCAGCGATCGATGCGCTCATCAACCACCGCTCGGGCTTGATCGGTGTCTCGGGCGTGGCGAGTGATCTGCGGCAGCTGCATGCAGCCGCAGCGAGCAACCCCGATGCGGCGCTCGCCATCGCGATGTTCTGCCTCGGCGTTCGCAAGCAGGTGGCGGCCATGGCAGCCGTGCTTGGCGGCATCGACCTGCTCGTCTTCACTGGCGGCATCGGCGAGAACGATGCGCTGGTGCGCGATGCGGTTTGCGCCGGGCTGGCGTGGATCGAGGGTTTGGCGGTGCGGGTGTTGCCCTCGCAAGAAGACGCTCAGATTGCGCGTCATGCAGCGGCGATCGGGGGAGGGCGGGTGGATTGATCAGCGCTGCGGGTAGGCGGCTTCCCCGTGCGGCGCCGCCTTGAATTCAGGCAACGCTTCAGCTGCGGCCGAGAAGGCCTCTAAGCGCGGGTAGTTCGCTGCCGGCAAGATGGCGGCGATCGTCTGCTGCATGAAGTGCCATGTGACTGCCACGTCAACATGCGCTTGGCGCCACGCGCTGCGCTCGTTCGGGGCGGGCCGTTCGGCGAGCTCGGCCTCCATGCCGGCTGCGGCCGCGAGCAGTTGCCCCGTGACGCGCTGCACCCACGGATGGTGCTGCTTCTCGAGCGGCCGCAGCGCGCGTTCATAAATGATCTGCACGCTCTTCTCGCAAGCCGCCAAGGCCAAGCCAATGAGGCGCAAGTCGCGCTGCAGCGCGGGCAAGTCGGCCGGCATCAGCGTGCGTGGTTTCGCCACGGCTTCGGCGTAGGTGAGGATGAGTGAGGAGTCCATCAGCACGGTGCCGTCATCGCACAAAAAGCTCGGCGCCTTCACGACGGGGTTGATCTGATGAAATGCCTCGAACGTGCGAAACAGCGAGAGCGATTGGTGCTCGAAGCGCAGGCCGAGCAACTGCAGCGAGACGGCCACGCGCCGCACGTAGGGGGAGTCGAGCATGCCGACGAGTTTCATGGTGCCTCCTGGGGTTGATCGGCCATCGTAGGCGTGATCCAGTCTCCGGCCCGTGCGGCAACTCAAGCGGCAACTCAAGCAGCAACCCAAGCGGCAACTCAGACGCCAGCGCAACGCAAGCCGCTGTGTCATGCTGCCTCGCCTTGGGCCACGCCAACGACGAAGGAGAGCGCCGATGAACCCCACCCACCCGATCGATCAACCGGCGCTTGCCGCCGTGGTCAGCGGCTTGCGCGAGGCGCGTGCGCAGTGGCGCGCCGAGCATGATCGCTCGCGCGACGCTGTCGGCCGTGAGTTTCCCTCGCGTGACGTGCTGGCCGAAGTCATCACCGGCCTGCGCGCCGCTTTGTTCCCGATGCGCCTCGGCCCGCTCGACCTGCGCCACGACGCCGAAGACGACTTCGTCTCCCACACGCTCGATGCCGTGCTCGGTGCGCTGCATGGCCAGGTGCGCCTTGAGCTGCGGCAAGCGGCCCGGCAACGCAGCGGCCCGGCAGTTGACGTCGACACGCAAGCGGCGACCGTGCTGCGAAGCTTCGCCGCTGATCTGCCCGCGATCCGCAGCCTGCTCGACAGCGATGTGATCGCCGCCTACCGCGGCGACCCGGCGGCGCGCAGCGTCGATGAAGTGCTGCTGTGCTATCCCGGTGTGTTGGCTGTCATCAACCACCGCGTCGCCCACCGGCTTTACACGCTTGGCGTGCCGCTGCTGGCGCGCATCGTGGCTGAACTCGCGCACAGCGAGACCGGTATCGACATTCACCCCGGCGCCACCATCGGCCCCGGCTTCTTCATCGATCACGGCACTGGCGTCGTGATCGGCGAAACCGCAGTCATCGGCCGCAACGTGCGCCTCTATCAAGCCGTGACCTTGGGTGCCAAGCGGTTCGAAGTCGACGCTGAAGGCAACTTGCAAAAGGGCGGCGCGCGGCATCCGATCGTGGAAGACGATGTGGTCGTCTATGCCGGCGCCACGATCCTCGGCCGCGTCACCATCGGCCAAGGCTCGACGATCGGTGGCAACGTGTGGCTCACGCGCAGCGTGCCGGCGGGCAGCCAGATCACGCAGGCACAGTCGCTCGATTCAGGTGCTGCGTGCGAGTCGGTGGCACCTTCGCGCGTGCGCTAACTGCCATGCCGCGCCGGCCAGGCGGCCACCGCGTGAGCGGTGTTCGCTCTGTGGTCGCTTCATGAAAGCAGCCATTTCGCGGCACTCACATAGAGCGGAATGCCGATCAAGATGTTGATCGGGAAGGTGAGGCCGAGCGACATGCCGAAGTAAAGCGACGGATTGGCCTCCGGCATGGCGTGGCGCAACACCGCAGGCACCGCGATGTAAGAGGCGCTGGCGGCGAGCACAGCCAGCAGCGCGCCGTTGCCGACCGACATACCGAGGGCCGCGGCCACGCCCAGTGCAAGCGCCGCATGCACAGGCGGCGCCACCACGCCATAGGCGAGCAAGCCGCGGGCTTTGTCGCGCAGCTGGCCTGCGTTGCGTGCGGTGAGCAAGCCCATGTCGAGCAAGAAGAACGCCAACATGCCCTTGAACAAATCGCCCGAGAAGGGTTGCATGGCGGCTTTGCCGGCCTCGCCGCTGAGCATGCCGACGACCATCGAGCCGAGCAGGAGCAGTTGCGCGCCATCGGTGAACGATTCACGCAGCACTTGCCCCATGGGGAACGATGGGCCGCCGCGCAGCGCGAGCGTTGCATTCCCGCCTTGCATCGCAGCGATGGGTGAAGCCGCAGCGCGCTGCCGCAGCACCTGCGCCGCGAGCATGCCCATCACGATGGCGGGCGACTCCATCAACGCCATTGCCGCCGCCATGTGCCCACCGTAGGCGATCTGATGACCTTCGAGGTATTGCGTCGCGGTGATGAATGTGACGGCGCTGACCGACCCATAGGTTGCCGCGATGGCCGCTGCATCGAATGGGCCCACCAAGCGGCGAAGCACGAAAAAGCCGAGTGCCGGAATCAACAGCGCCAGTGCCACCGCCACGATCAAGCTCATGGCTACCTCGGCGGTGAGGCCCGATTTGGCCAGCGCAAATCCGCCCTTCAGGCCGAGCGCCATCAACAGGTAGAGCGACAGAAAGCGCGAGATCGCGGGCGGAATCTCCAAGTTGGAGCGCAGTGTTCCGGCGACGGCGCCGAAGATGAAAAACAAGATGGCAGGGTCGAGAAGATTGTTCACGGAGGTCTTTTCGTTTTTAGAGTGCGCGAATGCTAGGCATGAGTGGCCTTCGAGTAAATTCGATTGTTTCGATACTCAACATCACCAAAACTCTATGCATGCAACATTCCGGCAGTTGCAACTCTTTTTGGCCTTGGCCGAGAAGGGCAGCATCACAGCGGCCGCGAGGGCGTGCCATGTCACGCAGCCCACGGTGTCGATGCAACTCAAAGAGCTCGCCGACTCGGTTGGCATGCCGCTCTACCAAATCGAGGGGCGCCGGCTGGTGCTCTCAGCGGCGGGTGAGGCTTTGGTCGATTCGGCACGAGCGATGTCGGACGAGTGGGCCGTCTTCGAGCAGAAGATCGCCAACCTCAAAGGGTTGACGCAGGGCAGGCTCCGCGTTGCGGTGGTCAGCACGGCCAAGTACTTCGTACCGAGCTTGCTGGGCAAGTTTTGCGCTGCGCACCCGGACATCGAGATCGCGCTGCAAGTGCTCAACCGCGACGGCGTCGTGGCGCGCTTGCGCGAGAACCGCGACGACCTCTACATCATGTCGACTCCGCCGGCTGACATCGCGCTCGAGCGCCAGCTCTTCATGCCGAATCCACTGGTGGTGATTGCGCCGCGCGAGCATCCGCTGGCCGGCAAGCGGCGCATCGCACCAGAGCGCCTGGCTGCTGAGCGGTTCATCGTGCGCGAGATCGGCTCGGGCACGCGCATGGCCTCTGAAGCGCATTTCGCGCAGCTCGGGTTTCGGCCGAATGTGCGGCTTGAGTTGGGCGGCAATGAAGCCATCAAGCAGGCCGTGGCGGCTGGCTTGGGCTTGGCGATCGTTTCACGCCACGCGTTGAATGCCACGCTCTCGACCGAAACCGTTTCGGTGCTCGATGTTCGTGGATTCCCGATTCATTCGAATTGGTACGTGCTGTGGCGCCACCCCAAGCGGCTCTCGCCCATTGCGAGCGAGTTCTTGGCGCACATCATGGAGAGCCCGCGTGTCGCGGGCCGGAGCACTGCAGGCTGATCGAGAACCCGCGCACTCACTCGCCGTGGCAGAGCCAATCGGTCAGGCGATGCTCGCAGCTCTTGAAGATCACGTAGGCGGCCATGCCGGTGTAGCCAGTGAGCACCAGCTCGATGAATTGCTTGAGCCCGCCGTCCATCACCGCCTGCCAGCCGTAGTTGCGCAGCAATTCGACATTGGCCATCAGCAGCAAGCCGAGGTTGTAAGTGCAAGCGCCGAAGACCACGAGGCCCAGCCCCAAGACGATGAAAGTGGCCCAAAGGCGGGACAGCACATGCCGCTGAAAAAAGGTGTTCATTGGCTCGGTGGTTACTCGGGTTGGAAGAGGGCAGCGGCCCTGCGCAGCCAGTGTTCTGGCACTTTTTCAGCGCGCCTCAGACATTGAGAACTTGGGCTTTGTGCTCTCGGCTCAAGCTGGACATTCTTACGGCCCGCTTGAGAGCATCGGCAGTGTCCAGCAGGTCCAGTGTCTCCAAGGCGCTGCCCGATTCTTGCTCAAGGGCCGAACGCAGCCCGGGCGTGCCGTCTGAGTGTCTGGCGCAAAGGAGCTCTACCTTCTGATCGTCAGCCAATGCGGACGATGACAGCACGGCGCGGGCATAGGCTGCCACGGCGGCCGCTTTGCCTTCTCGCAGCGCCACAAAGAGCGCTGGACTGCCGTGTGGGTCTCTGGCGGCGATCAGCTCTACCTTCTGGCTATTGCTGAAGACCGAGGTGTTGAGCACCGCTTCAACATAGGCTTCAATCGCGTTTGCGTCGGCGTATTGAATGGCGATGGCCAGCGCAGGTGCGTCATCCCCCGCCTTGGCCGCGATGAGTTCGACCTTCTGCGCAAGGCTCAATGCTGACGAGCTCAACACGCTCTGTGCAAAAACCTGCATGGTCTCGACGTGTCCGTTGATCAGCGCCATGAACAAGCCCGGCGCATGCTGGTAGCGAGAATTGGCTTGAAGCAGCTTGAAGAGCACGCCTTTGAACTCCTCCGTTCCATCCTCAAAGGAGCCCAGGTTCGAGAGCGCTCGGCGTACGTCTTCGAGCGAGCCGGCGCTCATCGCCGTGTGCATCGCATCGATGGAGGTGCTTGTGATGCTTCGGTCCATGTTCGGGCGCAAGAGCGGGTTCATGCACACCGCGATCAACATCGCCGGTCGACCTTCTGTATCGGCGTAGCTGCTGCCGAATCGTGGGGCGACGAGCATGTCCTGCAAGGCAAGCCTGCGCAGTGATTCCACGCTGCCGGCTTCGACCCGCTTGTAGCTCGCGGTCGAGTTGGGGTCGTAGAGCTTGACGCTGAAGTACTCGGCGCCGTCCCTTGACTTGCGCGCCATGTGCAACGCCATCGCATGGCGGGTCGTGCTCAAAAGACAGTTGGCTTCGGATTGCCCTTCAGCGCATGGCTTGGGCAGCGATTCGGCCAGCGCGGCGAGGTAGTGCCCGAGATGATCTTCGCGCAAGACGTGCTTGGAGTCTGGTTTGGCGAGTGCTTCAGCCTTCTCGAAATCGGTGTGCACAGCGCTCAACCTGGACTCGAATCGGCCAGCGATTGCGCGAGGCGACTCAAACGTTTCGACCAGCTTGCGCTTGCGCCCAGCTTGTTCGACAAACTCCTGCGCGAAGTGCCGGCAAACCACCTTTTCACTGTACGGCGTTGCGCCGTCCCACTGGAGCGTGGATACACGGTTGTTGAGCATCACGTTGGCACGGAGATTCTTGGCGGTGTAGGGCGCCTCCTTGCTGGCGATCTTTTCGAGTCGCGCTTGAAGCGCGTCGGCACCTGGCTCTGGCAACGCTTCGGGCTCAGGTGCGGCCGGTGGCCGATTGAAAATTGGCGAGCCCGAGAGCCGGCCGGTGGGCGCGGGCGGGGCGGCGGTGGGGTTCTGCGGTGGTGGCGCGCCTGGTTGATCACCGTTGGCGAGTTGCGGCTGAGTGCGGTGCAGGCTACTCGTCAAACTTTTATCCACGATCAATGCTCCAAGCTCAAGCGAAGGGATTCGAAGGTTTTGAAGGTTTCGAAGGAACGGAAGTATTCGAGCAAGCTCGCGGCAGCCCTGTTCCAAAGACGAAGTGAAGGGCGGCTCAACGAAAGCCAGCGAGCGCGTTGCGGCCCGTGGGTGCCGCAACGCGTGCGGCTTCTCCGCTAACACGCGCGCAGCTATGTGCTGACGCGCTCAGTGCGCAACGCTTTGGCGCCTCTGGCGACCACCTGGTTGCGCCCCGCGTCTTTCGCGTCGTAGAGGGCCGCGTCGGCGCGCCTCAGGAGGCTGGCCGAATCATCGCCGGGCCCGGCCACGGCCAAGCCGATGCTGATCGTCACTGGCGCCGAGGGCGCCCAGCGTGAGACATCGAGCTGCGCAATGCGCGCGCGCAGGCGCTCGGCCACGGTGAGTGCGGCGTCGAGCCGCGTCTCGGGCAGCATGACCAAAAACTCCTCGCCGCCGAAGCGGCCAACGCTGATCGGATCTCGGCACGATTCGCGCAGCGCGGTGGCCACGGAGCGGAGCACTTCGTCGCCCGCGTGGTGGCCGTGCTGGTCGTTGACGCGCTTGAAGTGGTCGATGTCGATGATGAGCAGCGCGCACGCAGGTTCGTTCGCCTGGAGCTGCGCGGCCAGGCGGCCGAGCACGTCGCGGCGGTTGGGCAGGCCGGTGAGTGCATCGGTCATGGCGAGTTGCTGCATGGCCTTGCTGTTGCGCCGCTGGCGCCATGCAAAGGCGGCCAGCAGCGCCAGCAAGACGGCGCCGAGGCCAATCGCCACGCCGCGGGCTTGCGTGGCCAGGCGGGCTTGGCTCAGCGCGTATTCGGTGGCGGTCTGCTCGCGCTGCAACAGGCGCATTTCTTGGTCTTTGGCGGCGCTGTCGTACTCGATGCGCAGGGTGGCAAAGCGTTCGTCGAGCTGTTGTGCCAAGAGTTGATCCGAGACGTGCTTGAACTCGATTTGCGACTGATACGCCGCCTTCCAATCGCCGAGTTCGGCGCGGGTTGCGGCGAGTTCGCGGTGCGCGCGGGCCAGCTCGGCGAGCGCATCGGCACGGAAGAAGATGGCGCGCGCCGCCTCGAGCGCATCGGCGCTTTCCTGCAGGCGCTGCAGCAGTCGCAAGGCCACGCCGCGCTGGATCAAGAGCTGCGCGTTGAGGCGCTCGTCAGGGATGACGTGTTGAAGCTGTGCCGCTTGATCGATCAAAGACAGCGCGGCTTCGGGCTTGCCGCGCGCGTTGGCAACGCTGGCGAGCCCGCGCAAGGCGTAAGCCTCGCTGCGAACGTAGGCGATCTGCCGGCTCTGGATGCGCGCGGTCTCGTACATCTGCTGGGCGGCGTCGAGATCCAGCATGTTCTCCAGCGCGCGCCCGAGGTTGTTGCGGGTGACGGCTTGTTCGCGCACCAGGCCGGAGGCCGTTTGAGCCTTCAGAGCTGCCTCGTAGTAATGGCGCGACTGCGCGTGGTCGCCAAGGCGGCTGTAGAGGCTTGCGATCGCGTTTTGGATCGAGAGCGCGTGCTCCGAGAGCCGCTGCTCTTCGGCGATGCGGTGGGCGCGTTTGAGGTCGGCAAGCCCGCTGGAGAAATCGCCGCGCACGCCGCGCAGGTAGCCGCGAAGGTAGAGCGTGTCGGCGAGGATGGCCAGGTCGTGCGCCGTCTCGGCCACGGCCACGGCTTGGCTGTAGAGCGCAATGGCTTCAGTGGTGTCGCCAGCGCCCTCGCGCAGCGCGCCTTGGCAGCTCAGCAGCGAGGCGCGCAAACCCTCGCGTTTGATTTGCGGCAGCAGTGTGGTGGCGGCTGCGATGTCGCGCTCAGCGGCGGCCAGGTCGCGTTCGGAGTGGTAGTCGCACAGCAGCAGCTGGGCGCGCATGCGCAGATCGGCGTGCGCGCCGGCAGTGCCTTCGCCTCCGGGCGGCAGGCGCGAGAGTTGGGTCAGTGCACGCTCGGCAAGATCGCGGCTGCGCTCGGGGTCGATGCGCACTTGGGCCTCGCTCGCATCGACCAGCTTGCGCGCGTCGTCCAGCGGCGCAGCAGCGGCAAGCAGTGGCCAGATCAAAGGCCATAAGCAAATGTCGCGGAGAAGGCGAATGAAGACAGAAGCCAAGCGGCGCGCCGTGAGATGACGTGGGGCGATCATTCTCGCCGCAGCCGACGGCCGCGGCACAACGGCGCAGCTCGCCGGCCGCTTGGATAGGAATGGCGCTGATCGAGCGCCGGCTTTCAAACCGATGGCTCGGCCGATCGCCCCAGACCCAGGCCGAGCGCGGCCAACTTCGCATAGAGCAGTTGCCGGCGTATGCCGAGCACGCGCGCCGCTTCCGCGCGGTTGCCAGCGGTGCGTTGCAGCGCTTCGGTGATCATGCGGCGCTCGAGCGACGCCACCGCATCGGGCAGCGACACCACCGGCGCGCGCGCTGAAGCGCTTCGGCTCGGCATGGCGGGCGAAGCGCTGATGCTCACGCTCAAATCGAGGTCGCACGCTTCGAGCAGCGCATTGGGCGTGGCCGCTGCAGCGCGCTCGATCACCTCGCGCAGCTCGCGCACGTTGCCATGCCAGCCGTGGCCCATCAGCCGTTGTGCGGCTTCGCGCGAGAGTTGGCGGCGCGAGTCGACCTGGCGCAAGAAGTGCTCTGCCAGCGGGATGATGTCGGCCAGCCGCTCGCGCAGCGGCGGGACGTGGATGTGCAGCGCCGCCAGCCGGGCGCGCAGGTCAGTGCGAAAGCCGCCTTCTGCCTCGGCGCGGGCCAGGTCGAATCGGGTTGTGGCGATGAGCCGCACATCGCGCCGGCTCGAGTGCGGCTGGCCAAACGGCGTTGCCGTGTGGAGATCCATCCAATGCAGCAAAGCGGTTTGCGCGGCATGCGAAATGGGGCCGATCTCGTCAAGCAATAGAACGCCGCCGCGGGCTTCTTCGAAACGCGCACCCAGCTCGGCCGGCAAGGCCGCGCCGCGCACCGCCACGAAGGGCTGTGCCGCTCTGGCGCCCTCGGCATGCAAGCGCCGTGCGATCGCTCCTTTGCCGCTGCCGCTCTCCCCAGTCACGAGCAATGGCGCATCCGAATGCGCTGCCGTATCGATGTGCTTTTGCAGCGCGCGCATGGGCTCCGAGACTGCGATGTGCGCATCGTGCAGGCGCGTGGCGGGCAGCGCCTCGGCGGGCGCCCGGTCAGCTTGGGCCCATGCTTCGGGCCAGCCGAAGTGCGGGTTTTCTTCGTGGTCAGCGATCAGGGAAGGGGCCATGGCATCTCCAACTCAGGGCGCGCGAGGCGACAGTCGCGCGCAAAAAAGTGGGGTGGTCGGTGCAGAGTCGCTTTGCGAAACATTCAGAAACTATCCCGTGTCCGCGGAGCGGACGCTGTAGGCCGACGCCTCGTCGCTACATCGGGCGGGAGGCAGTCGGCCGCCGTGGCTGCAAGCGAAAGCAATCGGGCGCCATCGGGCTTTGGCGCCTGGTGTAAGGTCAGCCGACCCGCGAAGCCCCGCCGCATCGAAGGCGATTGGCTGGCCGCGACAACGCAGCTTCAGGCGCCCTCCATGCAGCGATCCGTGTTGACTCTCATCAGCCTGTCCGCAGGCGTTCTCGCTGCGGCAGCGAACGCGCAAACCGCGGCCGCACCAGCGGGTGGCGCAGCGATCCCGTTTGCCACGGTGGCCGAGGCGCTTGCCGCGCTCAAGGCGCGCGACGGCGACTCCGTGACCGTGATGACGGCCGACGGCTGGGTCACGGTCGACGAGCCTTCTGCCGCGGCGCGATGGTCGTTCACGCCGAGCGGCTACTACGCGTATCCGGCGGTCATCAAACGGGTGATCAAACGCAGCCCGGGAGGCGCGGCCGAAGTCGAGACGAGCAGCCTTTGCGAATCCGACAAAGCCTCGTGCGACAAACTTCTCGCCGAGTTTCATGTGCTCGACGAGCGCATTCGGCAGGCGATTCAGGCCCGCGGTCGGCGCACGCCTCCGGGGCCCCAGATGCCCGGACAGCCGCAGACACCGGCCGCGCCGCCGCCGCAGCCTGCGTCAGGCGCTGCGCCTGCATAGCGTCGAGACGAGCGCGACCCAGCAGACGCGCGGACCGGGTGTGCTGGGTCGGCGTTCGCGTGAGCGTGAGCGTGTGCGTGTGCTTGCGGCTCCAGCTTCGCCATGCGGCCAATCGCTTCGTTTGATTGCAGAGGTGAGCAGCAAAAGCTCGGCACCATTCAGCCCCTCAAAAACTTCATGGGCTGAAGAAGTGGCGCAATTGAAATTTCCCGGCGTGCATGTGTACCGGCCGGGTCATCCGCAGCATCAATCGACGAACCCGCTGGCCACGCCGACCTTTCGCGTGGGCGGTGCTGACGTTCACATCGGCCGACGGCCGGAGCGCATGGCGCAGCCTGGCGCGCCGCTTGGCGATGCGCCAAGCATCCGTCCGCGAGACGGCAACGCGCCGGCTGCGGCCGATGCCGCTTCAAGCGAGCCGCAGTCAGCTGCGCCGGCGGCTGCGGCCCGCGGCGTGTTCAAGGCGGTGATCTTCGACCTCGACAACACGCTCGCCGATGCCACGCTCGTCGGCCGAGGGGCGTTCGCGCCGGCCTTCGAGGCAGTGCGGCAGGCCAACGCCGGCCACTTGACCGAAGCACAGTTGCAAAGCGCATTCGATGCGTGCTGGCACACCGCGTTCTACACAGTGGCTGCCGAGCATCATTTCAGCCCCGAGATGACCGAAGCTGGCGCGCAAGCCTTCCGCCACCTCGCCGTGCCAAAGGACGCGGGCTACCGCGGCTACGACGATCTGCCGCTCGTGCCGCTGCTGCCCTTGAGCCGCTACCTGGTGACTTCCGGCTTTCGCGGTTTTCAGGACAGCAAGGTCGACGCCTTGGGCATCCGTGAGCACTTCGACGGCATCGAAGTTGACGACCCTGAAGATCACTTGCCGGCAGCGGGCCCCGGCAAAACGCCGTTGTTCGAGAAGATTCGTGCCGAGCAAAACTGGAGCGCGCACGAGATTGCGGTGGTGGGCGACAACCCGTATTCAGAGATCGCCGTCGGCAACCGGTTGGGCATGACGACAGTGCAAGTGCTGCGCCCTCGCGTAGAGCCGAGCGCCGAGGCGAACCACCGCATCAACGATTTGTCAGAGCTCTGGCCGACGCTTGGGATTGCGCAGCTGCCGCCGCAGCAGGTGCCAGCGCCGGCATCACCGGCAGCAGCCTCCGCCTCGGCCTCGGCCAGCGACGAGCCGGGCGCGTGAGCGCTCAACGCCCGCAGGCGCTCAGGCGAATGTGGGCGGCCGCACGCCTTGCGCTGCGGGCTGCTGCACGGCGAGCGTGCCACTTCGCCCAGGAACCTCGCCGCTGATGACGCGGGCCTGGGGCAAGGCCGTTGGGTCCAAGGCGGCCGCCATCGCGCCGAGCGTCACGAAGCAGTGCCCCTGCGCACGCCAGCCAACGAGCAGGCGCTCGAATATCGGCAGCAGGCGTTGGCCTTCAAGCTCGGCGTGCAGCGTGTAGACCTGGTCGGCCGTGCCACTGTTGGCGGTGAGCGCAAGCAACGCGCGGTCGACGTTGCTGGTGTCCCAGCCATCGCGGCCGAGCAGCTCGTCGAGCGTTGGCAATGTGGTCGGCAGTTGCATTGGGCCGATCACGCGGCCTGCCGTGTCCACCGGCATGAATGCGGGGCCGCCGCGGGTGTCAGAGGCCACCGTGATGCCCAGCTCGGCCTCAATGCGCAAGGCCGCCTCGTTCATCTGCCAACCGGCGGCGCCGTGCACTTTGGGCGCTTGGCCAAAGACCTCCGTGTAGCGAGCGGCGGCGCGTTGCATCTCGGCGCGCGTCCAGGCTTCTGATTGCGTCGCGGCATGGTCTTGCCAGCGAACGTGGTCCCAGCAGTGCACGCCGGTCTCGAAGCCGGCGCGGGCAATGGCGCGCAGTGTTGATGCTTCGCGCCGGCCGATGTCGGGGCCGGGCAGCAACGTGCCGTAGAGCAAGGTGCGCATGCCGTAGTGTTCAACCACGGAGGTGCGCGCAACCTTCTGAAAGAAGCCGGGCCGAAACGCGCGCTTCAACGCGCGGCCGGTGTGGTCAGGGCCGAGGCTGAAGAGGAAGGTGGCGGGCGCGTGATGCGCCTCAAGTGCCTTCGCCAGCGCGGGTGCGCCTTCGCGCGTGCCGCGCCAGGTGTCGACGTCGATCTTCAGAGCGATGCGCGCCATCTGTTTTTGGCGCGCTCAGTCGTTCAACTGTTGTGCGGCTTCGAGCTGATCGCTGTAGTGATCGAAGAGCCGCGCGAGCGCTTCTTTCATGCCGACGCGCGGAGCCCAATCGAGATCGGCGCTGGTGTTGGTGATCATCGGCACGCGGCGCTCCACGTCTTGGTAGCCGGCGCCGTAATACGCCTCTGAGGTCGATTCGATCAGCGTCACTTCGGCGGCGCGTTCGCGGTAAGCCGGGTGCGCCGCGGCCATCGCGAGCATCAGCTCGGCGAGCTCGCGCACCGAGAGGTCGTTGCCGGGGTTGCCGATGTTGTAGATCTGGCCCTTGGCGCGGCCGCCCGGGTTCACGAGGATTTGCATCAGCGCATCGATGCCGTCGTCGATGTCAGTGAAGCAGCGGCGCTGCGCGCCACCATCGACCAAACGAATCGGTTCGCCGCGCACGATGTGGCCGAGGAACTGCGTGATCACGCGGCTCGAACCTTCCTTCGTGCTGTGCAGGCTGTCGAGCCCGGGGCCGATCCAGTTGAAGGGGCGGAAGAGGGTGAAGTCGAGCCCGTGCTGCTGGCCGTAGGCGTGAATCACGCGGTCGAGCAGTTGCTTGGAGCAGGCGTAGATCCAGCGCGGCTTGTTGATCGGGCCGTAAACGAGCGGCGAGCGGTCGGGGTCGAACGACTCGTCTTCGCACATGCCATAGACCTCGCTCGTGCTCGGGAACACGATGCGTTTTTTGTACTTGACGCAGTGGCGCACGATCGGCAGGTTGGCTTCGAAGTCGAGCTCGAAGACGCGCAGCGGGTCGCTCACGTAAGTCGCCGGCGTGGCGATCGCGACCAGCGGCAAGACCACGTCGCACTTCCTCACGTGGTATTCGATCCACTCTTTGTTGATCGTGATGTCGCCTTCGAAGAAGTGAAAGCGCGGGTGGTTCATCCACGGCTCGACGCGGTCGCGCTGCATGTCCATGCCGTGCACATGCCAGTCGGTGGTTTCGATGATGCGGCGGGTGAGGTGGTGGCCAATGAAGCCATTGACGCCGAGGATCAGAACGTGTTGCAAGGGAATTTCCGGTGGGTGCGGCATCGCCAAAGTTTGGCGATTGCGGCGTGTCGAGGTGAGCGAAAGCGAGTTTAGGCGAGTGCCGAACCGGCGCTGCCGGCGTGATCGCCAGGGCGCAGCCGATGGGCTGGGCCGAAGCGGGCTGCCCAGCCGAGATGATCGATGGCGATGCCGTCGATGCTGCAGCTCATCACGCGCAGGCGCGTGCCGTCTGCGGCGTCGATCCAGAGCGCGGCATCGTTGGCGAACATCGCAAAGCTTGCGTGATGCAAGTCGCCAGTGATATCAACCAGCCGCGTGCGTTCGATCAGCGCGCGCGTGCCGCCGGCATCGAAGAATGCACCGGGGTAGTCGGGCGGCGCCACGGCGCGCACGAGGTCATGGATTTGCTTGGCGCTCGCCGTGCTTGGGATGCGGCCGTCCTCGGGCTTGCGGCCACCGAAGTAGCGGCCGAGCGAGAGGTCTTGCGGCGTGAAGCTCGCCGTGCCGGCCATCAGCCGAGGCGCGGCGCGCGCAAGCACGATCTCGGCGGCCACGGTGACTTTGTCGAACACTTGCCGTGCTGTGTCGTCGATCAAGATGGGCACGGCGGCTTGGTCGACGATGGCGCCGTGGTCGGGCTTGGTGTCCATCACATGCAGCGTGGCGCCAGTTTCGCGGGCGCCGTGCAGCACGGCCCAGTTGACCGGCGCGCGGCCGCGAAACTGCGGCAACAGCGAGCCGTGCAGGTTGTAGGCGCCGCGTGTGGGCAGATCGAGCAGCGCGGCCCCGAGCATCTGCCGGTAGTAGAGCGAGAACAAGAACTCAGGTTGCGCGGCGCGGCATTGCGCGAGCACCTCGGCGGTGTTTGGATCGGCCGGCGTGATGCAGTTGATGCCGTATTCCGCCGCCACGGCGGCCAAGCTCTCGAACCAGATCGCTTCGTTCGGGTTGTCGGTGTGCGTGACGACGAGCCGCACGTCGACCCCGGCATCCAGCAACACCCGCAAGCCGCGCGCGCCAACGTTGTGGTAGCCGAAGACGACGGCAGGCGACCTCAAGCCTTGCGCTCCAAGATGGCGCTGATCACGTAGCGCGGCCGCGAGCGCACTTCTTGAAAGATGCGGCCGATGTATTCACCGAGCAAGCCAATGCCGAAGAGCGCCAAGCCGATCAGAAAGAACGCGATGGCAAACAGCGTGAAGAGCCCGCCTTCTTCCGGCCCGATGATGATGCGCCGCCCGAGCAGCACCACCACCAGCAAGCCCGCGCCGACCGAGATCCCCATGCCCAGCATCGAGAACCACTGCAGCGGCACGATCGAGAAGCTGGTGATCAGATCGAAGTTGAGGCGAATCAGGCTGTAGAGCGAGTACTTCGATTCGCCAGCGTGCCGCTCTTCATGGCCGACTTCAATCTCAGTCGGCTTGCGCGCGAACTGATAAGCGAGCGCAGGGATGAAGGTGTTCATCTCGCCGCACTGGTTGATGAGCGCCACGATGTTGCGGCTGTAGGCCCGCATCATGCAGCCCTGGTCGGTCATCTCGATGCGGGTGATGCCGGCGCGCAAGCGGTTCATGCTGCGGCTTGCCCAGCGGCGCCAAGTGGCGTCTTGCCGCTGGCGGCGGATCGAGCCAATGTAGTCGTGCCCACGGTCCATTGCCAAAAGCAGGTTGACGATGTCTTCCGGCGGGTTTTGCAGGTCGGCATCGAGCGTGACGATGCGCTCGCCGCGGCAATGCTCGAAGCCCGCCAAGATGGCGCGGTGCTGGCCGAAGTTACCGTTGAAGAGGATCACGCGCGTCACATCAGGCCGGCGCTCGAACTGGCCGGCGAGCAGGCTCGCGGTGCGGTCTTTGCTGCCGTCGTCGATGAAGATGACCTCGTAGCGCAGCGCCAGCGCATCGAGTGCGGGGTAGAGCCGGTCGAACAGTGCTTGCAGGCCGAGCTCTTCGTTGTAGGCCGGGATGACGACGCTGAGCGCGATGTCACTCACGGGCAAGGCGGCAGCAGATTGCAGATCGATTTCGGCGTGGCGTTCCATGGGCGTCATGTGCTTTGAGGTGCTGCGCCGAGCACGCGTTGCAGGGCCGCGCAGACGCGGTCGACATCGCTGTCTTGCATGCCGGGGAACAAGGGCAAGGTCACGATGCTGCGACCAATGCGTTCGGCAATCGGAAATTCGCCGTCGCGGTGGCCGCGCGCGCGGTAGAGCGAGAAGAGGTGCATCGCCGGGTAGTGAACGCCAATGCCGATGCCTTCGGCCTTCATTGCGGCGATGAACGCGGGCCGGTGTGCGCTCGGCCGGTCTTCAGGCAGCAGCACCTGGAACATGTGCCAATTGCTGTGGGTGAAGTCGGCGAGCGGCAGTGCCAAACCCAAGCTGCGGTCGATGAGGTCGAAGTAGCGGTGTGCGAGCACGTGCCGGCGCGCAGTGAAGCTGTCGATCTGGCGGAGCTGGCCGAGGCCGATGGCTGCGGCCACGTCGGTCAGGTTGGATTTGCCGCCGAGTTGGTCGCAGTCCATGCTGCCGTCAGCAAAACGGGTGATGCCTTGCAGGCGCAGCTTCTCGAAGAGGCGCGCCTCTTCAGGCGTGTTCATCACGAGGCAGCCGCCTTCGGCCGATGTGAGGTTCTTGTTGGCGTGAAAGCTGATCGAGACGAGGTCACCGCTCTGGCCGATCTCGCGGCCATTCGAGCGCGCGCCAATGCTTTGCGCGGCGTCTTCGATCACACGCAGTTTGTGCCGCTCGGCGATGGCGTAGAGCGCGTCACGGTCGACGGGCAAGCCGGCCAGATCGACCGGCATGATGGCTTTGCTGCGCGGGGTGATCGCCGCCTCGATCAGCGACAAATCGATGTTGCGCGTGGCCGGATCGACGTCAACGAACACCGGCACCGCGCCTACCGCAAGGATCACGTTGCCGGTGGCAACCCAGCTCAGCGGCGTGGTGATCACCTCATCACCCGGATTGATGCCGGCCACACGCAATGCCATCTCGAGCGCGGCCGTGGCCGATGCCGCAAGCCGCACCGGGCGGCCGCCGAAGCGCGCGGAGAGCGCCGCTTCGAAGGCTTGGCAGCGCGGGCCGGTGGTGATCCAGCCGGAGCGCAGCACGTTGGCCACGTCGGCAATCGTTTCTTCGTCGATCTGGGGGCGGGTGAAGGGCAAAAAGTCGGTGGTCATGGGCGGAGAGATCAGGGCTTGACGACGACGATTCTCCGCGAGTCCTCGAAGACCACGCGCATCGGCAGCTTCATCCGCTGCAGCTCGGCGAATGTGTCTGGCCCCATGTAGGCAGCCGCGCGCGGTTCGCGCTGCCAACGCGTGGTGAACTCGGCAAGCGTCGGTATCCAGCGGGTTGCCTCGTGCGTCTCGCCGAAAGCGAACTCGTCGACATAGTCGACCAACACGGTCGATCGGCCGAGGTAGAACGGCATCGTCTGCTCGTAGCTGCGCACTGAGAAGACGGGCGTTTGCGCATCGATCTGCGGTGCCAAGGCTTTGACGATGCCAGCGCTGCTCTTGAGTTGGCCGAAGGTGTCGTGCGAGGCCATCACGATCAGCGTGGCGGCAGCGTGCGCCACGGCCACGAGCCCGAGCGCGGTGGTGAGCCTGCCTTTGCGCGCCGTTGCCCAGGCGAGTGCTGCCGCCACGAGAAAGAGCACCGAGCCGATGCCGAGCCCGCGGGCCAGCGCGTCGATCGCGGCCTGCGGCGTGTCGGCGTTGTAGAAGCGCTCTGCCTGCGTCGCTGCGATGCCAGCGCACGCCCAAAGCAGCACCGGCACAGCCAGGTGCCAGCGTGAGAAGCGCTGCCCGAGCGCGCTGGTGGCCCGCGTCAGCAGCAGCACGAGCGCCGGGAAGATCGGCAAGATGTAGGACGGCAGCTTCGACCCCGATGCGCTGAAGAAAGCAAAGATGAACACCGCCCAAAGCCAGAGCCAGCTGCGCGCGAAATCGCTGCGGCGCGGCACCAGCAGCCAGGGCAGGGCGCTCGTCCACGGCAGAAACCCGACCACGAGGTAAGGCACGAAATACCACCAAGCGCCTTCGCGCTGATGCACGTTGCTCAAATAGCGCTGGAAGTGCTCGTGGATGAAGAAGAACTCTGCAAAACCTGGGTTGCGCAGCGACACCGCGATGAACCAAGGCAGTGTGATTGCCAGCAGCAAGGCCACGCCGGGCAGCCAATTCAGACGCCGCCAGATCGATGCATCGAGCCGCCAAAGGCTGTGCAGCACCAGCACCGCACCCGGAATCAAGAGGCCGATCAAGCCTTTGCTCATGATCGCCAGACCCATGCCGCCCCAGGCCGCGAGCATCCAGCGCGCTTGGGTGTTTGGCTGGCCTGCGGTGCCAGCGGCTTGCGCCAGCAGCACGCCACACAAGACCAAGGTGAGCGCGGCGCTCAGGCCCGCATCGAGCGACAAGAAGTGGCTGTTGAGAATGATCCAGGTCGTGCCCAGGCCGAGCAATGTGGCGCGCACACCGGCGCGGTGGCCCCACAAGCGCGCTGCGGTGTAGCCGGGCAGCAAGACCATCACCAAGCCGGCCAAACCCGGCCACAGCCGCGCCGCAAATTCATTGACGCCGAACAGCGCCATGCTCGCCGCGCCGGCCCAGTACTGCAGCGGCGGCTTCTCGAAGTAGAGCAGCCCATTGAGCCGCGGCGTGATCCAGTCACCGCTTTGCAGCATAGCGAGCGAGATCGACGCATAACGCCCTTCGTCAGCGCTGATCAGCGAGCGGCCGGCGAGCGTGGCGAGCCAGATGGCGGCCAGCGCCAGCAGCGCAATCCAATACGCGAGGGCGGTGGCAAGTGGTGGTGATGAAGCGGGGGCGGCCGGCGTGACGCGCAGCGGATCGGGTGTCGGCACGGGTTCGATGCGTGGGATGGGCACCCGTGGGGCTCGGGCCGTCCAATGCTAACTGCGTGGCTTGAGTGCCTATCCGACTGCGCGGGTCGGCCATCGGCGAGGCGGCCACGGGCTGAAAAGCGACGCCCGCGTAAAGTTGCTCGTCACATTGATGTGAACGATTGCCGGGAGTTTTCTCGCATCGCCAGGATTTCCAGCAATGGCCTGCCAACTTGGCAGGCTCACGATTTGCAAGGCCAGTAGATGAAGCACACGACACCACCGCGGGCTCGGCCCATATCACCGCAACGCATGCAGGCACTCGCCGCAGCCGGCTTGGCCGTGAGCGCGCTGTTGAGCGCGTGTGGCGGTGGCGGCAGCAGCGACGCCGCGGCGGCTACCGGGGTTGAAGGCTCGTCGAGCAGCGGCGCTGTCTTGGTCAATCTGCCACCGACCGTCGTCGTCTCCGGGCCGACCACGCCCGCATCAGCACCCGAACCCGATGCGTCTGGCCCTGTGCTGACACCGAATGCATCGCCTGCGCCCGGTCCAGCGCCAGACGCTTCGCCCGCGCCTGCCCCAGCTCCAGGCGCTTCGCCATCACCAGCGCCGGCTCCGGCTCCGGCTCCCGGCGCTTCGCCATCACCAGCGCCAGCCCCTGCGCCAGGCGCATCGCCCGCGCCAGCCCCCGTACCAGCCCCTGCGCCGTCGGACCCCGGCGCCACGGCGGGCAGCACCTCGTTGCCCGAATTCGAAGTCACCAAAGCCATCATTCCGGACAACGAATACGACTGGGGCCGCAAGGGCGCGAACTGCGCCACTTGCAACTACGGCAAAGGCAACTCGCGCTGGGCCTTCACCGACCAAGACGGCAACCTTTGGCTCAACGACATCGACCCCCACACCGGCCTCTACATCCCGAGCAATGGCCATGGCCTGTTGATCGACACCAACACCGCACCCGTGGCCGACTTCGGCAACGGCCCGGAGTGGATGATCTCTTCGGCCGGCTCGCAAGTGGTCTACACCCGCTACCTCGACGGCGTGCCGCACAGCACCGACAGCGCGCAAATCGCAGTCGCCACGCAGCAGCCCGATGGCAGCTGGACGACTCGGGTGCTGGCCAACTCACTCGGCCGCGCCACGCCCGAGGGCACCCAAGTCGAGAACGACCCCGACCCGCGCATCAACTACATCAAGGCCGACAAGACAGCGCTCTATTGGCGCAAGATGTCAGAGCCTGATGTCGAGCACGAGATGCCGATCAGCCAACTCACTGGCGGCAACTCGCGCCGCTGGGTACCTGGCACGCACAAAATCATCTTCCAGGGCCACTTGGCAACAGACCCCACGCTCGTGGACCAGGTCTTCACGTTCGACACCGACACCAACACGCTCGAGCAATTGACGTTCGACGAAGTCGGAAAGTACGGCGGCTTCATGTTCCGCGCGCCCGAGTTCAACAACGAATACGTGTTCTTCACCATGGCGAACTTCCGCCAGGAGATTCGCATCTATCGCAAGCTGATCGGCTCAGACGGCGTGGCGCGCTGGACGCTCATCAAAACCGTGACGGGCCCATCGGCGCTGCCGTTCTTCTTCTCGCCGGAGCCCTTTGTTCACAACGGCCGGTCTTATGTGTTCACCACGGTCAACTCGAGCCCGAAGTTCTTTGACCACAGCATTCCGACGCAGTTGGCCATCACCGGCATCGATCCGCTGAACGCTGACTTCCGCATGCTGACCAACAGCACGACGCCCTACCGCTTGCGCCTCGACCCCGAGTTTTTCATCCTCGATGACGGGCCCTACATCTACTACAACCGATTGGTGCCAGCGACTGACACCTACCCCGATGGCGTGCCAGACGGCATCTGGCGTGTCAACACCGGTCTCGGCCCGCGATTGCCTTGAGTCGCCCTGAGTCGCCCTCAGTTGCTCTGCATTGCCCTGAAGGCGTTGCCGCTCAATCCCAGAGCGGCGCGGGCAAAGTCTCGGTGCGCGAACGCATGCCGTTGGCGAGCGCGAGGCTGGCACGCGCGCCGATGCGCTTGAGCATTGCCAGCTGAGCCGAAGACCATTCCACCGGGTGCCCGACCTGGGTACAGGTGAAGGCGCCGAAGAGTTCGCCGTTGACCGAGAAACAAGCGGTCATCAACGAGCACACGCGCGAGCTGCGCAGGCTCTTGTTGAAGAAGCCGGCGGTGGCGGGGTGGGTTTGCGCATCGTTGGCAAGCACATGGCCGTCGCGCCGGAGTGCTTCGAAGTAGTCGCTGACTTGGCAGCCGATTTCATCGGGAACCCGCGTCATGCGGCCGCTGTCGGAATCAAAGAGTCCGAGGCAGTGCAGGCGCTGACCCTCGGCGCTGTGAAGGAACAGCCAGATGCCGGCACGCGAGCACTGAATCGTCGCGGACACGTGGCGGGTGCACTGCTCGATGAACGTTGTCGCGTCGATCTCGCGGCGTTCCAGGCGTGCGCATATCGATTGCAGTAGAGCGTCACCAGTCATGGGCCATTGTGGCTGGGGCTACCGCGGCGCCAGGCACGGAACAGGCTGCGCAGGCGGGGTCAGTTCAGGCGATCGCTGGCAGTGCATCGGGCAATGCACCGGGCAGCGAATCGGGCAGTGCATCGCCCGGCCACGGCGAGCGATCAGAAGCAATCGCCGTCGCCCGTGGCCATGCGGCAGCTCCAGCGAAAGAGCTCGGCGCCTTGCTTTGTCGAGCGGCGAAAGATCGCTGCGGGTTCTTTGTCGATCGCGTCAGGCAAGGGCACGGCCAGCGGCGCGCCAGCGGTGTTGGTGTAGAAGTTGATGAAGCAGGTGAGGTTGGGCTCGCACAGCTCTTCGACTTGCTTGGCGTACGCCTCGCGGTCCCGCGCCTGTTCGGTCGGCACGATCACGAACTGAATGATTCCTTGCCGGCCAGCGACTGGCCATTTGTCGCTGTCAGTGGCACTGGCCGGTTCGGCAAGCGATGCGGTCAGCAGGCCAGCGGCAAGCCCAGCGCGAAGGCATTTGGCAAACGGGGTCATGCACGGCTCCTTGCGTTGAGGGGGCATCGGCGCACTCTAGATCAACCGGTTATTCACTGTGCCGACCAAGGCTTCGCAGTTCGGCATCGGGTCGCTCGGCAGACAGGGCCTCACGGCTGCATGCTCAGCGCGAACCGGCCTTGCGGTGGACAATGAATGCCGGCTTGTACTTGTCTGCAGATGTCGTCTGCTTATGCCGTCTGCACATGCTGTCTGCAAATGCATGCAGCTGTTGCGTGCAGTTGATGCGCTACATGGAGCCCTGGATGCCTTCACGTCGAACACTGCTCACCCATTCGGCCAAAGTGCTGACGCTG